>NZ_QUZK01000016.1 GCF_003410055.1 Wenzhouxiangella sediminis | reverse complement strand
TTTGCGGCTGTTTGTCGAAGCCGACGCTCTTGACCTTCTCCGGGTAGCACTCAACCGGATAGTCGATCGTGCAGACCGTGTCATCGGGATCGATGTACTGCCGTAGTTCCGGTGCCAGCTTGTCGATCAGCGATGCCTTGGTTGCCACGAGATCGGCATCGATCACCTCGTTTTTCAGCATGCGCTGCCAGTTGGTTCGATCCGTCAGATGCGCTTTCATCGCGACTTCAACCAGGCCTGCCGTGTAGCGATTGGGCACACGGGCGAAGACGATGGCATCGGTTGCGCCCTGGTCGATCCAGCGGGTGGGCATCTGCGAGGCGCGCGTGATGCCGACCTTGATCGCCGAGCTTCGCGCGAGATAGACGATCTGTTCGACGAGGCAGTGTTTTTCGGCCCAGTCCATGTCACGGGCCTCGCCCTCGTGGGCGCGACAGAGTTCTGGGCGAATGATGCACTCGCTGGCTTCGGGCGCGTCGCGAAAGCAGGGGTAGCAAAAGCCCTGGCCGAAGGACTTCTTCGTTTCCCGGCCGCAGACGATGCAGTTGATGGTGCCGTCGAAACGCAGCGATAGGGTCTCGCCGATCTTCGCATTCATGTCGACTGGCACACCGTCCAATGACAGCGTGTACTGCGCGACATCCCGCAATCGGGTCTGCATTTTTCTCAGATTTCCGGAGAGATCTGCGTCAGTGTCCATGCTGATGGCCTTCATTCCGTGTCCGTTGCCGTCGTTGATATTGTAGTGCCTCGACAAGAAACAAGGTTGCTCGGGGTGTTGCCGCTCTGGCAAAAAACGGGACACCTCTTGTCAGGGCGTCAGAACTTCCTTACCCCTCGAATGCATCTTCGAATACCCCATCGGTGATCGTCTGGCTCACCGTGGTTGTCGCGCACCCATTGATCTCCGTGGCGGGCTTTCGGCTCGTTTTGCGATTAGTTATGTGCTATCAGCATTTTGTCCCTTGATTGAGCAATCGTGACCCTGCCCATATGCGACTTACATTGATCATCATCTTGTTCCTGCAATCCGTACCGGGAGCGAGCGCCGCTCTTGCGTTGCCCCTGATCGACTCGGGCGCCGTTCTGACCACCACGGGTTCGGAGTCGCCAGGTCGCTCGACGGCACCGGCGCCGGTGATCGACGTCCACCTGCACGTCGGTGCCGGTCGCGAGGGCTCGCCTTACTATGAAGTGGGGCCAGACGAGACGCCTGACGAGGCCTTTCAGCGGGCGTTCCTTTCCGACCTCGATGCCAACGGCGTGGTCGCGGGCATCGTGGGTGGCCCGGCGGCCTATGTCGAACGGTTCCGTCAGCTCGCACCGGATCGCTTGGTTGCGGCCATTGCATTTCCCTGCACCGACGGACTCGATCCGAATCGCCAGCGCTGCTTCGGGCACGGCGGCGACTGGCCGGATCTGGAATGGCTGCGCGCCGAGGCTGAAGCCGGCCGGATCGGCGCGCTGGGTGAGCTCTACAACGTTTACGTCGGGGTGCCGGTCGACGGCCCGGAGATGGCGCCGTATCTGGCCCTTGCTGCCGAGCTCGATCTATTGGTGCTCGCGCATGCCGACTCCGGTCCGCCGCCGGAGGGCCGGGTGCCCGGCTGCTGCCCGCGGTTCGACGGGGCGCTCGGCCATCCGAGCCACTGGGAGCCGGTGCTCGAGCGACACCGGAATCTGCGCCTGGTGCTCTACCACGCGTTTCGGCCCGACTGGATCGAAACGGCGATTGACCTGCTGGATCGATATCCGAACGTCATGGTCGAGACCTCGCCGATGACGCGCGTTCCGACCCCGCTGGTTCACGCCGCCCTTCGGACTTTTGTCGAAGCCGGCCACGCCGATCGCATCGTGTTCGGCTCCGACTACCCCGGCGCCATCGGTCCGAGCCTGGAAGTGATCGATGGGGCTGACTTTCTGAGCGAGGCGCAGAAGCGTGCGATCCGCCACGACAACGCGGCCCGCCTGCTTGGACTGACCGGCACGAACCCGGCGGAGGCCGGCGATGCCCGCGCGTGGACCATCGACGTCGCCCCGCCGATGGGTGACGCGGCAGCCGATCGTGCGAGCGTCCAGGCTGCCTTCGATGCAGTCCGTCCCGGCGGCACTGTCCGATTCGCCCCGGGCCGATACCTGCTCGGTTCGGGTGCCCGGCTGACGGCTTCCGATGTGGTCGTCCTTGGCCACCCGGAGGGAACGACGTTGCGCGGCTGCGCCCCAGAGGCCTTCGACGTGGCCGACGATGAGCGTGAACGCCTCGTATTCGGCTGCACCGGTCTCTATCTGCAGGGCGAGCGTCAGACCGTGCGCGGGCTGACCTTCGAATACACCTGGCACGGGATCGTCATCGGCCCGTTTCCGACCACGGCCGAAGAGGCGGCGATCTTCTGGGAGCGCGCGGGGTCGGAGCCGCCCGCGCATCCCGCCGGCGGGCACCGGATCGAAGACAACACCTTCCGCGCCGCACCGAACGGGCTTCGGGTTCTGGGCGCCGGGGAAGAGCTGTCGATCGTGCGCAACAACAACTTCATCGACGTTTATCATGCCATCGGTATCTACGGCGCGCCGCTTCACTTCGTCGACAACCGAGTCCTCGTCGAAGACCCGGAGCGCGTCCCATTGACCCGAGCGCCCGGTAGTGCCGTCCTGGTCGCACCGGGAGACCGCGCGTGCGCCGGCCATGTCGTGGCCGGCAATCGCATCGAGGGCTATCCGGACCCCATCTATGTGTACGCAGAGGTCGGTGAGACCTGCCGTGGCGTCGAGGTACGAGACAACCTGATCCGTGCGGCCCGGGTGCGGATCCCCGGCCCCGGGGCCTTCGGCGAGTTTTCCAGTGAGCACGACGCGACCCTGGTCGGTACGCCGATCACCGTGCTGGGCGCAACGCCCCGCGAAGGTGATGAGGAGCCTGCCGGAAGGCTCGAGGCCATCGTCGTCGAGGGCAACCGGATCGAGGGCGCCGAGGGCCTTGGAATGAGGATCCAGGGCGTGACCAACAGCCGGATCGAGGGCAACATCATCCAGGGCGTCCGCGCCCGGCAGCCCTTTCCCGGCAACACCTGGGACGGGGCCGAACAGACCTGGGAGGCCGCCAACGGCTCGGGAATCTGGCTGTCGTCCAGCAGTGATGACAACGTGATTTCGGACAATGCCTTCGAGGATATCGCCGCCTTTTCCGTCTTCGTGGAAGGCGACAACAATCATGTCGCGTTGATCGAAGCCGCCGACACGGTGCGCGACGTGGGGCACGGAAATCGGATCCATACTGGGAGATCCCCGGAAAAACAACCCGAGAAAAACCAGGACGCCCACGAAACTCTTCGCTGAATCCGGGCTCTCCTGGTGGGTGGAGTCTGATGTGCAGCGGGGAAGGCGGCGCAAACCGGCGTACTTTTGTGGATTTGCGCTGCGCTTGGGTCCCGGGTCGGGATTCGACCACTAGCCGTCGCCCGGCGCGCTCTGCGTTGGGGCATTCAGGTCAAAAAGCTATTGGTTGTTCCCGCAGTTTCTTGAGCGCAAACTCCCTCGGAACGCCCTTTATCCAGCGCCGCCCCAGATCCGCGGCCTTTTGCATCAGCGCCTCGGCCGATCTGGTAGCGCGGTTGTATCGGAAAAACCGGGACATCCACGAAAATCTCGGCCAAATGGCGCTTCTCGCAGGTGGTGACGCCACGGAATCTTCTGAGCAAATACCAGGACACCCCACGATTCTCATCACCCGAGCCGCTGAGCGGTTGGTGCGATTTCGAAATTCTGGGTGTCCTGGAACTCTTCCTGGAACTCTCCTGGAAATCCGGTCCTAAGATCCCGAGTATCGGATTTCTAGTTCTGCATGGGAATGCTTGCGTCCCAGCGAAAGCCGACGCCTCCTGAGTGCCAGACGCCGCCTTCGAACGGGTTGGGGCCGCGGATGTTGACGCGTGAGGGCAGGCCGAAACGCGGCGCGAACTCGTTGACGCCGCGCACGGTGCTTCGGTGCATGATTCGCAAGCCCTGCTCTTCGGGCGGCAGGTGGGCTTCGGGGGATGCGCGGTGGGCGACGGCCAGGTTGTCGATGAAGATGCAGTCGTTGTCCTGGTACTCGTAGGCGATGGCGTAGCCGTTTTCGAGGCCCGCATTGAGTAAGTCGTTGTACTCGTGGCACAGCTGCATCAGTTCTTCGGCATCGAGCAGGCGAAAGCCTTCCTCGTCGGGGAGCTTCTCGATCACCGCGCCGGTCATGCCCAGATGCATCCACAGGCTTCTCCGGCCGGATACGGGGTGCTCGTGGACTGCGGGGTGCACGACCCCGGAGGCGGAGTTGACCGAAGACAGACGCTCCCAGAATGCCTGGCGCTCCGGTGGCAGGGCGTCGTAGGCCGCACCCTGATGGGCGAAATACGTTCCGCCGCCTTGTTCGGCCGGTCTGATGATGTGATAGCCGGCATGGGAGAAGGTCGTCTCGTTGAAACTGCCGTCGTTGTGCCACTGCGGGCCGACGCCCGGGATGCCGTGACGGGGATCGTTCGAGAGACGAAAGATGTGTTTGTTGCCGCCCGGTGTGGCTGGATGAACGCCATGCGTGCTGTGCAGTTCCCGGCCGCCCCACCAGGCGCTGGCGCGCAGGAAATCCTCGACTTCGAGTTGGCGGGGGTTCTTGAACACCAGAAAACCGCGACTGGCCATTTCCTTCTCCAGCGCCGTAACTACCCCGGAAGGCGGCGGCTGCTCGGCAGTCAGATCGATGCCGTGCACTTCGGCGCCGATGGGATCGAGCGGCACGATTCTGCCGCCCGCGGCCTCGATTGTCTGGACGTGCTCGGGGTCGAGCGGAGCGGCTTTCGCCCTTTCGAGGCGGGGGGTGTAATTGGCGTCGGTCATGATTTCGACCTCCAGGCGATGAACCACAACGGAAGGCAACGGGCACGTGGGGAGCATCCCATTGCCGAATCCGAGGCGAGCAGCCTAACAGCAAGCACATTTACGGCGTGAAGGCGTGGCCCGGCCTCTTGCGAGGAGAAATCAGGACACCGCGAATTCCCGGAATGGCCGCGACATTTCAAGGCCCATGTTTCCGTCGATCATGGCTCGAAGCGATCACTGAAAATATGATCTGGAAGGGGCTGGGAAGACACTTCGGTCAGTAGTAGATTGAACGATGAAGTGCTGCTCTCGCCATCGTTATTCAGACAGACTACGTTGACATAAATGTAGTCCGCGGACTCTGTGGACGGGCGATGGGGTGAGGAGTTTATACAGTTGTGCAGGGATTCGAATACTGGGCTGGCAAATACCACGCCGCCTTCTGAATCACTTGGCCACTGAAAGCGGACCTGGTGGGACCCGCCCGAGGGACCCGGATCCCAACGCATTTCTACATCTCCGTGAGGATTGTGCACATCGGGTCCACTTACCGGCGTCCACGTAGTCGCCGCTGTGCTCTGGCCGGGAAACGCGGCGCTTGCCGCCGTGGAGCTTGAGGGTTCAGTCGAAGTCAGCAGCACCACGAAACGGGAATCCACCAGACCCGAACCGGATAAGCCGCGGCAGTGGATCCTCACGCGCGCGTTGTTCGAGCCGGCGAACTGCAGGGTCCAGTCGTCCACCCGGCAGGCACGTGGCTCGGTGACGGAGTACGGGATGACCTGCACCGTCGCGCCGTGCGTCATGACCGCTCCAAGGTCATTGAACGTCACATGGTACTGCCCGGTGCCAAGACGGGTGAGCGTCGTCGATCCCCCTCCGGGGTTATGGGTGGAGCCGTTGGAGAGATCGAGAAAGTTGCCCGACGGCAAGGCCTCCTGCGAGTCCGTAAAGGCCAGCTTTGTGTTGTTGCCGTTCGCGCTGCCTTCGTCAACGAGCATGACCTGGTGCCAGACGTTCAATGAATTGCCGTTCTCATCGAAACAATGGATCGTCGCCCATCGATGGGTGGTGAACTCGGGCGTCAAACCGAAGCCGTAGCCACGGATAGTGCAGCCCCTGGTGGAAGAGCCCGCCCAGGAAGCCATCGGTACGAAACTGCCCTGGGGGACGACTTGATGGAACTGGACCGTGTGGACGCCAGTCAATGGGTGCAGGCTGACGACATCAGTGCCTTCGCGTTGGTAGAGATGGTCGAACTGCAAACTTCCGGCGGGGTTTACATAGGCATAGCCCATCACGGCGTCGTTGAAGGAGGGCTGTGCCTCGGCTTCGGTCGATAGTGCCGCGATCAACACAAATGACAGCAGGGTCTGGAGAATACGCATGGGCACGAGGTCCTTTCGATGTTCCTGGTCCTTGCAATGCCAGGGCGGCTTGAAACCGCACATGGTCTATTGGCGTAGAACCAGGACACTGTGAATTACCGCAATAACCGCGACACTTGAAGCCTAGAAATGAAGAGAGCCAGTGCCTGTAGAATCTAGAGCTCTCACACAATGGATTCACGCACCCGCGATGGTTCGACCCGCTTTAGCATCGTGGGGGCTGTTTGAAGTCTTGGGAATCGTGGGCGCCCCGGATTCGCTACCAGGGCACCCACGGCAGCGATGTCCCTTGAAGCGGCCGACAAATTAACATCACACCGGTATCAAGGGCATGGCGTATGTGAACTATGCAGACCGGCGCATGGTTAGGCCGGCCATGCCGAAGATCATTAGCGCCAGCAGCAGCATCGCGTATTGGTTCAGCGTTGGGACAGACAACCCAGAAAGTCCAATACCCTGCAGAGTCAGAGTGCTCGGGCTCGAAGGTGCATTACTGACGATCGAAAGCATCTGGCTGGTTTCGCCTCGCGCGTCTGGGGTGAAAGTAAAGGTCAGCGTGCAGGCGCCCCCAACCGCAATCGTGATGGGTGTGGGGCCGCAAGATCCGCCCGTGGCGGCAAAGGGGGCAGTGGCCGCTTCGATGGTGCTGATGTCCCAGTCAGTGTTACCTGAATTTGACAGGGTCACCGTGATCTCGCCGCTGGTGCTACCCAGCGCAAGCTCTCCAAAATCGAGCGTGCCTGGTGCGATGGAGATCACTGGCGCAGGGACGCTCAGAACTGGTGAAACCACGTAGAGCCCGTAGCTCGCCCCGGTGCAACCGCTACTGCCTGCGAGAGTACTGGTCGCCCACAAAATGTTCGGCTCATCTGGGCTGCCAACGAGGCAGCCGTCGGTTTGCGCATCGTTACCACCAAGCGAGTCGTCACCGACAAGCGTCGGGAAGCCGCCAGAATTGAATCCCGTCCAGATAAACGAACTGGCAGCTGTGCCTGATTCGTCATAGCCGATCGCGTTGTAGTGCGCAACGCTAAAAAGCCCCGCCACGTTGTCTGCCACCCTGTCTCCATTGGTGTTGTAGATGGGTAGCTGGGGATCGGGGAAGGCCGACTGGGTGACAAGCGTCGAATCATCGTGACCGAACAGTGTGATCCAACCATTGACGCTGTCGGTATCCGGGTCGTTCGACTTGACGTTGGCAGCATACGCGGCATACGTCGCGGAGGTCTGGGCGCCGTCCACTGTATCGCTGCCGGCAAAGATGATGTAGAAGTCATCCCCCGGATTGAGGCTCGGAGGGATCAGTCCTGGTGGTGCTTCAACTGCGTGTGACACCTGGCTGAACAGGACAAGGCTATAGAGTGACAACAGTTTGATGATTCGCATTAACACATCCCCATTTGTATTGCTTTCGAGCGCATCGCCAGGCTTTGTTCCCTCGTGCTGAGACTGCGCTACTTCGATATCTGGTTTGAGTCTAGTTGAATTCGATAATTGCGCAGGACCACTCGGGCATGCCCCGTCGTAAGACAATGCCTTGCCTGACCTCAACGATTGGGTTGGAAACTGTTGACGGCGCTAGAGAGAAGCTCCGGAGTATAGAGGCTCCGCCGAACAAATTCAAAAAACCAGGGCAGCCACGAAACTCCTCAGAGTCCCGCGTCGGGATGCAGGGAGAATCCTACAAATCGTGGGTGTGCCGGAATTCCGGGCTGATCAGCGTTCGGTCTTCATTTTCTCGCGTCGCGCCAGCTCCTGCTCGGAGGGATCATCCATGGCGAAGGAGCCGGTCTCGACTTCGCCTGCCGGCACCAGGGTCGACATGGCAATGCCGCCTGCCGACAGTCGATGCTCGATCACGCGAAACATTCCGGGTGGCGTGCCCTCACCGAACAGCCGCTTGCCGTCTCCGAGCACCAGCGGTGCGACCATCAGTACGAGCCGATCGATCAGTCCACGTCTCAGAAGCTGCGGGTAGAGTGTGGAGCTGCCCTGGATAACCAGGTTCGGCCCGCTTTCGTCCTTGAGGGCTGCGACTGCATCGATATCCGGCAGGCGATGACTGCCCTGCCATTCGAGCAGCGCCTCCGAGCTTGTCAGTACGTACTTCGATATTCCGGCGAACTTTGCAGCGATGGCATCTTGTTCCGGGTCGATAAAGGGCCAGTGGGCGGCGAAGATTTCATAGGTTCGGCGGCCCAGCAGCAGGTCGAAGGGATCGCTGAATACGCTATCGACCTGGCCGCCGAGCGCCTCGTCGAACAAGGTGGTGAGCCAGCCGCCCTGCGTGAAGCCTCCCGTCGTATCCTCTTCCGGGCCGCCGGGGGCTTGCATCACCCCGTCGAGGGACAGGAAGGCGGCGCCGATGATCCTGCGCGACAGATCAGTCCTCTCCCTGTGCAGCAGCTTCGATCCGGCAATATCGATCTTCTTCATCGTCATCATCGCCGCCATTGCGCGGGCGGCCTTCTCACGGTCGGGATGAGTCGTCAGTTCCATCAATCGCTTCGGAGTGATCTGCCAGGAGAAACCCCAACGATCGCGACACCATCCGCATTCGATTTCAGCGCCGCCGTTGTCGACGATCGCGCGCCAGAATCGGTCGGTTTCTTCCTGATCATGGGTCAACACCTGAAAGCTGACCGCCTCATTGGGTTTGACATCGGGTCCGCCGTTGAGTCCGAGGAACTTCCTGCCGAGCACGGTGAACTCGACCGTCAGTTCGTCGCCTTTCCGGCCGCCGGGATAGTCGCATGGGGTCGCGTTTACGCGATCGATCCGACTGTCAGGGAAGGTCGCGGCATAGAACTCGGCGGCCTTGCGGGCTTCGCCGTGATCGAACCAGAGGCAGTTGATGACTTCGGGCATGTCTTTCCTCCATATTGTTGGGGGGATTGTGGCTGCAAACGATTCCCGTTCTCCCTTGCCGGAAGTAGAGAGCGGGGCGCGCGCTGTCTGCCCGATTTACGTGCATCGGGGGTTTGGTCACCTCCTGGTCGAATGGCGAACAGGCATTTCGACACGAGAAGGGAAAAGCAGGTTCGCTACAGAACCGAAATCAGAATGCGTGAATTCCCGGAGTAACCGCGACCTTCCAAGCTCCTGTTTCCATCGAATCCGGCTCGAATCGATCGCGGAACATCTGATTCGGAAGCGGCTGCGGAAGGGTATTCCCCGCGTTTCTGGTGCGGCTCAGAAATAGAGCCTAGGTCACAAGGGCCAAGTTTTGTTTCGGGTGGATTACCGTGGGTGTCGCGCTTCTTGCCGCTTCTTCGGAGATCACCGGCTCTGCCCAAGTGGCCCAGCACCCGACAGGTATTGAACAACCCGGCATCCAATGTCGCGGCGCACACCCGAACCACGGGGGGCGTTGTTTCGCACGAACAGGCGTTTCGGGAGGGTCCTGAAATTGGGTAAGCGATGCGATCGTTTACGGTGCGGTTCGCTGCTCGAATCGGTCGTGGAAGAGTCGCCGAGGCCCGAAATAGATGTTGTCCATCTGGAGCGTGGCGCCGCCACTCGAGGTGCCTCCGCCGATGAACAATCGCGCGCTCTCGGCGGTCGCGGGGCGTGCGAAGATTGCGCGCCGTCTTTGCCAGTCCGGCGAAAGTACGATGAAGGGGGGCGTCTCGCCCGAGATCGAGGTCGTGCAAGACGAGTCGGAAAACCAGGATACCGACAACACCCCGAATCCATTGCCGGCCCCGGCGCTTTGTCGGATGTCCATCCCCGCCTGAAGTTCATCGAGGCTGGGGGCCGTCACGCACTGGCGCACACCCAGCGGGACGTCCCCGCCCACCTGGAACTGCATCGACCCTGAGAACGGGAGAGCCTGCGCGTCGTCCGGGCTCCAGGTCGGTGTCGCACCGAACGATTGCCATGCGGCGACATTCTCGTCGAATCGACCATTGTCGAGAAGATTGAGTTCGTGATCGGCCCATGCGGGACCGAGGAAGAGCAGGGCAGCGAGCGGCAGCGAACGTTCGGGTTTCATGATGAATCCTTCTGCCTCGGCCTCCGTGTGGAGACGCGATCCGGAATTCGCGGATTATAGAACGGTTTCCGGCGAAGGCAAAAACCGTGGCGCCGGCGACTCTCCCATCAGCAGTAAATGCACGACTGCCGGAAGCAGGGCGCCCCGGCTTCCAATGCCGGCGACCCCGACTTCGACTCTCCTGCGGCGGCGTCCTGACGATCCGCATCGACGCCTCTTCCGAGGTGCCGCCCATGGCTCAGTCCTATCCACTGATCGCCTTCAGCTCCACGAACAACACCACCGCAAGCCATTATGTCGTCGACGACGGCGGGCTGCTTGCGGACCGCACCGTCGAAGTGCGGGTCGAGTCCGGGCAGGTCTGGATTGACATTGGCCCGCTCGACGGGGTGTTCGATGACCGCTTCGAATCACTTCCCTGAGTTGTCCTGCCGCGCATGCCCTGGTGGTGTGGTGTGACAGGACTCCAGAATCACGCCCGGCACCGATTGCCGGGCGTGATTACGGGGTTGACTACTTGAGTCGCTGGACAGCGGCTTCAAATTCATCAATTCTGAATTGGCGACGTAGTTCGCCGATTCTGTCAACGTGATCCACGAGTTCTTCGAGACTGTCGAACGTCGTGGGTCCGGTTTCGTCGTCTCCGTCATCGTTGATCAACAGGCTGACTTCCTGATAGGCCATGTGGGTTGATACGAGGTGGCACGGCACGGTGCTATCCAGCCAGTAGCCCGAAGGGGGATTGTTGGTCATCTGTGTCCAGGCGGTGTAGCACTCGCCATAGGTCAGGTAGGGTCCGACGCTCTGGGTCCAGTACACGAGCGGCCAGGAGCCCATTTCCCGCCATTTGGCCGAGGCAAAATAGCCATTCTGGGTGGCCGTCGGGGCGGCGTGAGCCAGGCTCATGCCAATCAGCGTCAGTGCAACGACACATATTCTTGCAGTACGAATCATTTGCTTCTCCTGGGAAGGTGGTCTGGAGTGTGGTTCGCCAGAATCGGCGACGAGTCCAGACTAGTTCGATGCCGCGGATACGCCTAGCAAAAACTGGGGTTCAAAGAGGGCAATCCCGGTCGTCCCGAAATCATCCCAGGCATCCTATCAATCTGTGTCTCATGGCTTTTCATGAAACGTTCCCGGATGAACCCGGTAGTTCCCGGCCGTGATGGGGTCGAGCGGAGCATCAGAGCGCAATGGCCACGCCGACTTTCATGCACGACGGCATTCCGCACTCGCTTCTTGCAGGTCTCGCGCAAGCCGCAACTGTTCCCTGAGCGCGCTGCATCCACTCTCGGCCTTGTTCGAAGCTCCTGCCTGTATGTCCGTCGACACCGTAGAGAAGCCCGTGCTGGAGGAATCGACGGGAGCAGCTCGCAAGCGTCCAGGTGAGATCAGGCGGTTTATGCTTTCCCTGCGCCGGTTCTCTGCAATACTGTTGTTTGCTCTCCTGAATTTCAGAGCGAGTCGTGAAGATCCCTGACCCCAACGAAAAGTCGGTTGATATATTGCTCTTGCCGGTTTCCGGCCCGGTGGGTTACGGCGAGTTCGCGCGCTGCAAGATGATCGCCCAGGCGAGCCGTGAGCGCTGGCCGGAGCTTTCGGTCAAGCTGGCAGTCAGCCGTGCCGCGCGCTTTGTGGATGATGTCGCGCTCGACATCGCTCCCCTGGCGGCCTCGCCAACCAAGGACCTCGAAGGGGTCGCTGCCTTGCTTGCCGATTTTCGGCCGCGTCTGGTGATCTTCGACAATGGCGGCCGCGCGAGCCAACTGCGCCTGGCCCGTGCATTTGGTTCCACTACGGCCTACATCTCTTCCCGCCCTCGCTCGCGCCGGCGGGCTTTTTCCGTCCGGCGTATGCGAAATCTCGACGAAGCCTGGCTGGTCGGAGACCCCATCTCGCAATCGCGCACGGTGACTTTGCGCGAGCGATTGGCGAGCAGGATCTTTCCTGCCACACGCCACCACTTCATGGGCCCGGTGTTCCCGACACCGCAGGCCGCTCCCAACCCGGCCGCCGAACGGGTCGGCGGCGAATACGCCCTGTTCGTGCCAGGCGGTGGCGCCACCGGCGGCAGCGATGTTGGTGCGTTGTATCTGAACGCAGCCGAACACTACGTGCGCGCAACCGGCCAGGAGGCAGTGGTTATCTGCGGCCCGGGCATCGATGTTCCCCAGCGGGAGCGTGCCGTGCCCGTGATCCCGTTTCTGCCGCCGCAGGCGTTTGCCAATGCACTGGCTGGCTGCACGCTGGCCGTGACCGGCGGCGGCGCTGTGGTCTCTCAGGCCCTGGCGATGGACAAGCCGGTCGTGGCCGCACCATTGGGCGGCAGCGATCAGGGGGCGCGGGTACGGAATCTGGCGGCTGCCGGCGTATTATTGGCGGCCGGCGCTCAAGCCGATGAACTTGCCCAACAGGCGATCCGGCTTCGACGCGACGCCGACCTGGCCGCTGCCTGTGCCAAGGCTCGCCGGGCACTCCAGCTCGAACCGGGATTGCCGCGCGTGCTCGATCGCATCGCCGAATTGCTGGGTTTGCCTTCGTGAGCGTCACCTTCTTCCTGCCGGAGGGCGAGATACCTCCCGATGTCTTGTCGCTGGATGTCGATCGTGACTGGGAGTGGTTCAGGAATGCGCAGCAGGCCTGGATACTGCAGACGTGTCTGCGCCTGCGCGCAGTCGGCGACGATGTCGTGTTAGCCAGCACACTGCCCCAAGCAGGTGTGCTGGTTTTCTATGCCGCGCACAAACACCTGGTGCGGCGACTCTGGACGCCGCAGAGCCGCTGCCTGCTGGTGGCCGTGCGCGGCGATCGCCACGAAGTCGATATCGGCGATGTCGAGATCCTGCAGAATCCCCGTTCCGCCCAACCGCCGCGGCGCATTGCGATGCCGCACTGGCCACAACCGGGGCTGATCGCTCGCGAGCGATCGCGCGGCGCCAGACTGGAGAATGTCGCTTTCAAGGGCGTGCGCAAGAATCTGCATCCAGAGTTGGCCGGCCCCGAATGGGAGGCCTCAGTGCAGGGCCTGGGCCTGAACTGGCAGGGGCCATCGGCGATCGGCGAAGACCAGAAGGCGCCGCGGGAGTGGCGTGATTTCCGAACGGCGGATGCCCTGATTGCGGTGCGGCCGCCGCGCCGAGATGCCTACCCGGGCAAACCGGCGACCAAGCTGATCAACGCATGGCTTGCCGGTGTGCCGGCGATTCTCGGGCCGGAGTCCGCCTACATGGCGTTACGTGAATCCGAACTTGATTTCCTGGTCGCGGCCGACGCTAATCAGGCGCTTGCCGCACTGCGCTTGCTCAAGGGCGATCCGGCCAGATATCGGGCCATGGTCGAAAACGGTCAGCGGCGCGCGCGGGAGTTCGATGTCGCGGCAACCACCCGGCGCTGGCAGCGCCTGCTGTTCGAGGAGCTGTTGCCGCAAGCCACGACCCTGCAGCGCCGGCTATCGCCACGCTGGCGAAGGGCCGTCGGCCTCTGTCGCCGCCTGGTCGGCGCCCGCGCCGGGCGCTGATCGTTGTCGCTTTGAATCGCTTTATGCCGAAGGCGCTAATCATACGAATCGGACGGCTGGGGGACACGGTGCTGACCACCGCTGCAGTCGATGTGATCAGGCGCCACCTGGGCGAGGACGCGCAGATCGACTATGCCGCCTCCGAAGGCAGTTCCGCTGCAATGCTGAGCCTGGACCAGCGCATTCGCCACGTCTACCCGGTCAGGCATCGTCGCCTGCCGTGGCCGATGAGTCCGGGCGCGCGTGCGCTGCGCCGCGCTTCCCGGGCAGCCCCTTACGACCTGGTCGTCAATCTCGAGTTGGGGGGCGACTGCGATCATTATGTGCAATTTGTTAGGCACAAGCGTTGGCTGGGCCCACCACACCAGTTCATCGCGCGCAGCCGCGACGAGCACCGGGTGGACGCCGAGAAAAAGGTCTACGCGACAGTGGCCGAATCGGACGTCTTGCGTGAAGCGGCGCCGCGCTTGAAGCTGCCTGAACTGCCCGTCATTGAAGATTTACCCGTCGGCCAGCCCTACGTTGTAGTCAATCCCACCTTCAGTGGAGTGAGCCGTCGCGGTTACCGCGGTCACCGCGCCTGGCCGCTTGAACATTGGGCCACGTTGATCCGGCGCGTGCATCAGGAGTTGAACCTGGTCTGCGCGGTCAACGCCATGGGCAGTGAAACTGGGCTCGTCGCCGATCTGCTCAGGCTGCCCGGAGCGATCTCCATGGCCGGCGCCAGCCTGGAGGAGTTGCTGGGTACCGTGGCTGGCGCACGCGCAGTGGTTTCTGTGGATACCGGCACCATGCACCTGGCTGCGGCGCTGAACCGCCCGGTGATTGCGCTGTTCGGGCCCTCGCTGCCGCGTGTGATGGGGCCCTATCCGCCTGCCGGGAGAGACCATCTCGTGCTGGCCACCGATCTGTCGTGCCAGCCTTGCTTCGGTACGGCCCATCAGAAGTCCTGTCCCGTGAATCGATGCATGCAGCAACTGCTGCCTGAACGTGTATTCGGGGCGCTGCAGCGGCAACTGCAATCGACGGTGTGAGCAATGCGCCGGGAAGAACTGGGTACGGAAAACCAGGACACGGCGAATTCGTGTCAATCCCCGAAGCTGTCGCGGAACAGGATGATGCCTTCGAGCCAGGCGCGCTGCGCCAGGCCGGGCAGCGAGAGTTCGTTGGCGCGCCCGGTCAGCCACAATTGGCCGACCGGGCTGATTGCGGCAGCGAAGAACTGCGAACCGTCGGCGAGCTCGACGTCGGGAACGGTGGCCCAGTCTTCGCCGTCGTAACGCAGCAGATAGGCCTCCAGCGGCCCATCGTCAGGGAAGGCAGCCCCGGCGGCGTAGATTTCCGACGCCGAGCGCGCCGTGACGGTGTGCAGGATGACGTTGCGGTCCGGCTCATCCGGGACGGCGACCCGCGACCACTGCGCACCGTCCCAGTGGAGCACGACGGCAACATCGCGGGTCGTCGTTCCTTCGACCAGGGTTTCGACCCCGACCGCCCAGACGTTATCGGAGGCAAGCGCCAGAATGTCCGAGATGTCCGCTATCCCGCTGTCGAACAACGGCCAGATATCGGACCACTGCCACTGCGAGCCGTTCCAGTGTCCGAGCAAGGGACCGTCCGGGCCTTCGCCGGTCTGCTCGACGCGGCCGCCGATCCAGACGTCGTCGTCGGAGGCCCCGGCCACCGTCCTGGCGAAATAGCGGGCTAGCTCCTGATCCTGAATGCCGTCGTACAGTGGCGGAACAAATGCCTGCCATTGATCGCCGTCGAGTCGGGTCGCAAAAAATCGAGCGATGGGCATGTCGGGGCCGCTCGGGCCGGCGCCCACAAAGCTGCCGACCGCCCAGGCGGTATCACCGGTGCGCGCAACATCGTCGAACGCTCCGCTACCGTTGCCGCTGCCGGCGATTTCGTCCGGTACTTCCAGAACTTGCCAGTCGGTGCCGTTCCAGCGCATGGATTGCGGGACCGACACGTTGGCGTCGAGCTTGTCGTGTGCCCCCACGGCGATCGCGTCATCGGGACCGAGCGCGGCAATCGATCGCAGGCTGTGGTCCCTGTCGTCCACGGCTTCGGCCGGTTGGGGCACCGGGGTCACGACCCACTCCAGGCCGTCCCAGCGAGCGATGAAATTGCGGAACGAGTACGGAGATTCCGCCAGCGACGAGTGGCCTGCTACCCAGACACCATTGTTGAAGTCGGAGTCCGCGCCGAACAGGCGAACGGCGTTGCCGGCAAACGGCTCCAGCGACCAGTCGAGCGACTGCTGCGCCTGCGCAGCCCCCGCTGCGACCAGCAGGGCCGTCAGCAGCGGCGTGATAATCGAACGGCGGGAAAAAACTGACCGGCCTTGCGCATTTTCGGGCCGGGCCGTTGATACAAGCATCATGTGATCCATTCATTCGTCACCGATCCCATCATGCCATATCGTCATATGACCGGCGGCTGCGGCAACTGCGCAGAACCCCCGGGGGCGGATGGCTCGGCGCGGTGCTCCGATGCGTTGAACCCGTGTCGCCGAGTTGGCATACAGTGGCACGAGCCGTTGACGGAAGAGGAGTCGAGACAGCTCGGACAGGTCGAGGCGCAGGGGCGTATCCGAATTTCGTCGGCTGGGTCGGAAATGACCGGGGTTCGGAGTTCGTCGTATCGTTCTACGAGCGTGCGGAGGAGCAGGTTTCGCTGGCCGGCGATGTGGTCTTTTCGGCTGACGGATCGGCTGAACTGGCGCTCGAGGCCGACCGATCGCTGACGGATCGCGAAGTCTCCATGCTCAACGCGCGCATGGCCGCTCTTGGGGCGGGGAGGACGAACTGCTCCGACCGCTTCAATATGGTTGTCATGCCTTCGGAGTCCGGCGAAGGAGCTGGATGATCCGCGGCGACGACATCTCGTTCATCGAAATGTAAAGGCCCCGGCAGCTTCCACCGCCGGGGCCCTGGTTCTCAGCCTCGAGGCTGGTGCTTAGCTGGCCTTCTTGGCCGCCTGACGCTCCTTGGCCGCCTCGATCACCTTCTCGGCAACCTGTTGCGGGCACGGCATGTAGTGGGAGAACTCCATGGAGAACTGCCCACGACCCGAGGTGATGGTACGCAGGTGGCCGATGTAGCCGAACATCTCCGACAGCGGCGCTTCGGCCTTGACGCGGATGCCGGTCGGCACGGGTTCCTGCTCCTTGATCATCGCGCGGCGACGGTTCAGGTCACCGATGACGTCGCCCACGTTGTCTTCCGGCGTGAACACGTCGACCTTCATGAACGGCTCGATCAGCTGCGGGCCGGCCTTGGTCATTGACTGGCGGTAGGCGCCCTTGGCAGCCAGTTCGAAGGCCACGGCCGAGGAGTCGACCGAGTGGTAGGCGCCGTCGAATAGCTCGATCTCGACGTCCAGTACTGGGAAGCCGGCCAGCGGGCCTTCGTCCATCATCAGGGCGAAGCCCTTCTCGATGGCCGGGAAGAACTCCTTCGGCACGTTGCCGCCCACGACGCTGGATTCGAACTTGAAGCCCGAACCCGGCTCACCCGGCTTGATTCGGTAGTCGATCTTGCCGAACTGACCGGAACCACCCGACTGCTTCTTGTGGGTGTAGCTGTCTTCGATTTCCTTGGTGATCGTTTCACGGTAGGCCACCTGCGGTTCGCCCACCTCGAGTTCCACACCGTAAGTGCGCTTGAGGATGTCGACCTTGATGTCGAGGTGCAGCTCGCCCATGCCCTTGAGGATGGTCTCGCCGGAATCCTCGTCGGTCTCGACGCGGAAGGACGGATCCTCGGCAATCATCTTGCCGATGGCAACGCCCATCTTCTCGCTGCCGGCCTTGTCCTTCGGCGCCACGGCGATCGAGATCACGGGATCCGGGAACACCATGGCTTCCAGGGTGCAGGGATGGTCCTTCGAGCAAAGGGTGTGGCCCGTCTGCACGTTCTTCAGGCCCACGCAGGCGAAGATGTCGCCGGCATGCGCGTAGTCGATCTCGTTACGGTCATTGGCGTGCATTTCCACCATGCGGCCCACGCGCTCGGTCTTGCCGGTCGCGGAGTTCAGGATGGTGTCGCCCTTGTTGATCTTGCCGGAGTAGACGCGCACGAAGGTCAGGGCGCCGAAGCGGTCGTCCATGATCTTGAACGCCAGCGCCCGGAACGGCTCTTCGGTGGACACGATCGCGTGCTCGCCGGTGGGGTTGCCTTCTTCGTCGGTCAGGTCCTGCGGCTCCACTTCGGTGGGGCTCGGCAGGTAGTCGACGACGGCATCCAGGACCAGCTGAACGCCCTTGTTCTTGAACGCCGAACCGCAATAGGTCGGGAAGAACTGCAGCGTACGGGTGCCTTCGCGGATGCAGCGCTTGATGTCCTCGATGGAGGGCTCTTCGCCGTCCATGTAGGCCATCATCAGGTCGTCGTCCATCTCGACCGCGGTTTCGATGAGCTCCTGGCGGTAGGCTTCCACGTCGTCGGCCATGTCGGCGGGAACATCGGTGATCTCGTAGTTCTCGGGCAGGCCGGTATCGTCCCAGATGTAGGCCTTGCGGGTGAGCAGGTCGACCACGCCCGAAAACTCGCTCTCGGTACCGATCGGCAGCACCATCACCAGCGGATTGGCGGCCAGCACGTTCTTGATCTGCTTGACGACGCGGTAGAAGTCGGCACCGATGCGGTCGAGCTTGTTGACGAAGATGATGCGCGCGACTTCGGAATCATTGGCATAGCGCCAGTTGGTCTCCGACTGGGGCTCCACGCCACCGGAGCCGCAGAACACGCCCACGCCGCCGTCGAGCACTTTCAGGGAGCGATAGACTTCAACGGTGAAGTCCACGTGTCCGGGCGTGTCGATGATGTTCAGGCGGTGGTCCTTCCAGAAACAGGTGGTCGCAGCCGACTGAATCGTGATGCCGCGCTCCTGTTCCTGGTCCATGAAATCGGTGGTGGCCGTGCCGTCATGCGTATCACCGATCTTGTGGGTCTTGCCGGTCAGCTTCAGGATGCGCTCGGTCGTGGTGGTTTTGCCCGCGTCTACGTGCGCGAAAATGCCGATATTTCGGTAGTGAGAAAGATCACTCATGATTCAATACTTGCCAGTGGTGGGTTAGTGGAAAAGCTGCCGTGCGCTGGAAAGCTGCCCGATACCGCCTTGCCGAAGGCGATATGGGGGCACATTCGCCCCGCTTAAACCTGAATACGCACAAAACGGCGCTCACCGCTGGGGGCGCCGTGGGGGGGAAGCTATTTTGCACGCGCTTTATACACGAAACTGAGCCAAAAGACAAATATTTTCCGCGCTCGCTCGGATTTTTTTCCGACGGCTGGCGGCGAGGAATCGGAGAGAAAAGAAAAAGGCAATTAAAACCAGGGGCTTGCAAAGATTCGGCGCGATGGGCTTTGAAAAAGCCCACGCATCCCGGGAGTCGCGGACTGTCGTGCGGCCGATCGGGGGCAGAGCAATCCGGCCCGGCCGGGAAATCCCGGGCCGAATTCAACGGCCCGGGGTGTCTGGTGTTACGCCATCAGTGGCTTCTCGTGAACCCGAAAGCTGAATCAGGCGGCAGAGCGCCGCAGCACGATGGTCCCGATGATCAACAGGACGAGGGTCATGAGCAAGGCGCTGAGCGTGCCCAGGGTGGGAACGGGGAGCGCAGGTTCAGGCGTTTCCGCCTGGCAGGTCACCAGGTCAGGATCGAAGATGACCTGATCGTCGGTCAGACTGAAGTCCGTGGAATTGCGACCGGCGACGAAATAGGCATCGTCCCCGGCTGCGTTCTCGATGCCTTGAGTGTGGCTGCCGCCATCGCTGACGCAGGATTCGCAGTGAATCTCGATGATATTGGTGCATTCCTGGAGCTTGATCTGCCAGGTGCTGGGTGTCTTCGGTGGTCCGTTCCAGGGGTAGATCTGGTCGAATTCGATGATCAGACTTCTAGCGCCAACGATGTTTCCTTCGAGCGAATAACTGACGGTGCCGCCTTCCGGTGGATCATAGTCCTCATAGAAGGCAGCGATCATGTTGTTCGGTTGGCCTGAATTCGGAATGAGCTGACCTGAACAACAGCCGTTCGAGGTGTTTTCGAAGGCGATGAAACCGTTACTGGAAATCCAGAATTCGGAGTATGTCGTACCGAAAAAGTTGAAGTCGAAGCCGATGTTGAATGGGCCCGCTGTCTGATCGTCGGCCAATGAGACCGCCGTCGGCGCAGTAAGCGGCGTCAGATCTGCGGTGTCCTGGGTGATCGTGTAGGGCTGCGCCAGCGTGGAGCTGGCCATGAAAAGGCTCGAAAAAGCCAGGATAGGCCCGGCAAGCAGCGTGAATAGTCGTGACATTTTCCCTCCCTTGTGAAATGTTTCGCAATGGGCCCGTCCGGACCGCGCGACTTAGTGTATCTCGTCGATCGACTCCGGGAAACTACAGCCTCAGGGATTTTTTCGAGCCTTGGAGTAGACACGAGAGAATCAGCGGTAAGCGAGGAGATGCAGGAACTTCTCAGGGCTGGTCGGGAAGGTTCCAGATATCGACTCGATCGAGTGCGATGTAGGGCACGGCGATCCGCCCCCCGGATTCGTCCAGGCCGATGTCCGCCGGGCGACCGGGGGTGCGGATGAGAATTTCTGCCTCAACATCGCAAACGAACCAGATGGCCTGGTCTTCCTGGGAAGCGATCAACAGGCCGCTGTGCCAGGGTTCGATTCCGTCCATGTTGCCGCCGGCCGGCAGGGCGTCTTTTCAGTGTTCAACGCCCTCCGGGGCCTCCCGGCAGGGGGCATGGTTGCCGATGTATTCGACCACGAGGCAGCCAAGGCCCTCGGCGCGTTTCGGTGTCCGGGTTATGCCTGCTTCTCCTTGTCGTGGGTGTCGTCGTGGGCGTCGGGTTGCAGGCGTGCCGTGCCTCAAGACCCGGGTGTGAGCTTCAGCAGTCGCCCCCGGCTCTCACCGCGCTCATCCTCGAGCAGCCAGATGCTGCCGTCCGGTGCTTCGGCGATGCTGCGGATCCGTGCGCCCATGTCGTACCGTTCGACCTCGCTGGCGTTTTCGCCGTCGAATCGGATGCGCACGATCGCCTGCGACGACAGTCCGGCCGCGAAGGCGTCGCCGCGCCAGTCCTCGAAGAGATCGCCTTCGTAGATCATGAGGTCGCCGGGAGAGATGACCGGCGTCCAGGTGATCACCGGCGCGGTGAACTCCGGACGGGTGTCGTGATCGGGCATCTCGCGCCCGTCGTAGTGGTCGCCGTTGGAGACCACCGGGTAGCCGTAGTTTTCGCCCCGCAATATCCGATTCAGCTCGTCGCCGCCGGCCGGGCCCATTTCGATCACCCACAGCTGCCCGTCGGCATCGAAGGCCATCCCGAGGGGATTGCGGTGGCCCAGGGTCCAGATCTCGTCGTAGGGTCCGACGCCGTCGACCAGGGGTTCTTCTTCGATGTAGTTCACGAAGGGATTGTCTGCCGGAATCGAACCGTCTTCATTGAGGCGCAGGATTTTTCCCATGTTGCTCTGCATGTCCTGCGCCGGCGTGAACTTCTGCCGGTCGCCCGACGAGATCCACAGATAGCCTTCGTCGTCGAAGGCCAGGCGATGGCCGTAGTGGCCATCGTCGAGTACCTTCGGGTACTGGCGCCAGATGACTTGCGCGTCGGAGAGCCGGCCGCCGCGCTCGCCGAGATCGAGTACGGCGCGCATGACCGCCGCACCCCGGGTGTCGCCGACGCCGCTCTCGGCGTAGCTCAGGTAGATGACGCCGTTGTCGGCATAGTCCGGGTGCAGGATCACGTCGCCCAGGCCGCCCTGGCCGCGGTAGTCGACGTCCGGCAGGCCTTCGATCGGACCCGACTGGGTCCCTTCCTGGGTGACCACCCGGAGATTGCCCTTCTTTTCGGTGACCAGCATCCGGCCGTCCGGCAGGAAGGTGAGCGTCCAGGGCTCGTCGAAGGAGGTGACGGGCTCCACCGAGAACGGCCGCTCGTCCTGGGCCTGGACGGTGAAGGCGAGCAGGAGTGCGAACAGTGCGGGCAGTGCGGATCGTTTGTGCATGGGGAGCCTGTCCTTGGTGGATGAATGTCCCACTCTAGCGGATCGGTGTGCACATGGAAAAAAGGCGGAAAACCTCATCCACGGATTGCGCGTAGTTCCAAGGCCCGTATTGGTTCTGAGGGTCGACCCAACCAATGGCACTGTCGGAGCCTGCGGCGTGGCGTTATTGTCGGACTCCCTGTTCATCGTAGTGAGAAAACCATGAAAGTGACGAAAAGGCAGAGACTTTGCGCGTTCGGCGTAGTGCTTGCATTCGGATTGACCGGGGCCGTCGCCCAGGCCGGTTCGGACGACGCGCTTCGTGACGAGATCCTGGCCAGGGATTCGGAGATGTTTACCGCTTTCAATGAGCGGGATGTGGCGGCCATGGGGGAGTTCTTCTCTGCCGATCTGGAGTTCTATCACGACAAGACGGGATTGACGGGCCGGGAGTACTCTCTCAACTCTCTCCGTTCGCTCGCGGAATCCGGCAGCGACCTGACCCGCGAGTTGCTCTCGACCGAGGTGTATCCCGTTCCGGAATTCGGCGCGATACAGACCGGGGAACACCGGTTCTGTCACACGGAAGGCGGCGAGCAGGACTGCGGGGTGTTCAAGTTCACCCACATCTGGCGGCAGGACGACCAGGGATGGAAAATCACTCGCGTGATCAGCTACGACCACTGAAGGACCGACGCGATGGCTGCAGCCCCTGGTTTTCGGTTAGCATGCTCGTAGAGCAGACAGTCGTCTTCACAACCCGTCATGACAGCCGTCCGGAGCGCGCAGCCGGGACCCAGCCAAGCCGCGACGGCTGGTAAGGATCCGCTTCCGCTACGCGCCAGGCCGATTCAGGTCCCTTCGGTAACTTACCCTCGCGACCGGGGCGTTGCGGCAGCGGCGGGGCGGTTTCCACGTCCATGACATCAGTCCACCGCGGTCGGTCCGACTGCGCAGCAGAGAGTTTCGCCAATGCATTTCAAGAACGTCGTCGTCCAGTCAGTGGCGGCCGTG
Source organism: Wenzhouxiangella sediminis (assembly GCF_003410055.1). GTDB lineage: Bacteria > Pseudomonadota > Gammaproteobacteria > Xanthomonadales > Wenzhouxiangellaceae > Wenzhouxiangella > Wenzhouxiangella sediminis. The sequence continues at coordinate 55,789 of NZ_QUZK01000016.1, read as the reverse complement.
GATCCGCCGATCAGCCTGAGTTCGAAGGAGATATCGCAGCGCCTCAAGCCCACCATGGATCGCCTGGGCGTTCGGGAAGACCTGCTGGAGGAAATTTCGGGCATCAAGTCCCGGAAGCTGTGGAAAGAGGGCACCCGGGTGTCCGATGCCGCCACGCTGGCGGCGGAGAAGGCCATCGAGGAAAGCGGCGTCGACCGATCGCGCATCGGTCTGGTCGTCAGCACCTCCGTGTCGCGCGATTTTCTCGAGCCTTCCACGGCCTGTGTCGTCCACTCCAACCTGGGCCTGGCGTCCGACTGCCTGAACTACGACGTGGCCAACGCCTGCCTGGGCTTTCTCAATGCCATGGACATCGCGGCGGGCATGCTCGAGCGCGAAGAGCTGGATTACGCCCTCATCGTCGATGGCGAATCCAGCAGGCAGCTCATCGACGCGACCTGCGAACGACTGCTGGGTCCCTCTGTGGATCAGCAGCAGTTCCGCGCCGAGTTCGCTTCCCTGACCCTCGGTTCGGGCGCTGCTGCCATGGTCATGTCGCGCGCCGACCTGGAACCGCAGGCTCACGGTTATCGGGGTAGCGTGACCCGCGCGGCGACCGCGTTCAATGAGCTCTGCCGGGGCGATATGGACCGCATGTTCACGGACACGCGCAGCCTGATGAGCGCGGGCCTGGAGCTTGCGACGAAGACCTTCGAGGCGGCCCGTTCCGCGTTCGGTTGGGATGCCAGCGAGTTGGATCAGTTCATCATTCACCAGGTCAGCAAGGTGCACACCGAGTCCCTGGTCCAGGTGCTGGGGCTCGATCCCGAAAAAGTCCATGTGATCTACCCGGAGATGGGGAATGTCGGCCCGGCTTCGGCGCCTATTGCGCTGGCCAAGGCGGCAGAAGAAGGGAAGCTCGGCAAGGGCGATCGGGTGGCCCTCCTGGGTATCGGTTCGGGGCTGAACTGCTCGATGGCCGAGGTGGTCTGGTAGCGGCCCATCGCCGGGAGAGAGAAGCAGGCTTGATTCCCGGTTGATTATTCCGGTGGCCGTGTCGTTGGGCGCCGGGAGGAGTCGCTCGGTCCCCGGCGCCTGGGAACAGCACCGGAATGCCATGTGCGAATGGTGTGGCCCGCCCACGCGGGCGGGCGCAGCATCAGTCGCAACCGTGTTAGTCCTGCGCTTCCATGGGCGAGGACTGGCAATCGATGATCTCGGCAGTTCGGCGGTTGGCGCTGGACAGGCCGTAGAAGACGATCGCGCCCCAGTCGTCATGATCGTGCAGGTTCGAGATCGTCGAGAAACACGCGTTATTGCCGTTGGGATTGATATCGGCCGTTACGCCGGTCTGGATCTGGCCGTCTTCGTTCCAGTCGATGGGCACATCGCCACAGATACCGGCATTTTCGTCCAGATTGCTTTCGTCCAGCGTAATGTAGGCGCCGCTGGAGTAATCCAGTACGCCGTCGCCGGCGACGGTGCAATTATCATCCACGCCTGGGAACTGATACCGGTAGTTCATGACCGAGTTGTAGTTGGGTTTGTAGTTACAGCTCACATTGCCACCGTGGAGCAAGCCGAGGTTGTGGCCCAACTCGTGCACGATGGTGTTGGAGATATACGTCACATTGTCGTAGTACTCGTACAGGGAAACGATCATGTCGTCGCCGATCAGTTCCGCCTGGCCTGAGCTGTTGCTATCGGTGTTGTATCGGTGCGGTAGAAGAACATAGTGAAAATATCCCCGGCGGTTGGTGGCAAAGTGATTGGACTTGTAGTCCTGGAACTCTGAATCAAGGACGCCTCCGACCAGTACCCCGTCGGAGTCGTCGATGAGGTTGCCTCCGGTAAAGACGCCGCCCTGGCCAAAATCCTGAATGACCACGATGCCCGTTGACCCGTCAGGGTTGGTGACCGGTGCTGCAGCAAATGCGGCCGCGACCTGATCGATCATTGCCTGGGTTGGTCGGTGCGCGTGGAGAGGCACGTCCAGGTCGTCTTCAAACCAGTCGTATTCGAGGAGGATGTTCTTCACCAGGGGATCGGCTCCCAGCGCGGGCAAGTCCAGTCCGTCCAGCGTACCCAGCACCTCATCGCCGTCGTTGATGGAATCGCCGTCGGTGTCGGCCAGAAACGGATCGGTGCCCAGTGCCCGCTCCAGACAGGCATCCAGGCGATCATTGTCCACATCGAGGCCCACCTCGCAGGGGTCGAATCCATCCTGGTAGATGATTCCCGTCGATCCGGCAGCGAAAGCGAGCCATGGGGTAAGCACAAAGGCGGCTAGTGCGAGACCGGATGCCAGAGATCGGTGTGATGCATTCATGAACAGTTCCAGAAGTGATTGAGGTACAGCAAAAGAGGCAGGCGGACGGTAGTCGAATGCCGGATAGTGTGTCGAAGGTCGGGCGAACGGGATGTCAAGCGTCTCATTGTGGAGCTCGCTCGCGAGGCGGGCAAGCCGAGTCCTTGGCATTTTGTGTCAGTGTGATGACCGGATGTTGCAATCCGCGCCTCAAAGCGCTCTCGCGCTTGAGTCTCCAGCATTCATGATCGTATCGTCGGCCGCCTCAATCTTTCCAGAAAGGGAGCAACGGAATGTTCAGGAACTGGATGCTGAAGGGGCTGCCGGCAATGCTGCTCACGGGTCTGCTGGCCGCGAATGCCGCTGCGCAGACGCTGACCTTCGATGCGCTGTCCACAGGCCAGCTCGCCGAGGGAGTCGTCAATAGCGAGGCCGGCTTCGAGTTCGAGAATATCAGTGGTGGCGCCTGGGGTATCGATGCGCAGGGCAACCCCGACCAGGCCCTTTGGGTCGGCTGGCAGGTCGCCATCGCGGTTGGTGACGAGTTCTCGATTCGCCGGGCCGACGGGGAACCGTTCTTCTTCGTCAGCGTGGACCACCGTTCCTCGGGTGCTGAAAGTGACGCCGTCGACCTGATCGGGTTGAACGGGGGTGCCGAGGTCGGTTCGGTCACCGGCTTGAGCCGGAGCGATCTGACCTGGCAGACCCTGGAACCCGGCTTCGGAGGGCCGATCGACGAGCTTCGCATCGTTGGTGCATCGGTCGGCAGCGCGGCGCTGGTGCTCGACAATTTCGTGTTTCGTCCAGCCACTGATGAGGTGTTCGGCGACCGGTTTGAAACACCCTGACTCGTAGTGCGCTTAATCACGCGTCCGGTAATCGCCCAGGTCGTCTGGTTCGGGCGCGTCGTTCAATCTCGCCAGCCGCTCTTTCTCCTCTTCGCGGGCGGCATCGATGATGGCCATTACCTCGTCCAGGTCCACGTCTTGCGTGGAGGGCTGGTAGATGCCCGTCAGCGATGTGTCGGCGTCCAGGGCGCCGCCGGCATAGCGTGACCACATTTCCTTGCCGTACTCGGATTCGAGCAGCTCCGGCTCGAAGCGTCCGAAGAAATGCCGCATTCGGTCCACGTCGCGCACGAGCATCATTGCCGCGCTGTTGTTGGCCGCGGCGTTGACCGCCTGGGGCAGGTCGATGATCACCGGTCCGCCGGCGTCAAGCAGCACGTTGAATTCCGACAGGTCACCGTGAATGAGTCCCGCTGCGAGCATCCTGACGATCTGGGTGATGATCAGGTCGTGATATTCGCGAGCTTCTTCGGCACTGAAGCTCAGTGCATCGAGCCTCGGTGCGACATCGCCTTGCGAATCGACGATCAGCTCCATCAGCAGCACGCCGTCGACGAAGCCGAAAGGTCGGGGAACGCGTACGCCGGCGGCCGACAGGTGATAGAGGGCGTCGACCTCGGCGCTGAGCCAGGCCTTTTCCTGTTCTTTCTGGCCGTACCGGGTGCGCTTGCTCATCGCCCGCGCCCGTCGGCTGTTGCGGACATTGCGGCCTTCCTGGTACTGGGCGGCCTGCTTGAAGCCGCGCAGGTTCGCTTCCTTGAAGACCTTGGCACAGCGCTTCTCGTTCCCGCAGCGCACGACAAAGACATCTGCCTCCTTGCCGCTCTTGAGCGGGCGCAGGACTTCGTCGATCAGGCCGTCTTCGGCCAGGGGTATCAAGCGAGCGGGTATCTTCATGGGCGGCGATTATGCCACTCATCGTGGGGTTTCGCCGGTGGCTCGGTTCAGTGCTCCGTCGACGGGCTGGTGCCCGGACGGTTCCGATCACTCGGAAACTCCGCTAAGGGGAGTGTTACCAGGGACCTGGCGGCTCCCATGGCTTCCAAGGCTCATGCGCAGCCTTTCGGTGGATGCCGCCAGACTCCTTCGTCGTGATTATCGTCCGTGAGTTACTGGCAAGGTTGTTCGACGCCTTTCCTAGCGGGATGAGGGCTTGCCTGCCAGTACGTTGTTGATGCTTTCGACCTTGTACGTGCCCGATCTCTTCGCTGCCTTGTCGGCGCGCTTTTCCTTGAGCGTCTTGATGGGCTTTTTCTTACCTTCCCGGTTCTGGGTGTCTCTGCCTTTGGTCATGGTTGTCTCCACGAGGTGCTGACCCCCCGGGATGAGCGGCCATGGCACCTTGAATTGTTAGACCGCTTGAAAGGGAAATGATTCGTTCGCCGGGCCCTGTTTCCTGCAAATCATGGGTGCGTGAATCTGTCGCTGAGATCCTCCTCCAGGTTCGCTCTCGCCGGCGATAGCGAGCCATACGTCGCGAGTTCTGTACCGTCTGGCCGGGTTTGGCCAGCGCCGCATAGCGTGCCGGTACTTGGGGTGCTAGGCTCGTTACCAACAACAACACGAACCGGCAAGGCGGGGCATCGGGAGTTTCATGCTGCAGCCGTCATTGCATCATGAGGGATTCCCGTGCGCACAATACCGTTTTTGGCCAAAGTGGCCGTCATTCCTACTATCGCCTTTCTAGTTGGTGGTCTCAGTGCCGGTGAAGTTCATGCCCAGGGCGTCGATCTGGTGGTCAACATCACCGGTGACCAGCCCGCCTACATGTCCCAGGACATGCAGTCGTTCACGGTGACCGTTTCCAACAACGGCCCGGATACCGCGACCAATGTTGAATTGGTTATCGAACATCCGATTGCCGACGCGCCGTTCGAAGACAGCGCCACCTGCCTGGCCGTGCCCGGTGCCAACCCGAACGGGCCGGCCGTGTGTCCGCCGGGCTCGGGCACTGCCCCTTCGGGGGCATTCGTGCGCAGCGGTCAGACTTTCAGCGTGACCTTGCCCGCGATTCCCGCCCTCAGCCAGGCGCAGATCGACTTTCAGACGCAGGTGCACTGTCCTTCACCGAATGTCGGTGAACCCGCCTGTTTCGGCGTTCCGACCGGTAATTTCCTCGTTTCCGCCGATGTCACGTCGGCCGAAACCGAAAGCAATGGCGTGACCAACTCCAGCACGACCAACGTCTTCCTCTTTCCGCCGGATGTACAGTTCGCCGTCGATATCGTCGAGGCGCCGACTACGGCAACGCCCGGATCGATGGTCGAATACGAATTCGAGCTCTACAGCTTCGGCCTGCAGCCTTCTGATCTATTGAATCTTGGTGTCGAGATCCGGGGCGAGGCCGGTACCATGTCGCCGCTGAGCGTTTCGAATCATCCCTTCGGTGCCAATGGTTCGACGCTGCCCAACACGGAGCTGTTGAGCATTGACTGTGTATCCGCTTCGCTCGGCAGCTATCCGCTGTCCTCGATTTTTCCGGCCTCGCCGGCGCCCTGGCAGACCTGCCCGACAACCGGGTTGATTCCGGTGCCGACGCCCACGAGTCCAGATAACAGCTCGCCGGTTTCAGGGTTCCCCACCGGTGATTTTCTGGCCAACCTGCCAGGCACGCTCGACGGCCCACCCGGCGGTGGCGTAATGCGTTTCCGGGCCGAGGTGCTCGTCGGCGATCCGGTCTGCGTCAATGCGCCGGAATCCGGTGTGCGCGACCTGGTCTTCGAGTTCAGCGTCCAGGGTCTTCAGGGTACGGATGTCGTGCCGCCGGGCCCGGCCGACAATACGGCGACGGTGACTACCGAAGTGCCCGGCACTTGCGAAGTGGCCGATATCGAATTCACGACCGAGTCGGTTCCGGCCACCCTGGCGCTGGACGGTAACGGCGAGGCCAGCTGGGTGCAAGAGGTCACGGTGACCAATCAGAGCACCGGGCCCTCGGCCGGGACGGCCACCGACGTGGCCTTCGAGTTCGAGCACCACAGCCTGGCATTCGCCCACAGCTTCGGAACGCTTGGCTGCAGTTCTTCGCCGAGCGGGCTTTGTCCTTCGGCCGCGGCGCTCAACAGCGGTATCGTATCGACGAGCAACAGCCACTTTCGTTTTGCATCGCTGATTGATTCACTGCCACCGGGCGCGTCGGTCACCGTTTCCCTGCCGGTCGATATTTCGCGCACGACCTGCTGGGGCAGCAATACCGCCGAGATCGATCTTCGCGGCCAGGCGTCGCCCTCGCCGGCGGTGTACGATCCGATCTACAGTGCGGTCACGCCACCGGAGCCACCACCGTTCGCAACGGGCGCCAGCTCCTTTTTCGGCAACAACGGGCTGCAGACCGTGACACCGGTCACCGGGCTGGACGTTTGCCCGGGCGGTTCACCCCAGTCGTTCATCGAGGTCGAGAAATCCGGTCCGTTTGCCAGTGCTGCCGACGCCGCGGCGGGCACGCCGTTGATCGGCCAGGCGCCGGTCGACTTCATCAGCGACGGCACCGAAGTGTTCTACAAGATCGTGGTGAGCAATCCGAATACGGTCAATGCCGTTCCACTCGGTGATCTCAACGATTTCAACTTCAATCTGCCCGGCCTGGCCGGTTCGCCGCCGAGCGGGTTCGTCCACAGCGGCAGCGACCTGTCGGACTGGGGGATTACCTGTACGCCCGTTCCGGCCGGCGCGGACTGCCACGATCTGGCCAGCACTTTCACGACGACGGGCTACACGAACTCGTTCACGCTCAGCTACGATCCGGGCCTGCACGGCGGTGACAGCGAGGTGCCGCTGGCGCCGGAGGGCAGCCTGACCTACATCGTGCCGTTCACCATGCCGGTCCACCTCGACCGCTGCCACGACCCCGAACTGACCAGCAACAACGTCACGGCGAGCTACGTCAACGCCGCCGGCAACCTGGTTTCGACACCGCAAAGCATCGTCGATCAATACATCGGCATGCCGCCGTGCACGTCGGGTGCCCTGGAAATCGAGAAAGCCATCCTGCCGCCGGCCAGTGGCACCAGTATTCCAGTCAGCGGCGAGATCAGCTGGAGCGTCACGCTGACCAACGCATCGACTACCGAAACCCTGGATATCCCGCGTTTCGTCGATGAGACCTTCGCCTTCGGAGTGAATGCTTCGATCACCAGCGTCGATTGCACGGTCCTTTCCGGCGGCGCCCAGTGTCCGCCCACGCCGGTCATTCCGGGGACGCAGACGCCGGCTTCGGGGCCGACTTCGCCGCTTTCCAATCCGCTGCACATCGACCACGAGTGGGGCGCGGTGGGTAACGATACCTTCCCGCCCGGGGGCAGCATCGAGTTCGTGATCACCGCTCAACTGGCCAACCCGACCAGCATGTTCGGTTGCGTCTTCAACCAGGCGAAGTTCAATGCTCCGAACGACCCCAACGGTTGGATACCGGCGGAAGATTCTGCCACCAGCTGTCCGCCGCCGGCGCCGGAGTTGAGCATCCAGAAGACCGTCTCGCCCCAGATTGCCGAGCCGGGCGATACCGTGACCTACACGGTAACCGTGGTCAATATCGGTTCGGCTTCCGCCGACGGCGCCGTCCTGGTCGACCCCTTGCCGCCCGCGCTGCTGCCCGCCAACCCCGGCGGTTACATCAACGTGAGTTGCACCGACATCAGCGCTTCCGCCTTCATTCCCAATCCGCAGGGCACGGCCGTGTGCCCGCCGATCACCAGTGACCCGACGGGGCTTCAGGCCACGATAGCCACCCTTGGACCCAACACCGCGCTGGAGTTCACCTACCAGGCCGTCATGCCGGCGTCCGTGGTTTCGGTTGACAATCAGGCGACGGTAACGGCGCCGTCCCCCGGTGGATTGAGTTTCGGTGCCGGTACGGCCCAGTCGCAGCAGAATGTCCAGGTCCAGAGCGGGACCACCGGCGAGCCGCCCATCGGGCCGCCCGGCGGCGCTGCGCCGGTTCCCACACTGAGCCCGTGGGCGGTGGTTTTGCTGGCGCTTGTGATGCTCATGGTGGCGAGTTGCGCCAACAGATTGTGGGTGTGGAGGTGATGCCGGAGGGATGTTCGAGACACGCGCGGGTTCCAGCACTGCAGATTCCTCTCGAGTGATCAAGCAGGCGCCCGAAGCGCGACATCTTCGAAGACGTCCGTCATCGATCTCTGGCGCCGATCGGCGGCGTCAAGGGTTAGCGCTTTCAATGCAGCGAGGGCCATCAGGCCAAGACATCCCTGCGCATGTGTCCGTGTCGAGCGCTCCATCGCCCGCTACAAATCTCTGAGATGTGCTGACGAGAAAATTGGGAGAAAATGAGGCTTGGGTGCGGACGAGCCGTGCAGAAACGAGCCACGGGCTGCCCCGACTGTGACAGACTGTTTGCCAGCCTGGGCGCCGAAAGGGACATCGAATGGCCGGAGCAAGCCTACTCAGCCTTCTCGACGACATCGCCACCTTGCTCGACGACGTCTCCGTGATGACCAAGGTTGCCGCCAAGAAGACCGCGACCCTGGTGGCCGACGACCTGGCGGTCAACGCCGATCAGGTCACCGGTATTTCCGCCAAGCGCGAGCTCGGCGTCATCTGGGCGGTCGCCAAGGGCGCAGCCCTCAACAAGGTCATCCTCATCCCGGCCGCGCTTCTGATCAGCGCGTTCATCCCGTGGGCGATTGTTCCCTTGCTGATGCTCGGTGGTTCCTTCCTCTGCTATGAGGGCGCCCATAAGGTCCATGAGAAGCTCTTTCACAGGGAAAGCGACAAGCGGGAGAAGGAAGAGCTGAAGAGGGCGTTTCGGGATCCCAAGGTCGACCTGGTGGCCTTCGAGAAGAAGAAGATCAAGGGGGCCATTCGCACGGACTTCATCCTCTCGGCCGAGATCATCGTCATCGCGCTGGGCGCGGTGGCCACTGCAACCCTGGGCGTGCAACTCGGCGTGCTGATCGCCATCGGCGCGTTGGTTGTCGTGGCCGTTTACGGCCTGGTTGCCGGCATCGTCAAGATCGACGACCTGGGCGTGAAGCTGTCGGAGCATGGCGGCACGGTCGGCCGCTTCGGAGAGTGGCTCATCGACGCCTCGCCGCTGGTGATGAAAGGCCTCGGGATCGTGGGCACGATCGCGATGTTCCTGGTCGGCGGCGGCATCTTCTCGCACAACATTCCTGTCATCGAGCACATCTTCAAGGGCTGGGCGGCACTGACCGGTCCGATCGAGACAGTCACGCTGCTGTTGCTCGACGGCTTTCTCGGTGTGGTGATCGGCGCTATCATCCTGGCGGTCTTGTCACTCGGGGCCATGCTCATAGGCCGGAACAAGCAGTCGGAGGCCGAACACTGAACGATTCGGTTAGACTGATCCACTCGCTTGCTGATCTTTGCGCGCTCAGCGCGGCTTGCGCAATGCTCTTGCGGCGCGCCTTCGGGTAGAATTCAGAAAGCGGGGCAAGATCGCGGGCACTCATGTGATCCGACCTCGCTCGGTGCATCAACTTGTGACGCTCGGATCATCAAAAAGGGAACTTATCGGATGGTATCGACAACGAAGCCGTTCAAAACGGCTGTGATTTCGCTCGTCTTTCTTCTTTCCGCATGGTCGGGTTATGCAGTTGCCCAGGCCGGAGTGAAGGCCACACCTTCGGCGCACGTGGGATCGGCTCTGCAATCGCCGCTTGCGGTCGTCCAGGCGGAGGGCCAACTGCGAGGTGTGGTCCAGGAGTGGCCGAATAATGGGTGGGAATCTCGCACGGTCATGGATTCCGCGCGTTGGGGGCACGCTGTGGTGTCTTACAGTACGGAGAGTGTCCCGGGCTTCGTCTACGTGATCGGAGGCAACAACTCGTCGGGAATCACAGTTAGTAATGTATCACGGTACGACGTGGATGCCGCGACCTGGTCGGATTTGACTCCCATGACCAATGCTGTGCAGCAAGTTTCCGCGGTCCGCATCGGTCAGCGCATTTTCGTGCCCGGTGGGTATACCACATCGTTCTTTCCTACGGCGCTCCTTCAGATCTACGACATCGTTGCGGATACATGGACGACCGGTGCCTCGCTTCCCCAGGCCGTGGGCGACTATGCCATTGGCGTTCATGACGATCGTTACATCTACGTTATCGGCGGGTATACCGGCTCTGCGGATACGGATGCTGTCCAGGTTTACGACACGGAAACCGATACCTGGGTGCAGGCAACGCCCAAACCGGGAACGCTGGTCGCGGGCCTCCGTGGCGGGATCGTCGAAGGGCGAATCGTGGTTACTGGGGGATACAACCAGGCTGGCAGCATCCAGATGAGCGAAACCTGGATTGGCGCGATCGACCCGAACGATCCGACCAGTATCACCTGGACGGCGGGGCCGAACTATCCTGCCGGTCCTGTCGGGCGACACGGCGCGGGAGTGCCATCCACGGTCAGCCCCGGAGGCGAATACTCTTCTCCCAGCGTAGTGGTCTTTACCGGCGGTGATCCGACTGGCGATGGCACCGAGTCACGGACCGAAACCTGGCTTTTCGAGGTGCCGACCGAATCCTGGCACAGTCTTCCGGCAAAACTCACCGCGGCCAGCAATATCAGCAGTTTGGTACCCATTCTTGCCGACGGCAGGGTGCACATGGTGGCACCGGGGGGATATGACGGCTCCAGTTTCCTGGCCGTCAATGAATGGCTGACGCTCCTGGGGCAGAGTGTGTTCAGCGATCGCTTCGAGCAGTAGCGGCGCCGAAGCCGGGGCCACCGATGGCCCCGATTGTTCGAAGCAGCTCCAGATGGGCCGTTGACACGGGTTCGACCGCTTCCATAGCCGGGAGCGGCTGTGTTCAACCCACGGCGTTCACCTCGACTCGATCCCGGCCGCGCCGCTTGGCCAGGAGCAGCGCGGCATCGGCGCGTTCGAACCAGCTGGCGAAATCGTCTTCGGGGACGGATTCGGTCAGCCCGACGCTGGCGGTCAGGTGCACGCCGGGAACGGCGGTGCTGGAGCGGACCTCGTCGAGCAGCGCTTCGAGTCGCTCGCGCGCATCATCGACCGTGGTATCGGGAAAGACGATCACGAACTCGTCGCCGCCGTAGCGCGCGACGACATCGGTGCTGCGGGTTTCCCGGCGCATGATGGTCGCCAGTTCGACCAGGGAGCGGTCGCCGCGGGTGTGGCCGTGGCGGTCGTTGATGTCCTTGAATCGGTCCAGGTCGACGACGGCCAGGCAGCTCGTGGCGCCGCGTCGGGCGCGGGCGAGTTCCTGGCCGGCCTGGAAGTACAGGAGATCGCGTGACGTTGCCCCGGTGAGCCGATCGAACATGAGCCGCTCGCGCAGTTGCTCATTGTCGGAGGCCAGCAGCGGAATGGCGATACCGAAGTAGGCCGTCGTCGCGACGATCGCGATTGCGAACTGGTAGATGAACACGAACTCCGCCAGGTCCAGAACGCCCAGCCACAGGATGATCAGGAAACTGATCGCAGCGAGGCTGACGGCGGTTCCCAGCGGCGACTCCGAGTGGGTCAGCCACATCTGGGGGATGAGCAGGAAGAAGATCAGGAACGCGCTTTCGACGGTTCCGATGGACGCGGTCGCGACCATCGCCGCGGTTCCGACGACTGCGGTGATCAGCAGCTTGAGCCCGAATGCGCCCGTCAGGCTGTCCTGTCTCACGACGTCCAGCGGTTCGATCCAGAACACCGGCGAGCGTTCCAGCTTGAGCAGAAGCGCCCCGCAAAGCGGCCCCAGCACGACCAGCGCGACGAAGTCCCCGATCCAGAAAGCAAGCCAGGTCTCGGCGACGGCCCGGGCCTCTAGCAGGCCGAAGATGACCAGGCTCGAGATGACCGTGATTGTCGCCGCCATGGACGCGCCGGTGGCGATGCCCAGAAAGGCGATGACGATGCGCGGAAGACTGTGCTTCTGTCGATCTGCGATGCGCTGCAGCAATGCTGCTCCGATGCCGTAGCAGCCGATGTGGGCGATGGCGTTGGCTATGCCGCCGGCGACAATTTCCGGCCCGCTCGCGCTGATGTCATAGATCCAGACCGACCAGAGGGTCGCGATGAAATTGGCGACGAACAGGTACGGTACGGAACGGAAACCGATGACCAGCAGGGCGGCAAAGGTCAGCGCGGACGGCGGATACCAGACGCTGGCGTGGGCCGTGAATTCGGCCAGGTGCCCGAGCCCCCAAACCGCCAGCCACGCAACGGCAAGCCCGGTGCCGCTGAGAAGGCGCTGTGTCTGGGTAAGATGGTTCACGGCTCTCTTGGCCCCCTTGGTTCCCTGGGATCAGTCCACCGCGCTAACGCCGGCCCGGATGCCGGCTGGCTCCGTCCGGGGGGAGGCCTTCGAGGTCATGGCTGTTCCGGCTAGGCAGACTCGCTCATTCTAGATTATCACCTTGCTGTCAGCCCGGGGTCGGGCTTCGAGGCCGGCGGTGTTCCAGGCTCAACGGGATGCATCCGGGTGGCCATTCTGATCTGGCTTTCAATGGCCTGGCAAGGCAGGTATGCTGGATAGCGACGAAGGGAAAAGGGAATGCGCGGCTGGGAGGCCGGGCTTTTCCAAGCGCACTTCACGGGCCGGAGCATCATCCGGCTCCCAGCAAGCGAGGGATTCTATGGATATCGGTGTCTGGATCAGTCTCATTGGGTACTTTGTCCTGATGATCGCCATCGGCATTTACGCGATGCGCACATCCACGTCTTCGTCCGAGGACTACATGCTGGGTGGCCGATCGCTCAGCCCGAAGGTGGCCGCACTGTCTGCCGGTGCCTCCGACATGAGTGGATGGCTGCTCCTTGGCCTGCCCGGGGCCGTTTATGCATCCGGTCTGGGGGCTGCCTGGATCGGGATCGGGCTCTTGGTCGGCGCGTTGTTCAACTGGATTCTGGTTGCGCCCCGCCTTCGCGAACAGACGGTTCACTACGGCAATGCCATCACCATCCCCGCTTTCCTTGCCAATCGGTTCCCGACAAGGGCGCTTTCCCTGCGCACCGTGTCTGCGGTGGTGATCGTGGTCTTCTTCGCGGTTTACACCGCTTCCGGCCTGGTTGCCGGCGGCAAGCTTTTCGAAAGCGCGTTTGCCGGGATCTTCAACTTCGGCGGGCTGAGTGATTACTCCACGGGGATCATCATTACACTGGGTGTCGTCCTGATCTATACGGTTGTCGGCGGCTTCCTGGCTGTCAGCATGACGGACTTCGTTCAGGGCTGCATCATGATGCTGGCGCTGGTGATCATGCCGGCCGTTGTTCTATGGGGCGAAGGTGGCGGGGGCTACCAGCAGGCTTCTCAAACGCTCAACGAAGTCGATGCCTCCTTGTTGTCGTGGACCCAGGGGCTGACTTTCATCGGCTGGCTGTCTGCCGTGACCTGGGGCCTTGGCTATTTCGGCCAACCGCATATCATCGTCCGCTTCATGGCGATTCGTACTGTGGAGGATGTTCCGACCGCACGGAACATCGGGATGGGATGGATGACGATCGCGCTGATCGGTGCGATCTCCCTGGGGATCTTCGGCCATGCCTACGTTGTTCGTAACGGCATGACACTGGAAGATCCGGAGACCATCTTCATTATCCTTTCCGACCTGCTGTTCCACCCGTTGGTGACCGGTTTCCTCTACGCGGCGCTGCTTGCGGCCGTCATGAGCACGATTTCCAGTCAACTGCTGGTTTCTTCTTCGTCGCTCACGGAAGACTTCTATCGTCTGTTCCTCCGCAGGGAGGCGTCGGAGGCCGAATGCGTTCTCGTGGGCCGTATCTGCGTCGCGCTTGTCGGCCTGGTTGCGCTGGCGATCGCCTCCGATCCGGATTCGCAGGTTCTGGCCCTGGTCAGCAACGCCTGGGCAGGCTTCGGCGCCGCCTTCGGGCCACTGATCATCCTGTCGCTGATGTGGCCGCGCACAAACGGCGCCGGTGCCATTGCCGGCATGGCGGTGGGTGCGCTGACCGTCATGATCTGGATTGCCATGGGCTGGAACAGCTCGTTCCTGGGTGGCCCCGGCGTCTACGAGATCATCCCGGGCTTCATTCTTTCCTGGGTTGCCATCATGGTGGTCAGCCTGGCCACCAGAGATGCCGGAGAGTATCAGCACATCGAACGCTGAGACGTGTCGCTGCCCCCCTGGTTGTCGCGAACCGGGGGGGTGAGGGTGCCGACATCGATCCATCAGGAAGACAACCGAACGTGCCTGTTGCTCGCGAGCCGGGTCGCCGGCTATCCCGGGGCTGAATCGATTGGTCATCGGTGGCAATGTGTGCTTACTTGAACACAAGCCGCAGGAGAATCGAGTCGATGGATTCCGAGATCAAGGTGATTCAGGGCGTGGCTTTCGGCCAGGTGGAATTGCTTCGGGAAGCGCACGAGGAAGGGCTGGACCTGGATGCCGTGCTAACGAATTCCGAGGGCCGCACGCCGATGACCGAAGCGATACTCGGAGGGATGGGCGAGCCGGAAGCCGTTCGTGCCCTGATCGAGCTGGGCGCCGATCCCAGCCGGCCGGATGATCGGGGCTGTACGCCATGGCTGGCGTGCATTTCGCGGGCCGATGATCGCGTCGTGGCCGAGGAGATGGCCGAGATTCGGGAGATCCTGGAGCAGGCCGGAGCGTCGAAGGCTCAACAGGGCGTGTTCGACCTCTGGGACCGGGCAAGGCGGGGCGATGTCGATGGTGTTCGAGCCATGCTGGATGCCGGCCAGAGTCCCGTCTCCCGTGAGCTCTGTCCGCTGGGAGCGGCCGTGGGAATGGGGCATGCCGAGGTCGCTGCGCTGCTTCTAGAACACGGCGCGCCGCCCGACGGCGCGGCTGTGGAGGACCACGGCACGGGCTGCCTCATGTCTGCCGCCGACAAGGGCCGATTCGACCTGGTGCAACTGCTGGTGCGTCACGGAGCCGATCTCGACCGCACGCAACCGCCGGATCCCGACTGGACGGCCGCTCGCATCGCTCGCGATGCCGGTCACGACGAGATTGCCGACTGGCTGGTCGAACAGGGCGCCGGAGCAGTCAAGGGCGGCATTCCGCCTGAAGCGCGCGAAGGCGGGCCGAAGGCCAAGTACCTGTCCCTCTACCAGAGCGGCGTCGATGCCGCCAATTACGATCTCGATACCGATGCCATCGTCGATCGATTGATGCAATGGGACGATCGATTCGGCATTCACCTGGTGGATGTCCGCACGGATGGGAGTTTCACTGTCCAGTTCGACCGCCTGGACGAGGATCTCGATGCCTTCGCGCGCGAGGTCTACGCGTTCTGCCCCGACATCGTCGACCAGGGCTTCGGGGAGATGACCGAAGCGGCCGAACAGTTCGAAGAGACCGGTCGCGGCCTGCCGGACGACATGAAACAGTTGCTCGACGGACTCGATCCGGACGACGAGGACTTCGGGCTGAAGGTGCTCGGCCGCTGGCTCCGGACCCATCGTGCCCTGGGGCTCTGGTGGGACTGAGGTCCTCGGCCTCAGAAGCCCCCGTACACTTCCACTTCCCGGATTTCCTCGAGTGCGAGCGGGCGGATGTAGAAGCCGCCGACGCCTTCGACGCGGATATGGACGTTGTCGGCATCGACTCTTTCCAGCCGGCCGGCGTAGCTGTCGCCGGAGCGCATCCGGATACGCACGCGGTCATTGCGGTAGGCGTCGAGTTCCGCAGGCTCGACCCTGACCCACCGCGAAGCCGGTTCGGCCGTCGCTTCTTCCGTTGTTCCGGTGTCGGCACTTTCGGCCCGGGCAGGCGTCGTTGCGTCGTCCGGTTTGGACGCCGCGGCCGTGTCTTGCGTATCGGTCGGCGCTTCAGCGGAGGCCGGTATCGGATCCGAGGCCGGTGTTGGAGCGGAGGCGATGCGTTGGCGTGGAGACTCCGGCGCCTTGATGTCCAGCGGCTGCGGGTCGCCGTAGTTAACCACAAGCCGTACGTTCATGCGCTCGAGCAGGCCGGACATGGTGTAGTTTTCGATGCCGTCGAAGGACACGCTGGTTTCGGCGTCGCTTCTCACGCTGATCTGTTTCGGGTCGTTCAGGAAGGATTCGTAGGCGGCGACCAGGTCCGGGCCGGCTTCTGCATTGAAGCGCGCCCACGCTTGCTTCCAGGCCTCGAGGTGATGGGCAAGGTACTCCGATCGGCTCATGTCCATTTCTTCGGCGCAGAAGGCCAGCATGCGTTCGTAGTAGCCGAGGTCCTCGTATTCCAGCGAAAACGAACTCAGTCGTGCGTTTTCCATCGAACGCGCCAGGTCGAGGGTCGACAGCGAGCCCGCCGCCAGGTCGATCGTGGCGTCCAGGTGGATTGCGCTGGCGTCGTAAGTGCGCGCGCTGGCATAGAAGCGCAGGCGATTGCCGTCGTCGATCAGCTGGTAGTGGACCTCGACGTCGGCGCGGATGTCGAAATAGTCCATGTGCATCAGGTCGTTTGCGCTGAACTGCGTGCGCCCGTCGCAGCCCGCGGCGTCGAACGGCACGCCCGAGGCGAATGTCGGCGATGTGCCGCCCGGCATCTGGCGCGACATGCTCGCGAGCGCGCCGTCGAGCGGAAACCGGACATCCTTGACGCTCACGCCCAGCGATTCGGGGAGTCGGCCGCTTTCGAGCTTGCCCTCGAGGGTGAACAGGGCCAGCAGGTTGGCGGTCTGCAGCGAGATTCGGCCCACGTCAACGCCGCCCCGGCCCTGGTGCAATTGAAACGAAAGGTCGTTGATGTTGACCGCGCCGCCCGGCGACAGGCGGACGCTGTCGTATGACAATGTGCCGAACATGCTGACCGCGTTGGCCATTTGATCGAGCTGGTCCCGAACCTGGCGGGTGTAGTACCAGTTGACGCCGACGGCCAGCAGGATCAAGCCGATCACGACGAGCAGCAGCAACCTTTTCATGTATCTCCCCGGGGCATGCTTTTTTTACGGATGGTCTTACCGAGGATAGCGGAGATCGGGCCCGGAAAGAAACCGGCACGTGTGGGTGACACGATTCAGCGGTCGCGGTGCTTCCAGCGGTTGTGGTACCAGAAGTACTGTTCGGGACAGTCCCGGATCGCCTCGCCCAGCGCCTGGTTCATGCGCTGGGCCACATGCAGGCGCATTTCGTCCCGATCGTCGAGTTCCTCGAGAGGGATCGGCGTGATGTCGACAACATGCCGGCCGCCGTCGATGCGCCGGCCCGTCATCCGGAACAGCGCCAGACCGTGCTTTTCGACCAGGGCGCCGGGCAGGGGCAGCGTGTAGGCGGGCTTGCCCATGAAATCGACACGCACTTTCTGGTCGGAGGAATAGTGGTCGGCGACCATGATCATCAACCGTCCCGATCGGATCGCCTCGAGCATGTGGCGCGGCGCCGAACGCCCCTTGGAAATGAAGGTCACCGCGGTGCCCGGCAGCTCCAGGATGAGCCGGTCGACGCCGGGGTTGGTCTGCTTGCCGACGAGCAGGGCGGGCCGCACGCCGCTGGCGGCGAGGGCGGCTACATAGAGCGCCCATGCGCCGAGGTGGCCGGTCACGAGGGCGGCGCTCTTGCCCTCGTCCCTGAGTCGAAGTAGCGGCTCGAGGCCACGGAATTCCACGAGTTCGCCTACCGCGGCCCGGTCTCCGCCGGGAAAGCGGAGGAACTCCGCGACGGTCCGACCGAAGTTCTCTGCCGATGCCCGGCCTATCCGCTTCCTTTCGTTGTCGTCGAGCTCTGGAAAGGCAATCGCCAGGTTCTCCAGAACACGCCGGCGGCGCACCCCAAGCAGCCAGGCGGTCCGGCCGATCCACCTGCCAAGCGCGAGGGCAGCCGACCGCGGGGCTGCATGAAGCACGACCGAGACTGCGCGCAGCGCGGCCAGCTCGACGGCGTGGCGGGCTCGGACGAGAATCGAGCGCTTCGGTCCGCTGGTCATATTCGGCGGTGCTCCAGAGTTGGGCAGCTGGGTCGCAACTTATCATGGGGGCGTCGGCCATGGACGCCGGGCTCGGCTCGACTTCCAGTGCCCGACCCGGCGATTGTCCGTCGACATGATCTATGCCGGCGTGCGAGGATGAGAGCCTCAACAGTGATCGCCCCTGCCATGCAAGACCTGGTCAAGACCCGAATTCTCTTCCGGTCCAAACGCCTCAACATCTACCTGGTTCGCTATTCTGCGGGTCACCGCATCGTGCGGCATGTCGACATGGTGGCCGAAGGCAAGCTCTACAAGTTCAACTGGGTGCTCGTCAAACCGAAGGCCGGGGGTCGGTTCATCTGCGACAAGAGCATTTTCAACCTGTTCGGTCGATTCATCCTGTTTCGGCCGGATTTGTACGAGCATGAGGTCTCGCGGATCGAACGCGGGAATCGCTGGCTGCTCAGTTTCGCGTTGAATCAGGCGGGGTGACCCAACTGGACTCCGAAAGTCGGGTGCCGCACCCCTACCGGCGTTTCTGGTAATCGGGGGAGGCGAGGTCTATACTTTCCCGAGGTGGATCCGAGAAAGGCAACCCCATGATTCGATATGCGTTTTTCCTTCTTTGCATCGCACTGACCCAGCCGCTCAGCGCTGCGGTTGCCTTGATCACCGTGGGCGGAACCGGCGATTGCGACTTCAGTTCGATTCAGGATGCGGTCGACGCCGTGCCCCTGAACGTTCCCGAAGGTGATCTCTACGTGATCCGGGTCGCCCGTTCGGGGACCTACAACGGCGTTTCGGTCGAAGCCTTCGAGAAGGCGTTCCTGATGGAGGGTGGATACGCCGAATGCAGTTCGGCGCTTCCGGACACCAACAACAACACCGTGATCGACGGCGGCGGGGCGAACACCCAGGTTATCGATGTTCGCAACACCATCGAACGCAAGCGCGTCACCCTGGCGAATCTCACGATCCAGAATGCATCCGGACTGACGGCTTCCGGGCTCTATGTGTCCGGCACGGACGTCAACCTGCGAAACGTAACCATCCAGAACGTAACCGGCGCCATCCGGGGCGCGGGAGTTCGGGTGGAAGGCGACAGCCTGGGCGCGACCCTGATTCTCGGCGAGAACGTTGCCGTCATCGACAATGCCGTGTCGCAGGAAGGCGGTGGAATCTATTGCGGAGACGGGGCGCGGCTGGAGATCTACTCGGCCACGGGCATTTCCAACAACACGGCGTCGCAAGGCGGCGGCATCTACGCCAACGGTTGTAGCGGCTTCATCAATTCGGGCGCTACCGGACTGGCCGGGCTTTTCTACAACGTCGGCTACAACACTGCGACCTTCGGCGGCGGTGGCATCTATCTCGACTCGACCCAGGGGCCGACCGACATCGTCATCGGTGAAGGCCTGACCGGTCTGGATCCTCGCCCGCTGATCATCGAGAACGAGGCGTCTGTCCAGGGTGGCGGCATCATGGCCGTGGGCGCGGATACCCGCTTGACCGTGCGCAACGCGTTGGTGGGATTCAATGTGTCGGGCTCTCTGGGTGGCGGTATCCAGGTCCGCAACGGGGCCGAGGTCATCGTGGAAGGCACACGGCCGCGCTGTGCCGGCGCGCAGGCCTGCTCGGCCATCGAGGCGAACGAGGCGCCGCTCGGCGGTGCGTTTTCGGTGGGCACGGCGACACTCTCGGTCGAACGCACGCGCGTTCTGGACAATATTGCGACGAGTCAGGGCAGTGTGTTGTTCCTGCAAAGCCAGGATGCCACGGCGCGCTTCGAGAACGCCCTGGTCGTCGGCAACGACGGCGCGAGCGTGTTCTACCAGTCCGATCCTTCCTCCAGTCCGCCACTCGACACCTCGCTGGAAGTGCTGGCCAGCACGATTGTCGACAACCCCAATGCCACGCGCGTTTTCGAGCTGAACTCGCTCGGCGAGGCGTTCATCGGTCGCAGCATCGTCCAGGCGCCGGGTGGAGTCCCTGTTGCCGATTTCGATGCCTCGAACGAACCCACTGTGGAGTGCGGCTTTATACACGAAGCGGCGAGCGTGAATGAAGACGTCGCGACGGCCGTTTCCACGACGCCGGGCTTCATCGATCCGGGGGCGGGGGACTATCGTCTTGATATCGCGGATCTGGCCGGCGCGGTGGATCGCTGCCCCGCCAACCCGATCTATGCGCCCCTCGACCTCCTTGGCGAGGAGCGCCCCTACGATACGCCGCTTCCGGACGTGGCGGGCCCGTTCGATCCGGGTGCCTTCGAGGGTAATGATCGCTTGTTCAGGGACGCATTCGACGCGCATTAGGTCACGCTCTTCCGGCCCGATCTCATCGGTATTCAGGTATGGCGGGCGCCGCGACGCCCGCTTGTTCCATACTGCTCGTCTCGATTTCCTTAGGACTTGATTCGGCTGGCAGCCAGGCCGGCAATCAGGGTCGCCGTGATCAGCAGCAGCAGGGTCATCCAGTTGAGTGCGGGAACCGGCAAGGTTCTGATCAGCTGCACTCCCGCCGCACTGTTGTTGTCGGCGGATACCGGGTCGGAGGCGTCCGAAGTAACCGTTGCGGTATTGGTGCTGGTGGTGTTTTCCGCAACTTCGCCGACCCGGACCTGGATGCTCACGGATGCGCTTTCGCCGCTGGCAAGCGAACTGATCGTGCACGTCGGGGCGCCGGCGGGATCTTCGGCACATCCATTGGTGGCAACCAGAGATTGTCCACCTGGCAGGTTGTCGGTGACGATCACGTTGGCAGCTTGCGAAGGGCCGTCGTTGTGCACCAGGATGGTGTAGGTCAGCAGCTGTCCCGCCGTGGCGATTTCGGTCTCAGCGGTTTTCTCGAGCGACAGGTTTGCGACACTCTCGACGGCTGTGGATACGCTGTCGGAGTCATTTCCGTTCGCGGGGTCAATGGTGTCACTGCTGACGCTCGCGGCGTTCTGGATGACGCCCTGCAGCTGTGATCCGATATCGAAAGTCACGTCGATGGAGACGCTGTCTCCGACATCGAGACTGCCGAGGTTGCAGGGAAAGCCGCCTGCGCAGGGGCTGGTTGCAGTGTCCAGCGACAGGCCGGTAGGGAAATTCTCCTCGAGCACGACATTTTCCGCCAGCGAGGGACCATTGTTGGAGACGGTCAACGTGTAGGTTGCGTTGTCGCCGGCCGTTGCGGTCGCTGGACCGGTCATGTCGAGCACGAGGTCAGCCTGCGCTTCCAGCGTTGTTTCCGTGGTGGCGCTGTTGTTGGCGGCGTTCGGGTCGGCGGTGTCGCTGGTGATCGATGCCGTGTTGGACACCGAGCCGCTGGCGTCCGATGGGATCAGGAAAGTGACATCGATCGAGGTCGATGCACCGCTGGCGAGATTGCCCAGACTGCATGGAAAGCCTCCGGAACAGGGTGCGCTGGCCGAGTCGAAGACCAGCCCCGCGGGGGTGGGGTCGTCGACCGATACGTTCTGTGCATCCGAAGGGCCGGCGTTGGAGACGTCCAGGGTATATGTGACGGAGTCCCCGGGCACGGCAGTAGCAGGTCCGCTCTTGAGGATGCCGAGGTCGGCGCTGGGCAACAGGCTGCGTCCCTCGATGTAGGAGTTGTTGCCGTCATTGGTGTCGCCCGGTGAACTCACTGCACCCCGGCTCACGAGAGTGCCGGTTGCACCCGGATTGATCAAGCAGGTGATGGCGTAGCTCACTTCGGATCCCGCGGGCAGGACGACGGAGTCCACGATATTGCCGCTGCCACTGGCCGCGCAGCTGGCCGATCCGGTGGCAGCGCAGGTCCATGTGACGTTGTCGCACTCCGACGGAAAACCATTGGTGACGAGGGCCTCGCTGAGGTCGGCCGGGCCCGGATTGGTCACGTTCAGCGTGTAGTCGAGGGGCGCGCCGGGTACCGCAGGCACGGCAGCACTGGTCAAGTCGCCCGACAAGTCCGATCCGATATTTTCCAGGTCGAATGTCGCGCTCAGATCGAGCGGGCCGCCTGTCAAATCGCTGCCGACCTGATAGCTGCCCGGACGATTGTTGGCAGACACCAGCGTGCTGACCTGGCCGCTTGCGTCGGTAGTCAGAGAAACCGGCCCTTGCGGCAGGGCGGTCGGGCCGCTCGATGGATAGTCGAATACGATCGTCGCTCCGACCACGGGTTCGGAAATGCCGTCAAGCAGGGTGATCTGTAGCGGATCGGAGAATTCTGTCTCCAGCGTTGTCGATTGCCCCGAGCCCGAGGTGGTGACTTGCAGAGGCTGCTGGAACTCGACTGCGCCCACATCAACCGAGGATCCTGAAATGCGGGCCTCCCCGCGCATATCCTGGGCGGCGGGCGCAAACGCATCGTCACCTGCGTCGATCGCCGGGCTGCTGGGGAGTAGCGCATGGGTTGCAAGTGCCCCCCCATTGCCCGCAAGCGGCCCCAACCGGGGATCGCCGGAAAGGATATTGTTCAGGTCGACGTCGATGGAACCCTGAATCTGATTGGTCACATCGTTGCCCGCAACGATGGAATTGCGCAGCGTCAAGGCGGCGTTGTCACCCACCTGAACGCCCGCGGTTGTGCCAATGATGCCCGTGTTGTTCGTGACCGTGGACTGATCCAGGATCGTTGATCCGCTGATCAGGTCAATGGCCGCCCCGAACCTCACTGAGGTATTTCCGGAGAAAGTCGATTGAAGCAGGGAAACGTCGCCCTGAATCCACAAGGCGCCGGCACCTTCCCTGGCCTGGTTGCCTTCGAACAGGCTGTTCTCGATCGATCCCGAGAAGAGTACCGCGGCCCCTGCATGTCTCGTGACGCTGTTGTCGCGGAACTCGCTCCCTCGAACGGTCAGATCGCCAATGGCGGAGAGCGCCCCGGCATCGGTTGCCGAGTTTCCGGAGAACTCAGTGTTTTCGATCAAGGTCTCGCCGCGGGAAATCAGCGCGCCAGCTCGATCGCCCGCTGAATTGCTGACGAAAGACGAATCCCGGATGGTTGCGGTGACGGCGGAGGTGTCCAGCTGCACCGCGCCGCCCCGCAAAGTGGTGGAATTGTTGAGAAAGGTCGAATTCTCCAGAGTGATCGTCCCGGTTCTGACGAGAATCGCGCCACCATTCGTCGACGAGCTGTTGTTGATGAACGTGCAATTTCGAAAGATCGCCGTCCCTCCGAGATAGACCGCGCCGCCGCCACTGAAGGTATCGGAGCCGGAGACTTCCCGGCCGTTCGCGAACGTCAGGTCATTGACTTCGAGCGGGTCGGGTCCGGACTTGAAGAGGAATCGGAAGTTGTCCGGAAACCCCTCCGGTCGGATGAATGTGGCGTTGTTGCCATTGATCACGATACCGGTCGTGATGGCCGGCAGCGCCGTCGTCTGGCCGATGGGCAGGGGGTTGGGCGTCACTTGCGTGAACTGATACACGCCGTTCGAGGCCAGGTTGATCGTATCGCTCTCGCCGTTGCTGTTTGCATCCAGGATTGCAAGCTGCAATGCGGCCAGGTCCCCGTCGGGCACGTTGAAAGTGGCAGCTTCGAGCGGGCCAGCGGACAGAGCGAGAATAAGGGCGCTGCCGATCCAGGCGAGAGCTCGTGGTATCCGGATCGAATCGCGATTTGACAAGTCTTGACTGGTATTGGACACAGATTTCCTCCGCGTGGTCAGGTGCGACCAGATTGAACTGGCGTGGCTACGGGGTTTCCGGGCAAAACTCGCCCCTGCCGCCAGGATCGATGAATCGATCTCCGGGCCGGCTATGGGCTGGCGAATGGTGACGTGACGCTAGGCAGCCCTGCTGCTCGCTCGAGCGTCGAGCGAGCTCCGGGGACGTGATTTTTCAGTAGTCCCGAGTCAGATCGTTCAGATCGACAAGATTGCTGGGCCCCAACGCTCGACGTTCTGGCCAGGTGTTCCGTGAGAGAGTGTTTTCACCGGTCGTCACTCGTCCACCCAGGTTCTCTCGATGGGGCTTTAGCGCCATGCATTTGTTGTTCCCGTAACCCTTGCCAAAAGACTACCCGTTTCCCCGAAGCAGGGCCATGTGAATAGGGCCTGCGAAGCCATGTTGCAACGTTTTGTCAACACGTTGAGACAAACTGCAAACAGGCGCCTTGGTGTATTCAGCACACTGATCCCCCGGTAGTCTTCTGCGCGGACGAGGGGGCGGGAAATGCGCGTGTATACTTTCTGCCAATTTGATATCCGGACAGGTTGCTGCTCATGAGAATCCTCCCGCTACGCATCGCCCTGGCAATCGTCGCCTGGTGTTTCCTGCTTGCTGCTGAATCGACTCGTGCCCAGGGTATCGCCCTGGATTTCGACGGCTTTGATGATGAGGTGGCTGCGGCGAGCCTCCCCAATGACTGGGCCGGGATGCTGGATAACGGATTCACCGTGAGCTTTCGCATTCGCCTGGGTGCAGTGAGTAGTGCACAGCGAGTTTTCTTCATCCAGCAGGATGCTGACAACTTTGCGTCTGTGCTGTTGAGCCAGAGCGGCGAGGTCTATTTCTATGTCACCAACGGAAGTGTTGCGGCCTCTGCGCAGACCACGGGCGCTCTGCCGGTCGGCACCTGGACGGACGTGTCCGTGCGATGGCAGCCGGGCGGTGACGGAACGTCGATTTGGATTGACGGCCAGGATGAATCGTTTGGTGGTGCGGGCAGCAGCTCGGTGGGCACCGACGGGAGGTTCACTTTGGGAGCCCGTACGGATGGGGCGCAACGGCTGACCGGAACTCTCGACGAATTCCGTATCTGGGGTGAGCCCCTGGATGCCGCGTCAATTTCCAGCATCAGCGAGAACCTTTGCGTTCTGGATGCACAATTGGTGCACGACTACCAGTTCGAAGTGGGAACGCCGGGTGCCGACAACACGGGCTTGACAACCTTGCCGGACTTGGCGGGTGCGAATCCCGGCACGCTGTGGGGCTTCAGTCTCATGGGTCCCACCTCGAACTGGGTTTCGGCAGCTCGTGACGCGTGTGTTTCATTCGACCTTGGTGTGACCGCTTCCGCGGCGCCGGATCCGGTGGCGCCGGGTGGGCAGGTCACCTGGTCGGCGACGCTGACCAGCTCCTCTCAGTTGCCGACCTTTGACGTGCCGACCGCGGAGATCGAGTTGCCGCTTCCGGCGGGGACCCGGTTCGTCTCGCTGTCGCAGGATCCTTCGTTCAACTGCGCCACGCCGCCTGTCGGCAGTGCCGGCACGGTTAGCTGCCAGGCCGCCGCATTGACCGGTCCCGACTCCCATCAGTTCAGCGTGACGACGGACGTGGATGCCGGCGTTGCGCCCAACTCGATTCTGCAAACCGATTGGCGCATTGTTCAGCCCAATAGTGACTCTGATTCCGGTAACGACGAGGCCACCACATCCGTTCAGGTCGGCAATGCGTTGGTGCTCGTCGACGATGCGGCGGTGACGAATCCGGGCGTGGCCGTTGCCGTCGACGTTCTGGCGAACGACGCCGATTCGCCCGGCGGTCCGGGAATCGACGCTGATACGCTCGGCGTGAGCACCCAGGCTTCCAACGGGACAGCTTCCTGCGCTGCCGGATCCTGCAGCTACTCTCCGGACGCCGGTTTCTCCGGAGTGGACAGTTTCCGCTACACGGTCTGTGACGCGGGAACGCCCCAGGTTTGCGACGAGGCCGAGGTTCGCATTGCCGTTGCGCCGTCGGCCGTCGATGACGCTTATGCGACGCAGTTCGACACGCCGGTCTCCGGAAACCTGCTGGATAACGATACCGCGCCAACCGGCGCCACGGTTTCCGCGGGAGCCGCCGCCAACGGCAACGCTTCCGTATCGCCGGACGGCAGCTTCAGCTATACGCCGGCTGTCGGTTTTGCGGGAACCGACGCATTCACCTACACGGTCTGCCTGGCTTCGCCCGACGATGCCGTGTGCGACAGCGCAACGGCGTCGATCTCGGTCGCTCCCGCCGAACAGACAATCGACTTCCCGAGTCCAGGGGATTTCCAGGGCTACATCGGTGAGAGCATCGAGCTCGATCCGACTGCCAGCAGCGGCCTGCCCGTCCAACTCACTTCCGAGTCGCCGGCCGTCTGCCGGGTGACGGGCACGGGTCCCTTCACCGTGACTTTCCTGCAAAGCGGCACCTGCGTACTTCGTGCCAGTCAGCCCGGAGACGGGACGACGCTTCCGGCCGACGACGTGGTGGTGACCTTCCAGCTCGGTCTGGTGTCAGCGCTGGCCGTTCCCGTGGGCGGTCCGCTGGGCTGGCTTGTGTTGGTGCTGCTGATGCTCGGTCTCGGGATGACCGGCCTGCACGCCCGTCGCGCCTGATTTGGACCTCGATGGGCTGAGCCGTCAGGGTCGTCCATGCCACACGCAGCCTGGCGTCGCCATTCCCGGATGCCCGAGGGATAGCGGCGCCAGGCAGCTGAATTCAGCCGGGTAGCCAACTCCGATCGAAGCCCGGCGACCTCGGCGAGCTCGCCGACGTTCGATCCGTGGAGCCACCTGCCGCAAGGGTCTAGGGTGAGCGCTCTAAATTGCGCGGATAGCGTTAATCGGAAATCCATGCCCAGGGGAGTTCCGAGATGGCTCGATCGCTCAAGCCGCTTTTCATAGTCGCCATCCTTTCGTCTTTTTCCCTTGTGGCCGCAGTGCAGGGGAGCGATCAGCGGACGTTTCGCGTTCCCGACGAGTCGATCGGGATCGACGATCTGGGGCTGGAGCACCGGGTAAGGTCGGCCACGCAGCTGGTCGGTTCCGGCGAAGAGTCGGGCAATCAGTACCGAGCTGAGCTGATCCATCGCCTGCAGTGCTGGATCGACGGTCTCGAGCACTGTTCGCCTGCGGATCTCAACGACTCGCGGGTTCGGGAGATCCGCAGTTTTCTGGGGACCGGCCCCAAGGACCGCGACGGGGCGGTCGTCATCCGGTTTCCCGACGAGACGCGCATCCAGGTGCGGCTGCAGCGCGTTCCGGAACCGGATCCCCAGGACTGGGACCGGAAAACCTACGAGGCAATCATTGTCGAGGAAGCCGGCGAAGCACCCTGAAGCCCGGCCGACCCAACAACCTATCGACTGTCCCGTTCCCGGTCATTCGGCTCGTGTTTTCGCGACCGCGCAATCGTGCGGCAAGGCAGGAGTGCAGGCTCAGGGCCGGCGTTCGCGCCGCGCGGCCTGACGGCGTTCCTCGCGGGCCTTGTGGCGGCGGCGGTGCCAGACTTCCGATATGCCCAGGGAAGCGAAGTAGCCGATCAGCGCGATGGGAATGGCGATCAGGGCCGTGCCCAGCGCTGTGCTCAGCAGGGCAATCAGCGCATCGTCGACGGCGTCCGATCCTTCGAACAGGGTCTGCGCCCAGGAGCCGAACAGCCATTTCCCGAGCTGGTGGTAGGCGTAGACCATCGGCGGCAGGGTGAACGGGTTGCTGACCCAGGAGATGGCGAAGGCGGCCGGGAAATTGCCGCGCACCAGCAGGCAGCCCGCCAGCATCATGACGGTCTGCAGCCCCACCGTCGGCGTCAGGCCGACAAGGAGGCCGATTCCGATGCCGCGCGCGATGGGCTCGCGCCTGAAAGTCAGGCAGCCGGAGCGCTGCAGCCAGGCGCGCACGCGCTGGCTGGTGCCGCCGGGGCCTTCGCCGGCGGCCATCCGGCGGCGGTGATTGAGGACGAATTTCTTGAACACGGCCTGTCGGGTGCATGGCCCTGGATTCAGCGAGGGGCGTAGTGTAACCAATCCCCCGCCGCCGTCCCCGGTCTTGCTGTCCAGTCAGGCGTTCCGGCGAAGATCGCGGTGAGTCGGCCCGGACTCTCGCGGGCCGGATCCTGCAGTGCTTGCGCTACGCATGGGATGTCGGTAAACATTCCCGATACCTGAATCGAATGCTTGCCGGTTGACGCAAGGAAGTGCAAGAGACCGTCGTGACGAACCTACTCCGAGTCGGGCAGGGCAGGCGCTCCTTCCGGATTGCTCCGGTGCTGGCCTTGGCGCTGCTGGTCTCGTTGGCGCTCGGCTGGCAACCCGTGTCGGCCGATGTGCCCGATGCCTGGGTGACGAAGGATTCCGAGGGGCAGGTTCAGGTGCAGCTTTGGTTCTTCTGGTCTCGGCAATGCCCCCACTGCCTGGAAGCGCGGCGCTACCTGCTCGATCGGGCTCCGGACATTCACTGGCTGCAGTTCCATGACCTCGAGCTCACTGGTCATCCCGACAACATCCGGCTCTACCAGGAGATGGCCGCAGGACTGGGCCGGGAGGCGCAATCGGTGCCTGCGCTGCTTTTCTGCGGGCAGATGGAGGTGGGCTGGCACTCGGCGCACACGACCGGTACGCGGCTGCTCGAGCGCCTGCAGGCCTGCCGGCAGCAGGCCATGGTCGACGGTCAACTGTCGACGGGCGCCGCGAAAGAAGAAAGCCTGTCCCTGCCGTTCGTGGGCGAAATGGACACGGAGTCGCTTTCCCTTCCGGTCCTGACGGTGACGCTCGCCGCGGTCGATGCCTTCAACCCTTGCGCATTCTTCGTGTTGCTGTTCCTGCTTTCGCTGCTGGTGCATCTCCAGAGCCGGGGCCGCATGTTGTTGATCGGCGGTGTCTACGTCTTCATTTCGGGAGCCATGTATTTCGCCTTCATGGCGGCCTGGCTCAACCTCTTCCGCATGCTCGGCAGTCTGCCCTGGGTGACCGTGGCTGCCGGTGCAGTGGCACTGGTGCTCGGAGCGATCAACGTCAAGGATTTCGTCGCCTTCGGGCGTGGCGTGTCCCTGTCCATGACGGAATCACGGCGGGCCGACATATTCCGCCGCGGGCGCCGCTTGCTCGCGGCCGGCAGCTTGCCGATCATGGTCGGTGCCGCAATCGTCATGGCCATTGCCGCCAATCTCTACGAGCTGCTCTGCACTGCGGGATTCCCTATGGTCTATACGCGGGTTCTGACGCTTAGAGTCGAAAGTGCCACACAGCACTATGCCTGGCTGGCCTTGTATAACCTGATCTACGTTCTGCCCATGGCGGTGATCGTGCTGGTCTTCGTGCGCAGCATGGGTGGACGAAAGCTCGGGGAGCGCCAGGGGAGGCTCCTCAAGCTGTTGTCGGGCCTGATGATGCTGGGCCTGGGCGCGATGCTTGTGATCGCGCCTGAAAGCCTTGGAAACCCGGCGGTGGCCATCGGACTCGTGGGGGTCGCGATCTTCCTGACCGGCGTAGCAGCATGGTGGATGCAACCTTCGGCAGGCAGGTGACTGGTCGGTCTGCAGGCTTACCGGCTCACTGCGGCCGCCACTCTGGATGGCCCCGGTCGGCACAAAGAATTATTCGCTGATCACGTCCATCTGGCTTAGACTTCACCACAGCGGTTCGGGCCGAGCTCCCCGCGGGCCATGATCCGGTGGTCACCGGGACTCCTCCCACACCCATGGAACAGCAGTTCCACTTGTTTTTCATTTGCTTCGAGAGTTGAGTTAGTCATGCCTGATACCACTGGCTCCGAGCCGGGTTTCGACGCCCTCGGGCTGCCTCCGGAATTGCTCGCCACGCTGGAAGAGCTCGGCTACGAGGCCCCCTCGCCGATCCAGGCCGCGACGATTCCGGCCTTGCTGGCCGGGCGCGACGTGCTCGGGCAGGCCCAGACGGGCACGGGCAAGACGGCAGCGTTCGCCTTGCCTGTCCTGGCCCGGCTCGAACCGGGACAGGCGCGCCCGGCGGCCCTCGTTTTGGCTCCCACCCGCGAGCTTGCGATCCAGGTCGCGGAAGCCTTTCATCGTTATGCCCGCGGCATGCACGGATTTCACGTGCTGCCGATCTACGGCGGTCAGGCTTATGCGCCGCAGCTGAACGGGCTCAAGCGGGGCCCGGATGTCGTCGTGGGCACGCCGGGGCGGATCATCGATCACCTCGGCAAGGGCACGCTCAGGATCGATCAGCTCCAGACCCTGGTGCTCGACGAGGCCGATGAGATGCTGCGCATGGGCTTTATCGACGATGTGCGCGATGTCATGGAGCGCATTCCGGCGACATGCCAGAAGGCGCTATTCTCCGCGACCATGCCGGATGCCATCCGGCGCATTGCCGAGCGCCACATGACCGGTGCCGAGCACATCACGATCCGTTCCAGGACCACCACGGCGGCCAACATCCGGCAGCGCTACTGGGTGGTCAGCGGCCTGCACAAGCTCGATGCCTTGACGCGCATCCTGGAAGTCGAGGAATTCGACGCGATGATCGTGTTTGCCCGCACGCGAGTTGCGACCGAACAGCTGGCCCAGCGCCTCGAAGCACGCGGATTTTCCGCTGCCGCGCTCAACGGCGACGTGCCGCAGAAGCAGCGCGAGCAGATCGTCGAGCGCCTGAAGCGGGGCGAGATCGACATCCTGACAGCCACCGATGTCGCGGCTCGCGGCCTGGATGTCGAGCGCATCAGCCACGTCGTCAACTACGACATTCCCTACGATACGGAAGCCTACGTTCACCGGATCGGTCGAACGGGCCGCGCCGGTCGTTCGGGCGAAGCGATCCTGTTCGTCGCCCCACGCGAGCGCGGGATGCTGCGTGCCATCGAGCGCGCAACGCGCCAGCCGATCGAAGCCATGAGCCTGCCGACGATCGGTGATGTCAACGCCCAGCGCCTGGTTCGCTTTCAGGCGAGGATCAAGGCCGCACTCGAAAGCGATGACCTGGATTCGGGGCGACAGACCGTTCAGCAGTCCATGGAAACCCTGGACGTGTCCATGGACGATCTTGCCGCGGCGCTGGCGCTGATGGCGCGCGGCAGCGCCCCGAAACTGAGCGAGGAGCGCGCGCCAGCAGAGTCTGCCGAGCCCGGGTTCGAGGGACGAGCCGACAGCCGCGGTGACCGGCGGCGGCCCTCGTCGGACAAGCGCGGTGCGGGGGCGGTTTCCGAGCGTGATCAGAACCTGGTGAGCTATCGCATCGAGGTGGGTGCCCGGCACGGCGTCAAGCCCGGCAACATCGTCGGCGCCATTGCCAACGAGGCGGACCTGGACGCCGGCCAGATCGGTCGCATCAATATCCGCCAGGACTTCAGCATCGTCGGCCTTCCCGCGAACCTGGCCGCCGAGACCATCGAACACCTTCGTGGGGTGCGCGTGGCCGGCCAGCCCTTGCTGCTCAGGCTCGACAGCGGCGCCCCCGATCAGGGCGATTCAAGCCCGCGGCGAAAGGCGCAGGGCAGGCCTGCTGGAGAGAAGCCGCCGCGCCGTGAAACCGGCAAGGGCGCGGGCAAGAGCAAGGGCCGTCCTACCCGGCCGGGGTCGAAGCGACCGCCCCGAACGCGGGCCGAGCGCAAGGCCAGCTTCAAGTCGCGCAAGAAGACCTGATTGACCGCATGCCCCATCAAGGGGCCATCAGCGCTTTCCAGGCATTCCAGCCGAGCTCGCGCATGGTCCTGATGTTGCGCTCGTAGATTGCGTCCGGATCGGCCATGCTGGCCGTGGCTGCTTCGATGCTGGCTTCCCGCAGCAGGTGGAGCATGGGGTAAGGGGATCGGTTGGTTGCATTGGCCGGGTCGTCCGCCTGGCTGTCGGCGAACCGGTAATCCGGGTGAAAGCTGGCGACCTGCAAGACGCCGTCCAGTTGCAGGCTTTCGACAAGCCGGTCGGCGATTTCGAGAAAGTCGTTGTAGTCGAGGAAGTCGCCGAGCAGGTGCGGATGAATCAGCAGCGTGGTTTCACGCTCGGCCGGATCCAAGGCCTTTAGCGCCAGCAGTTCCTCGGCCAGATCTTCTGCTAGTTGCTGCTGAGTGCTCGCTTCACTGACACGGAAATGTACCCGGCCCTGGCGCCAGGGTCGTGCAGCGAACGGACACAGGTTCAGCCCGATCACGACATTCTCGATCCACCTCGTCGTGGCCTGGATGACCGATTGCTTGTCGGCGGGCTGATGCATGCCGGCATTCTAGCCGGAATCCGTTGCTCCCGAAGCCTCCCGTTTGTGGGAACGGGTCTTCGCTGGTCAGGGTGCAGGAGGCCCGTCGCCGGGCCTGTCCGGCATCTCTTTTGCTGCCTGCTTACGGGCTTTCCTTGCGGCGCGGCGCCGCTTCTCGGGCGATTCGGCCATCGTGCGCAGGGTTTCGAGAACATCGACTTCACCCTCGCGCAGCAGCCTGGCGAAGCTCCTCCGGCAGGCCGTCCAGGTGCCGCCGATGATGGCCAGGTAGATTGTCGTCATCAGTAAGGCATAGGTCAGCTGGTCGGCGAAGTCGCCCAGCCAGTCGGGGAGCTCGATGCCCAGCAGGCCCTCGACCAGTGCGCCGAGGATCGGGCCGACGATGCCGATTTCGACGAAGAACAGCACCATCAGCCAGACCATGATCTTGAAAGCGATCAATCGCCGCACGAGCGCCTTGAAGGCTTCGCGCCAGGCTTTGCTGTAGCACAGGGCGGCGACGGCAATGGTCAGTCCGGCCGCTACGGCGAGGGAGTCGGCGAGCGCATCAAGAAATCCGCCGATCGCCGTCCACCCCGGCGCTCCGGGCAGTGTTTCGAGGCCGTCCATCCATCGACCCGCGAAAGTCACCAGGACCAAAGCGGCCGCCGGCGGGATCAGTGCGGCGGCCAGCCAGGGAAAATCGTCTTCGCCGGCCGCCGGATCGTGGAACAGGTAATGTCGATAAACCAGCGCGTAGCCGGCGCCGAACAACACCGCGGCGACGTTGATGTACTCGAAGACGGTGAAATCGGCCAGCGCGCCCTGGATGGCATACCCAAGCAGCAGGCCGACGACGGTGACGATGAGTACGGTCAGGCGCGGCCACGGGCCGAATACGCGATCGAGGCGATCGTCCTCGCGGCTGTCGTTGAATGCCTGCTGGAGCGCCGGCAGCATGTCGGTCAGGCCGCGACGCGCGACGCGAAACAGGTGGCGCGGGCTGTACATGGCGGGTTTTCCGCGTTCGAATGCGCAAGATCATCGCCTCGCAGGTCGGTCCGGTCAATGGTTGAGGCGTCGTGCCCGCCGGGTCGCCTTACTGACCGTTTCTTCGCCGGAGCGTAGAATCCCGGAACAGGCAATCGTCCGGCATGGTCCATAGGCGGGAGATGTCGAGAGTCCTGGCGACGTTGATGTTTCTTTCCTTGCCGCTCGCGTTGGGAGCGGTGGAAGATTCGTGCCGGTTCGACGAGGTGACGTTCAGTTCCGAATTCGAGGGGGCGCGCTTGAGCGAATGCCGGCGCCTGGGCGATTCGGCCTTTGAACTTCTGATCGAGCCGGAATCGGTTCCGATCAACGACAGCCCCTGGTACGCGTTTCGTCTCGAGTTCGGCGAAGGAGCGCCGCTTCGGCCGCTCGAATTGCACCTGCGATACGGCGATGGTACGCATCGTTACCGTCCGAAAGTTCTGCTAGAAGGCGAGAGCGAAGAGGCGCAATGGCAGGGCGTGGCTCCGGGTCGACTGGAAACGGGTGAGGCTGGAAGGACTTCGGTTTTCGAGGTGACGCCTTCTTCGCGATCGTTCATGGTCTCCGCCCAGCCGCTGCTGACCAACGCCGACCATCGCGGCTTCGTGCGCTCGCTTGCGCGGCATGAAGACGCTTCCTCCGAAATCCTGGGGCGAAGCGCCGAAGGCCGCCCCATTGAAGGAGTCAGGATCGGCGAGGCCGCCGAAAGCGGGCCCTGGATCGTGTTGCTGGGGCGGCAGCATCCGCCAGAGGTGCCGGGCGCCCTGGCGCTGCAGACGTTCATGCGCCAGCTGCTCGAAGACACCGAACTGGCAAGGCGTTTCCGATCGGCGTTTCGGGTGCTGGCCATTCCCAATCTCAATCCGGACGGTGTCGCGCGCGGCCACTGGCGCCTGAACGCCAATCATGTGGACCTGAATCGCGATTGGGGGCCATTCTCCCAACCGGCAACCCGGACCGTTGGTTCAACCCTCGAGAAACTGGGGTCGCCGCATCCTGGAGGGGGCGTTTGGCTTCTGCTCGATTTCCATTCGACCCATCGCGACGTGTTCTATACCCAGCTCGAGCCTCCGAAACTCTCCTTGCCGTCGTTCACGAGTTGCTGGCTGGACGGCGTCGATGAAGCGCTGCCCGAATATGATGTTGCCCGGGCGCCCCGACACCTCGCGGAAGGGACAACCGCCAAGGCGTGGGCAACCCGGGTTCTCGGCGCGCCGGCAATCACCTATGAGGTTGGTGATGCGACTGACCGTGCGGTGGTCGAACGAGTGGCCCGGACGGCCGCTCGCGAACTGATGGCAACGCTGCTGTCGGTGCAGCGCCAGGCGCGTGGTCCCTGCGATTCCGCCTGTTTGCCCTGCCTGATCCCCCAAAGCCTGCAGCCGGCTGGGCCGGAATGAGCCGGGTTACTCTGTCTGGCAATGAAGCGGTCTTGCCCCGGTCAGTTGTCCGTGTCTGCCGTTGACGAAGCGGTCGGCGCGGCAGGGCCCGTAAACTCGGGGCCGGCCACATCCTCGACTCGCCAGTTCCGGTCGGTGTCTCTCCCCGTGATCTGCCAATCATGGGCGTGGATGCGGATCGGGCCGCGCACGCGCTCCTCGAACCGGCTCGGGAACCAGTATCCGCCCATCTGGACGTAGTCCGAAAAGGTGGTGTCGACGTGGGCGCCCTGCGTCGTCCGGAAGCCGTTGAGCGTGATGTGCACTCGGAAGAGTCGGTGAGTTCCCGGATCGATCCAGGCGACGACGCGGTCCGACTCGGCTTCGCCGAAGCCCGGTCGAATCTCGACCAGGATTCGCGGATAGCTCCGCCCGTCTTCCCGGCCTTCGGCCAGCCGGGTCATGTCGACAGCGCGACGTGCCAGGAAGGACGGTCCGAAGTGGAACAGTTCGAAGGCGTCGGTGGTCATGGCGGTGGCCGCCAGCACTCGCGCGTCGGTTTCCGGTTCGCCGTCGTACCAGACCCGGATTTCCTGTCCGCGACGCCACACCGTCTTGATGCCCTGGGGTCCGCGGTGACGGGTCACGTACAGGTTGTCGGAAGGTCGATATCGTTCCTCGGCCGATATCCGGTAGCCGCTGTCGGTGACCAGCGGCTGGATTCGCTGGATCAGCCCCGACCATTCACCGGTCATGGCCAGGTTGAAGTCCCTGGGGTCGCTCGAGATGTCACCGCCATGGGCCTGCAGCATTCGCTCGAACCACTGCTCGGCACTGAGGCCGTCCTCGAACGACAGACCTTCTCGCGGTTCGGGAAAGCCGGCGCAACCGACCGTGAGCAGGCAGCTGGTCAGCAGCACGGCGATGATCAACTCGCGAGAAGAGTGCATTGGCTTGCTCCGGTTTACCGAACCGAAGTCTAGCCTTGCACCGTCAAGGCGGGAGCAAGGCGCCGCCTGGTGACGGCTTGCACGAGATGGTAGTTTCGAATGGCTCGGGCGTCTGTCGGGAGAGGAATCATGGCTACGGAAATCGAACGCAAGTTCCTGGTTGTCGACGATGCCTGGCGAGAGCAGGCCGACGCCGGCACGGAGATGGTTCAGGGTTATCTTGCAGCGCAAGAGCACTGCACGGTTCGGGTGCGCCTGGCCGGAAGTGGAGCAAAGCTGACGATCAAGGGTGCGAGCGCTGGGATCTCGCGCAGTGAGTACGAATACGACATTCCGGAAGTCGATGCGCGCACAATGCTCGGGGAACTGTGCGAGGGCACGCCGATCGTCAAGCGGCGTTACCGTGTTCCCCATGCCGGTCACGTCTGGGAGGTGGATGTCTTCGAAGGCGCCAATGCCGGACTGGTGCTCGCGGAAGTCGAACTCGACCGCGCCGACGAAGCCCTCGAGCGGCCGAGCTGGGCAGGTGAAGAAGTCAGCGGCGACCATCGCTACTACAATGCCTGCCTGAGCCGATATCCTTACGCCAGCTGGCCGGCTTAAGCGGATATCCCGGCGCTTTCGGGCGGGCTGATAGGCTTCGACCCATGCTTGCAAACGCTCGCCATGCCAAGGAAGAAATCCAGGCAATGACCATCACGACGTCAGGGGGTGACCGCCAACGTCGCACCGTACTGCGGGCGATGATGGTCGTCACCGCCCTGGGCGGATTGCTCTTCGCGGTTCTCAACCTCTATCGCGGTCTCTGGCCGGCGGCGGTGGTCGAGTTCGCGTTCGTCGCCTACTCGCTGATCCTGTTGCCCATCATCGGTCGCACCCCGCGGTTCCGGGCCTGGGCCGTGGCCTACGTGATTCCCTGGACCGGGGCCATGCTGTCGATCCTCGCCATGCCGGGGGCCTCGCCCTCGGTCTTCGTCTGGCCGATTCTGCTCCCGCTGGTCCTGCATTTTCTTCTCGGAAGCCGGCTGGGACTGGCCGTCTCCCTGGCAAGCTTCGCGGGCGCGGCCTTGCTGGCCTGGTATCGCTTCGGCATGCCGGCCGAAAGCTCGTCATTCACGGGGGCGGCCAACTTCTCGCTGGCGGGGATGCTCGGATTGGCCCTGGCGCACGTCTATGAACGCGGCCGTGAGCGCAGCGAGCGTCGCCTGCGCGAGATGGCCGCCACGGACACGCTGACGGGGTTGCCCAACCGCAATCTCCTCGAAGAGACCTTCGAACGCTTGCGGGCCGCGGCCAGTCACGACGGCCGGGCGCTGTCGATCCTGTTGATGGATCTTGACCACTTCAAGGACATCAACGACGCTCATGGGCACGCGGCGGGCGACCGGGCGCTGGTGGCATTCGCGCACCGACTCCGCTCGGAACTTCGCGACGAGGATTTCCTGTGCCGATTCGGCGGCGAGGAGTTTCTTGCCTTGCTGCCGGGGACCACCAAGGAGGTGGCCAGGCAGGTGGCCGAACGGCTCCGCCTGGCCTGGCGCGAGCAGCCCGCGCGGTGGTGCGAGGAGGCGGCAGACAGCCCGCATACGGTGAGCGTGGGCATCGCCACCGTGGGCGGCGACGGTGCCGATCTCGACACCTTGCTTCGATCGGCCGACCAGCGGCTCTACCGGGCCAAGGCGGAAGGTCGCGACCGGATCGTTTCGGATTGAATAGGGCCGGCCCCGCTGCCGGGGCCGGCCGTCAAGCAATTTCGCGGACGGCTTGTCCGCCGGTGTCTCGGTCAGTCGGCGCGCCGGATGGTGAGGCTGCCGCTGAAGGTCTGGGCTTCGACCTCCACCGCGCCCGATCCGCCGTCGACCCGAAGCGAGGCGCCCGGGCCGAAACCGGCGTCCTCGACTTCGCCGAAATCGCTTTCGATCCGGCCAGAGTAGGTTTCGGCGCGGATGCGGGGCGTGTCGCTCACGGCCAGGAGCAGCTCGAGCGAGCCGCTGTGGCTCGACAGGCTCAGCGTCGCCCCCGGCCTCGGCGACAGGCGGGCCTTCAGGTCGCCTGAGACCGTTTCGCTCTCGAAGTCGCTGACCTCGGTGGCCTCGAGATCGACGTGGCCGCTGACGGCCTCGACATCGATGCGGCCGCGCGCCCCCCGGATGCTGAGGTCGCCGCTGACCGACTCGTAGTCACTTTCCTCGCCGGTGACCGCCTCGGTCGTGACGTCGCCGCTGACGGTCTGGATGTCGATTTCAGCCGAGTCGATCGCGCTCAGTTCGAGGTCGCCGCTGACCGATTCCACCTCGAGCGCGGGACCGGACAGGTCGCGGACGGTCATGTCACCGCTGACGGTCTGGAGTTCGAGGTCGCTGCCGCGCGGCACATACAGGGTCAATTCCGAGGAGCGATGGTTCGATCCCCATTCGAAATTGCCTTCGACCGGTTCGAGTTCGATGCGCCAGTTATCCGAGTCGCCCTCGATCACCAGCTCTTCGACATCGTCGCCGAGTCGGCCCTCGAGGACGAATTCTGCGGCTTCGTGGCCGATGACGGTGAAGTCGCCGGTCACGGCCGAGAACTCGATGCGCGCATCGGGTGCGGCGTCGCGGACTTCCCGGACGTCCTCGGCCCATGTCGGGCCGGCGGCCGCCAGCAAGCCGGCGGCAAGAAATGTGGTTGCGATGGTTTTCATGGTCATATGCTCCTTTCCGGTGGGAATAGCCCTCGTTGAATCAGGCGCGCCTGCCTGAGGCGCGCCTCGCTGAGAAATTCGAGCAGCAGCGTGTTGTCGGGGTCGCTCTGGAGCGCTTGCTCGAGCTGTTCGATGGCGGCCTGGTTGTCCTGCCAGGCCCGCTCGAGCGGTGCAGCGGCCTCTGCCCGCGAAACCGCGAAGCTCTGCGCCGCCGCGCTGCGCATGGCTTCGGTGTCGTCCTGGACGAATCGCGGGCCGTCGGACGTTTCGCGGTCGAACAGTGCAAGCGAGGCGAGCATCACCCCGAAGACAACCGCGGCCACGGCGGCCGAGATCGCCGGCCAGCGGCGGGTCGGCCGCAGGCGCCGCTCGATACCCGGCCACAGGGCCTCGTCCGCGTCGACCTCGCGCGTGAGCGCCTCGAGGCGGCGATCCAGTTCGCGGTCGTCGATGGTCATTGCAGTGCCTCCTTGATGAGCTTTCGGGCGCGGTGGAGTTGCGCCTTCGAGGTGCCGATGTCCACGCCCAGCAGCTCGGCGATCTCGGCATGGCCGAGGTCGGAGAGGTGAAACAGCACCAGCACCTGGCGAGCCCGGTCGGGCAGGGCGGCGATGGCGCGTTCCAGGTCCAGGTCGGCCGCCGGCCAGGGCGGTTCCGGCGCGCCGGGATCGACCTCGGCGTCGACCGTGGCCAGGCGACCGCGCCGGCGGTCGGCCAGGGCCACGTTGGCGGCCAGCCGCCTCAGCCAGCCGGCGAAGGCCTTCCGGTCGCGCAGCTGGTCCAAGCGGCGCCAGGCTTGCACGAAGGCGTCCTGGAGCCAGTCCTCGGCCAGCGGCCGGTCGCCGCCCGACAGGCGCCAGAGCATCGGCATCAGTGCGCCGGCGTGACGGCGATAGAGCGCGGCGAACGCTTCCGTATCGCCGGACTGCGCGGCATCCACCAGGGGCGCGTCGTCGTCGGCTTCGCTGTCGATGGCCATGGCTGCGGTCTGCATGTGGGAAAGGATGCGCCCGCGCTCCAAAAGGTTGGAACGGCCCGGGCGATTGTTCGGATTGTGCGCAAAAAGATCGGGGTTTGTTTGTATGGTTTGGCTATACATTGACGGGGCCGGGTGTTCGGCGCCATAATTTGTACATGGTTAATGTACAAGCGCCTGCACTGGCCGTCGACGTCGATTCCGACGTGCCCATCGTCCAGCAGATCGTCAACGGCCTGCGCCGGCTGCTGGTCAGCGGCGAGTTGTCGCCGGGAAACGCCCTTCCGTCTTCGAGGGCGCTGGCGAGGGATCTCGGCGTGCACTTCAACACCGTCGCCCAGGCGTATCGCACGCTCGAGGCCGAGGGCTGGCTGGCGCTGAAGCGGCGTGCCGGAACCGTGGTACTGGAACGGTCGACACCGGAGCTGGACGCCCGCCACGCAGAGGCGCTGGCGCGGCAATTCACCGAGGAACTGCGTAATCTGCGGGCCCGCTACGAGGCACTGGGCGTGGAACGTCGCGCGCTGGATGCATCCATCGAGGCAATGATCGACGACCGGAGGAATTCTTCATGACCCCTTTTGATGTCCTCTTCGCCATCGCCATATCGCTGGATTACGGGCCCGGTCGGCCTGGCCGTCAACATCGGCAGCCTCGTTGCCGTGCTGCTGTTGCCCGTGTGGATGCTGGCAACCGGCCGCTTCGCCCGGCCCGGCGAGCCGGCCCAGGGCGACCGCTCACCCGACTCGGCCTGGAAGCTCGGGCTGATTTACTTCAACCCCGCCGATCCCGCCATGTGGGTGGAAAAAAGATTCGGCGTCGGCTTCACGCTCAACTTCGCGCGGCCCTCGGCCTGGTTCCTGCTGACCGCCATCCTGGCCGCGACGGCGGCGCTGGTGGTCTGGTCGCTCGGCGCCGGTTGAGTTTGGGGGGTCAGGGCAGCACTTCGAATCGATCCCGGAAGACCGGCTCGAGAGCCGGCGTCAGCGCGCCGATGTCCATCGGGGCGCTGGTGTCGCGGGGGATGGACTGCAGGTGCCGTCGGTACTGGCGGTCGACCGGATGGCCGCCGGCTTCGGCGTGCAGGCCCACGGCGCCGTCCAGCAGCGGTGATCCGTTTGCCGGCTGGTAGTCCTCGGCGTTGAAATCGACGAAGCCGGGATCCGTGCCGTCGATGTTGCCGGCGCCGAGGCTGACGCTGCCCGAAAGGGCGCCGTGCGAGTCCTGCCATCCCTGCTTGAGCCAGTTGCCCGACAGGTCGGCCGCGCCAGTGTCGTCGAGCAGCGCCAGGTGGGAGCCGGCGACCGTGACGAACACGGCGTTGTTGCGCAGCTCGGCGCTCTCGTCGTTGGTCGAAAGCCGCATCAGGGTGGTGTTGCCCGTACGCGCGGAGACGACGGTGTTGTGGAAGAAGTGCAATCGTCCTTTCCGGTAGTTCGCCGTGTTGCCGCTGTCGCCGCCGTAGTGGAGCACCTGGCTGTTGCCTTCACCGTCGCGTTCGATCAGCAAGTTGCCGTAGACGAACGTGCGGTCGTAGCCGGGATCGCCGGCGACCGCGTTGCCGCCGTCGACCAGGTCGAGTTGCCGGTTGCCGCTGTCGATCCAGTTGTAGCGCACGACCAGGCCCGCCGAGCGGTCCTTCAGGTTATTGCCGCCGGCGCCCGCTCGTAAGGGACCGAACCGGTTGAATTCGTAGGTGATGTCGATGGCCTCGGTATAGGTGTTGTGCTCGAAGATGCTGCCCTCGATGCCGTTGTCGTGAATGTGATTGCCGGCGATCAGGATGTTTCGGGTCTCGCCGTTGAAGGCGCCGACGAAGATGCCGTTGCCGGAGTCGTGGATGACGCAGTCGCGGATGGTCAGGTCGTTGGCCTTCTCCACGTAAATGGAAGCGGCGTTGTCCGTGTAGGTGCCCGGCTGGCCCGAATCGTCGGTGAAGGAGTGGTCGGGATGGGCGGAGCGGATCTCCAGGCCCTCGATCACGATATGGCTCGGCGTGTTGTCCGGCGGCACGCTGGAGCCGCCCACCTTGATCACGCCGCGCTCTTCGCCCCAGTAGTCGAGCGCCTGGCGCGTGGTGGCATTGCGACCGTCGATCACCGGCCGTTCGCCGTTCGGGCCCGGCAGGCCGCGCACGATGATCGGGTCGGCCGGGCTGCCGCTGACGCCGATGAGGATTTTTTCCGCGTAGGGTGCCGGGCGGTGGTGGATCAGCACGCGATCACCGGCGCCCAGGCTTTCCCAGGGCACGTCGGAAATCGAGGTGTAGGCCTGCCCGGGGCCGACCGGGTAGTCGGCGGCGTGTACCTGCGGGCCGATCAAGCCCAGCGCGGCGATCAGGATTCTCGTCGGCGGCATGGTTCGATGCCCCATCGTCGTAACCCCTTGTCGGCAAAACCAATCTAAACCGGCCGCGATGCCGCGGCAAGTCCTGCAGCGGGCCTTTGGCCGACCACCCACAACCTGTTAGATTGGTTTCGTGCCCGCCCGTCAGCGAGGGAGTGATCATGCCGGAAGTCATCGTCGTCATCGGATCGGGATCGATAGGCCAGGCCATCGCCCGCCGCGTGAGCGCCGGCAAAAGGATCCTGCTGGCCGACCTGCAGCAGGACAACGCCGAGGCCGTCGCAACGGTACTGGGCGATGCCGGTTTCGAGGTGGAGCCCACCACGGTGGATGTGAGTTCTCGGTCCTCGGTCGAATCCCTGGCGCAACAGGCAACGGGTCTCGGCGAGGTGACCGGCGTGATTCACTCCGCCGGAGTGTCGCCGTCGAACGCTCCCCCGGAGATCATCTTCAAGGTGGATCTCTACGGTACGGCGGTTGTGCTCGATGTCTTTGGCACCGTGATCGCCGACGGCGGCTCGGGTTTGGTTGTGTCTTCACAGGCGGGGCATCGCCTCGCGCCCCTGGCGCCTGAAGAGACCGAAGCGCTGGCCACGACGCCCGCCGACGAGCTGCTCGACCTGCCCGTGCTGCAGTCCGAGCGCGTGACCGACTCGCTGCTCGCCTACCAGATTGCCAAGCGGGGGAGTTCGCTTCGTGTCCAGGCCGAATCGGTTCGCTGGGCGCGCCGGGGCGCGCGCGTCAATGCGGTCAGTCCGGGCATCGTGGTCACGCCGCTTTCCCGACGTGAATTGAGCGGCCCGCACAGCCACCAATACCAGCGCATGATCGATGCCTGTGCCGCCGGCCGCGCCGGCACGCCGGACGAAATCGGTTCGCTGGGGGCCTTCCTGATGGGGCCGGAGGCGCAGTTCATCTCGGGCAGCGATTTCCTGGCTGACGGCGGGGTTACCGCGGCCTACTGGTGGGGCGACCTGGCGTCCGGGTCGTAGTGCCGGCATGAAGTCGCTTTCGAGCACGCGATTCGCTCTGTTCGGGGCCGCCCTGGTGGCCATCAGCTACGGTCTGGCGCGATTCGCTTTCGGCCTGTTCGTCCCGCCCATCCGCGCCGAACTGGGGCTCACGCCATATGTCATCGGTATGATCGGCGCCCTGCCGCTGATCAGCTTCTTGCTGGCGACACTGGTGGCGCCGCTGGCAGCCGACCGTCTGGGCGCGCGCTACACCGCGGTTTTGTCCGGTGTTTTTGGTACAGCGGGCCTGCTGCTGATCAGCCTGGCGAGCGGACCCATGTCTCTGGGAGCGGGCGTGTTCGCCTGCGGTATCTGCACGGGTCTGATGATGCCGGCGCTGACGGCGGCCATGCAGGCGCTGGTCAAGCGCACGCTGCACGGGCGCGTCAGCTCGGTGATGAATGCGGGCACCAGCATCGGCGTGGCGGTGGCTGTGCCGGCTGTCCTGTTCATGGCCGGCGCCTGGCGTTTCGCCTACGCGTCTTTTGCGGTCCTCGCGGGTGTCGGGGTGGTGGGCGCCTGGTTCCTGATTCCGTCGGTGTCGCGGGTCATGCCGGCGAATGCGGCGCCGCCGCCGCCCATCAGCAAGCTGCAGTGGTCGCGGTTGTTCCAGCTTTCACTGTTTGCCTTCGTGATGGGTTTCGTCTCTTCGGCTTACTGGATCTTCGCGCCGGACCTGGTGGTCAGTCTGGGCGGATTGCCGCCCGGCGCCACCGGCTGGCTGTGGCTGGCGGTCGGCATCGCCGGCCTGGGCGGCGCCCTGGTGGCCGACCTGGCCGATCGCAACAATCCGCCGATCACGCACGCGCTGATGCTGATGATGCTCGCGGCCAGCCTGGCGTTGCTTGCCGCCAGCCCCGCCCAGATCGTGCTCGCGAGTTTTTCGGCGCTGGTATTCGGCCTGGCCTACATGAGCCTGACCGGCCTGTACCTGATGACAGGGATTCGTCTCCTGCCCGGGCGGATGTCGATGGGGCCGGTGCTGCCGTTCATGGCCTGTGCACTCGGCCAGGCAGCGGGTTCTCCGGTTGTGGGGCGCCTGGTCGACGATTTCGGCTATGCCGACGCTTTCGCCATGTTCGCGGCAACCGGCATTCTCGTAGCCATTCTGTCGCCCCTGTACCCCCGCAACATCGAGCACGAGGCCGAGGAGGAGGCCGAGGAGGATACCGGGCTGCAGGCGGCCTACGACTACCAGCTGCAGAACGAGGAGGGTGAGCCGTACAGCTTTGCCGAGGCCGCAGAAGCGGCCGAGTTCGACGATGCTCCGGAGCAACCCGACCAGGTCCGGGAGGGCGAATCACGCGTCTGATGGTACGGGGGAAGCGCCGCCCAACGGCTCAGGGCCGCGACGGCATTCGGCAAGCGCGTGCCGGGGTTGCCGTGAGCCCGGCAGCGGCCATTGAATGCGGATCGTGATACATTCCGATGATTTACCGCAAAGCGCCGGCGGGGGGTGCCGTTGACGTCTCATTCCGAGAAGGGTTTCGCGAACGGCTCCAAAGCCGTCGGTGCCATCGGCAGCATAGACAGCCTGGCCGACCACGACCTGCAGGAGCTTCTCGACGCCGTGCCGGACGCCATGATCGTGGTGGATCGGGACGGGCGCATCCGGCTGGCCAACCGGCAGGCCGAGCAGCTCTTCGCCTACGAGCGCAAGGAACTGACCGGTCGGCCGGTGGAGGTGCTGGTGCCCGAGAAGCTGGCCGGCGGTCACTCGGCGCACCGACGCAGCTACTTCGATCAGCCGGCGGTGCGGCCGATGGGCGAGCCGCTGGATTTGCTCGCCCGTCGTCGCGATGGCACGGAGTTCCCCGTGGAAATCAGCCTCAGCCCGGTTGCGTCGGATCAGGGCATGCTGGCCGTGGCATCGGTTCGAGACGTGACCGAGCGGCGCCGCATCGCCGCCGAACAGCGCTGGCAGGCGGATTTTTCCCGCGGTATCGTCAACAGCCTGCCGGGCATCTTCTACCTGGTGGACAAGACCGGCCGCATGCGCCAGTGGAACGCCAACCTCGAGTCGCTGACCGGGTACTCAGCCGAAGAGCTCGATGCCATGACGGTTTGGGACTTCTTCGAGCCTGCTGAGCATCCGAAGGCCGATGAG
The DNA here is from genome assembly GCF_003410055.1 of Wenzhouxiangella sediminis. Classification (GTDB taxonomy): domain Bacteria; phylum Pseudomonadota; class Gammaproteobacteria; order Xanthomonadales; family Wenzhouxiangellaceae; genus Wenzhouxiangella; species Wenzhouxiangella sediminis. The sequence continues at coordinate 11,533 of NZ_QUZK01000016.1, read as the reverse complement.
GCCATGCGCGCGGTGTTCGAGGACGGCAAGGCCTTGCTCAAGGCGCCTTTGCTGCTCAAGGACGGCACCACCCGCGACTATCACTTCCAGGGCCGTCGCATCACCCTGGGCGGCGAGGAGTTCCTGACCGGCCTGGGCATCGACATGACCGATGTCTATCGCACCGAAGCGGCCCTGGATTACCTGTCGGGGCTGCAGCGCACGCTGGTGGATGCCTCCAAGCGCTTCATCGCCCTGGACGCGGCGGACCTCGACGACGTCATCACCGAAGTCCTCGGTCGCGTCGGGTCGTACTGCAGCGTCGATCGCAGCTACCTGTTCTGTTTCCGGCAGGGTCGGTCCTTGATGGACAACACGCACGAATGGTGCGCCCCCGGCATCAAACCCGAGATCGAGAATCTTCAGGGCCTGCCGCGCGAGGCCGTTCCCCGGGTCGTGGAGATGATGGAGCGTCGCGAGGTCATGCACGTGCCGCGCGTCGCCGACCTGCCGCCGGAATGGGACAGCGATCGGGTCGTGTTCGAGGAAGAGGACATTCAGTCGCTTGTCGTCGTGCCCATCGTCGTCAGCGGCGAGCTGCACGGTTTCGTGGGCTTCGATTCGGTGCGGCGGGAGCGTTCCTGGGGCGAGGAAGAGATTCGCCTGCTCGAGGTGCTGGCCGACCTTTTCGGGGCGGTGATCCAGCGCGAGCGCACCGCCCGGGCCCTGCGCGACAGCGAAACGCTTCGCACGCACGCCGAGCGCCTGGGGCACCTGGGCAGCTGGGAGTGGGATTTCGAGCAAGATGCTTTCCTGCCGTCCGAGGAGTGGCGTCGCGTCACCGGTTTGCGCGCCGAGCGGATCAGCCTGGAGGAAGCCCTGGCGCTGGCCCATCCGGAAGAGATCGAAGACATCCGGCGACAGGTACGACTGACCCGGGACACGGGCGTGCCGTACGATCTAGAGCACCGGATCATTCGGCCCGACGACGGTCGGGTGCGCTGGATCAAGGTGCATGCAGAGATCGAGGGTACGCCTGAGAACGCCCGCCGCATGGTCGGTTTCATCCAGGACATCACCGAGCGCAAGCGCATCGAGGCGGCCATTGCCGAAAGCGAAGCGCAATATCGCTCGGTCGTCGACAATATCCGCGAGGTCGTCTTCCAGGCCGACGCCGAGGGCCGCTGGACTTTCCTGAATCCCGCCTGGGAGGAGATCACCGGATATCCCGTGGCCGAGAGCATGGCCCAGCGCTATATCGAGTTCGTCCACCCCAGGGACCGCAAGGGCAGCGAACGTGAATTTCGCGAACTGATGGCGGGCCGCCAGTCGGCGGCGCGCTCGGAAGTGCGCTACCTGACGCAACGGGGCGACTTCCGCTGGTTCGAAGTCAACGTTCGCGCCACCAGCGACGCAGACGGCCGCATTGTCGGATGTGCCGGCACGCTGCGCGACATTACCCAGCAGCGGGAGGCCGAGCAGAAGATGCGCCAGCTCGCGCACTACGACCCGGTCACCGGATTGCCCAACCGCATCCTCGCGCTCGATCGCCTGGACCAGTTGCTCAAGGCCGCCGATCGCAAGGGCGAGTACGTGGCCGTGCTGTTCCTGGATCTGGACCACTTCAAGAAGGCCAATGACACCCTGGGGCACGGGGCCGGCGACCAGTTGCTGAAGGAAGCCGCCCAGCGCCTCCTCGCCGACGTGCGCGAGCAGGATACGGTCGCCCGCTTCGGCGGCGACGAGTTCCTGATCATGGCCGGCGGACTGGACCGTCCCACCGCGGCCCAGCCGGTGGCCGAAAAGCTGTTGAAGAGCTTTCGGGATTCGTTTCACATCCAGGGCCGCGAGTTCGTGCTCACCGCCAGCCTGGGGATCGCCATAGCGCCCGACGACGGCACCACTTCGCAGGACCTGCTGCGCAACGCCGACATCGCGATGTACCAGTCCAAGGGCGAGGGGCGCAATACCTTTCACTACTTCACGCAGGCGATGAACCGGGACGTGGAACGGCGCCAGAGCGTGGAAGAGCAGCTGCGCGGTGCCCTGTCGCGCGACGAGTTGTCGCTGGTCTTCCAGCCCATCGTGGACCTGCGCAACGCCCGCGTGGTCGGCGCCGAGGCCCTGCTGCGCTGGCACAACCCGACGCTCGGCCCGGTCACGCCCGACGAGTTCATTCCCATCGCCGAGCAGACCGGGCTGATCGACGCCATGGGGCAGTACGTACTCGAACGGGCGCTCGAGCAGGCCGCCCGCTGGCGCATCGACCGGGATCCGGAATTCTGGGTTTCGGTGAATGTCTCGCCCCAGCAGTTTCGCGATCCCGGCCTCGTCGGCATCGTCGACCGGGCGCTCTCGAGCCGGGACTTGCCGGGCCAGGCGCTGCAGGTGGAAGTCACCGAGAGCGTGCTGCTCGACGAGCGCGGCCAGGCCGCCTCGACGCTGGCCGAGTTCAAGGCGCGCGGCATCGACGTCGCCATGGACGACTTCGGCACCGGCTACGCATCGCTCAGCTACCTGCGGCACTTCCCCTTCGACACGCTCAAGATCGATCGCAGCTTCGTCGGCGACATCACCGAAGATCCCAAGGATGCCGAACTGGTCATCGCTTCGCTGTCGCTGGCCCGCAGTCTCAAGCTCAAGGTGCTCGCCGAGGGGGTCGAAACCGAAGCCCAGCTCGCTCTCCTGCGCGAACATGGTTGCGACCTTGCCCAGGGCTACCTGTTCGCCAGGCCCTTGCCCGCTGCCGATTTCGACGAGTTCCCCGAAAGATCGCTCCGATGAGTCAGCGCAAACGACCGCTTATCGGGGTCGATTCAAGGGGTGAAGCGTCGTTTCGGGCAAGGTGGGCTCACCCCGAGGCCGGCGGCACGTCCGGGGCGAAGTCGAAGGAATCGTAGAACAGGCGGTCTTCGGGCACGCCGGCGGTGATGAAAGCCGGGCGGGCGGCGTGGATCATGGCCGGGGGGCCGGACATGTAGACGTCCCAGCCGGACAGGTCGGGGTGATGGCGCAGGACAGCCTCGTGGACGAAGCCGGTCTCGCCGGTCCAGTCTTCGCCCGGTTCGCTCACCACCGGCACGAAGTTCAGGGCGGGGTGTTCGGCCTGCCAGCTCCGGATCAGCTCGGCGGCATACAGATCGGCCTCGCTGCGGGTGCCCCAGAACAACTCCAGCGGCCGCTCGTCGCGGGCGTGCATCAGTTCCTCGACCATGGCCTTGAGCGGCGCGAAGCCGGTGCCGCCGCCGACCAGGACGGCCGGGCGGTCGGAGCTGCGGCGGAAGAAGAAGGTACCCAGCGGACCTTCGAAGCGCAGGATCTCCTTGAGCTTCATGTCGCCGAAGACATGGCCGGTGAAGCCGCCGCCGTCGACGTGCTTGACGTGGAGCTCGATGAACTCCTTTTCCGACGGGGGCGAGGCCAGCGAAAAGGCGCGGCGCTTGCCGTCGGGCAGCAGGATGTCGATGTACTGGCCGGCCAGGAACTGCAGCCGGGCGGCGGCTGGCAGCTTCAGGCGCAGGCGCATGGTGTCGTCCGTGAAACGGTCCATGGTTTCCACGCGCGCCGGCAGCAGGCGCACGGGAATATCTTCGACCTGTTCGATCTCGCGCGCCTCGATGACGACGTCGCCGGCGGCCACGGCCTGGCAGCTGAGCATCTGGCCGTCGTGCAGCTCGGTTTGCTCGAGCGCGGCGGGCGGATTGTAGGGATAGCGGATTTCGCCTTCGACCAGGCGGCACTTGCAGCTGGCGCAGGTGCCGTTGCGGCAGGAGTAGGGCAGCACGATGCCCTGGCGCAGGGCCGCGGTCAGGATGGTCTCGTCTTCGCGTGCGCTGAACTCGCGGCCGGTGGAGGCGATTCGAATCTGGGCGTTGTGGGAGGTGGACACCGAAAATGCGACTGGTTTACAGCAAGTGCTACATGATGCCAGATTGCGGGTGAGTGGGCGGCACGACCCTGTGCTAACCTGCGCGCCCACCGAACCCGCCCGATGAGGGCTCGACCCACGTGAGCGACTGGACCCAACTGATTACGGCCGACGATCCGATCGAGGCGGGCTTCCTGCGGGGCCTGCTGGAGTCGGCCGGGCTCGAGGTCCAGGTGCGCAGCATGGAGCTGTGGACGGCGGCGGTGGAAATCTACTATTCCGAGGGCGCTCGGCCGTCGATCTGGGTGCATGAGCGCGATCTCGAGCGGGCGAAGGGAATTCTCGCGCGGCGCGAGGAGGCCGGCGACGGCGAGCCCTGGACCTGCCCGGACTGCGACGAGCGCCTCGAGGGCCAGTTCACCACCTGCTGGCGCTGCGGTCACACCCGCGGGACGCGAGGATGATCGATCCGGTCCGGCAGCGCCCCCCGTTTCGCACGCCCTGGCGACTGGCCTGGCGCGTGCCCCTGTTCCTGCTGCACGCCTTCGTCGGCCTGCCGCTGACCCTGTTGTGCTTCCTGCCCGGCATCAATCGGATTCCGGTGGCCGGCATGCCGCTGCGTAAGCGTGCGCACCGCACCTGGCAACGCATCACCCTGCGCCTGTTCGGCGTGCGCCTGGATGTCTCCGGGCGCTTGCCCGAGGGCGGTTGCCTGGTCGTGGCCAACCACATCAGCTGGCTCGACATCGTCCTGTTGCAGGCGCTGTGGCCGATGTGGCTGGTCGCCAAGGCCGAGATCCGCGCCTGGCCCCTGATCGGCTGGCTTGCGCACGTCGGCGGTACGCTTTTCATCGTGCGCGGCAAGCTCGAGTCGCGGCAGAAGATCGGGCGCCGCATGGCCGCGCTGCTTCGGCGCGGCGACCGGGTCGGTATCTTTCCCGAGGGCGGTATTCGCCCCGACCGCGGGGTCAATCGCTTTCACGCGCCGCTGTTCGCACCGGCGATTCGCACGCGATTGCCGGTGGTGCCGGTCGCCATCCGTTACGAGCGCGAGGACGACCTGCACGAGGAGTTCGTGTTCGGTCCCAACGAGAGTTTCCTCCGCAACTTCTTTCGCCTGATGGCCGAGCCTCCGCTGACCGGGCGCATCATGATCGGCGAGCCCATCCTGGATTACGATAACGGCCGGCGCCGCCTGGCCGAGAAGGCCGGCGCCGTGGTCAAGGATTTCTACGACAATGCCTGAATCGTCGCTGCCCGAATTCGCCCCGCGCGGCCTGCTGGCCAGTCCGCACGTCCAGTCGATTCTCACCTCCGGACCGCTGCGCCGGCGCAAGGTGCAAAAACGCGCGGGCGAGTACCTGGCCCGACGGACCGAGCGAATCGTCACCGCGCGCGACGGCACGCGGCTGCTGGGTTTTTCCAATCGCGCCGAGAAGGGCCGACGTGACGCGCTCGTGATCATGCTTCACGGCTGGGAAGGCAGTGTCGATTCCAACTACCTGCTGTCGACGGCGGTCACCCTCGACGAGGCGGGTTTCGACACGTTCCGGCTGAACTTTCGCGACCACGGCGGCTCGCACCACCTCAACGAGGGGCTGTTCCATTCCTGCCTGCTCGAGGAAGTGCTCGACGCCGTGGCAACCGTGGCCGGCGAGTACGACGGTCCGGTGTTCCTGGCCGGGTTCTCGCTGGGCGGCAACTTCACGCTCAGGATCGCGCGCCACGCGCCGGAGCGGGGGCTCGACATCCGTCGGGCGATCGCGGTCAGCCCCGTGATCCGTCCGCACAACGTGCTCGACGCCATGGAGGGCGGTCTGCCCATCTACGAGCGCTACTTCGTGCACAAGTGGCGCAAGTCGCTCAAGCACAAGCAATCACTCTTCCCCGAGCGGTACAATCTGCACCCCTGGTTTCGCCTGGGACGGGTGAGGGCCCAGACCGAGTGGCTGGTCGAGCGCCTCACCGAGTTCGAGAACATCGACGCCTACCTGGAAGGGTATTCGGTGGCCGGCGACTACCTGGCCGGCCTGGAAACGTCGACCCTGATCATTACCGCCGCGGACGACCCGATCATTCCGATCGAGGATATCCGGGCGCTGCCGAGACCGGCGGCCCTGGATATCGAAGTGCACGAGCACGGCGGCCACTGCGGCTTCCTGGCCAACTGGCGGCTGGAGAGCTGGATAGAACAGAGAGTGAAGAGTGAATTATGCAGACTGACGGAGAACTGATCCGGCAGGCGCGCCGCCTGTTCGAGAGCGGCGATTTCGCGGGCGCCGAACAGGCCTATCGCGACCTGGTCGGGCAACTGCCCGAGGACAAGCGCATCGACGCGACCCTGATCATCGGCGCCTGCCAGCAAGCGCAGGGCCGCGATGATGACGCCCTCGAGACGCTGCAGCAGGCCGTGGCCTCGGACGATTCGCGCGCGGAGTCCTGGTTCCAGCTCGGCCGGGCCCGACGCCAGGCCGGCGACGAGAAGGGCGCGACCGAGGCGCTGGACAAGGCCATCCTGCTCGACCCCAACCACGCCCTGGCGCGCGTCGAGCTGGGCCACCAGGCCCTGGCCGCCGGCGACGGCGAGCGGGCCGAGAGCCACTACCGGACGGCTCTGCGCGCGCACCCGGACTGCGTACCCGCGCTGGTGGGCCTGTCGGAGCGGCTGCTCGAGGCCGGCCAGGTCGACCAGGCCTATGAGCTGTCGACCCGGGCCGTCCAGATGCGGCCCAACAGCATCGAAGCGCAGCTGGCCGCCGCGCGCGTGTTCAAGCGCAGCGGTCACCCGGATTTCGCCGAGCGCTGTCTCAACAACGCCCTGGCCGCGGCCCCGAACAACGGCGAAATCCATCGCGCCATGGGCCAGCTGCTGCTCGAGCGCGGACGACCCGACGAGGCCCTGGCCGCGGCCGCCGAGGCGCGTCGCTGCGGCGCCACCGACCATCGCCTGGCGCTGCTGGAGATTCACGCCCTGCGCCAGCTCGGCTACCTGCCCGAGGCGCGTCGCCGGCTCGAGGCGCTGTCGCGCCAGCAGCTGCTGGACGCCGCCAGCCTGCTGATGCTGGCCGAGCTTCGCCTGGCCGACGGCGAAGCCGCCGGTGCCCGGGAACTGCTCGAACAGATCGAAGCCGACTGGCCGGCGGCCGCGCAGCTGATTCGCGCGCAGCTGGCCGAACTGGAGGGCGATCGTGCCCGAGCGGCCGAACTGGCCGCCGGTCTCCACAACGATGCCAGCCCCCGTCTCAAGCGCCAGTCCCGGCTGCTGAGCGCGAGACTGGCCCTGGCCGACGACCGGCCGGAAGCCTGCATCGACGCGCTTCGCCCGCTGGCGGCCGAGGGCGACGACGATCCTTACATGCGCTGGATGCTGGCGCGTGCGCTCGATCAGGCGGATCAGCATGCCGAGGCCGCCGAACACCTGCGCCGCACCGGTTGGCGTTCGCCGGCCCTGCTGCAGGCTGCCGAAGAGGAATTGCCGGAAGATCTCTACGAAGCGCTTTCCGCTTTCGACGGCGCTGACTGGCCGTCGCAACCGCCGGCCGACGAGCGAGCTCAGCCGGTGTTCATCCTCGGCTGGCCGGGCAGTGGACGCGACCAGCTGCTGGCCGCGCTGGCAGAGCACGAAGGCACGAGCGTTCTCGGTCGCGAGGATGCGCGGCAGCGGCGCGAAGCGCTGGGCCTGCCGGCCTGGCCGGAGGATCTCTCCTCGGCCGACGAGGGCCAGGTGCGGCTGGCGCGCAAGCGCTACCTGCGCCAGGCCGACCGCAAGGCCGAGCGCGTGCTCGAGCCGATGTGGCTGCCGATGGCCGCACTTCCGGCCCTCGCCCGCTATTTTCCCGGCAGTGCCGTGGTGCTGGCCGACGCCGACCTGCGCGATCTGGAGCTGGACTGGCGCCTTTCGGGCTATCGCGGCATCGAGGACTTGCGCGCCCTTTGGCAGCGCGAACAGGACGTGCTCGAAACGCTGCTCGAGCGCCTGCCGCTGGAGTTCCTGGTGTTCTCGCGCAGCGATCTCGAGCGCGATACCGGCGAAGTGGCCGCCGAGCTGGCCCGCCTGCTGGATCTGGAAGACCGCGCTGCCCTGGCCGAGTCCATCGGTCGCCGGCTGACGGCCCTGAAGCCGACCGGACACTGGCGACACTACGGCGATCTGTTCGCGGATCCTTCGGCCGACTGAGGCCGCAGGGGGCGTCACGGGAGCGTCATGTTCGGTCGCGACAAATCCGATAACATGGCGCCAGTTTCACAAGGGCGGACCCGTTGCGAGCTGCATTCCTGACACTGCTGGCGGTATCCCTGGCGGCGTGCTGCCCGGGCGACCAGGTCGACGAGCGCGGCTGGCCGAAGGAGCTGGTGCTGGGCCTCGTGCCGTCTCTGGAAGCCGAGGCCATGGTCGACAATCTCGGACCGCTCGCCGACTTCCTCAGCGAGGAGCTCGGCATGCCGGTCACCAGCTTCGTGCCGCAGGACTACACCGGCCTGGTCGAGGCCCTGGGCACCGGGCGGGCCGACATCGGCATGCTGCCGCCGTTTGCCGCCATGCTCGGCCAGCGTCGCTACGACATCGAGACCATCCTGATTTCGGTGCGCAACGGCGAGACCGGCTACCGCTCGCAGTTCATGACCAACGATCCTTCGGTGTGCAACACGCCGGTGGTCCGGAACGAGCGCGGCTACAAGACCTGCGAGGGCGATGTCCGCGTGCTGGCCGGGGAGACCGTGGCCTTTACCGATCCGAACAGCACCTCGGGCTTCCTGTTTCCCTCCGTGCACCTGATGCAGCACGGCATCGATCCGCAGAAGGACGTCGACGGCCTGTTCGTGGGCGGTCACGATTCGGCGGCGCTTGCGGTCTACTCCGGCGACGTGCGCTTCGCCGTGGCCTACGACGACGTTCGCCTGTTCGTCGAGCCGCAGTATCCCGACATCGGCGAGGAGGTGATCACCTTCGCGCACACCGAGATGATTCCCAACGACGGTGTGCAGGTTCGCCCGGGCCTGCCCGACGACCTGCAGCAGGCCATCAAGGACGCCTTCGTCAAGCTCACCGAAGAACAGGCCGACCTGCCGCGCGAGGAGAAGGTGCTGTGGGTGCTCTACGAAATCGACGGCTTCGTGCCGGCCACCGAGGGGCTCTACGACCCCGTGCGCGATGCCTACGAACTGCTGCGCGAATGACGAGAACAAGCGAGATGGGGAGAAGACATGACTGAACAGCGCGGCCGCATCCGCTTTTCCGGCGCCGGCGTGACCTATCCCAACGGCACGGTCGGGATGAAGAATCTCGACCTGGCAATCGAGCCGGGCGAATTCGTCGTCATCGTGGGCTCCTCCGGGGCAGGCAAGTCGACCCTGCTGCGGGCGGTCAACGGTCTCAACCGTCTGACCGCCGGCTCGGTCGAGATCGATGGCCGGGCGGTGCCGCAGCGGGAGGGCCGAGAGCTGAGGGAGCTGCGCAAGGGCATCGGCATGATTTTCCAGGACTTTCGCCTGGTCAAGCGCCTCAACGTGCTCTCCAACGTGCTCATCGGCCGCCTGGCGCACGTGCCCGCCTGGCGGTCCATGTTCAATTTCTGGCCGCAGGCCGATCGCGACATCGCGCTCGACGCCCTCCAGCGCGTCGGCATTCCCGAGAAGGCCTGGACCCGCGCCAGCTCCCTGTCGGGTGGGCAGCAGCAGCGCGTGGGCATCGCCCGCGCCCTGGCCCAGCAGCCGGCCATCATCCTGGCCGACGAGCCGGTGGCCTCGCTCGATCCGGTGACCACCCACCAGATCATGCGCGACCTGGTGCGCATCAACCGCGAACTGGGCATCACCACCCTGGTCAACCTGCATTTCCTGGACCTGGCCCGCGAGTACGGCGAGCGCATCATCGGCCTTCGCCACGGCGAGCTGGTCTACGACGGCTCGGCCAAGAAGGTGACTGACGAGGATTTCCGCGACATCTACGGGCGGGACTTTACCGAGGACGACGTGCTCAACGAGGACGCCATCTGATGGCCCGCGGCGCGCTGCCCACGAAACCGCCGAAGAACTGGTGGCTGATCGGCGGCGTGACGGCCTTCCTCCTGGCCATGACCTGGTGGTCGGCTGAGGGGATCGGGTTTTCGCTCATCGAGTTGATGTGCAACATCACCGGCGGCGGGCGCTTGCTGGCCGAGTCCTGGCCGCCGGATTTCAGCTACCTGCCGCGCCTGGCCGAGCCGTTTCTCGAGACGCTCAACATCGCCATCATCGGCACCGTGGTGGGCGGCGTCCTGTCGGTGCCGGTGTCGGTGCTGGCCGCGCGCAACCTCACCCTGGGCCGGGTGATCTGGTTCGGCGACCGCAATTTCATGAACATCCTGCGCACCCTGCCGGACCTGTTCTGGGCCATGCTCTTCGCCACGGCGGTGGGTTTCGGGCCGGTGGCCGGCGCCCTGGCCTTGTCGGTGTTCACGATCGCGGTGATTTCCAAGCTCTGGTCGGAGTCGCTGGAGTCGATCGACATGGGCCTGCCCGAGGCGGTGCGCGCCGTCGGCGGTACCTGGCTGCAGATGCTCAAGTTCGGCGCCATTCCGCAGGCCATGCAAACTTACGTTTCCTATGCGCTCTACGCCTTCGAGCTCAACGTGCGCGCCTCGATGGTTCTGGGCCTGGTCGGCGCCGGCGGTATCGGCATGATTCTCGAGACCCAGCGCGCCAACTTCGAATACGAGCGCGTGGCCCTGATCGTGCTGGTCGTGCTGGTTGCGGTGCTGATCATCGAAGAAATCTCCGAAGCCATCCGGAGGCGCCTGGCATGAAAGATCCGGCGCTCAAGGGGTACAAACGGATCGGCGGCGCCACCTGGGCGACCTTCATCATCGGCGCGCTCTTCCTCTGGTCGATGTGGGCTATCGGCTTCTCGCCCGACCGGCTGGGCAAGCTGCCGGCGCAGATGGCGGAGGTCCTGAGCTTCTTCTGGCCGGCCGACATGGCCTACGGCTGGGAGAAGGTGCTGCCGGCGATCGCCGAGTCGATCCAGATCGCCTGGATCGGCACCATCGTCGGGGCGATCTTCTCCCTGCCGCTGGCCCTGCTCGGCGCACGCACCCTGTTTCCGAAGTTCGCCCGGGTGGTCAAGCTCATCTCGGCGACCACGCGCGCTTTCCCCGAGATCCTGCTGGCGATCTACTTCGTCCCGATCGTCGGCCTGGGTGCCTTCGCGGGTGCGCTGGCCATCGGGATCTCGTCGATCGGCATGCTGACCAAGCTCGGCTCGGAAGTGGTCGACGCGATCGATTTCGGTCCTGTCGAGGCCGTCGAAGCTGCCGGCGGCTCGCGGCTGCTGGCGCTGCGCTATGCGGTACTGCCGCAAGTGCTGCCGGAGATCATTGCCCACTGGCTGTTCCGCTTCGAACTCAACATCCGCGCCTCGGCCATCCTCGGCGTGGTCGGCGCCGGCGGGGTCGGCGGCGTGCTGCTCAATACCCTGCGCTACCGCCACTTCGACAAGGCCGCGGCGGTGCTGGTGCTCACCATCCTGATCGTGCTGGCCATCGACATGGTCTCCGGCGAGATCCGGCGGCGGATCATCCGGGGTTGATGGACCAAGGGATTCCGGGTTCGGGGTTCCGGGGATCTGGTGGGGTGTTTGGGTTTTGGGGGAAGAGGTTTCAGGAAAGGCTAAGGGGTTCCGGGTTCGGGGTTCGGGGTTCGGGGTTC
>NZ_QUZK01000034.1 GCF_003410055.1 Wenzhouxiangella sediminis | reverse complement strand
TCGGTTGGCGCCTTCGGTGGGGAGGTCCCGGCTCGGGGGCCGGGACGACGCTTTGCGTCGGTTCGGGGTTCCGGAGCGCTTGGCGAAGCCGCGCATCCGATGCCGACAACCCGAATACCTAGCTCGCCGATAGCAACGGGCAAGACAACCAGCTCCTATCCCCAGAATTGCCCTGTGTTTTCCGGAACCCGGAACCCGGAACCCTGAACCCCGAACCCGTCTTCTTCCCGAACTCGGAACCCCCTTCTCAACCGTTCAGCTGTTCGACGAGGGCCGCCAAGGCGAGACCGCGATGGCTGACGCGGGCCTTTTCTTCCATCGGCAACTCGGCGGCCGTTGCGCCCAGTTTGCGATCGTGGAAAAGAGGGTCGTAGCCGAAGCCGCCTTCGCCGCGCGGGGCTTCCAGGATGTGGCCGTGCCAGATGCCCTCGGCGATGATCGGCACCGGGTCGGCCTCCTGGCGCAGCAGCACCAGGCAGCAATGGAAATGCGCGGTTCGCCGTTCCATCGGCAGGTCGACGAGTTCCGCCAGGAGCTTGTCATTGTTGTCGGCGTCCGACGCGGACTCGCCCGCGAACCGGGACGAGTAGATGCCCGGACGACCGTCGAGCGCGTCGACCACCAGGCCGGAATCGTCGCCGAGTGCCGGCAGGCCGGAAACCCGCGACGCCTCGCGCGCCTTCAACAGGGCGTTCTCGACGAAGGTCAGGCCGGTTTCTTCGACCGGCGTGACGTCGAATTCGGCCTGGGAGACGACCTCGATGTGCAGCGGTTCGAGCATGTGGGCCAGCTCGCGGAGCTTGCCCTTGTTGCCGCTGGCCAGGACCAGCTTGCCGCCGTCAAGCGCCATCGAGCGCGGCGTCCTGTGCGGCGATCAGTTCGCTGATGCCCTTCTCGGCAAGCTCGAGCATGCCGTCGAGCTCGTCGCGGCGGAAGGCGTGGCCTTCGGCCGTGCCCTGGATCTCGATGAAACCGCCGCCGTCGTTCATGACCACGTTGAGGTCGGTGTCGGCGCCGGAGTCCTCGCGGTAGTCCAGGTCGAGCACCGGGTCCGGGCCGAGCATGCCGACCGACACGGCGGCCACGCGGCCGTGGATCGGGCTCTTCTTGACCTTGCCGGCATCGAACAGGCCGTCCATGGCGTCGACCAGGGCCACGTAGGCGCCGGTGATCGAAGCCGTGCGCGTGCCGCCGTCGGCCTGGAGGACGTCGCAGTCGAGGGTGACGGTGCGCTCGCCCAGGGCTTCGAGGTCGATGACGGCGCGCAGGCTGCGGCCGATCAGCCGCTGGATCTCGAGCGTGCGCCCGCCCTGCTTGCCGCGCGTGGCCTCGCGCATGTTGCGCGTGCCGGTGGCGCGCGGCAGCATGCCGTACTCGGCGGTCACCCAGCCTTGCCCCTTGCCCCGCAGCCAGGGCGGGACGCGTTCCTCGACGCTGGCGTTGCACAGCACCTTGGTCTCACCGCAGCTGATCAGCACGGAGCCCTCGGCGTGGCGCGTGAAATGGCGCTGGATGGTCACGGGGCGGAGTTCGTCGTTCTGGCGTCCGGACGGTCGGGTCAAAACCGGGGTTTCCTTTCTCTCGGGGGTCGGGGAAGGGTACCATGTCGGACTGTTTCCAGCGGCTCTGTGGCCCGACGACAATTGCCATGATCAGAAGCATGACCGCCTACGCCCGGCGCTCCGGCCACCTGGAGGCCGGCCAGTTGACCTGGGAAATCCGCTCGGTCAACCAGCGCTTTCTCGACCCCAGCCTGCGCCTGCCCGAGGACTTCCGGGCGCTGGAGCCCGGCGTTCGCAGCCGGCTCAAGGCGCGCCTGGGTCGCGGCAAGGTCGAAGTCTCGCTGAAGTTCCAGCCCGACCCGGCCGCGGCGGCCGCCGACATGCGTATCAATCTCGACGTGGCCCGCACCCTGCTTCGCGCGCATGAAGAGATCGCCGACCTGGCCGGCGGCAGCGCCGAGCCCGACCTGGTCCACCTGCTGTCCTGGCCCGGCCTGATCGAGCAGGCCGACAGCGACCTCGATGCCGCCTACGAACCGGCGCTTGCCCTGTTCGACGAAGCCGTCGACGAGTTGATCGCCGCGCGCGAGCAGGAGGGGCGCGCGATCGCGGCGATGATCGAGCAGCGCCTGGCCGGCATCGAGGCCCAGGCCCGGCTGGTGCGCGAGCGCATGCCGGCCATCCGCGCGGCGGTGGATGCGCGGTTTCGCGAGAAGCTCGAGTCCCTCGACGTCGCCGTCGACGAGGGCCGCATCGAACAGGAAGTGGTCATGCAGCTGCAAAAGCTCGATGTCGACGAGGAGCTCGACCGGCTGGAGACGCATGTTGCCGAAGTCAGGAGAGTCATGGCGCTCGACGAGCCGGTCGGCCGCCGCCTGGATTTCCTGATGCAGGAACTCAACCGCGAGGCCAACACCCTGGGCTCGAAAGCGACCCTGGCCGAGGTCGGCCAGGCCGCGGTCGAACTCAAGGTGCTGGTCGAGCAGATGCGCGAGCAGGTGCAGAATGTCGAGTGACGGCGACCTGTTCCTGATCGCCGCGCCCAGCGGCGCGGGCAAGACCAGCCTGATGCGGTCGCTCCTGCAGCAATGCCCGAAGATCGCGCTGTCGGTTTCCGATACCACCCGTCCGGCACGCAAGGGCGAAATCGACGGCGAGCAGTACCACTTCGTCTCGGTCGAGGAGTTCGAGCGGGGCATCGCCGATGGCGACTACATCGAATACGCCGAGGTCTACGGCAATTACTACGGCACCCGCCGCGACCGCGTGGAGGCCCTGTGGGGCTCGGGCCGGGACGTGCTGCTGGAAATCGACGTCCAGGGCGCCGAACAGATCCTGCGATCGCACCCCGATGTCTGCACCATCTTCATCCTGCCGCCGTCGATGGCCGTGCTGGCCGAGCGGCTGCGCGCCCGCGGCTCCGATTCGCCCGAGGTCATCGAACGACGCCTCGGCGAGGCCCGGCGCGAAATCGCCGCCTGCGGAGACTTTCGCTGGATGGTCGTCAACGACGATTTCGACCAGGCCCTGGCCGATCTGCTGGCGATCGTGCGGGCCTGGCCGCTGCGGCGCCAGCGCCAGCAGGCAATAGTGGACGAGCTATTGGACGAAAGCGCCGGCGGCGGTACAATAACCGATTGATTTTCTGTCGGGACCCCGACAGCGGCCGGACGCGGCCCGAGCGGTCCCGGTTCAAACTCCGGAGTAGATACGAACCATGGCACGAGTAACCGTAGAAGACTGCATCGAGGCGGTGCCGAACCGTTTCGAACTGGTCATGTCCGCCGCCCAGCGCGCCCGCATGATCGCCAACGGCGCCGACCCGCTGGTCGACGAGGAATCCGACAAGCCCACGGTCATCGCTCTGCGCGAGATCGCCGAAGGCGAAGTCAACGACGAGAACATCGCCCAGCTGCAGGCCGAACTGGACGCCCGCCTGGCGGCCATGCAGGCCGAAGTCCCCGCGCCGCCGGAAGACGACCTGGATTGATCCGTCCGCTGAGTTGATTCCATGAGGACCCCTTAGCCGACCGGAACGCCGCCATGCTGCCAGCCCCGGTCCGCGAACTCAGGGACCTGCTCAACACCTATCTGGAACCGCAGCACGTGGCCGTCGTGCTGCGCGCCTACGAAACCGGCGCCCGGGCCCACGAGGGCCAGAAGCGCCGTTCCGGCGAGGACTACATCATGCACCCGGTGGCGGTGGCGCACATCCTCGCCGGGATGCGCATGGACCACCAGACCATCGCCGCGGCCATCCTGCACGACACCATCGAGGACACCGAGGTCGAGCACGACGATCTCGCCGAGCAGTTCGACGAGCAGATCGCCAAGCTCGTCGACGGGGTCACGAAACTCGACAAGATGAAGTTCCGCACCCGCCAGGAGGCGGACGCGGAAAGTTTCCGCAAACTCCTCCTGGCAATGAGCCGGGACCTGCGGGTGATCTTCATCAAGCTGGCCGACCGCCTGCACAACATGCGCACGATCGGCCACATGTCGCCGTCGTCCCAGCGGCGCATCTCCACCGAAACGCTCGACATCTACGCGCCCATCGCCGCGCGCCTGGGCATGAACGAGCTGCGCGAGGAGCTCGAGGACCTGGGCTTCCGGCACCGCCACCCGAATCGCTACCGGGTGCTCAGCCAGCGGGTCAAGCAGGGCGCAGGCAATCGCGCCGAGATCATCGACTCGGTGACCGACGCGCTCAAGAAGCGGCTCAGCGAGTCCGGCATCCCGGCCCGGGTCGAGGGGCGCACCAAGACGCTCTACAGCATCTACTGCAAGATGCGCGACAAGTCCCTGAGCTTCGACCAGGTCATGGATCGCTACGCCTTCCGCATCGTGACGCAGTCCGAGCCGCACTGCTACCAGGCCCTGGGCGTGGTCCACGCGCTCTACAAGCCCAAGCCCGGCAGCTTCAAGGACTACATTGCCTTGCCCAAGCCCAACGGCTATCAGTCGCTGCACACGGTGGTCAACTCGCGCTTCGACGTGCCCATCGAGATCCAGATCCGCACCGAGGAAATGGACCTGGTCGCCGAAAAGGGTGCCGCCGCCCACTGGCTCTACAAGGCAACGCCCGACGGCCAGACTGCCGTGCGCGCCCGCGATTGGTTGCTCAAGCTGGTCGAAACCCAGTCGCGCGCCTCCGATTCGGTAGAGTTCATGGACTCGGCCAAGGCCGAGTTGTTTCCCGACGAAGTCTTCGTGTTCACCCCCAGGGGCAAGATCATCGATCTCAAGGCCGATTCGACGGTGCTTGACTTTGCCTACGCTATCCACACTGATATCGGCAACCAGGCAGTCGGCGCGCGCATCGACCGCGAGCCGGTGCCGCTCAACACGCGCCTGGAATCAGGGCAGACCGTCGAGATCATCACCCAGAAGGGCGCCACGCCCCAGCCCGAGTGGCACGAGTTCGTGGCGACCTCCAAGGCGCGCTCGAGCATTCGCGCCCACCTGAAGAACCTCGAACAGGCCGATTCCGTGGCGATCGGCCACCGCCTGCTCGACCAGGCGCTGGCGCGTCGCGGCTACTCGCTTGAGAAGATTTCCGAGCGAAGACTGGATCGCTACCTCAAGAAGCTCAAGCTCGAGCGCCTCGAGGACCTGCTCACCCGAATCGCCCGCGGCGACATGCTCGCGCGCGTGGTCGCTCACAAGCTGCTGCCGCTGACCCAGCGCCGCACCAGCGAAGAGCCCGAGTCGGAGGCGCTGACCATCGGCGGCACCGAAGGCAGCGCGATCGAGTACGCCAACTGCTGCCACCCGGTGCCCGGCGATCCCATCATGGGCTACCTCTCGCCCGGCAAGGGCCTGGTCATCCACCGCCAGCGCTGCCCCAACGTGCCCGAGCTCAAGAAGGACCACGCCGAGCGCTGCATCGACGTCGACTGGGCGCCGGTCATGCACGGCTACTTCTCGGTTCGCCTGAAGATCGTCACCGTCAACGGCCCCGGCGTGCTGGCGTCCGTGTCGGCCACGCTCAGCGAAGTCGGCGCCAACATCGAACGCGTCGAACAGCCCTCCACCACACGCGAGACCGCCACCCTCCAGTTCACCCTGGCGGTCACCGGCCGCGACCAGCTGGCGCGGGTGATGCGCAGGCTGCGCCGCAATCGGCATGTGTTGAGGGTGAGTCGGGAAATTGCTTAACTTGAAGGAATCGTTTGCTGGCGGGATCGTCGGCTGGTTCGCGATCCGCGCCACTCACGCGAAACAAAAAATCGAGGAGACGCTATGAGCAAGATGCCGATTCAATCCGATCACGCCCCCGCCGCCATCGGACCCTATTCACAAGCAATCCGCGCGGGCGAGACCGTCTACCTGTCGGGTCAGATTCCGCTGGACCCCGCCACAGGCGAGGTCGTAGAAGGCGACTTCGCTGACCTTGTGAACCGGGTCTTCGACAATCTGGCGGCAATTGCCGAAGCTGCGGGCGGCTCGCTCGACAACGTCGTCAAGCTCAACATCTTTCTGACCGATCTCGGCCGCTTTGGAGTGGTCAATGAACTGATGGCCGAAAGATTCTCCGAACCTTATCCGGCGCGCGCTACGATCGAGGTGTCGGGCCTGCCCAAGGGTGTGCCGGTGGAAATGGACGCGGTGATGGTGCTCGGCGACGGCTGAGCCAGGCCTTCGCTTCCTGACTCGAAGGTGACCGATCGCGGACAAGCCCCGGTGGCCGAGCTTCACGGCGTCGGGCCGCAGGTGGCCTCGCGCCTCAAGGCGCTGGGGATCACCTGCGAACTCGACCTGCTTTTCCACCGGCCGCTGCGCTACGAGGACCGCACGCGCATCGTGCCGCTGGGGCGGGTTCGACCGGAAACGCGCGTCCAGGTCGAAGGCCGCGTGGTCCACCAGGAGGTCGTGCAACGCCGCCGCCGCATGCTGCTGGTAACCCTGGCCGACGATACCGGTCAGCTCACGCTGCGCTTCTTTCGTTTTTTCCCGTCGCAGCTGCGCATGTACCGTGAAGGTAACCGGGTGCGTTGTTTCGGCGACGTGCGCTTCGGGCCGCAGGGCTTCGAAATGGCCCATCCGCAGGCCCAGGTGCTGGGCAAGGGCGAGCCGCCGCCCCTGCCGAAGCACCTGACGGCCATCTACCCGGTGACGCAGGGGCTGGCACAGGCGACCCTGGCGAAGATCATCGACGCCGCGGTCGATCGACTCCTGGACGGTGAGATCCGGCTCGCCGATCCGCTCGGCTCGAGCGAGTCGCCGCCCCTCCAGGAGGCGCTTCGAATCATCCACCGGCCCGGCCCCGAGGAGAATCTGGATGCCCTGATCGACGGCCACCATCCGGCCGTGCAGCGCCTGGCCACCGAAGAGCTGCTGGCCCATCACCTGGCCCTGACCCGGCTCAACCAGGCGCGAGCGCGCCAGCGCGCGTATGCGCTGAAACCCGACGAGGCCCTCCAGGAAAAGCTGCTCGGGGTCGTCGGCTTCGAGCCGACGGGCGCCCAGCGCCGGGTAGTCGGCGAGATCATGGAAGATCTCGGAGCCGAGCGCCCGATGCGTCGTCTCCTGCAGGGCGATGTCGGCTCGGGCAAGACCCTGGTGGCCGCCTTCGCCCTGCTGGCCGCCGCGGCCAGCGGGCGCCAGGCCGCCATCGTCGCGCCGACGGAGATCCTGGCCGAACAGCACTACCGGACCCTGTCGCAGTGGCTCGAGCCGCTGGGCATCGAGCCGGTCTGGCTGGCGGGCAAGGTCAAGGGCAAGGCGAGACGCGAAGCCCTGGCGCGGCTGGCGGGCGAGGCCAGCATCGCCATCGGCACGCACGCCCTGTTTCAGGAGGGCGTCGAATTCCGGGACCTGGCCCTGATCGTCGTCGACGAACAGCACCGTTTCGGCGTCCACCAGCGCCTCGCCCTGGCGGCCAAGGGCAGCGAGGGCGTGCGCTCGCCGCATCAGTTGGTGATGACGGCCACGCCGATTCCGCGCACCCTGGCCATGACCGCGTATGCCGGCCTGGATATTTCCGTGATCGACGAGCTGCCGCCGGGGCGAAAGCCCGTCACCACGGTCGTGCTCAGCCAGGGCCGGCGCGAGGAGATCGTCGAGCGGCTGCGCCGGGCGCTCGGCGAGGGCCGTCAGGCTTACTGGGTCTGTCCGCTGATCGAGGAGTCGGACGTGCTGGAGGCGCAGGCGGCCGAAACCACTGCCGAGGAATTGTCGGCGGCCCTGCCGGAGTTCAGCGTCGGGCTGATCCACGGTCGCATGAAGCCGGCCGACAAGCAGGCCGTGATGGATGCCTTCGCCTCCGGCAAGACCGCCCTGCTGGTCGCCACGACGGTGATCGAAGTCGGCGTCGACGTGCCCAACGCCAGTTTGATGATGATCGAGAACGCCGAGCGGCTCGGGCTATCGCAGCTTCACCAGCTGCGCGGCCGGGTCGGGCGCGGCAGCGAGCAGGCCGCCTGCGTGCTGATCTACAAGCCGCCGCTGGGCGAGACGGCCAGGAAGCGCCTGGAGACCATGCGCGAGACGACCGACGGCTTCGTTATTGCCGAAAGGGATCTCGAGCTGCGCGGCCCCGGTGAAGTGTTGGGCACGCGCCAGACGGGCATGCTGCGCTTCCGGGTCGCCGACCTGGCCCGAGACGCGGACCTGCTCGAGCCGGTCAAGTCGCTGGCGGAGTCCCTGGATGTCGCCGGCGCCGATGTCGTTATCGAGCGCTGGCTGGGCGGTGCGGAGCAGTTCGTGGATGTCTGAGGTTCAGGTTTCAGGTTTCAGGTTTCAGGTTTCAGGTTTCAGGGTTCCGGGCTAGTTGCTCACTCCGTCTCTGCCAGGCGTAGCACGAACTCCGTGAGGTACCAGGTCGTGGTCGCTTCGAAGGCCGAGTCGCTCAGTCCGTAGACCCAGATTCGGCCGGTTTCGTCGCTGGTGACCGAGAATTCCTGGCCGGTGGTGGAAACGCGCTTGAGCCGCCAGGGCGCGTCCGTGCCGGTGCAGAAGGACTCGTCGGCGCCGTTGGCCATGTTGCCCGCGCTCAGCGCGCGCTCGCCCGGGTTGGCCTGCTGGCCCAGGTCGATGCTCGCGCGCCGGTAGTCGTCGACGATTACGGCGCCGGGTTGCTCGCCGGCGGCCCCCAGTCGCATGAAGACCGATTCGCCGGGCGAGCCGCCCACGCCGCTGCAGCCGCTGGGTTCGTTGGTGGCGAACTGCATTTCCAGCTCGACGTCGTAGCGCGTGTTCGGCTCGAGGCCGTCGACGGGCCGCATGAGCACCATCATCAGGTCGTCGGAGGCGTTGTTGCCGCTGATCCGCAGGCCGTGCTTCGCTCCCCAGGGTTCGGGCAGCGGCTCGACGCCGGACGCCAGGTCGAACTGGTCCTCTCTGCCGACCGGGTAGTCCAGGAACAGGGCCTCGAAGCCCGATGAACCTGCCGTCGGAGTCCAGCGCCGCTGCTGCGGCCAGGGGCCCGGTTCGCTGCAGTTCAGGCCGTCGATCTGCGTGAGCCGCTCGAGCGGAAATTCGGCCGGCTGGTAGATGCCTTCCTCCGGGGTGTAGGAAAAGGCGGCGCTGTTGCAGCCGGTGCGGCGGAAGACGATCCGGCCCCAGAGCTCGCCTTCGATCTCGCCGGCGTCGAAATCCGGCGGGAAGCGGGTGCCGTCGTAGCGGTGGAGTTCGGCGCGGATTGTGTCGCCCTCGATGCTGCCGTTGCCGATCAGCCAGAGCGGGCGGCCCTCGGCGTCGAAGGTGTACCAGGCCACGACGGCCCGGCTGAGATCGAGGATTTCGATCTGCAGCCCGTGGCCGGGCTGCTGCGGGTAGTACCAGTTGCCCGTGACGTCGGCCTCGATCGGCCGGCCGTGGGCCGTCGTCGCGAGCAGAAGCGTGGTCAGGACGAGCGTCTTGCAGGTGCAGCGGATCACGGCGATCCTCCGTGTGCGAACAGCCCCTTGAGGAGCCGACCCTAGCCGAAGGCCCGGGAGCCGTCAACGCAACGGGGTCGGCGCATCCGCTTCAGCGCCTGAGTTGGTGATGGGGCGTGCGAAACCACAGCACGATGCTGACGAGCAGGCCGGCCACAGACAGCCAGACCAGGTGGCGCCAGATCGTGCTCATCGATCCGACGATTTCCATGTCGGCGACGTAGACCGTCTCGCAGGCGCCGTCGCCGGTGTCGGTGCGCGTGGTGCTCGTGCTGCGGAACGGGCCGCCGGGCTCGCCGTACTCGGCCAGCCAGCCGCTGAAGCGGACCTGGTCGCCCACCTCGAGTTCCTCGATGACCTCGCGCACCCGCGGCGAGTCGGTGATCAGGTGGTTGTTGGAGAGCTTGTTCTTGTCGAAGCGCCGCCAGGCCGTTTCGTTGCGGGTCGAGAAGGTGCAGGTGAATTCGCCGTTCCAGAAATCGAAGGCGTTGAGGTCCACGTCGGTGGCGTTGTCGCCCCAGACCACGCAGACGTCGGCGACGTTGATGAAGTCGTTCCAGCGCTTGTGCAGCCCGTAGTCCTGCGAAAAGCGCTTGAAGGAGACGACCAGCCCGGTCAACTCGTAGCGGTACTTCGGGCGCACGATGTAGTCGACGTCGTTGGCGTGCGTGGTGAACTCCGGCTCGTCGACGGGCGACTGGCGGGGCTCGTCGGCCACGGCCGGGTGGATCCACATGTCCGAATCGAAGTTGTCGCGGTTGCTCCAGGCGGTCACCAGCAGGATGACACTGCCGAAGAACAACCAGGAAACGATTCGTCGACGGGACAGCACGGGCGCCCTCCGGGTGGCTGAAGAATGGAACTGGACCGCCGATCATTATCCACGCCGCCCGGGGGGCGCGAAAGAGGACAGCGGCTCGGGCAGCAGTGCACACGGCGCCTTGATCTCGCCTACCCGATCATGGAAGCCGTTTGAGCAATATGCGATACTACGGAGTTCCGTACGGCGCGGTACTGTGCCCGCGTGCGTCGTCCGGATTTCCCGTCAACGTTTCCTAAGGAGAGCCCAGGTGACTGAACGCAAACTCACCCTGACTGATCACGAATCCGGAAAGACCCTCGACCTGCCGGTCGTCGCCGGCACCGAAGGCGACCCGACCCTGGATATCAGCAGGCTGCATTCCGAACTGGGCTACTTCACCTACGATCCGGGCTACGGCGCAACGGCCAGCTGCAAGAGCGACATCACCTACATCGACGGCAACGAAGGCATTCTGCGCTACCGCGGCTATCCGATCGAGCAGCTGGCCGAGAACTCCAGCTTCCTGGAAGTCGCCTACCTGCTGCTCTACGGTGAGTTGCCGACCAGCGACCAGTTCGCGGCCTTCGACCGCGACATCACGTACCACACGATGGTCCACGAGAAGGTCAACAACTTCATCTCGGGCTTTCACTACAACGCGCACCCGATGGCCATCCTCTCGGGCGTGGTCGGCTCGATGGCGGCCTTCTACCACGACAAGCTCGATGTCAACGACCCCGAGCAGCGCGACCTGGCCGCCAAACGCCTGATCGCCAAGATGCCGACCATCGCCGCGGCGGCCTACCGCCACTACATGGGCTGGCCCAGCGCCTACCCGCGCAACTCGCTGAAGTATTCCGAGCGTTTCCTGCACATGATGTTCTCGGTGCCCGCCGAGGACTACGAGGTCAACCCGGTCGCCGCCAAGGCGCTGGACCTGCTGTTCATCCTGCACGCCGACCACGAGCAGAATGCCTCGACCTCCACGGTGCGCCTGGTCGGCTCCACGGGCGCCAACCCTTACGCCTGTACCGCCGCCGGCATTGCCGCGCTGTGGGGGCCGGCCCACGGCGGCGCCAACGAAGCCGTGCTCAACATGCTCAACGAGATCGGCAGCGTCGACCAGGTCGGCAAGTACGTCGAGAAGGCCAAGGACAAGAACGATCCGTTCCGCCTGATGGGCTTCGGGCATCGCGTCTACAAGAACTTCGACCCGCGCGCGACGATCATCCGAAAGGCCTGCCACGAGGTGCTCGACGACCTGGGCCAGGCCGACCCGCTGCTCGACCTGGCCATGGAGCTCGAGAGGATCGCCCTGGAGGACGACTACTTCGTCGAGCGCAAGCTCTACCCCAACGTCGACTTCTATTCGGGCATCATCTACAAGGCACTCGGTATCCCGACGAGCATGTTCACCGCCATGTTCGCCATCGGCCGCACCGTCGGCTGGGTCAGCCAGTGGCTCGAACAATCCGCCACGCCCCATCGCATCGGCCGCCCCCGCCAGGTCTACACCGGCGCGGGCGAACGCGACTATGTGCCGATAGAGCGCAGGAACTAAAAGGATTTTCTCGCAAAGGCGCAAAGGCGCCAAGGGCGCAAAGGAAGTGAAAAGAGAATTGAATCGGGTCTGAAACGGTTACCATCGGCTCGGCGTTGCCGCACTATTCAATCTCTTTGGGTTTTCGTCTTTCTTTGCGTTCATCGCGCCTTAGCGCCTTTGCGAGAAGCCAAGCAGCACGCCATAACTAACGCCCCTGATCCACGGGACTCGACCACGCGACCAGGCGCCTAACCTCAGAGGAACAGATCGGGCAGCAGTTCTTTGCCCGGCTCGACGGCGTACTGGTCGAGGTCGGTGACGCCCATCTTCCCGAGCACGTCCTCGTCGATGAAGAAGTTGCCGGTGACTTCCCGCGAGGGCTGCGCCAGGATCCAGTGGGCGGTGTCGGCCAGGATTTCGGGCTTGCGGCAGTTTTCCGGTTTCACGGCGTCGCCGAGCATCGCCAGGGCGGCGGTGGCAATGACCGTCTTCGGCCACAGGGCGTTGACCGCGATGCCGCGATCGCGGAATTCTTCGGCCATGCCCAGCACGCACATGCTCATGCCGTACTTGGCCATGGTGTAGGCGACGTGCGGCGCGAACCACTTGGGGTCCATGTTGAGCGGCGGCGAGAGGTTCAGGATGTGCGGGTTGCCGGCTTTCTCCAGGTAGGGCAGGGCGGCCTGGGAGCACACGAAGGTGCCGCGCGTGTTGACGCTGTGCATCAGGTCATAGCGCTTCATCGGCACGTCCGGCGTCGGCGCCAGGTAGATGGCCGAGGCGTTGTTGATCAGCACGTCGATGCCGCCGAAAGTCTCGGCCGTTGTGGCCATGGCTTCGGCCACCGCCGTCTCGTCGCGGATGTCGACCTTCAGCGGCAGCGCCCGGCCGCCGGCTTTCTCGATTTCCTCGGCGGCCGTGTGGATGGTCCCGGGAAGCTTCGGGTGCGGCCGGTCGGTCTTGGCCGCGACGGCCACGTTGGCGCCGTCGGCGGCGGCCTTCAGCGCGATGGCGAGCCCGATGCCGCGCGATGCGCCCGTGATGAAAAGGGTCTTGCCCTCAAGCGATGCGGTCATGGTTTCATGGTTCCTCAATGGCAGGCTGAGAGCATATCCTAATGGCCACACCCCGCATTCGCACGGCCCAGCGCTGAAGCACCCGGCATGGAATCGAGCCTGATCGACCGAATCTTCGAGCTGGTCCAGTCCCATTCGGGCTGGCTCATCACCCTGTCCGCGGTGTTCGCCTATCTGGAGTCCCTGGCGGTGCTGGGCCTGCTGCTCCCCGGTGTGATCCTGCTGTTCATCATCGGCGCGGTGGTCAGCGGCGACCTGTCGCTGTTCCTGTGGTGCTGGCTGGCGGCCTTCGCCGGCGCGCTCGGCGGCGACTGGACCAGCTACTGGGTGGGGCGTCACTATCGCGACCGCATCGACGGCTGGCCGCTGCTGAGGCGCCATCCCGACCTGATGGCACGTGCGCGTGCTGCTGTGGCGCGGCACGGCGGCAAGGGTGTCTTTGTCGGGCGCCTGCTGGGCCCGACGCGCCCGATCAGCGCGCTGATCGCCGGCGCCATGAGCCTGCCGCCGCGCACGATGCTGTTGGCGACCATCCCGGCCTGCGCCGTGTGGGTGCCGATCTACATGCTGCCCGGCCTGTTGTTCGGCGCCTCGCTGGAGCTGGCCGCGGAGTTTGCCGGACGGCTCGTTCTGGTGCTCGTGCTGCTGCTGGTCGTTCTGTGGGCCGTGATCTGGACCACCCGCGTGGTCTATGCCTATACGGCGCGCCGCAGCGGCTGGTGGCTGCGCAGCCTGATCCGCTGGACCAGTGAGCACCCTCTGCTCGGACGCTGGGTCCAGCCGCTGTTCGGCGGCTCGGGCCGGCGTGAGCTCCTGTCGGTGGCGCTGCTGGGCCTGTTCCTGGTCGCCTGCCTGGCGGTGCTCCTGGGCGTGCTCGTGGCCGCGCCCTTTGCCGCCGGTACCCTGGATGCCGAACGCCAGCTGGCGTCGATGGCGACGAGCCTGCGCAACCATGTCGCCGATCCGGTGATGATCGTCATCGCGCTGGCCTCGGACCTGCGCGTGCTGGCCCTGGTGGCCGGCGGCATGGCCCTGCTGATGCTCGCGCTCGGGCGAGCCAACGCGGCGGCTCACTGGCTGGCCGCCACCGCCGGCGGCTGGCTGCTCGCCGAACTGCTCAACGGGTGGTTCGGGTTTCTCTTTCCCGCGCCGGGTGCGGCGCCCGGCTACGGCGAGGTTCCCCACCGGGGACTGACGCTGACCACCGTGGTGCTGGGCTTCTTCGCCGTGATGGTCGCCAAGGATATCCGCGCCTCGAGGCGCAAGTGGGCCTACCTGGTCAACTCGGTCTTGCTGGCGCTGGTCTCCTTCGCCAATTTCTACCTGGGCCTGGCCACGCCGCTGGGCGTGGTGGCCGCGCTGGCCCTGGGCGGCGGTTGGCTCGCCCTGGTGGGAATCGGCTATCGGCAGCGCGCGCTCCCGCGCCGCCATCCGGGCATGCTGGCCCTGTGTTTCTACGGCCTGCTCGTGGCCGTGACGACTTTCCAGGCCGTTGGCGGGTACCAGGCCCTGGCCGAGGCTACCCGCCTGGAGCTACCGCAACAATCGATGTCGGTCGACCAATGGCGGACGGGCGGCTGGCGGGCCCTGCCCGAGGTTCGCTCGCGTCTGGGCAGCGACCGCACGCAGCGCTTCGATTTCCAGTACGCGGGCTCGCGGGACTGGCTGGCAGAGCGTCTGGGCGAGGCGGGCTGGCGTCGCCCCGAGGTCCGCTCCCTGCGCTGGTCGTCCGTGCTGAGCGCACGCCCCCGACCCGAGCGCATGCCGCACCTGCCGAAGGACTTTGCCGGCAAGCCCGAGAGCCTGACATTGATCCGTGACCGCCGGGATGGCCGTCGCGAGGTGCTTCGTCTGTGGGCTTCCGGGGCCACGCTCGAAGACGCCGGCCGACCGGTCTGGCTCGGCCAGGTGCGTATCGAGGCGCTCGACGATATCCTGGGCCTGTTCAACCGCTGGCGCGATACCGGCGAGGGGCAGGCGGCCATGCAGGCGCTCGAGCGCTCGCTCCACGAGATCGAGCTTCCGGCCGTGGGGGAGCGGCGGCTTCGCTTGATTCGTCAGCCGTCCTCGTCTTCGTCGGCGTCGTGAAGCAGGCTGATCAGGCCTTCGAGCCGGGCGACCGGGTCGGTCATCTCCAGCAGGGCCTGGGCATGCTCTTCCGGCAGGGCCAGGCTGGCCGCCAGCGTGCGCCCCAGGCTGCTGGCATCCTCGATATCCACTTCGAAATGGTCGGCCAGGTCGCGATGGCGCATCAGTTCCTGCATCAGGGTCTGCAGTGCGCCGCAGCGCGGCGGCACGGGCACGGCCGGCTCCGGCGGCAGCCAGTCGACCTCGCCGAGCAACAGTCCGTCGTCGCGGGCGCGGGTCTCGCGGATCAGGAAGCGGCGCTGGCCCCGGCAGGTCACGCCGAGCAGGCCGTCTTCGAGCTGGTCGAAATCAACCATCATCGCCTCGGTGCCGATGCGTGCGTGCCTGGCGCGGCCTTCTTCCTCGGCCGGCCAGGCGCAGACCACGCCGAAGCCCGTCCCGGAGCGGGCGCAGTCGCGCACCATGTCGAGATAGCGCTGCTCGAAGATGCGCAGGCTCAGCGGCGCGCCGGGAAAAAGAACGGTCTTGAGCGGAAAAAGGGGAAGTTGCTCTCGGCTCATTCCAGGCTCTCGAAGAATCGCCGCGGCGCGTTCTCGAAACCGCGGTTGCTCATGAAGATCACGTGGTCGCCGGGCCGGGCCTCGGCCAGCAGATCCTCGAGCAGGTTGTCCACCCGGCTGCGGGCGCGGCCCTGCCCGCCGGATTTCTCGATGACATCGAGCGGGTCCCAGTCCATGCCGTCGGAACTGCGCAGCCACACGAAATCGGCCGCGGTCAGTGCCGAGGGCAGGTCGGCAACATGAAAGCCGGCGCGCATCGTGTTGCTGGCCGGCTCGAGCGCCACCAGAATTCTCGCGTTGCCGACGGCGCGGCGCAGGCCCTCGAGGGTCAGGCGGATGGCCGTGGGGTGGTGGGCGAAATCGTCGTAGACATGGATGCCGGCGCGCTCGCCGACCAGCTCCAGGCGCCGCTTCACGCCGCCGAACTTCGCAAGCGCCTCGATGGATTTCGTCGGCTCGACTCCGGCAGCCTCGGCAGCAGCGATGGCCGCCAGGGCGTTGAGCGCGTTGTGCCGGCCCGTCATAGGCCATTCCAGCGTGCCCACGGGTTGCCCGGCGTATTGAATGGCGAGCCTGCGCCCGGCCGGCTCCTCGAGCGCGACTTGCCACTCGCCCACGCCCTGCTCGGCCAGGCCGAACCCCGAGACCGGGGTCCAGCAGCCGCGATCCAGTACGGACTTCAGGTTGCCGTCGGCCGCATTGACGACCAGGCGGCCATTGCCCGGGATCGTGCGCACCAGGTGATGGAACTGCGTCTGTATGGCGGCCAGGTCGGGGTAGATATCGGCGTGGTCGAATTCCAGGTTGTTGAGAACGGCGATGCGCGGGCGGTAGTGCACGAACTTGGCGCGCTTGTCGAAGAAAGCCGTGTCGTATTCGTCGGCCTCGACCACGAACAGGTCCTCGCCGGTTCGGGCGGAGACGCCGAAGTCGACCGGCATGCCGCCGATCAGGAAGCCGGGGTTCATGCCGGCATGCTCCAGGATCCAGGCCAGCATGCTCGCGGTGGTGGTCTTGCCGTGCGTGCCCGCTACTGCCAGCACCGTGCGGCGGCGCAGGTAGGTTTCCCCGAGCCAGCGTGGACCGGAGGCGAAGGGGATGTCGTTGTCGAGTACGTGCTCGACGGCCGGATTTCCGCGGCTCAGCGCGTTGCCGATGATGACCAGGTCCACGTCGGCGGGGATGTTGTCCGGCTCGTAGCCTTCTCGCAACGCGATGCCCAGCGCCTCGAGCTGCGTGCTCATCGGCGGGTAGACGTTCTCATCGGAGCCGCTGACTTCGTGGCCGTCGGATCGGGCCAGGGCCGCCAGCCCGCCCATGAAGGTGCCGCAAATGCCGAGAATATGGATTTTCACTGCCGTTGTGCTCGTTCGATCATGACAGGGGGCCTGCCAGGGTGGTTATGACGTACATCGACACTGCGAACAGTACCACTGCCACCGCCAGTCCTGCGGCAAAGGAAGTGTCGAGTGCATGGCGCCAGATATGACCGTCGATGGCGAAGGACCAGAAGAACAGGACCAGGCTGGCGACGGTCAGGATGGGGTCGGGGCTGGCGTTGGCGCCAGCGCCTTGCGCTGCTGCGGCGAGCGGCAGCGAGAGCAGTGAAAGCAGGCCGCTGGTGCCGAACAGCGCCGTGACCGTCTGGATCCAGCGGGCCGGGCGCCTGCGCAGCGCCAGTACAATGCGGGTCAGTACCAGCGGCAAGGCCACGGCCAGCAGCAGGATGCCCGCGGTGTTGCCCGGGCCCTCGCCGACCGACAGGGACAGCGCGGTGGCCGCGACGTAGAGGATCGTGGCCGCCAGGAGGGGGACGGTGCCGGCCGGCAGGTCCTGCGGGCCGCGCTTGAGCATCATGACGCCGACCAGGCGGGAGACGAATTCAGACATGGGCGAGCAGGGTTCGGACGTTCGAGTGGTTGACTGCCGGGGCATGGCCTGTCCGCAGCCCGTCTGGCACACGCGCGTGGCCATCGAGGAACTCGGGCCGGGCTCGGAACTCGAGGTGCTGGCCACCGATCCGATGGCGGAACTCGATCTCGCCGTTTTCTGCGAGCGAAGCGGCCACCGATTGCTTGAGGCGGTTACGCGCGACGGGGTGCTGCGCGCCAGGATTCGCGTCAGGCCAGCGCCGCCGCCAGACGCCGGTTGATCTCGTCGATCTCGCCGACGCCGTCGACGCGAACCAGCAGACCCTTTTTCGCATAGTGCTCGGAAATCGGCGCGGTCTTTTCGCGGTAGACCGCCAGGCGGTTGCGGATGACGTCCTCGGTGTCGTCCGAGCGGCCTTCTTCCTCGGCCCGCTTGGCCAGTCGCTCGACGATCTGTTCTTCATCGACGATGAGCTCCAGGGCGCGATCGATGGGCTGACCCAGGCGCTCGAGGAGGGCGTCCAGCGATTCGGCCTGGGCCTGGTTGCGCGGGTAGCCGTCCAGGATGAAGCCCGGCTCGACTTCCGGCTGGCCCAGCTTCTCCTCGATCAGGCCCAGCATCAGCTCGTCGGACACGAGTTCGCCGGCGTCCATGGCCGCCTTGGCCTTCTTGCCCAGTTCCGTGCCTTCGGCCACTGCCGCGCGCAGCAACTCACCGGTGGAGATGTGGGGAACGCCCAGTCTTTCCTTCAGGAGGGCGGCCTGGGTGCCCTTGCCGGAGCCGGGCGGGCCGAGCAGTACGATACGCATGGTTAGACGGTTGCGTTGGCGCAATGAGTGAATGGAATCAAGCCGACAAAGCTAACCCCGAAGGCCGGGGGTGTCAAATTGGGTTGGTTCGTTGGTGGGAGCGGGGTGCGAAAGGCGCACACGATGAAAATCGATCCGATATGCTTCCGAGATAGTCAGCAGCAGGGAGCAGACGCCATGCCCGGAAAGAACATCCTCTACGCCCAGTCCGGCGGCGTGACGCCGGTGATCAATGCCACCGCCGCGGCGGTGATCGAAACCGCGCGCGCCAATCGCGGCCGCGTCGGCAAGGTGTTCGCCGCCCGAGACGGCATCATGGGCGCGCTCGAGGAGCGCCTGATCGACACCGACAAGCTCAAGAAGTCGGAGGTGGCCGCGCTCCATCAAACGCCCGGCGGCGCATTCGGCTCCTGCCGCTACAAGCTCAAGTCGATCGAGGAGAACCAGCGCGAGTACGAGCGCCTGATCGAGGTGTTCAAGGCGCACGATATCGGCGTCTTCTTCTACAACGGCGGCAACGACTCGGCCGACACCGCCTGGAAGGTCTCCCAGATCGGCGACAAGCTCGGCTTTCACGTGCAGTGCATCGGCATTCCCAAGACCATCGACAACGACCTGGCCGTGACCGACAACTGCCCCGGCTTCGGCTCCGTGGCCAAATACGTGTCGGTGTCCATCCTGGAGGCCAGTCTGGACGTCATGGCAATGGCCTCGAGTTCGACGAAGGTCTTCATCATGGAAGTCATGGGCCGGCACGCGGGCTGGATCGCGGCGGCCGGCGGCCTGGCCTGCCGCGAGAAGGGTGATCCGCCTCAGGTCATCCTTTTCCCCGAGGTGCCTTTCGACCGCGACAAGTTTCGCGAGAAGGTCCGCAAGTCGGTCGAGACCAACGGCTATTGTTCGGTGGTGGTCTCCGAGGGCGCGCGCACGCCCGACGGCACCTTCCTGGCCGACGCGGGAACGACCGACGCCTTCGGCCACAAGCAGCTCGGCGGTGTCGCCCCGGTGGTCGCCGGCATGGTCAAGGAGGATCTCGGCTACAAGTGCCACTGGGCGGTCTGCGACTACCTGCAGCGTTCGGCGCGCCATATCGCTTCGGCGACCGATCTCGAGCATGCGCGCGCGGTGGGCAAGGCCGCCGTCGAATTGGCGATCGACGGGGGCTCGGGCGTGATGCCGGTCATCAAGCGCACGAGTGACCAGCCGTATCGCTGGAAGATCGAGGCCGCGCCCCTGTCGCGGATCGCCAACCACGAGAAGACCCTGCCGAAGAAATTCATTTCCGCCGACGGCTTCGGCATCACGCCGAGCTGCCGCGCCTACCTCGATCCCCTGATTCGCGGCGAGGCCTATCCCGCCTACCGCAAGGACGGCCTGCCGGACTACGTGCGACCCGAATTCGTCTACGTCGACCGCAAGCTCGAACCCTTCGAAGTCTGAGTCGCTGCGGGCGACCA
This sequence comes from Wenzhouxiangella sediminis, assembly GCF_003410055.1. GTDB lineage: Bacteria > Pseudomonadota > Gammaproteobacteria > Xanthomonadales > Wenzhouxiangellaceae > Wenzhouxiangella > Wenzhouxiangella sediminis. The sequence goes on along the minus strand of NZ_QUZK01000034.1, from coordinate 118,691 downwards.
TTGGGAAAGCGCCGGAGAGCCTGCGCGGAGCATTGGAAAATCCGATCGGGATCGATTGATTCCGGGCCCGCAAGCCGCTAACCTGCCGGACCTTGATCATTGGCGAAAAAGCGGCGTTCCGATGTCTTCCAAACTGCAAGCGCTCAACGACTGGGTCGACCAGGTGGCCAACCACACCCGGGCGTCCCGGGTTCACTGGTGTGACGGTTCCGGAGACGAGAACCGCAAGCTGATCGAAGCGATGCTCGAGTCGGGGGATCTCGAGCAGCTCAACCCCGAGACGCACCCGGACTGCTACCTGCATCGCTCCGATCCGGCCGATGTCGCCCGCGTTGAGCACCTGACCTACGTATGCACCGAGCGCGAGGACGACGCCGGGCCCAACAACAACTGGATGGCCCCGGCCGAAGCGCACGCCCTGATGAACGGGCTGTTCGCCGGCTGCATGGAAGACCGCACCCTGTACGTCGTGCCCTACTGCATGGGGCCGATCGAATCGCCTTTCTCACGCTGCGGCGTGGAGATCACCGACAGCCCCTACGTGGTGGCGAACATGCGCCTGATGACGCGCATGGGCAGCGACGCCCTGGCGCGAATCGAGCGCGACGGCCGCTTCGTCAAGGGCCTGCATTCGACCGGCGACCTGGACCCGGACCGGCGCTACATCGTGCACTTCCCCGAAGAGCTCAGCATCCAGAGCTTCGGTTCGGGCTACGGTGGCAACGCCCTGCTGGGCAAGAAGTGCCATGCCCTGCGCATCGCCAGCTACCAGGCGCGCACCGAAGGCTGGCTGGCCGAGCACATGCTGATCGTCGGTATCCAGAATCCGGCGGGCGAGATTCGCTACGTCGCCGGCGCCTTTCCTTCCGCCTGCGGCAAGACCAACCTGGCCATGCTCATTCCGCCCGAGGCTTACCGCGAGGGTGGGTGGAAGGTCTGGACGGTCGGCGACGACATCTGCTGGCTGCACCCGGGCGAGGACGGACGGCTGTGGGCGATCAACCCGGAAGCCGGCTTCTTCGGCGTGGCACCCGGCACCAGTGCCAAGACGAACCCCAACGCACTGGCGATGCTCGACCGCGAAACCATCTTCACCAACGTCGCCGTCACCGAGGACAACCGGCCCTGGTGGGAAGGCCTGGGCGAAGGCAAGCCGGCCAAGGACTGGCGCGGCCGGGCCTTCGATCCCAAGCACGGGCCCGCCGCGCACCCCAACTCGCGCTTCACCGTGTCGATCAAGCGTTGCCCGAGCTACTCCGACCAGGCCGACAACCCCGACGGCGTGCCGATCGACGCCATCGTCTTCGGCGGCCGGCGCGCCAGCCTGGCGCCGCTGGTGCTCGAGGCCCACGACTGGACGCACGGCGTGCTGGTCGGCGCGGGCATGGCTTCGGAAACCACGGCGGCGGCCACCGGCCAGGTCGGCATCGTGCGACGCGACCCGATGGCCATGAAGCCCTTCTGCGGTTACCACTTCGCCGACTACTGGGCGCACTGGCTCGACGTCGGCGGCAAGCTGACCCGTCCCCCGAAGATCTTCCAGGTCAACTGGTTCCGCCGCGACGCCGGCGGCAAGTTCATCTGGCCGGGCTTCGGCGACAACATGCGCGTGCTCGAGTGGATCATGGCACGCTGCCGCGACGAGGCGGACGCGACCGACACGGCGGTCGGCAAGCTGCCCGATGCCGGGGCGATCAACCTCGAAGGTCTCGAAGAACGTCCCGACATGGAAGAGTTGCTGCGTATCGATCCGGCCGAATGGCGCGCCGAGATCGAGGCCATCGGCAAGCACCTCGAGTCCTTCGGCTCACGCGTGCCCTCGCAACTGCACGAGACGCTCGGCCGGATCCGCGAAGCCATCGGCTGATCGGCCGCGGCCCGCCTCGGTGGGTCACTGCCTCTCGGGGATGAAGGCCTTCTCCCGGATCCAGCGGGTGGCCAGCCATTTCTCGCCGGCGGTTACCGGCAGTCCGGCATGCAGGGTGCGCGACTCGATGTCGCCGTTTTCGTCCACGTTGCGGAAGACCAGGACCGTACCGGCGTCGGGCGCCACTTCCAGTCCCAGTTCCGGAAACGCCGTCGCGCCGCCCGCGTCCACGTCGTTGAGATAGGTCAGCAGGGTGTAGATGCGCTGGCCGCCCTGGCGCAGCGCCGTGCCGGATCCCGGTCGCGCCGGATCGAAATAGTCGTAGTGCGGCTTGTATTCGGTGCCGGGCGTGTACTGCAGCAGGATCAGCGGCTCGCCGTTGTGGATCGGGATGTCGACGGCGTCGTGAAGCCGCTCGAGCAGGTGCCAGGCGGTGACGTCGAGCAGTTCGGGCAGCAGGCAGGTCTCCCCGCTGGTGCGAATGCTGCTGCGGTCGATCGTGCCGGTGTCGCTGAGCACGCGCGAAGGTTCGATCATGGGACGTCCGCGCGCGATCAGGTGGGCGCGGGTCTCCACCGGCACGAATTCTTTCAGTAGTTCGATTCTCGGCGACTCGCTGAGCCGTTCTCGGGCCGCTTCGGGCGGCGCGCTTCGAGCCGAGGGGTCGATCTGCAGCTGCAGGGCGCGCGCGGCATCGCCGGCGCTGGCTTCCAGGCTGTCGCGCAGCGTTGCCGCCAACGGGTAGTCGGATCTTGCCGCCCGCTCCAGGCAGGCTCGGGCCAGCCCCGGGTCCTTGCCGACGTGCCGGCCTTCCATCAGCCACACGCCGAGCGTGAACCAGCCGCGCGGCATGCCCGCCTCGGCGGCGAGCTGCCAGGCGCGCAGGGCGCGGGCCGGGTTGCGCTCGAGGCCCAGCCCGTGTTCCAGACACCAGGCGGCGTCGTTGAGCGCCAGCATGTGACCGCGGCGCGCGGCCTCTTCGATCATGGCCGCGCCGCCTGCAAGGTCGGGCGCCAGGCCGCAGCCGGTCATCTTCAGCGTACCGAGGCGGTAGGCGGCTTCCACCGAGTCGCCGGCATGAGCGGACTGCAGCAGGTCGACGGCCCGCTCGAGATCGAACGACCCTTCACGGCCCTCGCACTGTCCGCTCAGGCACATCATGCCGAGCGCGGCGCGCGCTTCGGCCACGCCCTGAGCGTGCGCCCTGTCGAGCCAGGTCCAGGCCTGTTGGGGGTCGCGGCGACCGGCGTCGCCGTAGAGCCAGGCCAGGCCGAGATTGAATTGCGCCTCGGCCACGCCGGCCTCGGCCGCGCGGGTGATTTCGTTCAGGTCCGGTCCCTGGGGTGGGGTGCTGTTCATGCCGTCGATGATAGCCGTCGCCGGCGGGCAGTCTCAATCATTTCCGCTCGGCTGCGTTTCGTCCCCGAAAGCCTCGAGCAGCGGGGTGATGTGCTGCCGGAAGTTGCGCCAGCGACCGATGCTGGAGCGATAGATCGGCTGGCGGACCTGCCATCGGCTCGGCGTTGCGACGTCGCCCGCTCGCGTGTGGAAATCGAGGCAGGCGTCGTCCCAGGGCATGCCGATCCATTCAAGAAGGGGGCGCAGCGTCGCCTCCGGCGAATCGACCAGGGTTTCGTAACTTACGGAGCGGACCTGGTTGGGTAGAGCGCGCTTCCAGTGTTCGACCAGGTCGCGGTACTGGCGGTAGAAGAACACGAGGTCGTCGAGATCGGTCGAGAAGGCCTGGTCGGCGGCGAAGTTCTCGGAGAAGATCGACAGGCAGACGTCGCGCGGATCGCGTTCGCAAACGATGATGCGTGCCTGTGGGAACAATTGCGAAATGAGGCCGGCCTGGAAGAAGTTCAGCGGCGCCTTGTCGATCACGAAGCGCGGCTCGTCGCTTCCGCGTCGGCGGATCTCTTCGAAGAAGCGATCGACCATGCTCTGCAGCAATTCGACCGGGTAGACATCCTTGATCCCTTCCGGGTGATCGGGCCAGTCGGGTCGGCTTTGTTCGAGGGCGCGCGCGATCTGGCCGATCACCGGAAGCTCCCCGTAGCCGGCGGCCTGCGGGTGGGCGCCCAGCATTCTCTCCAGGAGTGTCGTGCCGCTGCGCGGCATGCCGACGATGAACAGCGGGACCCGGTCGGGTTGCTCCAGCTCGGGCGGGTTGGCCAGCAGTTCGGCGGCATAGCGCTCGATCTGGCGCTCGGCGTGAAGTTGCGCGCCCCTCCGGTCGAGGCCGCCGCTGAGTCGGCGGCGCAGTTCGTTGGCGCGGCGCCAGGCGTCGAAGGCGCCGTCGTAGTCGCCGCGCCGCTCCAGGGCGCGGCCCAGTGCGTAGCCGAGAACCGCTCTTTCATCGGCATCGAGTTGGCCGGCCGCCAGCATGCGGCGGGCGTCCTCGAGCCAGTCCTCGCGCAGCTCGTCGCGAGCCACGCGCAGCAGGCCGCCCATCGCGGCCGGCCAGCCGGGACGGATCCGAAGCGCGCTTCGGTAGGCCTCGATTGCCTCCGCTCGCTGTCCGGCGTCCTCGCGGGCCTGGGCCAGCAGAAGCAGAAGGCGCTCATTGCCCGGATGCCGGGCGCTTTCTCGTTCGAGAAGGGCGAGAGAGCGGTCCGGGCGGCCCAATTCGAAGAACAGTTCGGCCATGCGTGCGCTGGCCTGCCAGGGGCGCGGCTGGACGGCCGCCGCCCGGCCCAGCGCGTGCAGCGCACGGTCCGCCTGCCCGAGGCTCGCGTCGATTTCGGCCAGGCGCAGCCATATTCCGGCGTCGTCGACCCGGCGGGCGAGCGCCCGAAACAGCTCGTGCGCGCCTTCCAGGTCTCCCCGCTTCAAGCGGGCTTCGGCTTCCTGCGCGCGGCGGATGTCGTCTTGTCGGGGCTTTGTTTGCACGGTTGGATGTAGTGTGAAGAACAGGCGGTTCGTTCGGCTTCGTTGTACCGAGTATATTTAAGAGTACCAGTCGGTGTCGGGTGCGGGTGTGCGGCGGGAGTCGGCGACCGGGGCTGTGGCGGTCCGGGCACCGAAACTGGCCGGTCGAGTCGCCCCGAAATCTTCCGCAGGCCCCACCAATTCGGGCTTTCGGGCAGGTGTTTCAGGGCTTTACATGTCGTTAACAAGACCCTTTTCATTGCCAAACGATGGTGCTAGTATCGGCTCTGAGTCGGAGGCCGGGTCACTTCGGGCCGTGCGTCAGTGCGCCTGGCGTGGCGGGTTTTCCGCTCCGACACATTGCTGTCGATACTAGTATCGAATGCTTTAACCAGAAATCAAAAGACAATGGAGAGTCTGATGAAGCACAACCGTAACCCACTTGCCAAGGCAATCAACTACGCCCTCGGGGCGGGTATGATCGCCAGCCTGGCAATGACCGCTGCGCCGGTCGCTGCCCAGGACGACGATGAAGAGGCTGCAGACCTTGATCGCGTCCAGGTCACTGGTTCGCGTATTCAGCGCGCCGACGTGGAAGGTGCTCTTCCCGTTACCGTGATCGACCGCGAAGCCATCGAGCTGTCCGGCGAAACCTCGATTGCGGACCTGCTCCGCAACACCACCTTCAACTCGTTCGGTTCCTTCCGTCCGCAGTCCGGTTCCTCGGCGCAGAGCCACGGCGGCATCTCGCTGCGCGGCCTGGGCGGCAACCGCACGCTGGTCCTGATCGACGGCCGTCGTTTCCCGAAGAACCCGTTCATCGGTACCGGCCAGGACCTCAACGCCATCCCGCTGGGTGCTGTCGAGCGCATTGAAATCCTGTCCGACGGTGCCTCGGCCGTGTACGGTTCCGATGCCATCGGCGGTGTGATCAACATCATCACCCGCAAGGACTACGAAGGCGCCCAGATCAGCTACACCTACAGCAACCCGGAACGTGAAGGCGGCAAGCAGCGCGCCGGTCACGCCATGCTGGGCATCCAGAGCGACCGCGGCCGCATGCTGGCCGTTGCCTCCAAGAACTCGCGCGGCATCATCTTCGCCAACCAGCGTCCCTGGTCGGAGTCGACGGTCGCCAACCCGTTCTCGCAGGCTCGCAACCTCAGCCCGTACGGCAACAACTGGGTGCTGCTGGACGGCCCCAACGCCGGACAGGTTCAGTCCCCGGCGGGTGCCTGTGAGTCCCTGTCGCCGAACCTGTATCGTCTGACCGACGACACGTTCTGGGGCGGTGAAGGCTGCTTCTACGACTACACCACCGAGTCGGCCGACGAAGCCTCCATCGAGAACCAGTCGCTGCACGTCACCGGCGATTACATGATCAACGACGACTGGCGCGTCTACACCCGCCTGGAGAACACCCGCACGTTCTCCTTCGGTCGTTACGCGCCGCTGCCGGACTACGCCGTCCTCGACGCCGACTCCCCGGCCAATCCGTACGACTACCCGGCGGTTCTGTACCATCGCTTCCAGGCTCTGGGCCCGCGCGACAACACCGTCGAGTCCAACGTCCACTCCGGCCTGCTCGGCTTCGAAGGCCGTGTCGGCGGTGTCGACCTCGACTTCGGCGTCAACTACAGCCGCTACAAGGGCTACGACGTCGGCCGTAACTACGGCATGCGCTCGAACATGCAGGCATTCCTCGACAACGGCAGCTACGATCCGACCAACCCGTTCGGTGCCTCCGAGGACACCCTCAACGGCATGCGCGTGACCATCGCCCGTGAATCCGAGTTCGAAATCAAGGAGTTCTACGGTAGCGCTGGCATGGACATCGCCGAAATCGGCGGCGGCTGGATCCAGGCCGTGGTCGGTGCCGAGTACCGCGAAGAGACCTTCTTCGACCAGTACGACTCCCTGAGTGAAGCCGGCCTGGTCGGCGGCTCGGCCGGCAACAGCTCCTCGGGCGACCGTGACGTTTCGGCCCTCTACACCGAGTGGCTGTTCCCGCTCATGGACAACCTCGAGCTGACCGGCGCCGTTCGTTACGACGACTACTCCGACTACGGCGACGACATCAGCCCGAAGATCGCTCTGCGCTACCAGCCGACCGATTCCATCACGCTGCGCGCCAGCTACGCCGAGGGCTATGCCGCTCCGGACCTGACGCTGATCAACGCCAAGCGTGCCTTCTCGGCCGAGTTCGTGCGTGACTTCGTCCGCTGTGAGCAGCTGGGCGTTTCGCCGAACAACTGCCCGGAAATCCAGACCGACGCCTTCTCCATCGGTAACGGCGACCTGGATTCGGAAAACTCGAAGGGCTACGCCGCCGGTATCGCCTTCCAGGCGACCGAATGGCTCAGCGGCTCGGTTGACTTCTACCAGATCGAAATCGACAACCTGATCCGCACCATCGGCGCTCAGGAGCTGATCAACCTTGAAGTCGAAGGTCGTGCGTTCCCCGAAGGCCTCGGTGTATACCGTGACGCCAGCGGTGGTATCGACGAGATCATCTACGGCCCGGCCAACGAAGGCGACCTCGAGACCTCGGGTGTCGACGTCAACCTGCGTGCCAGCTTCGACTTCGGCGATGCCGGTATGCTGCGCTCCAACCTGCAGGTCGGTTACATCGACAAGTGGGAAATCTACTCGGAGCTGGATGACAACATCCCGAGCCCGGAAACCGTGGGTACGCTGGGCACGCCGCAGTTCCGCGCCAACCTGGACAACACCTACTCCATCGGTGACTTCCGGTTTGCCTGGAACCTCCACCACACCGACAGCACCTCCGAGCAGGTTCTGCTGAACGAAGCCGGCACCGCTCGCATCGAGCAGGGCCACGTTTCGTCCTGGACCCGTCATGACGTGACCGCCACCTGGTTCACGCCGTGGAACTCGGAACTGTCGCTGATCGTACGTAACGTTGCGGACCGCAATCCGCCGCTGTCGCCGTTCTTCTCGCGCAGCTACGCGTACAACTACTCGGACGGCTGGGGTCGTATCCCGTACATCCGGTACACCCAGAACTTCTGATCTGACGATCAGAGACGAGAAGTCGGCTTTCGAGCCGAGGAAAGGCCCGGGACTCCCGGGCCTTTCTTTTTTGGGGCTCAAAAAGTCGGCCTCCTCCGCGACCCCCGAGCGGTTAAGCTAGTCGCGGGTCAACGCCGCGCGTTTCAATGTCCGACAACTACAGCCACTGGAGCCGCTACTGGGCGAGGGGCTGCCTGACTTCCCTGCCGCAGGATTTCTCCGCCAACTACGACGGTGAGGTTGCCGCTTTCTGGCGAAGCCAGTTCGAACTGCTCCAGCCTGGCGCGAAACTGCTCGACGTGTGCACGGGCAACGGCGCCCTGGCCCTGCTGGCGGCTGCCTGGTCCCACGAAAGCGACATGCGCTTTTCGATCACCGGCGTCGATGCGGCGCGTATCGATGCCGAGGCGGTGCGAAGGGCGCATCCAGATGCGGCCAGCCGCATGGATGACATCCGCTTCATAGACGACACGCCGTACGAGCACGCCGACCTGCCGGCCGCTTCGTTCGACCTGGTCATGAGCCAATATGGCATCGAGTACTGCGACTGGCAGGCTGCAGCGGCTCAGAGCGAGCGGCTGCTTCGCCCGGGCGCACGCCTGGCCTTCGTCGCGCATACGCCCACCTCGGACATGATCGAAACGATGCGGCGAGAGTCGGACGAGTTCTCGGTGCTCGATGAACTCAGAGCGCTGGGTGTGTTGCGGCGTTTCGCCTCCGGCGAAATCCAGGCCGGCGAGTACCGGAGCGAATTCAACCGGATCGGGCCGGAACTGTTCGGTCGCTACAAGCAATCCGGTTCGGGGTTGTTCCGCTACGTTTTGACCATGGCCGACCAGACGCTGGGACTGAACGACAGCGCCCTGCAGCAGCAGCGCCCGGCCATCGACGCGGCCGTCAGGGAGTTGTCGGCCGCCCGTCAGCGCCTGTTGGACATGCTGGGCGTCAACGAGCGCATTTCCCGCCACCCGGACTGGACCGGCGCTTTCGAGGATGCGGGCCTGACTGGCGTCGAAAGCGGCGAATTGCATTATCGCGGCAGCCACCGCGTGGGCACCTTTCATGTCTTCGAGAAACCTCGGCGGACTTGACTTCGAGATGCGAATGCTGATGATCTAAAAGGCATGTTGGCTGAGGGAGGCAAGCCGGGCGCGGCAACGGGGCGAGAGGGAGCGTCGCGCCGTTTCCTTGCTGCCGGCCTGATCCCCTTGCTCCTTTCGCTCGCGCTTGCGTGGGGCGCAGCCCACGCCCGGCTCGAGCAAGGTCCGGTTTTCCGAACGCTCAGTGTCAACGAGGGCCTGCCCGACCGACGTGTCGAGGCCATCGTCCAGGATGCCCACGGCTTCATCTGGATCGGTACCCGCGGGGGGCTGGTGCGCCACGAGGGTCAACGGATGCGCTTCATTCCGAGCGATCCCGAGAACCCGAATCCCTTGCCCGGCCGCAACATCATGTCGCTGATGGCCCACAGCGACGGCACGGTCTGGGCCGGCGTCGAGAATCGAGGCGTCGTGCAGATCGGTCCCGAAGTCGAACTGCGCCGCCACCTCGAGCCCGAGCAGCGCGGCGGGCGACTGCCAGCGGGCAATGTCTGGTCGATGGCCGAGGACTGCGACGGCCGCGTCTGGATGGCCTTCATGCGCGGCGGGGTTGCCGTCTACGACCCCGATGGCGACGCGCTGACCCACTTCGCCCAGTCGGAGGCCTCGGGCCTCAATCCAGGTGGCTTCCAGGTCCACCTCGAGGTCGACTCACGCTGCCGGGTCTGGGTCGTGCAGACCAGCCAGGTTTCACGGTTCGATCCCGACGCCGGCCGCTTTCGAGCCATTCGGGAGCCCGGGCCGGGCCGATTCGCCATGTTTCTGGCCGAGGCCGACGGCCGTATCTACTTCAACGAGGCAGGCGCCGTATACGATCTGGGGCCGGTCTCCCGGGCGGCGGAGACCGAGCCGCGCCGCATTGCCGCCATCAAGGGCGTGGTCACGGCGATTGCCGCAGATCCCCATTCCGACCAGCTGGTCATCGCATCCACCTCCGGCCTCTATCGAAAGTCACCGGGGCCCGATGGTGCCCTGAGCGCGGTCCGGCACCAGCCGGGCCTGGCAAACGGCCTGCCGTCGGACGCCGTCGACAGCGCAACGTTCGATCGGGAAGGGGGACTCTGGCTGACGACCACCCGCAGCGGCGCCGCCTACTTGCCCCCGGGCTCGGCCGCGTTCGAGCGTTACCAGCCCGTTCCGGGTCGGAACGGCCCGGATGCCGTCAACCTTGATCCGGTCATGAGCCTCACCTGGGACAGGGATTCCCGGGGCTTCTGGATCGGCGGGCTGCGCGGCGACGTCGAATTTCTGGCACTGGCCGAGAGGGATGAGCCGCTACCCACCATCTCCGAAGCGGCGAGGGAAGCGCTGTCCGGCGCCGCTGTCCTGGAGATACTTCGGGAGAGCGGTACGATCTATTTCGCGACCCAGAAGAGCGTCGTCCGGGCCGCCCTGGGCGAGGGCGGCGCTCACCAGGTCCTGATGAACCGGGGTGATCTCGCCTCCGGCACGTTCTCCAGCTTGCGACGCAAGGACGAGGAGCAGTTGTGGATTGCCACCCAGGATGTCGGGCTTTTCCTGTTCGACGAGTCGACGGGCGAGCGCGAACACTTTCATCCGGATGGCCAGGGGCGGCGTTTCCTTCCCGAGACGGCCCCGAGGGAGATCATGCGCGGGCCCGATGGCGCCTGGTGGCTGATTGCGCCGGGCGGCGTCTACCGCTGGAGCGAAGAACGGGGATTCGTGCGGCAGGAAGTGCCGGCCAAGCGACCGCTGGCCTCCGCCGCCTGGCTGGACGACGAGCTCTGGCTGGCGACCGATCAGTCGATCCAGCTCTGGCGTCGGGAGGCTGGGTCACTGGTTGCAGTACGGGAGTATGATCTCGAGGGGCGCTTGCCCCCGGGGCGCGTTATCGAGATCGTCCCCGATGCGCTCGGCGATATCTGGCTCATGCGCACCAGCGGCCTGTCGCTGCTGCGCGTGGCGGATGGCCGGGTCCGTCACTTCTCGCAGCGCGACGGCATGGCTGCCGTGGAGTTCGGCGAAAACGCCGCGGCTACCCTGCCCAACGGTATCCTGGCCTTCGGTGGACGCGGCGGCATCGTCACCGTCGATCCCGGGCGCATCAGCAGCGTTTCCGTTGCGCCGAAGGTGCACATGACCCGGCTCCAGGCCGGCGACCGAATCGTCGAGCTCGATCCGGTCTCCAGCACTGCGATCGAACTCGAACACGATAACAACAATCTCTTCATCGATTTTCTCGCGACCAGCTATCTCGCCACCGACCGCACGCGCTATCGCGTCATGCTGGAAGGCTGGGACAATGACTGGATCGAACTCATCGGCCAGACCCGACACCACTATTCGAACCTGCCCCCGGGCAGGTATCGGTTCCTCGTACAGGCGGCTGCCCCGGATGGGCCCTGGAGCACGGACGGCGACGCCCTCGCCGTGCACATACGGCAACCCCCGTGGCTGAGCGGCTGGGCGCTGGCCGCCTATGCACTGCTTGCCCTGACAGGCACCGGTGCCGGCTTGCGCGGCTATCGACGCGCCAATCAGCGCCGCAGGGAGGTGCGCGACGCACGCCAGAAACGCGACCTGGCCGAGCAGCAGCGCAAGATCATCACCCGGCTCAATCACAGCCTCGAGCCCCTGGAACTCGCCGAGACCATTGCGCGCGAGATCGTCCAGGTCACCGGAGGGCGTGCCGCCTGGCTGGGCTACGTCGACGAGCACCTGCCGCGAGACCTCGTGGCCACCGACACCGAGCAGGCCCCGCTCACACGGGAGCAGTGGCGCCGGCGACTCACGGCCGCCGGCGTTGGAGAGGACCTGGCCCTGACCCTGCGAGTCGGCGACCGGGATGTGGCCCGTGTACTGGTCGAGGCGCTGCCCGGCAGTCTGAGCGACGAGGATCGAGAACGCCTGCGGCTGCTCGAGGAGATGGCCGCGCAGGCCCTGCACAACGCCTTGCTGCTGCAGCGCGTTCGCGCGCTGGCCGAACGCGCCGAGCAGGCCAGCAACGCCAAGTCCGAGTTTCTGGCCACAATGAGTCACGAAATCCGCACGCCGCTGCACGGTGTCCTGGGCATGGTGGAGCTGCTCTACGAGACGGAAACCGAACCGGGGCAGCAAGACATCCTCGACACGCTGCGCCAGTCGGGCCTGCAGCTCCAGCGCATCATCGACGACGTGCTGGATATCTCTCGCATCGAAGCCGGCCGGATGAGCCTCAACGAGCAGCCCTTCGACCTGGCCGCGATGCTCGAGCAGGTCGTGGACCTGCACGCCCCCAACGCGGCACGCAAGGGGCTCGACCTGCGGCTGCGGATCGCCGCCGACCTGCCGCTTTCTGCTTCGGGCGACAGCGATCGCATCTCCCAGGTGCTGGGCAACCTGCTGAGCAACGCGGTCAAGTTCACCGAGCGCGGCGGGATCGAATTGAGCGCGGCCGCCGGCCGCGACGGGCAGCTCGTCCTGGTGGTATCCGACTCGGGCCCGGGTATCAGTGCGCGCGACCGCGACCGGCTGTTCGAGCCGTTCACGCAGCTCGACGCCTCGATCACCCGCTCCTACAGCGGGTCGGGACTGGGTTTGGCGATCTGCCGCCGGCTCGTCGATGCCATGGGCGGCACGCTCGACCTGCTGGCCGGCTGCCACGGCGGCAGCCGGTTCCGAGTGCGACTGCCGGCACTTGACGCGGCAACCGAGACGTCCGGCTCGGCCCTTTCGAGCATGCTCCAGGGGCAGGTCGTGGGGGCCAGCGTCCCCACGCCCACACTACGCGTCCTGCAGTCCCTGGCCCGTCGCTGGGGCATTCGCGTCGTCGATGCCCGCCGCCGCGCACGACCCTGCGACCTGCTGCTCGTCGACCCCCAGACCCTCGATGAAACCGATGCCGACCGGCTCGACGCCTGGCGGCAGCAGGCCGAGGCCCTGGCCTGGCTGCAGTCGCCGTTTCCGTCGCGCTCCGGCCCGCCGCCCCTGCTGCCGAAGGGCGCTCACTTCCTGCGCTGGCCCCTGGTCGAGAGCCGCTTCGTCGGGCTGCTGTTCGACCTGCGCATCGGCGGCGATGACGCTGGCGGGTCGAGCGGGTAAACTGAAACCGGATTTTCAAAGGAGGACGAGCCCATGGAATGGGTGCTGTTGATCGTCATCGTGGCGGCGGCGTTCTTCGCCATCACGATCTACAACCGCCTGGTCGCCGCGCGCAACCGCTACAAGAACGCCTTTGCGCAGATCGACGTGCAGCTCAACCGGCGCCACGACCTGATCCCCAACCTGGTCGAAGTGGCCAAGAAGTACATGAGCCACGAGCGCGAGACGCTCGAGGCGGTCATCCAGGCCCGAAACGGCGCGCACCAGCAGCTCAAGAACGCCGCCGCCGATCCGTCCGACCCGGATGCCATGCGCAAGCTCTCCGAGGCCGAGCAGGGCCTCTCCGGCGCCCTGGGCCGCCTGTTCGCCCTGTCCGAGAACTACCCGGACCTCAAGGCCAACCAGAACATGATGCAGCTCTCCGAGGAGCTCACCAGCACGGAAAACAAGGTCGCCTTCGCCCGCCAGGCCTTCAACGACGCGGTGATGACCTACAACACCCTGCGCGAGAGCTTCCCGGCCAACGTCGTCGCCGGCATGTTCACCTTCAAGCCGGCGGAATTCCTCGAGATCGACGATCCGGCCAAGCGGGAGGCGGTGCAAGTCGATTTTGGTTGATAGAAGGGTTCAGGTTTCAGGGGCGGGTTCACGAAGCCTGCGGGGCGGCTGCGCCGCGAAACGTGGACACCCGCTGATGGCCCCTTAGGTTCTGGCGCCCTGGTGTCGCGGCGCAGCCGCCCATCAACCCTCAAATGCGCCCGCCCTGAAACCTGAACCCTGAACCCCTGAAACCTGAATTCATGGCATGAACTTCTTCGAGCACCAGGATCGAGCCAAGCGACAGAGCCGATGGCTGCTGATCATGTTCGCGCTGGCTGTGCTGGCGATCATTGCGGCGGTCGACGTGTTCGTCTACTTCGCCATCGGACCCGATCCCTGGATCCTGTTCTGGGCGACGGTGATCACCGGTGGCGTCATCCTCGGGGCCAGCGCCGTTCGCACCCTGCAGCTGCGCGGCGGTGGGGGCGAGGTCGCGCAGTCGCTGGGCGGTACGCGCATCGACGCCTCACCTTCGGATCCCCTGCGTCAGAGATTGCGCAACGTCGTCGAGGAGATGGCCATCGCCTCGGGGGTGCCCGTGCCCGAGATCTACGTTCTCGAGCACGAGCAGGGCATCAACGCCTTCGCCGCCGGCTTTTCTCCGGCCGACGCCGCGGTGGCCGTTACGCGCGGAACGCTCGAGCACCTTGACCGTGATGAGCTGCAGGGCGTCATCGCGCACGAATTCAGCCATATCCTCAACGGTGACATGCGGCTCAATATCCGGCTGATCGGGGTTCTTTTCGGCATCCTGGTCATTGCCATCGTGGGTCGAAAGCTGCTGTATTCCGCACGCTTTGCGCGCGACAGCCGCAATGCCGCCCCTGCGGTCCTGGCCGGGCTGGGGATCGTCGTGCTGGGATACATCGGCCTGTTCTTCGGGCGCTGGATCAAGGCCGCGGTTTCCCGTCAGCGCGAGTTCCTTGCCGACGCTTCGGCCGTGCAGTTTACGCGAAACCCCGAGGGTATCGGCAACGCGCTCAAGAAGATCGGCGCGCTCTATGCCGGCTCCTTCCTCACCGCCGACAGCGAGGAAGTGGGCCACATGCTGTTCTCGACCGGGATGGGTTACCAGATGTTCGCCACCCACCCGCCGCTGGAAAAGCGCATCGAAGCGATCGATCCCTCCTTTCGTCCCGAGGAACTCGAGCGGATCGCCCGCGAAATGGATCGTCACGCCCAGGCACGCAAGGCCGAGGCCGAAGAAGCCGAGCGGCGGCGGCAGGCGCGGGAAGCGGCCGAGGGGATCGATCCGGCCCGGCTGGTGACCGACCTGGGCAGCCTCGCCGAACAGATCGGCCGGCCCGGCATGGAGCAGGCGCTCACGGCGGCCATCATGGCCGCAGGCGTTCCGGCACCGCTCGAGCGGGCCGCGCATTCCGACGAGTGGGCGCAGGAGCTGGTGTGCAGCCTGCTGATCAGCAAGGACCCGGAAGTACGCGAACGGCAACTACTTCAGGTCGCGCGCAAGCTCGGCGGCGACAGCGAGGCGCAGGTTCGGCAGCTCCACGACGCGCTGTCCGACCAGCCGCGCGCCATGCGCCTGCCCCTGGTCGAGATGGCCTTTCCCCAGATCCGGCGCCGCCCGGAACCCGAACTCGTGGCCTTCATGCGTTTGCTCGAAGGCCTTGCCCGGGCCGACGGTGAGGTGGATCTGTTCGAGTATTCCCTGACGCGCCTGGTCAACGTGCTGATTCGCGACGCGCTCCGCCCGGCGCAGGCCCGGCCTGCCGGCCGCCGCAAGCTCGCCGCCCGGAAGGCCGAAGCGACCGAGTTGATGGCGATCCTGGCGCACTACGGCCATCCGGACGACTCCGCGGGCGCCGAATCGGCTTTCGCCGCGGGCATGGCCGAGCTGGACGGGCAGGTGCCGGCGATGCCGGAGGTGAAGGCCTGGGCCGGGCGCCTGGACCAGATTCTGGGACGACTCGACGACCTGCGGCCGGAGTCCAAGCATTCGCTCGTCGCCGCCCTGTTGTGCTGCGCGGCCCACGACGAACAAGTCGTTGACGACGAACTCGACCTGCTAAGGGTGGTCTGCGCCTTGCTGCACGTGCCGCTTCCCCTGATGCGCTCCGGCGAGGCGCGCTGAAGTTCAGGCCGCTTGTGCGGGCCGGGCGGCCGCGCCGGCCAGGATCAGGTCGGCGGCCTTTTCGGCGATCATGATCGTCGGCGCATTGGTGTTGCCGCCGACCAGGGTCGGCATGATCGAGGCGTCGACCACGCGCAGGCCCGACAGGCCCCGCACGCGCAGTTCGGGGTCGACGACCGAGTGCGGATCGCTCCCCATGCGGCAGGTGCCCACCGGGTGGTAGATGGTCTCTGCCTTGGTGCGGATGAAGTCGATCAGCCCGTCGCGGTCGCGGACGTCGTCGCCGGGGTAGATCTCGTGGGCCCGGAAGGGGCGGAAGGCCGGTTGCTCCAGGATCCGCCGGGAGAGTTTCACGCATTCGAGCATCATCTCGAGATCCTCGGATTCGCTCAGGTAGTTGGCGTGAATCGCGATGGGTTCGCGCGGGTCGTCGGAACGGATCGCCAGGTGTCCGCGGCTCTGCGGCCGCAAGGGGCAGGCGTGCAGGGTGTAGCCGTCGCCCGGCAGGCGGTTGCGACCGTGGTCGTCGAGCAGGGCGGGCACGAAGTGCATCTGCACGTCCGGCCGGTCGTCGCGGCCCCGTCCGCTGACGACGAAAGCGCCCGCCTCGGCGATGTTGGAGGTGCCCTCACCCTCGTGGTGCAGGAAGTAGCGAAGGCCCACTTTCAGTTCGTTGAGCTGGTCGTAGGTGACCGGCTGGGAGCAGCGCGTGAGCGTGCAGATGTCGAGATGGTCCTGCAGGTTGCGGCCCACTTCCAGCAGCTCGTGGCGGCATGTCACGCCGGCGGATTCGAGCATGCCGGCCGGCCCGATGCCCGACAGCATCAGTAGCTGCGGCGAGTTGATCGCGCCGGCCGAGAGCAGCACTTCGCGCCCGGCAATCGCGGTCTGGGTGATGCCGCGCCGTCGGTAGCGCACGCCGTTGACGCGGTCGCCGCCGGCGAAGGTCAGGCCGAGGGTGAGGGCGCCGGTCAGCACGGTCAGGTTGGGGCGCGACTTGACTGGATTGAGGTAGCCGGCCGCCGTGCTGCAGCGCCGTCCCTGGCGTTGCGTCACCTGGTAGAAGCCGACACCGCGTTGGGCCGGGCCGTTGAAATCCGGGTTGCGGGCGAAACCCGCCTGCTCGGCGGCCTGGATGTAGACCTCGCTGAGCGGATTGGTGTAGCTCAGGTCCGAGACGCTCAGCGGCCCGCCGACGCCGTGCAGGTCGGATTCGCCCCGGGCCTGGTCCTCCGAGCGTCGAAAATAGGGCAGGACGTCCTGCCAGCTCCAGCCCGGATTACCGGCGGCCGCCCAGTCGTCATAGTCGGTGCGGTGACCGCGCGAATAGCACATCGCGTTGATGGAACTCGACCCGCCCAGCACCTTGCCGCGCGGCCAGTAGAGGCGGCGGTTGTTCAGCGCCGGCTCCGGCTCGGTCTCGTAGTTCCAGTTGAGCGACTTGAAATTGACCAGCTTGGACAGGCCCGCCGGCATGTGGATGAACGGATTCCAGTCCCGCGGCCCGGCTTCCAGCAGCAGCACGCGAATCGAGGGGTCGGCGCTCAGGCGGTTGGCGAGCACGCAGCCGGCCGAACCGGCGCCGACGATGATGTAGTCGTATGTTTTGGGCATGGTGCTGCAGCCGAGTTTATCTCACGATCGATGATAGGGGCCGGAAATAGAGTCATTAGACTAGAGGGTTTCAGGGTTCAGGTTTCAGGGTTCAGGAAAAGAAGAAACACAAGGGGTTCGGGGTTCCGGGTTCGGGGTTCCGGAGCGGCGGCCGAAAGCGGCGCGGGGCGGCTTTGCCGCGCGAGCGGTGACGGCCCGCGTCTCGCGGCGAACGCCGCCCTCCACTAACAAACGGGTGCCCGCCCCTGAAACCTGAAACCTGAAACCTGAACACTGAAACCTTCGACTCCAATCCAACCGCTCCACCCAACCCCCGGAACCCGGAACCCCGAACCCGGAACCCCTTTTTCAGAGCCGATGCAATTGACTCATCAACCCGAACCCGCTCAGGCGTATCTCGAGCCCGCGCTCCAAGCCGAGGACTTTGAATTTTTCCCCCATTTCGCCGGGCAGGGTGAGGCGTTTGAGTTCTCCCGACAATCTGAGCCGTTCGGCGTCGTCGTCGGCCGCTTCGACCGCTTCGTGGGCGCCGAGGGCGAGCAGGAAGCCCGCCTGCGTGGTGAAGCCGGCGACTTCGAGGCCGGCGTCGAGGCCGGCCTCAGCCACGGCGGTGAAATCGACGAAGGCCGACAGGTCGGTCAGGCCGGGCCAGACGAAGGGGTCGAAATGGGCGCGGTGCCGGTAGTGGCAGACCAGAGTGCCATCGCTGCGGTCGGGGTGGTAGTACTCCGAGCGGGGATAGCCGTAGTCGATGAACAGCGCCAGTCCGCGTGCCAGCGGTTCGGTGACGGTGTTCACCCAGTCGGGCAGGTCGACGGCGATTTCGCCGGCATAGCCGGCGGGGAGCCGCCGGCCGAGCTGCTGCTGGAGTTTGTCGAACGCCCGCTCCAGTCGCGGTCGCGGCGGGCGTGTGGTCCACTGCAGTCGTTCGCCGTCGAAGGTCACGCACTGCTCGAGCACGCCTTCGTGGCCGACCTCGAAGCGGGCCACGGCGAGCGCGTCGATCACTTCATTGCCGACGATCACGCCTTCGAAGGCTTTCGCCGGCGGCGCGGTGATCCATCGGACCCGCTCACGCAGCGCTTCCGGCAAGTCGGCGAGGGTTTCGCGCTGGACCTCCCGCAAGGGGGCGCTGGGCTCGAGGATCAGGTACTCGCTCGGCGGGGATGCCAGGCCGGCGAGCAGGTCGCGCGCCAGCACGCCCGAGCCGGCGCCGAGTTCGAGCAGGGTCCAGCCCGGGCCGAATGCTTCCGCCAGCTCGTCGCACTGGCGCGCCAGGGCGGCGGCGAACAGCCCGCCCTGCTCCGGGGCGGTGACGAAGTCGCCGGCCGGGCCGAACTTGTGCAGGCCGTTGACGTAGTAGCCGAGCCCGGGCTCGTACAATGCCATCGACATGTAGCGGTCGAAGGGCATGGGGCCGTCGCGCTCGATTTCGGCGATGACCTTGCGGCACAGCGCCTCGCTCAGCTCAGCCAGTTCGGCCGGCGGCTCGGGCAGCGACAGGGATGGAGAACGGGATGACGACAAGCGTGGAAGCACAGCGTGGACGTGTGGCGATTGTAACCGGCGCGGCCCGGCGCATCGGCGCCACAACGGCCCGCGGACTGCACGCGCGCGGCCTGGACGTGGTGATTCACTATCGCGGCTCGGCCGACGAGGCCGAAGCCCTGCGCGACGAATTGCTGGCCCTGAGGCGCGGCTCGGTCGCCCTGGTGCAGGCCGACCTGGCCGAGCATTCGGCGCCGGAGCGCATCCGCGACGCCGCGCTCGAGGCCTTCGGCCGCATCGACGTCCTGGTCAACAACGCCTCGGCCTTCTACCCCACGCCGTTCGGGTCGGCCACGCAGGATGACTGGGACGAGCTGATGGCCAGCAACCTGCGCGCACCGTTCTTCCTGGCGCAGGCCTGCTCGGGAGAGCTTGCGGCCCGCGAGGGTGCGATCGTCAACATGGTCGACATCCACGGTCTGGTACCCCTGTCGAATCACCCCGTCTACAGCCAGGCCAAGGCTGGCCTGATCGCCCAGACCCGCTCACTGGCCCGCGAGCTGGCGCCCGAAGTGCGCGTCAACGGCGTGGCGCCCGGCGCGATTCTCTGGCCCGAAAGCGAGCAGTCGCCGGAAGCCGGCCGCGAAATCCTCGAACGCGTGCCCCTGCAGCGCCAGGGACATCCCGAAGACATCGCAGGCGCGGTGGCCTTCCTGGCCCTCGACGCCCCCTACGTCACCGGCCAGATCCTCGCCGTCGACGGCGGCCGCTTGCTGAATATGTAAAAAATCGTTCAACGCAAAGACGCGAAGACGCAAAGGACTGACAAAACCAGGGGCATGGCGAACACGGAATGCACCGAAGTCCATACTCAGTCGGTTGCGACTCGGAGTTGGAATCGGTGAGCGATTGATGCATTCAGGCCAAGATTCATGCTCGACATACGTTCGGAGCTTTCGCTGTTCTTGTTTCCATTCCTTCTTTGCGTCGTTGCGTTTAAAAGATTTTCATTTGAGCAGCCGGGTGACGTCGCGGAAGCGGGGGTGGCCTGCGTCTTTCATGAGTTCGAACAGGACCATCTCGACGTTGCTCAGGTGCACGCCGGCGGCTTCCATGCGCCGGAAGGCGATGTCCCGGTTGAAGGCCGAGCGCGAGGACACCGCGTCGGCAATGAGGTGGACTTCGTGGTTCTCCGCCCGCAGCGCGGCAGCGGTCTGCCACACGCAGACGTGGGCCTCGATGCCGGCCAGGAGGATGCGGTCGCGGCCCGAGTCGCGGATGGACTGGCGCAGGCCGTCGTCGCCCCAGCAGCCGAAGCTGCCCTTGGCGCAGGGCGAGTAGCTCTCCAGCCGTCCGGCCAACTCGGGCACGGTCGGCCCCAGCTTGTCGGGCAGCTGCTCGGCCCAGACGATCGGCACCTCCAGCAGCTTGCAGCCCTCGATCAGGACGCCCTGCTGGCGGATCATCGCTTCGGATTCGTGCATGAGGCGCGCGAGCTTGCCCTGAACGTCGACGAGGACCAGGAGAGCGTTTTCGGGAGTCGGATGGTCTGGTGTCTTTTCCACGTGATTCGGCTCCGGACGTGAAGGTTTCAGGGTTCAGGTTTCAGGTTTCAGGAAAAGAAGAAACAAGGGGTTCGGGGTTCCGGAACGGCAGCCGAAAGCGGCGCGGCTTTGCCGCGCGAGCCGTGTCGGCCCGCATCTCGCGGCGAATGTTGCCCTCCGCGCCCTTGCGGATGCCCGCCCCTGAAACCTGAACCCTGAAACCTGATTGTTACTCGCCACCACTTCCCCACCAATTCGGCGAGGCGGGCTGCGTGTCGCCCAGGTCGGCGGATTCCAGCGAGCGATCGCCGTCGAATTCCGCCCAGTGTTCGGCGAAGGTCTTGCCGGTCTCGGGATGCTTCAGCATCGGTGCCAGGTCGGCGAGGGGTTTGAGGACGTGGGCGTACTTGAGAATTTCGTCGCGCGGGAGGACCAGGCCGTCGAAGTCGCCGACCTTGTCGTCGTGCAGCAGGATGTCGATGTCCAGGGTCCGGTCGGAGAACTTGGGCTGGCTGCGGTCGCGACCGTATTCGTCTTCCAGCTCGGTCAGCCAGTCCTTTAGCGCCGACGGCGACATTTCGGTGTCGATGCGCGCCACGCAGTTGAGGAAGTCTTTGCCCGAGAATCCGACCGCTTCGGAGCGATATACGGGCGAAACAGCGGTGTTGGCGAAGTTCCGGTAGAGCGCGCGGATGCCGGCGCGGATGTTGGTCTCGGCGTCCTGGTTGGAGCCCAGACCCAGGTAGACGGTGCTCATGGTTTTCGGCCTCGTTCGATGCGGATACCGACCGACTTCGAACCGCGCACGGCGCCGGGTTTGTCGAGCTCCAGGCGCACCCATTCGACCGGAAACTCGTTCAACACGATCTCGGCGCAGCGCTCGCCCAGGGTCTCGACCAGCTGGAAGCTGCTGTTCTCGACGAAGGCGATCAGGCGCTTGGCCACGGCCTTGTAATCGAGCGCATCCTCGATGCGGTCGGTAGCCGCGCCGCGGGCGATGTCGCTGCTCATTTCCAGGTTGAGCCGGACCGTCTGGCGAATCTTGCGCTCCCAGTCGTAGATGCCGATGACGGTCTCGATGTCGAGGTCCTTGATGAAGACGATATCCATTGGGTTGGCTGGTTTCCTGGTTGGCTAGTTGGCTGGTTTGGCGGCGCTTCGCGGATGTGTCCCGGGCCAGCCCCGAAGGATATCCAGGTCTCGGTCAAGACGAAGGCAATTTCCCTGCTCTGATGGTAGTCCAATCGAGTTGCCGCAAGCCATGTTCGCTGCCACTCAGCCAACCATCCAGCTAGCCAGCTAACCAGCCAACGAATCAATGGGCCACCTGGGTCTGACCGCAATCATCCCATCTCGGTTGGCCTCAGCGCGCCGATACCACCCCGCATGGGCGATCATCGCGCCGTTGTCGGTGCACAGTTTCAGCGAGGGATAGTACACCCGGCCGGACAGCCGGCGCTCGAGTTCGGCGCGGAGGCGGGTGTTGGCGCTCACGCCGCCGGCGATGACCAGGCGCTGCATGCGCGTTTCCTTCAGGGCGCGCTTGCACTTGATGGCCAGGGTCTCGGCCACGGCCTGCTCGAAGCCGGCGGCCACGTCGGCGTGGTCTTCGGGGGCAACGCGGGCAACCAGCTCGCGGGTGTGGGTCTTCAGGCCGGAGAAGCTGAAGTCCAGTCCGGGGCGGTTGGTCATCGGGCGCGGAAAGTCGAAGCGGTCCGGGTCGCCGGTCTCGGCCAGGCGGGCGACTTCCGGCCCGCCCGGATAGCCCAGGCCCAGGAGGCGGGCGGTCTTGTCGAAGGCCTCGCCGGCGGCATCGTCGAGGGTTTCGCCGAGCAGGCGGTAGCGGCCGAATCCCTCGACGGCGACCAGCATGGTGTGGCCGCCGGAGACCAGCAGGGCCACGAAGGGAAAATCCGGCGCCGGGTCCTCGAGCAGGGGCGAGAGCAGGTGGCCCTCCATGTGGTGCACGGCGATGGCGGGCACGTCCAGAGCGGCCGCCAGGGCCACGCTGGTGGATGCGCCGACCAGCAGCGCGCCCGCCAGCCCCGGACCGGCCGTGTAGGCCACGGCATCAAGATCCCGGGCGGTCATTTCCGCGCGGTCGAGCAGCTCGCGAATCATTCCCGGCAGCTTGCGCACGTGGTCGCGCGAGGCCAGTTCCGGCACGACCCCGCCGTAGGCGGCATGGTCTGCCTGGGTATAGACCAGGTCGCCGACGAGGCCGCGATCGGCGTTGTAGAGCGCCACGCCGGTCTCGTCGCAGGAAGTTTCGATGCCAATAATGTTTTGCACGTCGGGGATTTGGCGGTTTATAATGGTCAGCTTTCCACAAGTTCTGGATTAGGGAATTTTAATGCCCAGTGTAAAGGTCAAGGAAAACGAGCCGTTTGAATACGCCCTGCGCCGCTTCAAGCGCTCCTGCGAGAAGGCCGGTGTGGTCGCCGAAGCGCGCCGCCGCGAGTTCTACGAAAAGCCGACCCAGGAACGCAAGCGCAAGAAGGCTGCGGCCGTCAAGCGCCACCTGCGCAAGCTCTCGCGCGAACGCGTGAACCGCAAGCGACTCTACTGAAATCCTATTCTAAGCAACTTCTCGGCGAGGCGGGCCGGTCATGTCGCTGAAAGCGCAGATCAACGATGACGTCAAGCAGGCGATGCGTTCCGGCGAAAAGGAACGCCTCAAGACCCTGCGCATGATCACCGCCGCGATCAAGCAGCGCGAGATCGATGAACGGGTCGAGCTCGACGATGCGCAGGTCCTGGCCGTGGTCGAGAAGATGATCAAGCAGCGGCGCGAGTCGGCCGATCAGTACCGGGAAGCCGATCGTCCCGAACTGGCCGAGGCCGAAGAGGCCGAGATCCGGATTCTCGAGCCCTACCTGCCCGAGCAGCTATCCGAGGACGAGCTCGTCGAGATCGTCGACAAGGCCATTGCCGAGGCCGGCGCCAGCGAAATGAGCGCGATGGGCCAGGTGATGGGCCTGCTCAAGCCTCGCGTCCAGGGCCGCGCCGACATGGGTGAAGTCTCCAGGCTGGTCCGTTCGCGACTGGCCGGCTGATTCGGCGCCGTAGTGGCCGGCCGGATCCCCGAAGAATTCATCGAATCCCTGCTGGAGCGGACCGATATCGTGGAGATCGTCGGTTCCCGCGTCGAACTCAAGCCCGCCGGGCGCGGCGAGCACAAGGCGTTGTGCCCCTTCCACGACGAGAAGACCCCTTCCTTCACGGTCAGTTCCGACAAGCAGTTCTACCACTGCTTCGGCTGCGGTGCGCACGGCACGGCCATCGGCTTCGTGATGGAATACGACGGCCTGGAGTTTCCGGCCGCCATCGAGGAGTTGGCCCACACGGCCGGCCTGGAGGTGCCCCGCGAGGCCGGCCAGGCCCCGGTCAAGAAGCATGATCGTCTCTACCAGGCGCTGAGCCAGGCGCAGACCTGGTTTCGCCGCCAGCTCGGCGCCAGCCAGGCCGCTCGTGATTACCTGAAGTCGCGCGGCTTCGACAAGGCCACCGTCGACGAATTCGGCATCGGCTACGCGCCCGATGCCTGGCAGGCCCTGGCCGATTTCCTGGTCAACGAGGGCTTCCGGCCGGAGGAACTCGACGAGGCCGGGCTGGTCACGCGCCGCGACGGTCGCATGACCGACAAGTTCCGCGATCGGGTGATGTTCCCCATCCACGACCGGCGCGGGCGCGTGATCGCCTTCGGCGGCCGCGCGCTGGGCGATCGCGGGCCCAAGTACATGAATTCGCCGGAGACACCGGTCTTCCACAAGGGGCGCGAGCTCTACCGTCTCTACCAGGTGCGCCGGGGCGGGCTGCCGCCGCGGATCCTGGTCGTGGAGGGCTACATGGACGCCGCCGCCCTGTTCCAGTTCGGCTTCGACAACGCAGTCGCCACCCTGGGCACATCGGTCACGCCCGAACACATGAACCTGCTGTTCCGGGCCTCGCCGGTGGTGGTGTTCTGCTTCGACGGCGACCGCGCGGGGCGCCAGGCGGCCTGGCGCGGGCTGGAGGCGGCCCTGCCGGAACTGAAGTCCAATCGCGAGGTCCGATTCCTGTTCCTGCCCGAGGGCGAGGATCCCGACTCGCTGGTGCGAGGGCAGGGCGCCGACACCATGACGCGGATGCTCGACGAAGCCAGGCCGCTGTCGGCCTTCTTCTTCGACCACCTGGCCGAGTCCCTGGACATGACGAGCATCGACGGGCGCGCGCGCCTGGTGGCGCTGGCGGAGCCTTACCTGGAGAAACTCCCGGACGGAGCGTTTGCCGACATGATGCGCGAGGAGCTGGTGCGGCGCACCGGCCACGGCGGACGCATCCAGCCCGAGCCCGATTCGCGACCGGAGCCGGCTCGCCCGAGGGCCGGCGGAGACGACCGGCCGCTGACGCCGGTGCAGTATGCCGTGGCCCTGATCGTGCACCGGCCGGGCCTGGCCGCCGGCCTGGAAGAGGACGTGCTCGAGGGGCCGGCCAGCGTTCGCGGTGTCGATTTCCTTCGCGAATTGATTGACTTTTGCCGCCACAAGCCCCAGTTTTCTACGGCTAAGCTTCTCGAGGCCTGGCGCGACCGCCGGGAAGGCCCCTGGCTGGCCCGCCTGGCGACCCGGGAAGTGATCACGGATCCAGAAGAAATGCCGACGGCGCTGGCGCAAACTCTGGCCAGAATCCGTCGTCAAATGATACAGACCCGAATACGAGCGCTTCAGGAAGCCCAACTGAACGAAGGGGGGCTCGATGAAGACCGAACCAGCGAGCTGCGCAGGTTGCTCAGCCAGCGCACCGAAGACAGTTAAATCATGAAAGCCGAAAACGTATCTATGGAAAACGCACCGCGACCGTCTCAGCTCAAGCAGCTGATCCAGAAAGGCCGTGAACAGGGCAATTGGCTGACCTACACCCAGGTCAACGACCACCTGCCCGGCGATATCGTCGATCCCGAACAGATCGAGGACATCGTCAACATGATCAACGACATGGGCATCAAGGTCTTCGAAGAGGAGCCCGAAGACGCCGATGCGCTGATCCTGAACGACTCGGCCAGCACGGACAACGACGATGAAGCGGCCCAGGCGGATGCCGAGGCGGCGCTGGCGGCCGTGGAAAGCGAACTCGGGCGGACCACCGACCCGGTGCGCATGTACATGCGCGAGATGGGTTCGGTCTCGCTTTTGACCCGCGAGGACGAAATCGACATCGCCAAGCGCATCGAGGACGGCCTCAACCAGGTCAACCAGGCGCTGGCACGTTTTCCGGGCACCATCGAGACCCTGCTCGAAGAGGTCGAGTCCTGGAAGGAAGGCAACCTCCGGCTCAACGAGCTGGTCAGCGGCTTCATCAACCCGACCCTGCTCGCCGAGATGGAGCTGATCTCGCAGGACGCGATGGAAGCGGCCGTCGAGGAAGAGGCCGAGTACATCGACGAGGACGAGGAGGAAGACGAGGACAAGCCCGCGCCGACGGTCAACACCCTGCCCGATCCCGAGCAGGTGACCCAGTTCTTCGACGAGATGCGCAAGCTGCACGAGCGCTTCATCAAGCTCTACGATCGCTACGGCGCCAACAGCCCCAAGGCCTCGGAGCTGCGTGACCTCATCGGTGAGCAGTTCATGCGCCTGAAGCTGCCGCCGCGCCTGTTCGACTACCTGATCGACCGCATGCGTTTCCAGGTGGCGCGCACGCGCGACGTCGAGCGCTCGATCATGCAGATCTGCGTTGAGCGCTGCGGCATGCCGCGCAAGGAATTCATCACCAGCTTCCGCGACAATGCCGGCGATCCCGAATGGCTCGACGGCCTGGTGCGTCGCCGCAGCAAGTGGGCAAAGGCCGTCAAGGACCACGCCGACGACCTGGCCGGCCTGCAGGACCGCCTGGCGCGCTTCGAGCGCGACCAGCGCATTCCCGCCGGCGAGTTGCTCGAACTCAACCGCGCGATGTCCATCGGCGAGGCCAAGGCCCGGCGCGCCAAGAAGGAAATGGTCGAGGCCAACCTGCGCCTGGTCATCTCCATCGCCAAGAAGTACACCAACCGCGGCCTGCAGTTCCTGGACCTGATCCAGGAAGGCAACATCGGCCTGATGAAGGCCGTCGACAAGTTCGAATACCGCCGCGGCTACAAGTTCTCGACCTACGCGACCTGGTGGATTCGCCAGGCGATCACCCGCTCGATCGCCGACCAGGCGCGCACCATCCGCATCCCGGTGCACATGATCGAGACGATCAACAAGCTCAATCGTATTTCCAGGCAGATGCTGCAGGAAATGGGCCGCGAGCCCACGCCCGAAGAGCTGGCCGTGCGCATGGAAATGCCCGAAGACAAGGTGCGCAAGGTGCTCAAGATCGCCAAGGAGCCGATCTCCATGGAGACGCCCATCGGCGACGACGAGGACTCGCACCTGGGCGATTTCATCGAGGACGCCAATATCCTCTCGCCGATCGACACGGCCACCACCACCGGCCTGACCGACACCGTGCAGAAGGTCCTCTCGGGGCTGACCCCGCGCGAGGCCAAGGTGCTGCGCATGCGCTTCGGCATCGACATGAACACCGACCATACCCTCGAGGAAGTCGGCAAGCAGTTCGACGTCACCCGGGAGCGCATCCGTCAAATAGAGGCGAAGGCGCTGCGAAAGCTGCGCCATCCGACCCGCTCGGAACAGCTCAGGAGCTTCCTCGACCTCGAATGACGTGACGCCCGTCACGCGCCGGCCGGGCCCGCTGCCCGGCCGGCCTGTTTTTGCCCCGCCAGGCACTTGACCACCCCGGTGCCCGGGAGTAGTTTGAACAGCCCCCAATCCCCCAAGCAGGAAAGAAGGATGTTCAACAAGCGCGATCAGCACGAATCCGAAGCCACCGCCGGCGCCAGCCGCAGCTCCGAGACCGCCAGCGCGCCGCGTCCGGCGCCGCGCAGTTCCAGCGGCACGGCCATGATCGGCCCGTCGATCAATGTCGACGGCAAGCTCCGCGGCGAAGAGGACCTGGTCATCGAAGGCAAGGTCAAGGGGACCGTCGAACTCAAGAACAACAGCGTCACGATCGGCAGCCAGGGGGATGTTGCCGCCGATATCTACGCGCACTCGATCTTCGTCGACGGGACCATGGACGGCAATCTCGTCGCCTCCGAGCAGGTCGTCATCCGCAAGTCCGCCCGCGTCAAGGGCAGCATCGCCGCCCCGCGGGTGAGCCTGGAAGACGGCGCCCAGTTCAACGGTTCCATCGACATGGATGCCAAGGGCGAGACGCTGAGCAAGGCGTTTTCCGGCCAGAAGTCGGCTTCCGGCTCCAGCGCCGGCGCCAAGACCGAGTCGCCGCATTCCGACACCGGTGCGGGCAAGACGGGCTCGGAAGCCGGCAAGCAGGTCAGCCACTGATACAGCATCCGGCCGGAAACGCCTGAATGAGCAGCAACGCCGCACGGCCGCTCGACGAGAGCGGCCCGGAGCCGATACGCGCCCCGCTTTTCGCCATGGCTGTCGAGGCCTTCGAGGATGACCGCCGTCACGTCGTGCTGGACCTGGGCCGCGCACGCGCCGGCACCGTCGACCTGTTCGGCCGCTATCGCTGCCGGCTCGACGTGGTCGACCTGCCAAGCCACCTGTCCGCGATGCCCGACATCGACGACGAAGACCAGGGGCCGCAGGCCGTCGAGCGTTGGCTCGACGGCCTGCTGCCGCCCACGCGCGGCGAGACGGTCGACCTGGTGCTGTGCTGGAACCTGCTCAACTACCTGCCGCCCGGCGCCATCGAGGCGCTCGGGCGGCGCCTGGCCGAGCGCGCCTCTCCGCAGGCGCGCCTGCACGCCCTGATCGAGTACCAGGCCACCCGCATGCCGGCGGTTCCGGCCTCCTTCGCGCCCGCCGGGCTCGAGCTGCTCGCCGACCCCGCCGAGGGCGACACGGCCGCGATTCCTGCGCCGCGCTACAGCCCCAAGGAACTCGAGAAGCGCCTGCCCGGTTTCAGTTCCGAGAAGACCATGCTGCTCGGAAACGGCATGCAGGAATACCTCTACCGGCGCTAACCAGGCGGATCAGTCTTCAGCGACACAAACCCGGTTGCGGCCGCTTCGCTTGGCCTTGTAGAGGGCCTCGTCGACCCGTTTGAACAAGGCATCTGCCCTTTCGTCGGGCATCAGTCGAGCGACGCCGAAGCTGGCGGTCACCCGGATGTCGTCGTGAAAGGACGTCTGGGCAATGAGCTTGCGGAAGGATTCGGCCGCCTGTTGCGCGCCGGCCAGGTCGGTGTCGAGCAATACGAGGGCGAACTCTTCACCGCCCCAGCGAACCCCAATATCCTGCCGGTTGAGTCTTTGATTGATGAGCCAGCCCAGTCGCTCGAGCACCAGGTCGCCCATGGCGTGTCCATGATCGTCGTTGATCGCCTTGAAGTGATCGACGTCGAGGAGCACGAGGCTCAGCGGTAGGTCTTTTTCGTGCGCATTGGCCACGTGCACCCCGAGCTCACGCTCACCGGCCTCATGGTTGAGCAATTCGGTGAGTCCGTCGGACTCGGCGCGTTCCTGCAGCCTGCGAAGCAGCCTGACGCGAGCGGTCACATCGCGCTGGATGGCCAGGTAATGGGTGACCCGGCCGTCGGCATCCATTACCGGTGAGGTCCGCCATTCGATGTGAAACGGGCTGCCGTCCTTGCGGTAGTTGATGGTGCGCCCCTCGAAAGTCCGGCCTTCCTCGAGCGCCCGCCGCAGGCGTTGGGTAACGCGCCGGTCGGTCCGCTCACCCTGCAGGATGGCCGGCGTTCTGCCGATGACTTCCTCGCGCTCCCAGCCGGTCATCTGGCAGAAAGCCGGATTCACGTAGACGATCTCGGGATGATCGAGGTCGGCGGTCGTGATCACCACGGAATCGTAGCTGGCTTCCAGTGCGGCTTCGGCCAGACCCCGGTGGTCGGAGTCGCCGGGAACATGGTCCGGGGCGTCGTCGGCGGGAACGCTGTTCATGATCGAAGCACGCGCCTCCTCGGGCAGCGGACGAGCCCGGCTCGCCAGTCAAGTGGATATTAGCAATGCCGCAATAGTCGCACAATTCAGAGCGTAAAGCCTTTCTCAGCGTGCCAGCCCGGATGCGGCCTCGACCAGGTCCGCCAGTACGGCACCTGCGGTCACGTTCGTCCCGGCGCCGGGCCCGAAAATGTCCATCGGGCAGTCGGGATCGTCGGGCCACTCGATGCATGCGCGATTGCCGCTGCCTGCGAGTCGGGCAAATGGGGAATCCGGCGCCACGCATACCGGCGCGACGGTCGCGCCTGATTGACCGAAGCGCGCCAGGTACACCATCACCGTTTGCCTGGAACGGGCCTGCGCCAGCCGCCGACGCCACGCCTCGTCGAGGCTCTCGAGCAGCGCTTTCACGGCGGGTTCGTCGGATGCCGAGCGCGCCGGCGCGTCCGGAACGACCGGTTCGCGATGAATGCCGATTTCATCGAGCCCCGCTTCTCGCAGCATGATGCGCAGCTTGCGGGCCACATCCCGGCCCGAGAGATCCTCGAGCGGATTGGGCTCGGTAAAGCCGCGCGAGCGCGCGTCGGCGACGGCTTCCGAGAGGGATGCGCCATCGGTCATGGCCGAAAAGACATGCGAAAGGGTGCCGGAAAGCACGGCCGTTATTCCGCTGGGGGCGGCGCCGGCCTGGCGCATGCGTCTGAGCGTGCTCAGTATCGGTGATCCCGCTCCCACCGTGGCCGAATAGGCCAGCGGTGCGCCGCTGCGCTGCGCGGCTTCCCGGATGGCCCTGTAGAGTTTCTCGTCGCCCGCCAGGCCGTGCTTGTTGGGCGTGACAACGCCGATTCCGGCGCGCAGCCAGTCGGGATACAGACGAGGCAGGTCCGGGTCGGCCGTGCAGTCGACGATCACGGCAGGTCTGCGCCGTGAGCCCAGTCGGGACGCCAGTTCGCCGAGCGACCCGGATGCCCTCGGCAGCTCCCGGACTTCTCGCCCGTCGGCGAAGATGTGCCTGCTGCGGTTGATGCCTTCAGAGAATTTCAGCTCGGGCAGGCCCCGCTGCCCGCCGATTCGCGTCAGGCGTTGGACCAGGGCCGAGCCGACCTGTCCGGTATGGCCGATGACGACCACCTCGACGCTGCCGCGCTTGGCCACGGGGCGCCGGTGGCCCGGGCTGGCCCGGAACTCGACGAAGCCGGCCTCACCGGCTGAATGGATGCGGGTTGTCGTGGTCATGCGCGTGCCTCCAGGAAGGATTGCCGGCTGACGTGTGGATGGGGCGCTTCCTGCCGGAAGCCCGAGACGATGCTGTCGAGTCGTTCCTGCTCGATCAGGAAGGCGTCGTGGCCCTGCTCGGCCTCGAGCCACTCGAGGTCGGCGCCGGGAATCGCGTCGGCCAGGGCCTGCTGGTCGCGGGGCGGGTAGAGCAGGTCGGAGGCGATGCCCACGATCAGGGTTCTAGCCCTGACCGCGCGCAGCGCCTTGCGCCAGCCCCAGCGGCCCCGACCGAGGTCGTGGCCGTCCATGGCGTCCATCAACCGCCGGTAGGCGACCGGGTCGAAGCGCTCGCGAAGCGCCCGGCCGTGATGTTCGAGCCAGCCCTGCGCCGTGCGCTCGCCGCCGTTGTCCGGTCCGAAGCGGCCGTCGAGGTTGTCCCAGTGCCGGTAGCTGAGCATGGCGATCATGCGCGCCAGCTCGAGATCGCCGTGGGTCGCCAGCGCGCGGCGCTGGGCGTGGTTGAGCGCGGCGGCCCAGGCGGTCTGGCGCGCCGGCGCAGCGATCGCCACGGCCGAAGCCACGCGGTCGGGATGGGACACGGCCCATTCGAGCACCTGCATGCCGCCCAGCGACCCGCCGATCACGAGCTTCAGGCGCCGGGTGCCCAGGGCGTCGACCAGCAGGCGCTGGACGGTCACCATGTCGCGCACCGACACCGCCGGAAAGCGCTCGCCCCAGGGGCGCAGCCCGCGGCGGCTGCCCGGTCCGCTGGTGCCGCCGCTGCCGCCGAGCACGTCGGCGCAGATGATGAAGTCCGTCTTGTGATCCAGGCTGCGGCCGGGGCCGAGCAGGCCGGGCCACCAGCGGTCGACGTGGCGATCGCCGGTCAGGGCCGGGCAGACCAGCACGGCGTTGGTCGCGCCCGCATCCAGCCGGCCCCATGTCCGAAAGCCGATCTCCAGGCGGTCGAACCGCCCGCCGCCGGCCAGCGGCGGCGGGTTGTCGATGGTGATGACGCGATCGCTGCCGTTCATGCTGCCGCCGCCAGTCCGGCGCGCTCGAAAGCGCCGGCGAAGTCCTCGACGATGTCGTCGATGTGCTCGATGCCCACCGACACGCGGATCA
The DNA here is from genome assembly GCF_003410055.1 of Wenzhouxiangella sediminis. GTDB lineage: Bacteria > Pseudomonadota > Gammaproteobacteria > Xanthomonadales > Wenzhouxiangellaceae > Wenzhouxiangella > Wenzhouxiangella sediminis. The sequence goes on along the minus strand of NZ_QUZK01000034.1, from coordinate 87,145 downwards.
GTTCGCTGGTCACGCCCGCCGCGCGGCGTTCTTCTTCGCTCAACTGCTGGTGCGTGGTGCTCGCCGGATGGATGACCAGGGTCTTGGCGTCGCCGACGTTGGCCAGGTGGCTGGCCAGCTCGACGCTGTCGATGAAACGGCGTCCGGCCACTTCCCCGCCGCGGATGCCGAAGGTCAGGACCGCGCCGAAGCCGTGCTCGAGATAGCGCCTGGCCCGCTCATGCGAGGGATGGCCGGGCAGGCCCGGGTAGTTGACCCACTCGACCGCCGGGTGCTTGTCCAGCCACTCGGCCAGGGCCTGGGTGTTGTCGACGTGTCGCTGCACGCGCAGGGAAAGCGTCTCGAGGCCCTGCAGGAAGAGGAAGCTGTTGAAGGGACTCAAGGCCGGGCCGAGGTCGCGCAGGCCCTCGACGCGGGCGCGGATGGCGAACGCGATGTTGCCGAAGGGGCTGTCCGGGCCGAAGGCCTCCCAGAAGTTCAGGCCGTGGTAGCCCGGCGCGGGCTCGGTGAACAGGGGGAATCGGCCGTTGCCCCAGTCGAAGGTGCCGGCGTCGACGATCACCCCGCCGATGGACGTGCCGTGGCCGCCGATCCACTTGGTTGCCGAGGCCACCACGATGTCGGCGCCGTGTTCGATCGGCCGCGCCAGGTAGCCGCCGGCGCCGAAGGTGTTGTCGACGATCAGCGGCAGGCCTTCGCGTCGGGCCAGGGCCGAAAGCCCCTCGAAGTCGGGGATCCGAAAGCCCGGGTTGCCGATGGTCTCGACGTAGATCGCGCGGGTGTTGGCGTCGATCTGCGCAGCGAAGGCCTCGGGGTCATCGTCCTCGACCAGGCGCACCTCGATGCCCAGCCGCGGCAGGGTCACCTTGAACTGGTTCCAGGTGCCGCCGTAGAGCGAAGACGCGGCCACGATGTTGTCGCCAGCCTGCGCCAGCGTCGTGATCGCGATCAGCTGGGCGGCCTGGCCGGAGGCCGTGGCCACCGCCGCCACGCCGCCCTCGAGCGCGGCGATGCGCTGTTCGAAGACATCCGTGGTGGGGTTCATGATGCGCGAGTAGATGTTGCCGAACTCCTCCAGCGCGAACAGCCGCGCGCCGTGGTCGGCGTCGTCGAAGGTGTAGGACGTGGTCTGGTAGATCGGGACGGCTCGGGCGTTGGTGCCCGGCGCCGGCTCCTGGCCGGCGTGAACCTGCAGGGTCTCGAATCGTCTTTGCTTGCTGTCGCTCATCGTTGCTTCTCCGTTGCGGTTGGTCGGTTTGCCGCAGCGGAGGTTCGATGAGGGAAGGGAACAAGAAAAAACCCGCACCGGCCTGGCCGCTGCGGGTTTTGTCGTGATTCGGTTGTTTCGCTAGATCAGAACACAGCCGTACACGCATCCGCAGCCGGGGCTTGCAGACACATGCACATGCACATCGCGCAGTTGAAGTGCTTGGCGGGTTCGGAACTCATGATGCGAATTTAGACGGGTTCGGGCGCTGCTGTCAACCGTCTTGCAACCACCAGCCAACATACATATTATTCAATGTATGAAGACCATCACCATCAATGTATCCGAGCCCGTCTATGCGGAGTTCCGAACGGCTTCCAAATCCCTCGGCCGGCCGACGTCCGAGCTGATTCGCGAAGCCATGGAACTGTATCGACAGGAGCGGCTCAGGCCCAGGCGCAGCCTCGAACGCTTCCAGCCGCGCTCCGCTGGCCGCGTACTGATCGATCTCGCGTCGGAAGACGATCTGCTCGACGAAATGCTGGAAGATCATTCGTGATCGGCCTGGATACCAGCTTTCTGGTTGGGCTGAGCATTCGTGAGCATCCCGCACACGCGGCCTGCTGGCGACTGTTCGAAAACGAGATTCGGGGGCGCGAGGGCAGCGCGGCCCTGTGTTCGCAGGTTCTGGCCGAGTTCATTCATGTGGTCACCGATCCGCGCCGATTCGAGCGACCCCTGGCCATGGAGGAGGCCCTCGAGATCACGCAGCAGTGGTGGAACGCCGCCGAGTGCGTGCCGGTCGCCTCGTCCGAGCGGGCGATTGCAATCTTTCTTGACTGGATGGGGCAGTACCATCTGGGCCGAAAACGCGTCCTGGATACCTTGCTCGCAGCCAGCTACCACTGCGCGGGCGTGGTGCGCATTGCCAGCACCAACTGGCGCGACTTTGCCGTGTTTGACGTGTTCGAGCCGGTCGGCCTGGATTGAATGTTGGCGTCACCCGAGGAGATTTCGTGTTCGAACAGACCTTTCGCACTATCGACGACGTGCTCTGGTGGGAGGTCGGCTGTGCCACCGAGCTGGAATACAGCGAGCGGACTTGCTGGAAGGGGGGATTTCCCGTGGCTCCGTTGTGAGAATACTCCACTTGTGAGCAACGCCAATTTCCGGGCGGATTACCGGAGAGATTGCGCTCCGACGCTATCGCGCCATGTTTGACCGCGTGAACGCATTTCGAACTGAAACCCTAGCGCCATTATTCTTCTTTGAAGGAATTGTCCGCAATATCGAATATTGCCCTCATCACGACTGCCGTCCCGACCAAGAATAAGCTGCCTGCAAAATAGGCGGCAATAAAACTAGCCCAGCTAACGACATATTCAAAAGACTGATTGTCTTGCCCAAGAAAAACAGGGAAAAGTAAAATAATAGAAAGTATTACTCCAACCCAACCAAGAAATGCCATGAAGGATGCAATACCTCTGCCCGTAGAGTAGCGGTCGGAGCCACCGTATGGTTTGATGGATAAAAGGGAATCACTATTGCAGTCTGCATTGTCGGTTTTGGCCTGCTCTAAGGCCGATTCTTTATCAGCTCCGCTAACATAGAATGTTTCTACGCGGTCACCCTTTTTGTAAGTAACCTGATAATAGCTCATCTCGTCCTCCTCACTAGAGACCATTGTGGCAATACTCTTTTGAGACTGGTTCTCCAAAATGCCTTCGATAAAGTGAACCGCCCCGGCTTTTCCGGAGTGCTCCGTGTGTGAGTCAGGCCCCAATGGCCGGACTTTCAAGCTGCTCGTAGTATGCCATTTCAAACTCAGCCGGTGGCACGTGGCCGATCGGCTCGAGTAGACGCCGATGATTGAACCAATCGACCCACTCGAGCGTGCCGTACTCCACATCATCCAGGCTGCGCCAGGGGCCTCGCCGATGAATGAGTTCCGCTTTGTAGAGCCCAATGATGCTTTCGGCCAAGGCATTGTCGTAGGAATCGCCGGTGGTGCCGACCGACCCTTCGATACCGACGTCCTGGAGTCGTTCGGTGTAGCAGATCGACAGGTACTGGGTGCCGCGGTCGCTGTGGTGGATCAGGCCATCCTCAGGCCCTCGCGCGTAGAGCGCCTGCTCCAGAGCGTCCAGGACCAGATCGGTGCGCATGCTGCGCGCCGTTCGCCGGCCCACGATGCGGTTGGCGAAGACATCGATAATGAATGCCGTATAGACGAACCCAGACCAGGTCGCGACATAGGTGAAATCAGCGACCCAGAGCTGATTGGGCCGCTGCGCGTTGAATTGCCGCTTGACCCGGTCGGCCGGACAGTCCGCCTGGGCCGCAGGCGCCGTCGTTCGGCAGCGCGCCCCGCGGACTGCACCTTGAATGCCCATGCGACGCATCAACCGCTCGACCGTACAGCGCGCCACGTCATACGACTCGCGCTGAAGTTGGCGCCAGACCTTGCGCGTGCCGTAAACCCAGAAGTTCTCGTCCCAGACTCGCTGAATCTCGGCCTGCAACGACTCGTCTCGGAGAGCCCGAGCCGATCGACGGCTCGGATCAGCCTCGCAGGCCTTGTGCTCAAAGTAAGTCGACGGGGCGATCGGCAACTGCTGGCAGATCGGCTCGACCCCGTCGTCGGCGCGGTGTTCGTCGATGAAGTCCACCATCACTTGCGTGTGCGGTCGAGCTCCGCCTGGGCGAATAAAGCCGATGCCTTACGCAGGATCTCGTTGGCCCGCTTCAGCTCCCGGTTCTCTCGCTCCAGGGACTTGAGTCGCTCACGATCCATTGTGGTCAGACCAGCTCGATCTCCCGAGTCGCACTCAGACTGGCGCACCCAGCGGCGTAGCGTCTCCGGCGTGCAGCCGATCTTGCCTGAAATCGACTCGATGGCCGCCCACTGTGAGCCATGCGACTCGGTCTGCTCCATCACCATGCGAACCGCCCGTTCCCGGACTTCCGGGGAATATCTCATTTGCTTTGTCATTGCCGTATCCTCTCAAATAGAGGAGCCTCCGGCAAAAGCGGGGCGGTTCAGTCTGGTCCCGAATGATCAGTCGTAGTTCACTGACCGGACCGGGCCAATAGTTGAGAAGCCCTCTTGCTCCCAGATGATGGGCAATTTTGGCGCCGAGATCGAGTGGTACCGGCCGTGTCACCACGATGTTGTGCTTATTGCCATCTGCCCGCTCAAGCATCGCGGCCGCTCCGTACGGCCGACAAATGTCCATAACCTCGTTATAAGCCTGATCGGGGTCTGCTAATTCGAGGTCTGGTATCACAAATAGATACTCGTTCATCGTCTCACCCTAATTGTTTGCCAAACCCTATTCTGCCTCATCGGATCACCCGTCAATGGGGAAATGAAAGAGCCGCCCGAAGGCGGCCCCGGTGCAAGTCTGGTCGGTTCACTGAGTCTGTGGTGTACTCCTGACCGCCTGGCGTGGCGCTGGCGCGGTCGGCTACTGCCTGACAACTCCAGCCAACGCGGGCACAGACTGCCACCGTCGCGGAGGGGATTCCATAGGAAAACAGCGTGGCGGGCTGTGGGAACCTGGTCCTCGAACTCGTGCCCGAATGGTGACAATTCGGTGACATTAAGAAAAGCCCAGAAAACGCCCCAAAAATTGGATTATCCCCCAATACTCGAGAAGCCCCTTGCACGCAAGCACAAAAGCCAAGCCAACGAAAAGAAACTCCAGTAGTTCAAGCCAGTTTCTACGAGAGTGAACAGGCTTAATCTGTGAACGGTAATGAGTCACCAATTCGTATTGTCTCCCGGCCTTGGGAAGAAATTGGATATCTCGCGACTGATCTGGATCATAGATGAATAATCGCGGAAACCTATGCTCAGGAATGAGCTTATGCAATTCGTCGACCAGATTTTCGGCAAGGGACAATTCAGCATTAACGGAAGCGAGTCTAACGCGCCGAACCTGCCAGTCGTTCCAAACGCTCCAGCACATTGCCACGAAAAATCCTGCCGTCAATGCGCCGAGAATATATGACAGCGTCAGCGCTTGCGTAGGAGTTATATCTTGAATCCACAGTAAGTTCACATTGGAGTATTCCAGCCCCAGCATATGCACAATCGCCAATGAAATTGAGAACGTTGCGGCTAAACGCTTCGCGGAAATGGTCTGTCGGGACTGCCAATCGCTAAAGACCTGGATGACCTTGTCTTCATCATGTTCAACTTCGCCTAAAAGCGAAGTAAGCTGAATTGCCGCGCGAGCCCGGTCGCCTTCAAGACCAGCCTTATGAGCTTGAATCATAAGCCATTCCCCTTCCATGCGTGCACAAGAACATAGGCCCACCTTAGCCGGTTCACAGAGCTAAAAGCTAACACCTAGGCTTGTGGGCGTAGTGCTGGCTTTGGCCGGCTGCATCTCGAGGGACGGACTGCTGCGCGCGGCCGCCTTTAATCGCACCCTAGTCGTGGTGCCACCAGACATTGATTCTCGCCACAATCAGCCAGCCAAATCCGATCAGGGTTATCGTCCAGCCAATCGCGTCACTTGTGCTGCCACCATTTGAGAAAACAATCATGATGCCGGCTGCAATCACAACTGCCGCCAACAACGCCTGCTGCTTAAATTTTTTGCTTGTCTGCTGAACGGTAGTTATTGGCTCGCCTGCTGACTGTGCTTCCTTGGCTTCCGATATGCCGACGCCGCAACTAGGGCAGGTAGAAGCTTTATCAGAGACTTGGTGTCCGCACTCAGGGCAATCAATTAGCGCCATTTCTTTGTCCTTCGCGCTTGCTAAACAGAGGGGAACGACTGCAAGCCATCGGGGTCGGTGAAGCACTGCCTGCCAGTTCTCGAGTCCTTATCCCATTTGACGGTCACTTCTTTCGCGTCTCGGATTATGAACCAGGTTGGCTTTAGCAGTTCGTTTTCTGAATTATGGTTGGGAATGATGGCCCCTCGCTCGAAAATCGTGTATCGGATTCCCTCGCTATCCTCGCACGGAATCTCCGTCGGCTGATCTGCCTCCATACTCATCTCCCAAAATTGAGGGGCACCCGCCTAGTCGGATTCACTTAGCCAAAGGCGTACATCCTGACTTTTGGGCATGGCGCTGGCTAAATATCGCTAGTCGTTTCGCTGGCAAATCTTCACCACTTTCCCGCCCTTGATGTAAATCTCGACGGTTTTGCCGCGCTCATAGAAATCGGCGCGAATGCCGCAAGAGCCGCCGTATTGGTTTTCAAGCTGCCACTCGCGATCCGGGCCAAGCTCGAAGACCGCCCGCGCGGAATCGCCAACCGCAATCATCTCGCGGTCTATTCGCACAGAGCGAGAATGGCAGTCGTTCGCGAGGACGGAGCCCGCGAAAAAGACGGCAACTAGGATTAGTGCTCTCATGGTTGTGCTCCCCTTACGCCAGATTTTACCGTAGCGCCGCATTCTGCAAGGCGTCAAATATTAAGGCCGCCCGAAGGCGGCCTCTGTGCCGGTTGCTGAAACGGAGCGTTCTGCTCCCTACAGGTTTTCCGGTGGAATTTTATCTATAAGAAATATCACGAGAGAGGAGAAAACAGCGGAGATAACTGCCGTTAGGCCCGTGATTGCCGTGCCCTCCAAGTCAGTCGCCAGCAAAGGGTTGTTCATGCGGAAAATCGTTGTTCCTAGCCAAGAGACGAAGAAGCCAAATAAAGCCCTGCCGATGGACCTATTTTTGAGCGCCCCCTTGAGGATTACGTACGCAATCAAAAAAGAGACAAAGGTTATTGCGAGGCTGCCCGCCATCCAAAGCGTAAACCCTTCAAAATTCATTTTCCCTCTCCCCCGGCGTACCAGCGTCAATCCTAATAGTGTGCAGATTAGGGCACCGAGTCAAATTGAATCTCTATGAGCCAGTTCCCCTAGGAATTTCTGCTCACCATGTTGCGTTCTATGCCGGTGCATCGCGTTCACTGAGCCTGTGGCTGCACGCTGATTTCCCGACGCGCTCATGATGCCGCTGCGCTTGCCTGGTTGCGATCGGAGATCCCGCCGGCGAGCTGTAGGGAAACCGCACGGGCTGGTGTCGGAGCGGGGCAGGGCGAGGCCTGAAAATGCCGGCCTGGTGGTGACACTGTGGTGACTCAAAGAAAAAGTCCTTGCAGGGCAAACCTTGCAAGGCCTTGATATTCCTGGCTCCCCGGGTCGGATTCGAACCAACGACCTAGTGAGTAACAGTCATCGAGGCATAAGCACCACGGTTCGGGTGTTTGTTCACTAGGAGGGCGCTGCACCGCACCGCTCAATGCGACCAACCGACCCGCGGCCTATGAGTCACCCTCCGGTAAACCCATAGAAAACAATGAGATGGTGGGCCCTGCAGGACTTGAACCTGCGACCTACCGATTATGAGTCGGCTGCTCTAACCAACTGAGCTAAGGGCCCGGTACGATCAATCCTTGTCGCCGTCGGTGCTGGTGGGGTTTTCCGCGTCGCCCTGGATTTCGGCCATGGGCTTGGGCTTGAGGCCCTGCGCTTCGAGGTCTTCCTTCTTGCGCTTCTGGATGTAGACCAGGTTGTTCTTGTACATGCTGGCGACCTTCTCGACGCCGTTCTCGGCCAGGAAGCCCTGGTTGCCGGCGGCGATGAAGGTGGCGTAGACGCCCGAGGCGGCCATCATGGCCGCGGAGACCAGGTTCCGGTCGAAACCGTGCTCGTTGACCATCTTGTTGGCCAGTTCGATGAACTCGTTGGTGGCCTGGTTATGGGCGTCGATCTGCTTTTGCTGTTCGGACATGGGTACTCGGAAATTCGTTTGTGTCGACCTCCGGCGGTACGGCCCGCCGGCAGAGGCGCAAGAATACCATGATCGTCCCTTGCGGAGCCTTCAACTGCGGCGTTTCCGGATGCCCAGGCTGGTCGCCGAGACGCTGGCTTCCTCGCCGCGATCGGTGCGGATCGGCTGGCCTTCGTCGGGGGACCAGGCGGTGGCGTAGAGCATCTCCCAGGTGACGGCGATTTCGCCGCCGCCGAGCGCTGTCTCGAGCTCGCCCCGGCCGCCCGGCAGCGAACAGGCCAGCCCCAGGTGGTCGAGATCGGCCAGCAGCCCGGCCGTGCTCGCGTGCGTGGTCGTCAGCCAGTCGGTGTCGAGGACGGGTTCCTGGAAGCCGGCGCGCGTGAGCAGGTCGCCAAGTTCCTGCGCGTGGGTGCTCACGCCGCCTTCGATCACGGCGCCGGCGCGCTGCAGCTCGACCAGGGTGTCGGGGCCGGGCAGGGTCATCAGCAGCAGGCCCCGCGGCCGCATGACCCGGCGCAGCCCCGCCAGGGCGGCGGCCAGGTCGGTGCTCCACTGCATGGAGAGATTGGCGTAGACCAGGTCGACGCTGGCCTCGGCCAGCGGCAGTGCATCGAAATCCGCGCGCACCGGCACGAAGCGCTTGCGCCAGCGGCCGCGGCGTTTGCGGGCCCGCTCGAGCATGCCCGATGCGCTGTCGAAGGCCAGAAGCTGCGCGTTCGGGTAGCGTTCTCGAAGTGCCAGTGTGCGGCTGCCGGTGCCGCAGCCCAGGTCGACGATGCGTTCGGGTTCGAATTTCAGGCCGTCGAGGCGTTCGAGCAGGCGGCTGCCCACTTCCTCGAACAGGGCGGCGTGTTCGTCGTAGCCGGCGGCGGCCACGTCGAATCGGCGTCGGATTCTGCTGGCGTCGGTGCGGGCGCTCATCGATCGATCGCGTTCAGGGGTGATAGGCTTTCAGGCGTTGGAGCAACCATCCGGGGGCGGGCGGTGATGCGCTCAGGAGGCGTCGTTTCGAGTGTGATCGGCCGGCTGATGCCGTCAGTATGCCTGATCTGCGGCTGCCGCGGGCGGCCGGGTCTGGATTGCTGCGCCGGTTGCGAGGCCGACTTGCCGGCGATCGCCGATCAGTGCCGGCAATGCGGCCTGCCGATGCCGACGCCGACCCGCGCGTGCGGTCGGTGCAGCCGTCGACCGCCGGCCTTCCGCCGTACCTGGCCGGCCTTCGCCTACACCGGGCCGGTCGAGCGCCTGGTTCATCGCTTCAAGTTCCATCGCGACCTTGCCAGCGGGCGCTTGCTGGCGAACCTGACCGCGCGGCGCCTGGCCGCCGTCGGGGCCCACCGGCCACAGGCGCTCGTCCCGGTGCCGCTGCACTGGCGCCGTCATCTCTGGCGCGGCTTCAACCAGTCCGGAATGCTCGCCGACGATCTGTCTCGCCAGCTCGGGGGCATTCCCGTGGCGGCCATGCTGAACCGCTCGCGGGCCACGCCGGCCCAGTCCGCCCTGCCGGCGGCGAGCCGCGGGGCGAACGTGCGAGGCGCCTTTCGGGCGCGCTTGCCCGGCGGGCGAGTGCGACACGTCGCGCTGGTGGATGACGTCATGACCACGGGGACGACGCTGGATGCGTGTGCGCGGGTCTTGCGGCAGGCGGGGGTGGAGTGGGTTGATGTTTGGGTGGTGGCGAGGGCGTGAAGACTCGGTTTCAGGGTTCAGGTTTCAGGTTTCAGGTTTCAGGAAAAACCAAGGGGTTCAGGCAAAGGGAGGTCCCGGATCGGGGTCCGGGATGACGCTTCGCGTCAGTTCGGGTTCCGGCGGCGTTTCGGGGCGTTGGGGGCCGGCTTCGCCGGGAGGGTTGTGAAGTTGGCGGAAAGGTTGGGGGTGGGGGTCAGGTTTGTTGCATTGCGAGGGAGACGGCGGCGCCGGTGAAGATGAACAGGCCTACCCAGTGATTGCTGAGGAAGGTTCTGAAGCAGGTTGCGGGGTCGCGGTCGCGGATACGCCAGAGCTGGAGCTGGAAGTGGAGGAAGACCAGGGCGACGGCAGTGAACCAGGCCGGCTCGGGCAGGTAGCGCAGGCCGATCATCAGCAGCAGGGCGATCATCACGCCCATCAGCGCGCCCAGGATCGGTACGTCGGCGCGGCCGAAGGCGATGGCCGTCGACTTGACGCCGACCTTGAGGTCGTCGTCGCGGTCGGCCATGGCGTACTCGGTGTCGAAGATCACCGTCCAGATGAAGTTGGCGGCGAACAGCCACCAGGCCAGGGCCGGCACCTGGCCGGCCTCGGCGGCGAAGGCCATGGGAATGGCCCAGCTGAACGAGGCGCCCAGCACCAGCTGCGGAAAATGCGTGAAGCGCTTGAAGAAGGGGTAGGTGGCCGCCAGCAGGGCGCCGAAGAAGGCCATGAGGATGGTCAGCCGGTTGGTCAGCAGCACCAGCACGAAGGCCGCCGCCAGCAGGGCGAAGAAAAGCAACAGGGCCTGGCGGGCGGTGATCTCGCCGGCGGCGATCGGCCGGTCCACGGTGCGCGCCACGTGGGGGTCGAGTTCGCGGTCGGCGTAGTCGTTGATCACGCAGCCGGTCGCGCGCATCACGATGACGCCCGCGGTGAAAATCACCAGGTTCTTGATGGAAGGCACGCCGCCGGCGGCGAACCACAGCCCCCACCAGGTCGGCCACAGCAGCAGGGCGATGCCGATGGGGCGGTCGAAACGCATCAGGCGCAGCCAGGGGCCGGCCGGGCTGGAAAAGATTCTGGCGCGGAGTCGGAATTCCATTCCTCAGCTTTCGTCGTTGGCGGTCAGGCTGTACTCGGTGCAGGGTACCTGGATGCGCTGGGCGCCGGGCGAGGCGCGCACGATGAATCGCCACGGCGGCGCCTCGCCGGGCTCGACGCGGTAGTCCACCCAGAACTGCGGCACGGTCTCGCGCCGCACTTCGAGCTGGGCGTCGAAGCCCATGGCGCGGATGCGCCGCTGTCGTTCGCGGGCGTTCTCGATGTTCTCGTAGAGGCCGACGGATACCGCATTCTCGAGGCTGCCGCCGGCGACCACGTAGTAGTCCTCGACCCCGCGCTCGGCCAGGCGGCGGGTCAGGGCGAGCGCATCGTTGCGGTTGGTGGCCGGCAGGTAGACCCACCAGCCGCGGTCGCGGTCGGCCTCGGTCTGTCGCGCTTTGAGTCGGCTGGTGAAGGGCGCCAGGCGGTCGGAGGCGCGCTGCTGCGCGAGCAGGGTCGGCAGCGGGCCGATGGTGTAGCAGGCCGGCCCGGATGCGCCTTCGGCGCTGCCGGGCGCCTCGACCAGGTCCACCCGCGGCAGGTTCGGATCAAGCGGCGGCAGTTCTCCCTGCCTGGCCTGCGGCGGCTCGCTGCCGAGTCCGCCAAAGACGAAGACGCCGGCGTTGATTGCGATGAGGGCGACGGCGGTCCATCGCCATGGAAAATCATTCATTTCGCTTGCGTTGCCATGGCCAGTCCGTGAAGCACCAGGTGCTGCTCGTGCCGGGCGGCCCGCTCCAGGTGCGAGGCCAGCTCGGCGGCGTTCCCCCCGGTCAGCCACAGGCTGACTTGATCTCCGGCGGCGCGTTCGGCCGCCCGAACGACGCGATCGATGCCGCCGGCGGCCAGCATCAGTCCCCCCCGCGCCAGCGCGGTGCCGGTGTCGCGCGCCGGCCGGTCGATGTCGCCGGCCTCCGGCAGTGGGCGGTTCAGGCCCGGGGCGCGGGCGAACAGTCCGCCGCGCGCAGTGTGAATGCCGGGCATGATCCAGCCGCCGCGGTGGCGGCCTTCGCCGTCGACCAGGTCGACGGTGATCGCCGTGCCGCAATCGACCACGACGAATGGCGCGGGCCCCTCCATCCAGGGCTTCTGCAGCGCCAGCCAGCGGTCGCAGCCCAGCGACTTGTAGGCGGGCGCTACCGGCAGCGTTCGATCGCCGGTTGCAATGATATCGACTTGCGCGCCCAGCTGCCGTAGACGATCGGTAATCCGCGTGACCGAGTCGATCCGCGACTGGCCGGAAATCAGGGCCCGACGACAGTCGCTGCGCTCGAGCGCAGCGTACAGGGCGTCGGCTTCGTCGGTCGAGGCCCGCCCGACGCTGGTCGCGTCCAGAGCGCCGTCGACCAGCCGGGCCCATTTGAGCCGGGAATGGCCGATGTCGATGACCAGGTCAGCGGACACGGACGCTCACCTCCCCGCTGGCGATCGCGCGGCGGCGGCCGTCATCGGTTTCGAGCTGCAGACGACCCTGGCCGTCGATGCCGCGGGCCGTTCCGGTCATCTCCGAGCCGTTGCCGTGAATGACGCGCACCGGACGGTCGGCCAGGGCGTCGAACGCGGGCCAGCGGGCGAGAAAATCGTCGAAGCCGTGCCGGTCGAAGTCCGCCAGCGCGGCGGCCAGTGCGTCCAGCAGCCGGGCGGCGAGATCGTTGCGACCGACCGGCTCGCCGTGGCGTCCCAGTGCCGTCCAGGCCTGGTCGACGCTGGCCATGGACGCTGTGTCGAACAGGTTGATGCCGATGCCGATGATCGCCCGGCAGGGACCTTCGGCGGCGCCGCCGAGTTCGACCAGGCAGCCGCCGAGCTTGCCCGCCTCGACGAACAGGTCGTTGGGCCATTTGACCGTGACATCCGCCCCGCTGGCCCGCCGCAGCGTTTCGGCGACGGTCAGGCCGACGACGAGGCTGAGCGGGGCCAGGCCGGCCAGGCCCGACTCGAAGTGCCAGGCCAGCGAGAGGTAGAGCCCGCTGCCCGGCGGTGATTGCCAGCCGCGTCCGCGCCGCCCGCGTCCGGCCGTCTGCGCCTCGGCCAGCAGGGCGCGGGCGTGCGGGCCGCCGGCGGCCGCGAGCCGCGCGTTGGTGGAGTCGACGGCCCCGACGACGTCCACCTCGAGCTCCCCGCTACTGAGCTGCCGCCGGATGGCGTCGGCATCGAGCAGCTCGATCGGACGCGGCAGGCGATAACCGTCGCCGGCCGTGCCCGAAATCTCCAGCCCCATGTCGCGAAGCGCCTGCATGCGCTTCCACACCGCCGCGCGGGTGACGCCCAGCTCTTCGGCCAGGGCCGCGCCGTTGTGAAGCTCGCCGTCGGCCAGGCGGGCATAGAGTTGATGCAGACCGGGTTTCATGCGGGCTCGTCGAGCGTCCTCAGCGCCGCTTGAGCAGGCGAGCTTTCTCGAAGCGGTTCTCGTCACCGGCGCGCATGCGCGCCAGGTTGGCGCGGTGGGTGTAGACCAGCAGTACGGCCAGGGCGATGGCCAGCGCGGCCAGGGCATTCGGCAAGGGGGCGGGGCCGAGCATCCACATCGACGGCACCAGGCTCAGGCCGGCCAGGATGGTGGCCAGGCCGACATAGCCGGTGCCGATGAGCGTGACCAGCCAGACCAGCAACAGCGGCGCCAGGCACCAGGGCGCCACGACCGCAATCGCGCCGACGGCCGTGCCCGCGCCCTTGCCGCCGCGAAAGCGGAAGTACAGCGGCCAGACGTGGCCGACCACGGCCGTGAATCCGCCGGCCGCCGCCAGGGTCGTGAAGTCGAGCGGCTCGGCCGAGAGCCACGGCGCGGCCAGGGGCAGCAGGCCGGCGGCCGCTGCGCCCTTGCCGACGTCGATGAGGACCACGCCGAGGGCAAACTGCCAACCCACGGTACGCAGGGCGTTGGTGCCGCCGGCGTTGCCCGAGCCCATGGTGCGGATGTCGACGCCGCGCAGGCGGCCGAGCAGCAGGGAGCCGGAGATCGATCCCAGCAGGTAGCCGCCGACGAGGACCAGCGCCAGTTCAATCATGACGCGCCTCCGGCGGTTCCCACACGTGCATGCCGGCGATCAGGGTGCCCGGGCCGGCGTGGGCGCCCACGGCCGGGCTGGCTTCCACCACCCAGCAGGCGTCGACCTGCGGGTGACCGGCCAGGATGCGTTTGCGCAGGGCCTTTGCGTCGGCCTCGGCGTCGGTGTGGCTGATGATCACGCGGTAGGTCGCCCCGGGATCCATCCGGCGCAGCAGGTAGCGGGCGAATTTCTCCACCGTTGCTCGGCGTCCGGCGATCACGCCGCGGGCGACCAGCTCGCCTTCCGGCGAGGCGGTCAGGATGGGGTTGAGGCGCAGCTTGCGCGCGAGCGTCTCCATCCAGGGCTTGGCGCGGCCGCCGCGCACGCCCCAGCTGAGGTCGCGGGCCAGGGCGTAGGTCTTGAAGCTGTCGCGCATTTCGGTCAGACGGGTCCGGATGGCGACGCGCTCCCAGCCCTTCGCCGCGGCCTCGGCGGCCCAGAGCACCATCAGCCCCTGGCCGCAGGCGGCGTTGCGCGTGTCCATCACTTCGATGCGTTCGGGATCGACCCGCTCGGCGGTCCGGCGCGCGGCCTGCAGGGTGCCGCTGAGGCGCCCGGAGATCTGGATGCCGAGCACGTCGAGTCCGTGCGAGGTCAGCAGTTCGTACTGGCGGCGAAAGTCGGCCGGCGGCGGCTGCGAGGTCTGCGGGTGCACCGGGGATTCGGCCAGGCGGGCGTAGAACTGCGCCGGCGTCATGGTCAGCTTGTCGAGGAATTCCTCGTCGCCGAAGTTCAGCCGCACGGCCACCACGTGGATGCCGAGGCGCTCGACCTCTTCGGCCGGCAGGTCGGCGGCCGAATCGGTGACGATGGCCACGCTGCCGGCGTGGTTCATCAGGCCGTGCTGGCGGGTCATGTCGTCGGCTTTCTGCTGCCGCAGTTCGCCGAACTCGCCGCAGAGACTGAACACTTCGCCCGGGCTGTCGGTGTGGATATGCACCCGGGCGCGCCGCTCCCCGCCGGCCACCACCAGGGAGCTGGCGTCGAGTGCGTCGAGTCGTTCGCGCAGCCGGATGACGTCGAGACGGTCGCCCTCGATCAGGCACTCGGTGCAGAAGCGGTGTTTGTCCGGTGCGGCGTGCTCGCGCTCGCCGGCGGCCGCCGGCGGCGCCGATTCGGCGGCGAAGCGCGGCATCCGGCCGCTGCGCATGTAGCGCCGGATGCCCTCGAGCAGGTCGACGAAACCCTGGGCGCCGGCATCGACCACGCCCGCATCGGCCAGGGCGCTGAGCTGCTCGGGCGTGGCGGCCAGCGACTTGCGCGCCCGGGCCAGGCCGCGCTCGAACAGTTCGCGGATGTCTTCGACGCCGTCGCGGGTGACGCGCAGCAATTCGTCGGCGAAGTCCTCGAGCACCGTCGGCAGGGTGCCGGGCACCGGGTTGGTCATGGCCGACCAGGCCGAACGGGCGCCGGCGGCCGAGACCTGGGCCAGGCGCTTGCCGTCGAGCACCTGGAAATCGCGGGAAGACTCGCTCAGGCCGTGGAAGTACTGCGCCATGATTGCGCCCGAGTTGCCGCGGGCGCCGTCGAGCGCGGCGTCGGCGACCTCTCGGAGCAGATCGGGCAGACTGCGGCCGGCTTCGCCCTCGATGGCCCGGCGCACGCTGGCCAGGGTAAACGCGAGGTTGGTGCCGGTATCGCTGTCGGCGACCGGGAAGACGTTGATGGCGTTGATGTGGTCGCGGCGGCGGAACACATTGGCGATGCCGGCCAGCAGGGCCTGCTCCAGCCGGGCGGCATCGACGTGGGAAATGGCCTGCGTCACGTCAGTCGGCGACCAGTTCACGCACCTGCGAGGCGGTGAACGGCCAGGACAGTTTCTCGCCGGTTTCGGTGTTGTGGACCACCGGGATCTTGTCGCCGTAGCGGTCGAGCAGCTCCAGGTCGGATTCGATGTTGACCTTCTCGTAGGCGTTGCCGAAGCCGCCTTCGGCGAGCAGGGCTTCCGCCTTGGTGCACAGGCTGCAGTCCGGGCGTGTGTAGAACTTGAGTTTCATGAGGTCTTTCGGCGAATGTCGCGATCGCAGAGTGTTGCATTTTAGCTGCTGTGAATCCAGCGCGTTCCGATGTTGTCGAAGGGGCAAAGAAGCTAAACTGCGCGCCATGGCTGTCAGCATATTCGACCTCTTCAAGATCGGCATCGGGCCGTCGAGTTCTCACACCGTCGGGCCCATGCGGGCGGCGGCGACTTTCGTCTCGCGCCTGGCCGATGCCGGGCTGCTCGAGCGCACAGTGCGCGTGCAGTCGGACCTCTTCGGCTCGCTCGGGCACACCGGCCGGGGGCACGGCTCCGATCGCGCCGTGATTCTCGGCCTGGAGGGTGAAATGCCCGACCGCGTCGATCCGGACCACATCCCGCGCCGCATGGACGAGATCGCCGAGTCCGGGCGCATGCGCCTGGGCGGGGAGCGCGACATCGCGGTGGACCTGCGCAAGGATCTCGTCTTCCACAAGCGCCAGACCCTGCCGCACCATCCCAACGGCATGCGTTTCACCGCCTTCGACGCCGACGGCGGGGAATTGCTCTCGCGCGAGTATTACTCGGTGGGCGGCGGGTTCGTGGTCAACGCCGACGAGGCCGCGGCCGATCGCATCGTCGCCGACGAGACCCCGCTGAAGTACCCCTTCTCGACCGGCGATGAGCTGCTCGCCATCTGCGCCGACCACGACCTGCGCATCAGCGACGTGATGCTGGCCAACGAGTCGGCCTGGCGCAGCGAGGCCGAGATCCGCGACGGCCTGCTGACCATCTGGCAGGCCATGCGCGAATGCGTCGATCGCGGCATCGGCATGGAGGGCACGCTGCCCGGCGGCCTGAACGTGGCCCGCCGGGCGCCGGCGCTCTACAAGAAGCTGTGTGCGCGAGCAAAGGAAGAAAACCTCGACCAACTCGACTGGATCAACCTCTACGCTCTGGCCGTCAACGAGGAGAACGCCGCCGGCGGGCGCGTCGTCACCGCGCCGACCAACGGCGCGGCCGGCATCATTCCGGCGGTACTGCACTACTACCGGCGTTTCGTCGACGGTGCGGACGAGGATGGCGTCATCGAGTTCCTGCTCACCGCCGGCGCCATCGGCATCCTCTACAAGGAAAACGCCTCGATCTCAGGGGCCGAGGTCGGCTGCCAGGGCGAAGTCGGCGTGGCCTGTTCGATGGCCGCCGGCGGCCTGACGGCGGCACTCGGCGGTAGCATGTCGCAGGTGGAAAATGCGGCCGAGATCGGCATGGAACATAACCTGGGGCTGACCTGCGATCCCGTCGGCGGCCTGGTGCAGATTCCCTGCATCGAGCGCAACGCCATGGGCTCGGTCAAGGCGGTCAACGCCACCCGGATGGCCATGGCCGGTGACGGCAAGCATCGCGTCAGTCTCGACAAGGTGATCAAGACCATGCGCGATACCGGGCGCGACATGAAGTCGAAGTACAAGGAGACTTCGCGCGGTGGCTTGGCTGTCAATGTCATTGAGTGCTGAGCCGGTGAAGGTTTCAGGGTTCAGGTTTCAGGTTTCAGGAAGAAAGCATTGGGTGATCGCCTCGGGCGGGAAGGTGCTCGTTGGCGCGGTGCTGTTTTGGGCTCTGGCGGGGGGCGTTTCGGCGCAGACGATTTATATCTGGGAGGACGCCGACGGGGTCAAGCATTTCACCGATCGCAAGCCGGTGACCGAGCGCGAGGTCACCGTGCAGCGCGCCGAGGCCGAGCCGCAGCGCCTGGTCGACGTGGTCAAGGCCGGTCCGAAGGACGACCCCTTCTGGCTGTTCCGCAACCGCATTCACGGTCCGGTGAGTGTTCGCGTCGGCCTGGTCGAGGCCCGTAACGTCGTCACGCAGCCGAAGCTGCCGGAAGTCTTCGTGCTCGACGGGCTGGAAGAACGTGAACTGGTGACCATCGGCCCGCTCGACGGCCGGCAATCCTGGTCCTACCGATTCGAGACCGCCGGTGTGCCGGGCCGGATCGGCGCACGGCATGCCCCCACGCGACCCTACCGGCCGCCCATTCCGGCAGGCAGCCGTTTCCGCATCGGCCAGGCCTTCGGCGGCGAATACAGCCACAGCAGCCCTTCGGGCTTTCACGCGGTCGATATCCAGACGCCGCTGGGCACGCCGGTGCATGCGGCTCGCGCCGGCGTGGTGATGGATGTCGCCCGCTACTTCCACGGCGCCGGCAAGGATCTCGAACGCGACGGTCCGCGCGCCAACTACGTGCGCATTCTCCACGACGACGGATCGATGGCGCTCTACGCCCATCTCGATTACGAAGGCGTGCGCGTGCGCCCGGGCGAACGCGTCGAACGGGGCGAGCGGATCGGCCGCTCGGGCAACACCGGCTACAGCACCGGCCCGCACCTGCACTTCGCCGTGCAGGTCAACCGCGATATGGAACTGACTTCCGTGCCCTTCGAGTTCGAAAACGAGCAAGGGCGGGCCGTTCAGCCCCGGCCCGGCGATTGGCTTTCGCCGCGCTGACCCGGGCCTGAAGCCACCCGACTGGGCTGATCCCGCTTCTCCATGCCCCGCCGCCAGGCCAGGTCATTTGACAACAATTAGATATTTAGCTAATAATAAAAACATGAGCAACGTCTTCAAGGCACTGTCCGACCCGACCCGGCGCGAAGTCCTCAAGCTTTTGCGCGGCGGCCCGCTGAGCGCCGGCGAGCTGGCGTCGCACTTCGACGTTTCCAAGCCGACCATGTCGGTGCACTTTCGGGTGCTCAAGGAGGCGGGCCTCGTGAGTGTGGAGCGCGACGGGAAGTCGATGATCTATTCGCTGCGCATGTCCGTGCTGGAAGAAGCGCTGATGGGCTTCGCGCAGACCTTCGGAATGGCGCCCCCATCCGAACAATCCGACAAAGAGGAATCCGAACAATGAACAAGGAACTCACCTGGCGCCCCATCGCGCTGCAGATACTGATCCTGCTCGCCATCGCCTTCGGCGTCCTGGCCTGGACCCAGCGGCCTGAGGGGGCGCTGGTCTGGATGACCGGGATGCTCTCCATGCCGCTGGCCTGGCTGCTGGTCGTCGCCTTCGGGGCCATGCCTGGGCCGGAGCGTCCCCGGGAACGTCGAACGGTTTTCAACAGCTTGATCGGCGGTGCACTGATGATCGCCGGCGCACTGGGTGCCTGCGCCCTGGGCAGCCTGGGCGCCATCGAGGAAGAGTGGATAACCCGCTACGGCATGATCGTGATCGCGCTGGCCCTGGTGGTGACCGGCAATGGCCTGCCCAAGAAGCGCGAAACCGCCTGCGGACCGGCTCGCGGCCTGGCAGTAAAGCGGCTACTGGGCTGGACCTTCGTCGTGACAGGTTTGTTGCTGATTCTTGCCTGGCTGACTCTGCCCCTGGTCAACGATGTCGCCTGGTGGGCCACTTTCGGCATCTACGTTGCCGCAGGCACCGTCTGCGCCGTCGGGGTTCGGCGCATTGCCACGCGATCCTCGGCCGGGGCGGCGTCGTGAGGGGCCGCCTGGCCCCTCACCATTCGGGCGCCGGTCAGTCGCAGTCGGCGAGTTTCGGCTTCGCCAGGCGTTCGATGGCGTAATCGCCGGATCCGAATTCGGCCAGCTCGGAGTCCCAGGCCACGCGGCCGGAGCCGTCATCGAAGAATTCCAGCCTCAGGCTGCCCCAGTCGATGTGATCGATTTCGCTGGCGTCGAAGTCCGGGCCGTGGGCCGTGCCGACCGGTTGCACCATGTTTTCGAAGTCCACGAATGCCACGGGTTCACCGGGGGGCGGTGTTCCTGTGATCGGTGTTTCGAACGCCGCGCTGCCCGTGATCCAGGCCTGGTGACCCGAATCGTCGGGCCGGTAGGTGAACCAGTAGACGACGGCGCGGTCGTCGGGCAGCGCCTCGACGATGAAGCCTTCGCCGGAGCGGTCGGGGTTGAACCAGGCTCCCGAGTAGTCCTGGAAGTTCGACTGGTTGTCGCAACTGGTGCCGGCCAGGCGCGTGAGCTGTACTTGCTCCATGTACTGGGAGATCGGCGATTCCGTGGCCGCGGCAGTCATCTCCTGGTCGGTCTGGAGTCGCTGCTGGCCCGTCCAGGCCATTCCGATGATGCCGAAAGCATCGTGCGGATAGCTGCTGGGATCAGGGAGGCCCTCTGCGAACTGGCCGCCGCGCGGCGCGAAAACCGGCACCTTGTCGAAGGACGGGTCCTCGAAGGTACGGCTGCCCGACAACCAGCTCTGCCGGCCGGGCGGATCGTCGGCTGGCGCATAAGTGAACCAGTGGACCATGGTCTGGCCGTCCTCGAGTTGCATGATCGAGAACCCCTCGCCTGGTCTGTCCGGGTTGTACCAGGAACCGCTGGTTACTGCGCTGGGGGTGACCAGCGACTTGCCCAGGCATTGTTGGGGGTCGCCGTAGTGTTCTTCGGCCAGCCATGATTCGACGGATTCGTCAGCGGCCTGAAGGTCGTTCCAGCACAGGGTCAGCCAGCCGTCGATGCCCTTGGAGAAATCGGCGGCCTCGGCCTGGATGTCTCCGGAGAAATCATTGTCGCGAAGATCCAGCAGGACGCCGGCATTCGTGGCATCCGGATTGCCGGGAGATAGCTCGTCGGCCATCGCCGAAAGCGCGGGAATGATGCTGCCGGTGAATGCATTGCCCGCCAGGTTGAGCTCCTCGTCGAGCGCCAGCCCGGAAAGCCAATCCGGCAGGTCGCCCGAGAGCTCGTTGTGAGACATGTCGATTCGGGCGAGCATGGTCCTGTTTGCAAGGCCCTCGGGCAAGCCGCCCGTGAGCTGGTTGCCCGACAGTTGTATGCCCAGGAGCGAGGGGACCGAGCTCTTGGACAGATCGAAGCCGGTCAGCCGGTTGTCGGCGAGATCGATCAGCATGAGGTTCGGCAGGCTTTCGGGTGCGATGGTCCACTCGCCTTCGAGCTGGTTGTTCTCGGCCAAAAGGAAGCGCATGCCCTCGGCGTCGCTCAGCGAGGCCGGCAAGCTGCCCGAGAGGTTGTTGTAGCTCAGTATCACTGCGTACTGGTCGAGATCGTCGAAGCACTCGATGCCGTGCCAGTCGCATTCCGTGCCCGGCTCTCCGAGCCAGTTGTCATTCTTGATCCACTCGTCGCCGTTGGTGGATTCGTAGAGGTCGATCAAGGCCTGCCGGTCCGCTTCGGGCAGCTGTGCCTCGACCGATGTGCTGGTCATGCCCAGCGAAAGCGTCAGAATAGCCGTACAGGCCAGCCCCGACCAGAGCCGAGGCGGGTTGTCGAATGAATGCATGGTTTGTCCTCCCACACTGCAAGAAAATGATCCCTTCCCGTGGATAGAGTCTAAGAGCGGGAATGTCAGGCGCCGGTTTAGGGCTCGTAAAACCATGGTTAATCGAGGCGCGGGCTCGGCGACGATCAAGGCCCGCAGTCGGCCAGCTTCGGGGTGGCGAGGCGCTCGATGGCGTAGTCACCGGAGCCGTAACCGTCGAGCTCACTGTTCCAGAACACGCGGCCGTGGTCTTCGTCGGTGAACCGGATGGTGAAGTCGCCCCACTCGACTCTGCGTACGTCGGCGGGGTCGAACTGCGAGCCGAACTCGGCGCCGACGGGCTGGAAGAGGGTCATTTCGGCCTGGGTTTCCCAGGGTGGGGGTGGGTCGACGATGAGGTCTTCGTCCGGGAAGCGGCCGCTGCCGACCATCCAGGCCTGGTGCCCCGATTCGTCCGGCTTGTAGGTAAACCAGTAGACGACGATTCGATCATCGGGCAACACTTCGACAACGAAGCCCTCGCCCGCGCGCTCGGGGTTGTACCAGGCGCCGGCGTACTGCTGGTAGGGGCTTTGCGTCTCGCAGGTGGTGCCGGCCAGGCGCGTGAGCCGATCGTGCTCGAGGCGCTGGCTGTCGTATTCATAGCTGCACCCGCCCGTAATGCAGATGCCGCCGCGGAGGAACTCGTAGAAGAACCGGCTTTCATCTTCGTCAACGCGATCCTGCCGAATGGTGTAGCTGCCCGTGTAGTCGCGGCGAGCGCTGCGGTTAAACCCGAATGAAAATCGGCCGCCTTCCGGGGCTGCAAGCCGGATCGGTCCGAACGACTGTTCGTCGGGCTCGACGATCCCGACCAGCCAGAGTTGTTCATCGGGCCGCCAGCCCAGGTTGCCGTAGGTGAACCAGTAGACCATCACTCGGCCGTTGTCGAGCATCATCTGGGTCAGCCCTTCGCCGCTGCGTTCGGGGTCGAACCAGGATCCGCCGACGCCCGGATCGATGGCGTGGCGTGCTTGGTCGATGCAGGACCCCAATTCCCGGCCTCTGTGGACCTGGGCGTCTTCGATCGCTTCACGCTCAGCCGTGCTGATCTCAAGCTCGTTCCAGCACAGATCCAGGCCGCGCAGCCCGAACTGCTCGATTACGTCACCGTAGGTGTTGGGCCAGTAGCCGTTATTGAAGCGGGAGAATTCGAGATTGTCCGGCAAACCGCCGCTGAAGGCGTTGTCGGCGGCGAGCAGCCAGTTGCCCGACCAGTCGGGGGTGCGCAGCGACTCGAACGCCGGCGCGATCGATCCGGTGAAATCGTTGTTGCCGATATCGATCGCCATGAGTTCGAGTTGACCGACCGAGGCCGGCAAGTCGCCGGACAATTCATTGCCGGAGAGATCGAGTGTGTCCAGGGGCATCGTCGACAGCCACTCGGGCCAGCTACCGGACAGCCGGTTTTCACCGAGGTCGAGATGGGCGAGGTCGAGTGCGGCCAGGCCGGCCGGCCAGGATTCGAACTGATTGCCGGATGCATCGAGACGGGCGAGCGACTGGGAGCCGCTTTGGTCCAGCCCCGTGATTTCCGCCAGGGCGTTGTCCGAGAGATCGAGCTCAAGCAGGTCCGGCGGAAGCGTCGCCATATCGATCGAGCCCGCCAGCCGGTTGTCCGAGAGATCCAGACCTGTCACGCGCTTGCCTTCCAGCCACGCCGGCGGCGGCAGGTGGTCGAGCCGGTTGTCGGAGAGGTCGAGGCTCACGGGGTCGGTTTGCCCACCGGACTCCGACGTCCCGATTCGGTATCCCGAGAATTGGTTGCCGCTGAGGTCCACTCCTGTGCCTTTTCCAAGCGCCAGCAGCCATTGCGGGATGGTGCCGGTGAAATGGTTGTCGTGCACAGCCAGGAAGCGAAGTCGGGGCAGCCCCCAGGGCGTATCCGGCAGCGGGCCGCTGAGCCTGTTGTCGCTGAGTACCAGCTCGGTCAGCTCGGACAGGCCGGCGAGGGATTCGGGTAGCTGTCCACTGAGTCCGTGCCAGCGCAGATCGAGGAAATCGACCCGCCGCTGGCCGTCGACATCCCGGCAGTGGACGCCTTCCCAGGCGCAGTGGTGCCGGTCGGTGAGCCAGTTGTCCTGCTCACGCCAGTTCTCGCCGCCGGTGGCCCGGTAGAGCGCGACCAGCGCGTCTCGCTCCGGTTCGGACTGGGCGCCTGCCAGGGCCCAGGGCAGCAGGAAGGCAAGGGTCGCGAGACGTCGAATCGTGGTTGCTCGCTGCATCGCTGATCTCCGGATTTGGCGTGGCTTGATGGCCGCCGACGGGGCGATGCCGGGCTACTCGCACTCGGCCAGCATGGGAGCGGCCAATCGCTCGATCTGGAATTCGCCCGAGCCAAAGTCGTCTATGACGCTCTCGAACTGCACCTCGCCGGTGCCCGGTACGCCGAAGTCGATCGTGAGCTCGCCCCATTCGACCGGATCGACGTCTCCGGGATCGAAGTCCGGGCCGTAGCTTGCGCCCTGGGGCTGGTGGAGCGTGACCGTGAGTTGAGCCGGGTTTTCCGTACCCACCGGGATGACGGAAGGCACAAAGGACATCTCCCCGCTTCCGACCATCCAGGCCTGCTCGCCGGAATCGCCTGGCTTGTAGGTGAACCAGTAGACGACCGCGCGGTCGTCGGGCATGACTTCGATCAGGAAGCCTTCGCCGGACTGCTGCGGGTTGTACCAGGCGCCGGAATACTGCTGGTAATCGCTGCCGTTTTCGCAGGTCGTTCCGGCCAGGCGTGACAGGCGGTGGTAGTCGAGGCGATCGTCGAACAGCGGTGGCGGGCACAGACCGGGGGGTGGTACCACTTGCGGTTCCCACGGCCCGCAGGCCAGCAGGTCGTAGTAGTGGCGGTGCAGGCTGAGCGTGTCGGTGCCGACGCGGTCGGCGCGAAACCGGCCGGTGGACCGGACGAAGCGGTAGTCCTCGTCGGCGGCGATGCCTTCGCCGAAGTAACCGCGCGTCTCGCGCACGGGATCCCAGCGCAGCCAGCGGTCGCCGGCGTGGCCCAGCTCGAACAGCCACTGCTGTCGGCCCTCGCTGTCGAAGCCGAAGCTGTAGAGCAGGGGCGCACCCTGTTCGAGGATCATCAGCGAAATGCCTTCCCCGGAGCGGCCGGGGTGATACCAGCTGCCGCTTGCGGTGGCGTCGACGGCCACGCGTTGCCGGCCCAGGCAGGCCTCGAAGTCCGTCGAGCCGACGTGGCGTGCGGCGATCCAGTCCCTCACGGCGGGGTCTTCGATCAGGAAGTCGTTGTAGCACAGGTCGAGCCCGGCGCCGACGTTGCTGTCGCCGCGTTCGGCCAGCCCCTGCGCGTTGGTGATGTCTTCGCCCAGCTCGGCGGCGAAGCGGTTGCCGTTGAGGTAGAGAAAGCTCTGCTCGAAACCGTGCATGGCCGCGAAGGCGTGTTCGGCACCGGCGTCGAGGCGGTTGTCGGAAAGCTCGAGGCGGCGCAACTGCAGGCGGTCCCAGCCGGCGGGTACGGCGCCTTCGAAGTCGTTGCGGGACAGGCGGAGTCGCTCGAGTTCGATTTCGGGCAATTCCGCGGGCAGATCGGGCAGGCTGCCGCTCAGCAGGTTGCCGCTCAGGTTCACGTCCCCGGTGCCCCAGGGAAAATAAGTGAACTCCCCGCGGATGGCATTGCCGCTGAGATCAAGCTCGCGGCTTGGCGTGGACGCGGGACCGTAGGTCCACAGGCGTTCCTGCAGTTCGGCGGTGAGTTCCCCCTGCAGGTTGTTGTCCGGCAGCTCGATGCGCCCGATCCACTCGTATCCACCCGTTGCCGGCGCCTCGGTCACGCAGGAGATGCCGTACCAGTCGCAGACATCGACCTCCGGGTCGAGCCAGCCGTCGTTGCGGTGCCATTCGTCGCCGTTCATGGCCTCGTAGAAATCCGAGAGCGCTTCGACCGGCAGCGGTGGCGGCGGCGAGAGGGCCGATGCCGGGCTGCCGTGCAGCGATGCGAGAAGGATGAGGGTGGCCAGGGCGGAGAGCGCCCGGCAGCTGTTGCTTTGCATGGTGATTGCACCTCGCCAACGATTGAATGCCCCGAATCCATGGTACGAGAGCGATCGTCGACAGGCAAATGGGCGGCCCGGCGGGGTGGCCGGGCCGCGGGGAGCGATTTTCAGGGTTGCGCGTTGTCGCAGTCGGCGAGCATCGGGCGTGCCAGGCGCACGATCGGATAGTCACCGGATCCGTATTCCGCCAGGTTGCTGTTCCAGTAGACCCGGCCCGTGTCGGCGCTGTCGAGCTCGATGCGCAGGCGGCCCCAGTCCACGGCTTCGACGGCCTCGGGGTCGAAATCGGCGCCGTAGACGCCGCTGATAGGCTGGTAGAGCGGATCGACGATGATCTCGGCCGGGGATTGATCGCCCGGTTCGATCGTGCCCTGTCCGACCATCCAGGCCTGGTCGCCCGATCCGTCGGCCGTGTAGGTGAACCAGTAGACGACGGCGCGATCGTCGGGCAGCGCCTCGATGACGAAGCCCTCGCCGCTGCGGAAGGGGTCGTACCAGGCGCCGGAGTACTGCTGGTGATCGCTCTGGTTGGTGCAGGTGGTGCCCGCCAGCTGGGTCAGCCGCGAGTAGTCCAGGCGGTCGGATATGGGGATCAGAGGGCAGGGCTGCGAAGTGCCGGGCGGGTCGAGCAGCGGCGGGCAGAGCGTGTAGTCCCAGTAGCGCCGTTCGAAATGCATGCGGTTGGGCGACAGCCGATCGAGCCTGGCGCCCATCAGCGGGCGAACCGTGCGCTGGCCCTCGACGAAGCGGATGCCTTCGGCGAAGTCGCCGCGGGTCTCCAGCAGGGTTCGCCATTGCAGGCTTTCCTCGTGATGGAACCCGGCTTCGAAGGCCCATTGCTGGCGGCCTTCGGTGTCGAATGAAAACCAGTACATCACGGGCTGGCCGCTGTCGAGCATCATCACCGTCAGTCCTTCTCCGCTGCGCGCGGAGTTGTAGAACGATCCGCTGATGCCGGGCGTCACCGTCGTGCGCGCGCGGTTGATGCAATCGAGGTACTCGCCGCCGACATGCCGCGCGGCGATCCAGTCGTCCAGTCCGGGATCGTCGATCTGCCAGTCGTTCCAGCACAGGTTCAGCCCGCCGAAGGTGTCGACGTCATGCAGTTGCAGCCAGGTGTCGGTGATGTCCGGTGGCAGCGGACCCGCGAAGTCGTTGTCGGCGATACCCAGGAACCCCGGCCCTTCTCGGCCGATCGCTTCGAAGGCCGTGGCCGCGTTGCCGTCCAGTTCATTGCCGGTGAGGTCGAGGTTGCGCAGTCGCAATTCGCTCCAGTTGGTCGGGATCGGGCCGCTGAAGCGGTTGTTTGCCAGCCGCCAGGTATGCGGGCTGTCGTCGACGATGAGCGGAATGTCCTCGGAGCGCAGGGCCGGCAGCGCGCCTTCGAAGCGGTTGTTGGAAAGGTCCATCAGGTGAATGCCGACCGGGGCACGTTCGAGCGTGCCGGCCAGATCGTTGTCGGCCAGGTCCAGCTCGGTCAACCCCAGTTCGTCGAGCGCGGCCAGGTCGAGGGTGCCGACGAGATTGTTGGCCGGCAGTTCGATGCGGTCGATGACCTGCTGGCCGCCCTGGCTGCCGCGGCAGCTGACGCCGTACCAGTCACAGAAATCGACCGCCGGGTCCAGCCAGCCGGTGTTGTCTCTCCACTGGTCTCCGCCGGTGGCCTGGTAGAACGACTCGAGCGTCGAAGCCGTGTCCTGGGCAGCGACGGCCGAACAGAGTGCCGAAGCGCCGAAAAACAGGCAGGCTCGCGTCAGGCAAGCAAGGCTGTGTCGAGTCATGTGAACTCCTCAGAAGAAAGGCCCCCTCGATTGCCAACTCCCCAAAGAGGAAACTAGACCGTTCATTCCCGGACGGCAAGTCGTGACATGCCCTGATTTCCGAAGGCCGTGCCGACAGTTATAATGGTGTGTTTACCTGCGCGTTCCGACCATGTCCCGACTGACCGACGAAATCGAGCGCCGGCGCACTTTCGCGATCATCTCGCACCCCGACGCCGGCAAGACCACGCTGACCGAGAAGTTCCTGCTCTTCGGCGGGGCGATTCAGCTCGCCGGCTCGGTGAAGTCGCGCAAGGCCTCGCGCCACGCCACCTCCGACTGGATGGAGATGGAAAAGGAGCGCGGCATCTCGATCACGTCTTCGGTGATGCAGTTCCCCTACAAGGAGCGCATCGTCAACCTGCTCGATACGCCGGGCCACGCCGATTTCTCCGAGGACACCTACCGCGTGCTCACCGCCGTGGACTCGGCGCTGATGGTGATCGACTGCGCCAAGGGCGTCGAGGAGCGCACCATCAAGCTCATGGAGGTGTGCCGCATGCGCGCCACGCCGATCTTCACCTTCATCAACAAGCTTGACCGCGAGGGCCGCGAGCCCATCGAGCTGCTCGACGAGGTCGAGGAGGTGCTCGGTATCGAGTGCGCGCCGGTGACCTGGCCGATCGGCATGGGCCGGCGCCTGCAGGGCATCTACCACTTGTTGAAGGACGAGATTCACCTCTACGAGTCGGGCAAGAACTACATGCGCCAGGACCCGAAGATCATCGCCGGCCTGGATTCGCCCGAAGCCGACGAAGCCCTGGGCGACATGGCCGCCGAGCTCCGCGATGAGATCGAACTGGTCAAGGGCGCCAGCCACGACTTCGACCTGGAGCGCTACCTGAAAGGCGAGCAGACGCCGGTCTTCTTCGGCTCGGCGCTGAACAATTTCGGCGTGATCCCGCTGCTCGACGAGTTCACCGACCACGCGCCCCAGCCGCAGCCGCGCGCCACCCTGGGCCGCACGGTCGAGCCGGCGGAGGAAAAGTGCACCGGGTTCGTCTTCAAGGTGCAGGCCAACATGGACCCCGCCCACCGCGATCGCATGGCCTTCATGCGTATCTGCTCGGGCCGGTTCGAGAAGGGCATGAAGCTGCACCACGTGCGCCTGGGCAAGGAACAGCGCACCCACGGCGCGCTGACCTTCATGGCCGACGAGCGAGCGGCGGCCGAGTACGCCTATCCGGGCGACATCGTCGGGCTGCACAACCACGGCACGATCGGCATCGGCGACACCTTTACCGAAGGCGAAAAGCTGCAGTTCGCCGGCATTCCGAGCTTCGCGCCGGAGCTGTTCCGCCGCGTTCAGCTCAAGGACCCGCTCAAGCTCAAGGCCCTGACCAAGGGGCTGACGCAGTTGTCCGAGGAGGGTGCGACCCAGTTCTTCAAGCCGCTGTTCGGCAATGATCTCGTGCTCGGCGCGGTCGGCGTGTTGCAGTTCGACGTCGTTGCCTACCGCCTGAAGGCCGAGTACAACGTCGAGGCCGTCTTCGAGCAGGTCAACGTGGCCACCTGCCGCTGGGTCAGCTGCGACGACGAGCGAGCGCTGGAGAAATTCCGCGACAAGAACGAACGTCACCTCGCCGAGGACGGCGGCGGCCAGCTGGTCTACCTGGCCCCGACGCGCGTCAATCTGCAGCTGGCCGAAGAGCGCCACCCCGAGATCACCTTCCGCGCCACACGCGAAGTCAGCGTCTACGTCGACGTCGACTGAATCCGGTTTCGTCGATGGCTGACTCCCTGCGATGACCGGTTCAGGGCGGATTCATCGTTAGGTTTGGTATATTCGGCCAAAAGGGCGGCGAGTGCGCCGACCGCGGCGACCCATCCAGCCGGGAGGTGACGGACATGGGCGAAGTTCTCGGACGCTATCACATCATCAGCGAGCTCGGCCGCGGCGGCATGGGCGTGGTCTACAAGGCGCTCGATCCCAAGCTCGAACGTTTCATCGCCATCAAGTGCCTGAGCGACGAGCTCAGCGCCGACGAAATCGTGGTCGCCCGCTTCCTGCGAGAGGCGCGCAACGTCGCCGCACTCAACCACCCCAACATCGCCCAGATCTACGTCGCCGACGAACACGACGGCAAGCCGTATTTCGTCATGGAATACGTCGACGGAGAATCGCTGGCCGATTTCATCGATCGTGAGGGCCAGTGCTCGCCCGAAATGGCCCGCCGCGTGACCGAGCAGGCGGCCAACGCGCTCTCCGCCGCCGCCGGGGAAGGCATCGTCCACCGGGACGTCAAACCGGGCAACATCATGATCGACCGACGCGGTCGCGCCGTGCTCACCGATTTCGGCATCGCCTGCGTGGCCGCCGAGCAGTCCGGTGCCGGCAGCCAGACCGTCATGGGCACGCCCGGCTACCTGGCCCCCGAGGCGCTCAGCGGCGGACCGGTGGATTCGAGAAGCGACATGTTCGCCCTCGGCGCCGTGTGGTACGAAATGCTCACCGGCGATCGCCTGATGCCGGGGCGCGACCTCAAGGAAACGTTCAAGCAGCTCGCCGCCGGCGGTTTTCCCGACCTCTCCAGGCTGGAAGGCAAGGTCGACGAACGCGTGGTCGATATTCTCGGCAAGCTGCTGGCGATCAAGCCGGCCGAACGATATGCCGACTGGTCGGCGCTGCTCGCCGACATGAAACCCCTCAAGACCGGCAAAACGGGTCCGGTCCAGCGTGGTGACACGGGGCCCTCCACCGCCGAGCGCGAGGTGACCGAGGCACTGGCCACGGCCCGCACCGCCGCCCAGGCGGCGCCGGCCGCCAGCGCGCCCGAGGCCACCGCTGTTCTGCAAACCGAAACCGCGCAGCAGCATCCCGTTCCCGTCCAGCGCGAGACGCCGAAGCGGCGGGGCCGCACTGCGGCCATGCTGGTCGTGCTGGTCCTGGCACTGGCGGCAGCCGGCTTCGGGCTCGCGCGGCTCGATCCGTCCACCTGGAACCGCGTCACGGCCTGGTGGCCGGGCGCAGGCGACTCCGGGACCCCGTCTGCCGCACCTGCCCCGGAGGCCGACTCGGAAGAGGCTCTGGCCGAGCAACCCGGCCCGGCGGCCGATGCCGCCGGCGCATTGCGGGCCGGTCAGGCCGTGGCCGCCGGCGAGGGCGGAGCCGACGGCGAGGCGACCGCCACCGAAGACGCTGGCGGCGGGTCGGACAGTGCGGCGACGAGCCTTGCGAAGGATGAAGGTCAGTCGACCGGCTCGGCAAGCGAGGCCGTTGCGACGGGCGAACCCGATTCGGTCGCGGGAAACACAGGCGAAGAATCCGGTTCGACGGAAGCATCGGTCGTCGAACAAGGCCCGGAAGTGGCCATGGTCGAAAGCGAGTCGACTCCGGCACCCATGAACGCCGCCCCCGCCGAGACTGCGCGGTCGTCGGCGCCCCCACCGCCGCCGCGCGGAATCGTGGTGATCGGCGTGGGCGATCCGGTCATCGCCGATCCGATGGTGCGCGAAATCGAGTCGGCCCTGCGCGGCGGCAGCCACCCGCTGGTGCAGCGCGGCTTCGTCAGCGGTTATCGCAACTACGTCCAGGGCGAGGAAGTCGACCTGGCCGGGCTGGCCGGGCCCGCGCTCGATGCCGGCGCGCGCTATGTCGTCGTCGCCCGCGCCCTGCCGGCCGGCGAGCGGGAGCTGCAGTACTACAATCGCGTCGAGACGGCGTTCATTGCCCAGCTCGAGGCGATCACCTACGACCTGCACGACATGCGCCAGATGGGCGCCTCGCCGGTCGAGCAGATCGAGTTCACTTCACTCAACGCCACGCGGCGGGCGGTCGATTCCGTCGAGCCGTGGCTGGCCGGGATCAGGGCGCAGTTCGACTGACGGCGGCGGCTACGCCGCGTTTGTTCGTTCTTTCGTTCTTTCGTTCTTTCGTTCCGGCGCTTTTTGCGTTGGGGCTCGTGAATTGGTTATTTGGTGTCTTGGTGTTTTGGTTTTTTGGTGCGGCAGCCTTGAGGTTCGGGGGCGTGGGTTGGGCTGGGGCCGAGTACTTTGCTTTCCGCCGTGTTGACGAACCAAAAAGGCACTGAGTCCAAGTTCAGCTGGCTCTGAAGTGCCCTCCCCAAACGCATCGCGGCGCAGCCGCCCCGCCAACCCTCGCGGCTGCCGAAACCAAAACACCAAAAAACCAAAAAACCAAGGAGCCAAACCGCGAACGAAAAAGGCCCCGCCCGAACCCGGGCGAGGCCTTTTGTCGAACCGCTAGGTGTGTCGCGCGTTCTTACTGCACGTCCAGCGTGAACTCCGAGGCCACCCAGCCGGTGCGGCCCTGGCCGTCGCGGATCTGGATCCAGTCGCCGGCGCGCACGAGCACGTCGGCCATGGCGCCCGAGCTCAGGCTGAACTGGACCGAGCTGTCGCCGTTGGGGCCGGAACGGACGTTGAGCGAGTTGGCCGTGATCACCACGCGCTCTCCGGTGCCGCCGCCGGCGCTGCCGTTGCCGCCGGTGTTGCTGGCCTGGTAGCCGGCCGCCTGGCCGCCGCCGTGGCGGTAATAGCGCTGCGGCGTGCGGCGCACCACTTCTTCGACGGCCTTGCCGATGACCTGGCGCAGGGCCTTCTCGCGCGGGGTGTTTTCCCATGTGGAAAGCGAACCGCCCAGGGCGTGGCTGCCGGTGTAGCCGGCCAGGGCGCCGCCGATGTCGAAGTCCTTTGCTTCGCCTTCGATGCTGGTGGCTGCCAGTACGCGGCTGGTGTTGGAGTCGATGATGCGCAGGTCGATGGCCATGTGGGCGCTGCTGCTGCCGCCGGCGATGCCGCCGATGACCCGGCCGATGCGGCTGCCGCCGAAGGAGCCGCGCGTGCCGCTGGCGTTCTCCGAGAACTCGGTGACCGCGGCAACGACGAGCAGTTCGGCGCCCTCGATTTCGCCGATGGCCGCGGCGGTACTCTCGCGCACGCGGCCGCTGGCGCCCAGGTCCTGCTCGGCCATGACGTCGTCGATGGCCTGGCGCTCGAGCACGATGAAGCGGCCGGAGTTGAACAGGGCGGTGGTCAGCATGTCGGCCATGCCGTCACCGATCGATTCGTTCCACCAGCGGCCGGAGTTGGCCGCCTTGTTTTCGAAGCGAGCCACGGCGATGCGGGCCTGCGGGCCGTTGTAATGCGCCGCGCGGGCTTCCTCCATGCTCGGGCCGGAGCCGCTGTCGCGAACCTGGGTGGTGGTGCCGGCAGCCGGGCAGCCGGTCAGCATGCCCAGCGCGCACAGGCCGACGATCAATCTCAACTTCATGGTCTTACCTCCCGCTTTAATCCTGGTAGTTGCTGCACTGCAAATCCCGTATCGGATCGGCAGGCTGCTCGATGGTGTACCCCAATAACGGAATTCCCGCTGAAATCCGGCCAGACTCGGTGTTCACGGGGAACGCCCGGTCGGCTTCGGCTCATTCTAGTCCGCGTTACCAGGATGCGCCAGCGCGGCCCCTGCGTTTCAAATGTGTTAAAAGTACCGGCGCACATTCACCGGCGAATGATCGAGGGAGTCGAGCGGTTTGATTCAGGATCTTTTCGGGCTGGCGGGAATCGCCCTTTTGTTGGGCATTGCCTGGGCCCTGTCTTCGGCGCGCGCCAGCATTTCGTGGCAGACCGTTGTGGTCGGCCTGGTCCTGCAGCTGCTCCTGGCGATCCTGGTGCTGTGGGTGCCGCTGGGCAAGATGCTGTTCGACCAGCTCGGTCAGTTGTTCGTGACGCTGATCGGCTACACCAGCGCCGGTGCGGAATTCATCTTCGGGCCGCTTGCCGACGCCGAGGAGTTCGGCTTCATCTTCGCCTTCCAGGTGCTGCCGACCATCATCTTCTTCGCCTCGTTGATGGCCTGTCTCTACCACATCGGCATCATGCAGAAGATCGTCGAGGTCATGGCCTGGGTGATGACGCGTTTCATGAAGGTCTCCGGCAGCGAGTCGCTGGCCACGGCGGCCAACGTGTTCGTCGGCCAGACCGAAGCGCCCCTGGTCGTGCGGCCCTTCATCGCCGGCATGACCCGCTCGGAGCTGTTCGCGCTGATGACCGGGGGCATGTCGACCATCGCCGGCGGCGTGCTGGCCGCCTACGTGATGCTGCTGGGCGGCTCCGATCCCGCACAGCAGGCCTTCTACGCCAAGCACCTGATCTCGGCTTCCATCATGGCCGCGCCGGCCGCGCTCGTGGTCGCCAAGCTGCTGCTGCCAGAAACCCAGGAATCGGAGACGGCCGGCACGGTGCGCACCGCCATCGATCGACCGCACACCAACCTGATCGAAGCCGCCGCCGGCGGCGCCGGTGAGGGCCTGAAGCTGGCGCTCAACGTCGGCGCCATGCTGCTCGCCTTCCTGGCCCTGATCGCGCTGATCAACGGCCCGCTGGGCTGGTTGGGCGAGGTCACCGGCCTGCAGGCGCTGGTCGGCCAGCCCATCGACCTGGCTCTGCTGCTCGGCTGGATCTGCGCCCCGCTGGCGATGCTCGCGGGCGTGCCGATGGAGGAAGCGGTCGCGGTCGGCGGCCTGATCGGGCAGAAGGTCGTGGCCAACGAGTTCGTCGCCTACGTGGCGCTGACCGAGATGCAGGGCGAGCTGTCGGAGCGATCCACCCTGATCGCCACCTATGCCCTGTGCGGCTTTGCCAACTTCGCCTCCATCGCCATCCAGATCGGCGGCATCGGCGGGATTTCGCCCTCGCGTCGTGCCGACCTGGCCCAGCTTGGCCTCAAGGCGGTGCTCGGCGGCACCCTGGTTTCCCTGCTCAACGCCAGCTGGGCCGGCATCCTCGTCGGCTAGTCGGGCTCTGAACAAGCCCCCTACGGCGACGCCTGGAAGCGGTCGGCAAAGATCTCGACCACCACGGCATTTCCGGTCAGGTCGAATGGCCCCGGCGTGACGGATGCATCAGTGATCAACTCGGTGGTGAAGATATGCCCGCCGGGCGCCGCCGGCGTGAACTGCACCTCGAGGTCGCAGCCCGCCTGGTAGGCGATGGTAAACGGGAAGGGACCGCAGGTCCCCGGGGCGACAACGAACTCCGGCGGCAGCGCGGGATTGACCCCCAGCACTTCCAGGTCGAAGCCGGTAGCCGTGCCGTTGCCGGCGTTGATGACTTGCAGGGGCGCCGTCACGGTCTCGCCCAATGCCACCGTGCCGAAGTCCAGGTTCAGGGGAAGCACTTCCAGGATCACGTCCACGCCTTCGCCGAGGAGAAGCACCGGCGCCGGCGGAGGCGGCGCCGTATTGGAGCTGACCGTGATCGATGTCGACTGCAGGCCTGCGGCGGTCGGTGCGAACGTGTAGTCGAGGGTGCAGCTCGCGCCGGGCACCAGCGAGAAGGGCGGCGTGGGGCAGGCGCCCGGCACCAGCGTGTTGAGGAACCAGGGCGAGGTCGCGGGCGTGATGGCCGTGACGTCGACGCTCGCCGTTCCACTGCTGGTCAGCGTGGTCGCCAGCGGCCCGGCGATTTCCCCGACCCGGCTGGGGCCGAAGTTCAGGCTGTCCGGTGAAATCGACAGCTGCGGGGTGCCCGACAGATCCTGGGCATTGATTCGGATCAGCCAGGTGCCGTCGCCGCTGCAGCCCTGGCAGGTCGGCAGTGGAAAGGCGTTGCTCACTCTTGCGACCGCATTGACGGCGCCGTCGAGATCGCCCGGGTCGACGGGAATGCTCTGGTTGCTCGAGGCCACCCAGCTTTGCAGGTTGGGCGGGTAGTTCGGGATGGAGTCGCTGCCGTCCTCGTCGAGCGCGCCGACGCGCACATCGTTGGGGAAGGGGACGTTGGCCAGGCCGTTGATGATCGCCCCGGCGAAGAATGAGTCGCCGGCCGTCAGGGTCTGCGGGCTGGGCAGGGTGTAGGTGTTGAGCGTGTTGCTGCCGGTGTTGGCAACCAGGTCCGACCAGGACGTGATCACGACCGCGTCGGATGGGTCACCGTCCTGGTTGGGGTCCGCCCACAGGTAGAAGGTCACGCTCGTGCCGTTGGGCACGTTGTTGTTGCCGGAATCGCCGCCGAAGGCCACGCGCAGGCCGGTGATCGTCTCCAGCCCCGGTTCCACCGTGAACCGGTTCAGCCAGGCGAAGGAAATATCGCCGCTGCCACCCGCCAGGCCCCAGGCGCTGTCCTTGACGCCGTCGTCGAGGCGGTACTCATCGAGGGCGAGGCACGATTGCCACGGAAAGAGAAGGAAGAGCGCGATTGCGCGGATGCAGCGGATGGCCATGGTCGTCTCCCGGGCTCGACCGGACCCGGCCGGACATCCGGCTCGACCCCGAGAATCGTGCCCCTTTTGGCAAGACGACTGGAAAGAATCATCCTCCCGTCGGCGCGGGTTTTCAAGTGGCCTGCGCGATGACCACCAGCCGTTCCGCCTCGAGATCGTAGTCGCTGCCGGCGTAGTCGCCGTGAATCGATTCCACGGCCAGGCCGGCCTGGGCCAGCAGCGACCGGATCTCACCGGCCGACCACACCCGGTGCGAGAAGCTGTGGTAATGGACGCGATCGCCGTCGATCAGCATCCACTCGTTCTCGAGCCGGGTCATGTCCGCGGTCAGGTCAGGGCGCTCGACCAGGATGCGGCCGTCATCGTACTCGGTCAGGTGGACGGGCTGGAGGTGGCGGCAAAGATACTCCAGGCCGACGAGGTCGAGCACCAGCCGGCCACCCGGCTTCAGGCTGTCGTGGATGCGATCCAGCACGCGCCGATGATCGGCCTCGTCGGGGAAATAACCGAAGCTCGTCCACATCACGATGACGAGGTCGAAGGCCTGCTCGCGCGTGAACTCGCGCATGTCGGCCTCGACGATCTCGATGTCGCGGCCGTCGAGGGCTGCCTCGAGCTGGGCCAGCAGCGAGGGGCTGGTGTCGACCGCCGTGACCTTCAGGCCCGCGTCGGCCAGGGGCAGGGCGTGGCGTCCCGGTCCGCAGCCGAGATCGAGCACGGTTCCGGGGTGCTCGCCGAGCAGGTCGAGCAGTAGCTGGACTTCCTGGGAGCCACGCGCGAAAGTGTCGGCGTTGAACATCAGCGAGCCGAAGTTGCGCCAGAATTCGTCGTCCAGGTACCAGTCGTCGCTGTGGTCGCTGTGGTCGCTGTGGTCGGTCAAGGGTCTGCTCCTGTCGGTCATGCTGCTGGCGCTGGCCGGTTGCGCCACGGTGGCGTGGTACGGCCAGGCCGCCCGGGGCCAGATCGAGATTCTGGCCAAGCGCGAGGATATCGCAGAACTGATTGCCGATCCGGTCACCGCGCCGGCGTTGCGCGAGCGACTGCGCACGGTTCTCGAGATTCGCGAGTTCGCCTCCAGTGAACTCGACCTGCCCGACAGCGGCAGTTACTCCGACTACGCTGATCTCGGTCGCGAAGCGCCGTTGTGGAACGTCGTCGCCGCGC
Source organism: Wenzhouxiangella sediminis (assembly GCF_003410055.1). Lineage (GTDB taxonomy): Bacteria > Pseudomonadota > Gammaproteobacteria > Xanthomonadales > Wenzhouxiangellaceae > Wenzhouxiangella > Wenzhouxiangella sediminis. The sequence continues at coordinate 50,940 of NZ_QUZK01000034.1, read as the reverse complement.
CGGCCTACTCGGTCGTTCCCGAAACCTGGTGCTATCCGCTGGTCGGCTGTCTCGCCTACCGGGGTTTCTTCGACCGAGAACGCGCCAGGGCGCTCGCCTCGAAAATGGCGGCCGAGGGCTTCGACGTCGCGGTCTTTCCGGCCACCGCCTATTCCACGCTGGGATGGTTCGACGACCCGGTGCTCGACAGCATGCTCGAGTTGTCCGATCCGGCGCTGGCCGAGTTGATCTTCCACGAACTGACCCACGAAATGCTCTACGTGCGCGGCGATACCGCCTTCAACGAGGCCTTCGCCACCTTCGTCGGTCGCGAGGGGGCGCGACGCTGGCTCGCGCGTCAGGGCGACGATGCCGTCGTGCGCGAGTGGCGAGCGAGCCAGGCACTGGACCGTCGGCTGACCGAGGCGTTGATGGCGGCCCGGGAGCGGCTGGCGCTCGGCTACGGACAGGCCTCCGGCCGGGACGAGCTGGCGGCGGTCAAGTCGCTCGAGTTCGAGCGACTCGGTTCCGAATTGCGGCGCCTGGCCGAAAGCGAAGGGGGACATCGGATTGAGGCCTGGGCATCGGGCGAACTCAACAACGCCCATCTGGCGCTGGTGGCGACTTACGAGGCCGGTGTTACCGCTTTCGAGTCGCTCTACCGGTCCGAATGCGCCGAAGACTTCGGCTGCCTGTACGAGCGCGCCCGTGCCCTGGCCGAGGCGGATGCGCAGCGGCGGGCGGCCTTTCTGCGCGGCGACCATTGAACAATTGCGGGGGATATGCAAACTTAACCGGCTAATTTGCAGCCGGAACCCGACTTGTCGCCGCATCACCTGCTTTCCGCCGCGATTGCCCTGGCGCTCGCCCAGGCCGCCACGCCCGCCCGGGCGGAGGTGGACGAGCCCCTGTCGTGCCCGCCGCCGGCGCCGCTGCGTATTCCCGAAGCGCCGCCGGAGACCGAGCCGGGCACCACCGACATTCATGCCGGGCAGTTCGACGCCAGCCGGCAGGACGAAGTGCGTTTTCGCGACAGCGTGCGGCTCACCCAGGGCCGGCAGCAGCTCGAAACCGACGAGTTGATCTACGAACCGCAGACCGGCCGCGTGCGCATTCCCGGCTGGCTGCAGTACAGCGGTCCGCGCCTCAACGTCGATGCCGAGAACGCCCGCTACGACACGCGACGGCAAAGCGGCCAGTTCGAGTCGGTCGTCTACACCATCCCCGGCACCACCGCGCGCGGCTCGGCGAGCAGCGTGTTGCTGCGGGATCCCGAGCACGCCCGGCTCGAGACCTTCGATTTCACGACCTGCCCGCCGGAGCAGACCGACTGGCAGCTGCAGGCGTCCAGCGTCGACATGGACCTGGAAAAGGGCGTGGGCACGGCCCGCAACGCGCGGTTGACCTTCAAGGGCGTGCCCCTGCTGTACTCGCCCTGGCTGAGCTTCCCGCTCGACGACCGGCGCAAGAGCGGCTTCCTGTACCCGGGGTTCGGCTATTCGGCCGACGACGGCCTCGACATCTCCGTGCCCTGGTACTGGAATATCGCGCCCAACCAGGACGCCACGATCACGGCGCGCTGGATCGAAAAGCGCGGCCCATTGCTGGGCTTCGAACACCGCTTCCTCACGCAGCGCCAGGCCGGTGAGTTCCGCATCGACTGGCTGCCCGACGACCAGCGCACGAACGAGAGCCGCTACTACGGCGAATTCGATTACCGCTTCAAGCCGTCCGACGGCTGGCTGGCAACGCTCGACCTGAAACGGGCGAGCGACGAGGAATATTTCATCGACCTGGGCAGCGACCTTCGCGACTCGGCCATCCAGTTTCTTCGATCGTCGGCCGGCCTGCGCGGATCGGGTCGCTACTGGTCGTTCGAGGTGCTGGCCGACAACTTCCAGGTGCTCGACGAAAGCGTGGGGCCGACGCAGGAACCGTACCGGCGCCTGCCGCGGACACTGCTTGCCATCGATCGGCCGCTGGGGGGACGCTTCCGCTTCTCCCTCGACGGCGAAGCGGTCTACTTCGACCGCGATGTGGGCGTGACCGGAGCGCGTGTCGACCTGTTCCCGCGCCTGCACTACGACCTGGTGGCGCCGGGCTGGCACATTCGCCCGTCGCTGGGCGTGCGCTCGACGGCCTACGAGCTCGACGGCGGCGGGCAGGCCAGCCTGACGCGCACCACGCCGATCGCCACGCTCGATGCCGGCCTGGCCTTCGAGCGCCGCCTCGACAGCGGGCGCATCCAGACCCTGGAGCCCAGGCTCTTTTACCTTTACGTCCCGTACCGCAACCAGGACGATTTCCCGGATTTCGACACGCGCGAACTGACCTTCGGCTTCAGCCAGCTGTTCCACTACAACCGGTTCAGCGGTCCCGATCGCCAGGGCGACGCCAACCAGCTCACGCTTGCGCTGACCTCGCGGCTGCTCGAGGCCGAGGACGGCTTCAGCCGGCTGGAGGGCAGCGTCGGTCAGATCCTGTATTTCAGGGACCTGCGCGTGCAGCTCGACGACCAGGCGCCGGACACGCGCCAGCGTTCGGCCACGGTGGCCGAGATGACCTGGCGGCCGGCGCGCCAGCTCGCCCTGAGCGCCGGCCTGCAATGGGACGACGAGGAAGATGAAACCGAGGTTGCGAGATTCGGTCTCAACTGGCAGGGTCGGGACGCCCGTCAGGTGGCGCTGGGCTACCGGTTCCGTCGGGACCGGGTCGACCAGGCCGATATGCGTTTCCGTTACCCGGTCAACGATCGGCTCAACCTTATCGGGCGCGTAACGTATTCGTTCGAGGAAAATGAGACACTGGAGGTGCTCGGCGGCATCGAGTACGACAGCTGTTGCTGGTCGCTGCGATTCACCGCGCGCGAATGGGTGCGTGACCGCGAGTCGGACAAGCGCACGGCATTCTTCGTCGAACTCGAGCTCAAGGGCCTGGGCAGCATCGGCCGCCCGCCCTACCGGCTGTTCACCGATCCCTCCTGGCGATGACAGGCAAGCATTCTCTGAGGAACTGAATTGCAATGAAACAGGCAATGATTCGAACCCTGGCGGCACTGATTCTGGTGCTGCCCCTGCTGGCGACCGCGCAATCGGACGGCCAGCCCATCGACCGCATCGTGGCGCTGGTCGAAGAAGACGTGATCCTGCAAAGCGAACTCGACCAGGCCATCGACGCCATCTCGCAGCAGGTCAGGGCGCGCGGCGAGAACCTGCCGCCGCGCAGCGTGCTCGAAGAGCAGGTGCTCGAGCGCCTGATCATGCAGCGTCTGCAAGTCCTGCGGGCCGAGCAGACCGGCATTCGCGTCTCCGACGCCGACGTCGACAATGCGCTCAATCGGGTCGCCCAGCAGAACAACCTGCCGCTGGCGCAGTTGCGCCGGGTGCTCGAGTCCGACGGCATCGATTTCGAGGAATTCCGGCGCGATATCCGCCACGAGATCATGACCTCGCGGCTGCAGCAGCGCGTGGTCAATTCCATGGACCCCATCAGCGGCACCGAAATCGACATCCTGCTCGCCTCCGACCAGTTCAGCAGCGAGGAGTACCTGCTTTCGCAGATCGTCGTTTCCGTGCCCGAGTCGGCCTCGCCCGAGCAGGTGCAGGAAGCGCAGTCCCGCGTCGAGGAAATCTACCGGCGCCTGGACGAGGGCATGGCCTTCTCCGCGGCGGCCATCAGCTATTCCCAGGGCCCGGATGCCCTCGAAGGCGGCGACGTCGGCTGGCGCAACGCCAGCGCCCTGCCCAGGGTCTTCGCCGAGGCGATCCAGGGGCTCGGGCCCGGCGAGGTGACCGAGCCGCTGCGTACGCCGGCCGGCTTCGTCATCCTGAAGGTGCGCGATGTGCGCGAGCGCAGCGAAGTGATGGTCGAAGAGTATCGGGCGCGCCACCTGATGATCAGCCCCTCCGAGTTGATCTCGCCCGAAGAGGCGCGCGAACAGATCCAGAACCTCAGGCGCCGCATCCAGCAGGGTGAGGACTTCGCCGAACTGGCGCGCGAGTACTCCAGCGAGCAGTCGACCGCCAACCTCGGCGGCCTGCTCGAATGGTTCCCGGCCGGCGGCTATGGGCCGGACATCCAGGAAGCGGTCGACTCCCTCGAGCCGGGCGAGCTCAGCGAGCCCTTCCGCAGCCCACGCGGCTGGCACCTGGTGAAACTTCTGGACGTGCGGCAGACCGACCGCACGGAAGAAATCCGGCGCTCGGAGGCGCGCGAGATGCTGTCGCAGCAGAAATCCCAGGAAGAACTGGACCGGTTCATGCGGCAGTTGCGCAACGAGTCCTTCGTCGAAATCCGGCTCTGAGGAGTCGGTCCCGGGCATGGCGCTCGAGCAACTCATCGTCACGCCGGGTGAACCGGCCGGCATCGGGCCCGAACTCGCGTGTCGGGCGGCGGCCCTCGATCCGGCGCTGATCCTGGTGGCCGATCCCGGCTTGCTGCGCGAGACCGTCGAGCGGCTCGGCCTCGAGACCACGGTTCAGGAGTTGGACTCGGTCGAGGCCGGGGCCACCGGCGGCATCCGCTGCCTGCCGGTGGAACTGGCCCGCCCGGCGGTGCCCGGGCGCACCGACCCAGCCAACGCGGAATACGTTCTCGAATGCCTCCGCGTGGCCGCCCGCCACTGCCTGGCCGGCCGCGTACACGGTCTGGTCACCGGCCCGGTCCACAAGGGCGTGATCAACGAAGCGGGCGTTCCTTTCAGCGGTCACACCGAATTTCTCGCCGCCGAGTCGGACGTGGACCGGGTGGTGATGATGCTCGTCGCCGGCCAGGTGCGCGTGGCCCTGGCGACGACCCACCTGCCGCTGCGCGAGGTGCCCGACGCGATCGACGCCGATAGCCTGACCCGGACTCTGGAAATTGTTCACGAAGGCCTGCAGCGCCAGTTCGGGCTGGCCAGGCCGCGCATCGCGGTGCTCGGCCTCAACCCGCACGCCGGCGAGGGCGGCCACCTCGGGCGCGAGGAGATCGAGATCATCGAACCGGTGATGAAGAAGCTGGACAGTCGCATGTCGCTGACCGGTCCGCTGCCGGCCGATACCGCCTTCGTGCCGGACCGCCTGCGTGCGTTCGACGTCGTGCTGGCGATGTACCACGACCAGGGCCTGCCGGTGCTCAAGCACGTCGGGTTCGGGCATGCGGTGAACGTCACCCTCGGGCTTCCGTTCATCCGCACTTCGGTGGATCACGGCACGGCGCTGGACCTGGCCGGGACCGGCAAGGCCGATTCGGGCAGTCTCAACGCCGCGATCAACCTGGCGCGCGGCATGTCCCGGCCGCGCGGATGAAGGCGCACCGGCCACGCAAGCGCTTCGGACAGCATTTTCTCCACGATGCCGGCATCATCGCCCGCCTGGTGTCGGCCATCCGGCCCGGCGACACGGATCGCATCATCGAAATCGGCCCCGGCGAGGGCGTGCTGACCGGCCCCTTGCTGGAGGCCGGTGCCCGGGTGACGGCCATCGAGCTCGACCGCGACCTGGCCGCGGCCCTGCCCGAGCGCCTGGGCTTTCCCGAGCGACTCGAAGTCATCCAGGCCGATGTGCTGGGAGTCGACCTGGCCGCCGTGGCCGACGGGCCCGTGCGCGTGGTGGGCAATCTCCCGTACAACATCTCCACCCCGATCATGTTCCACCTGTTCAAGTGGCGCGACGTGATCACGGACATGCACTTCATGCTGCAAAAGGAGGTCGTCGACCGCCTGGTGGCGGCGCCCGGAACCAAGCAGTACGGCCGGCTTTCGGTGATGGCGGCCTTCCACTGCCGGATGGAGCGCCTGTTCACCGTACCCCCGGGCGCGTTCCGCCCGCCGCCGAAGGTCGATTCGGCCATCATCCGCATGATCCCGAAGCCCCTCGAAGACGAGACGCTATCGCGCCTGCCGCAGCTCGAAGAAGTCGTTCGCCGAGCCTTCGGCCAGCGCCGCAAGACGCTGCGCAATGCGCTGAAAGGCTTGCTGGACGAAAAGGCCATCGAAGCCGCCGGCATCGACCCCATGGCCCGTGCCGAGACGGTAGATTTGGCGGGCTTTATTTCCTTAACCGATCAGTTGGGAGAGGCGTGAGCGCTCAGGATCTGTAAAGGCAGCGCTGCCGACTTACCATTCGGCGATCTTCCAGTAGGCCGGCTTCACCGGATCCATACCGTCATGCCGGCTTTCGAGCTCGCCGTCGCCGTCGGTGTCGATGAGGTAGTAGGACGGGCCACCCTCGATGGGCGTCACGCGAATCATGTACACGGCGCCGCCGGAAGAGTATTCCTCGACGATGCGGTCCTCTTCGCGCCGAATGACCACCTGCGGCTGGATCTGCTCGTCGGGATCCTGCACCTTGGGCGGCAGCGGCTCGCGAATCGGGGGCGGCGGCGGTGCATCGGACGGCGGGGGATCGTCCTGGGCCAGGGCCGGCCAGGCCATCAGCAAAATCGGGATCAGCAGGATGTATCGCATCTGGGCGGCCTTCGAACGATGTGTGTGGCAAGTCTACCAGAGGGCGGGTGATCGCAGAGATTTCAGCGTGACGTTCGGCACGTGCGAGGCTGCATCGACAAGGCTAAGCTGCCGGCCATGTCGCCGTCGATTCAATCCCCCGCGCCCCACGGCAATCCGGTCGTCGCCGCCCGGCGCGCGATGTGGGCGAATCTCCTGAAGGAGGTTGTCGACCGGCCGGCGCTTTCGGGCCTGGTCGGGCTGCTCGGCCTGGCCAGCGTCGTGCTCGTACTGGGCCTCCTGTATTCGCTGGCTCAGGCGCACGCGGGCACCGTACTCGTTTGGCTGCGGCGCTGGGGCGCAGCGGCCTGGGCCGCGGTCTTCCTGCTGTGTCTGGCCGGCCTGGTGCCGTCGGCGCGACGGGATCTGGCCGAGGCGGCGTCGGGCTGGCTGTCCGCCCTGCCGCAGATGCCCTGGGCCATGCGGGTCTGGTCGCGATGGCGCAGCTTCGGCCTGGCGCTGATGCAGGCCGTCTTCCTGCTTGCTGCGCTGGTATCCGTGCATCGCCTGGCGCCGGGCGATGTCGACCTGACCGTCTTCGATTGGCTGCCGGCGTTCGTCGTGCCGATGCTCGCCTGGCTGATCCTGCCGCTGCTGGCCCGGCCGCAGGCCACGTCTTCGGCGTCGCGCCGGTCGCGATCGCGACCGGGCGGTCGGTGCGTCGCGCGCGAGCGGCGTTCGGTGCTGTCTCACTGGCAATGGACGGATTACAAGAGTCGGCGCTGGACTGCGGGCATGCGATGGTCGCTGGGGCTCCTGGTGCTACTCGTTCCGGCCGGGGCCAGTTTCCTCCAGGTCGGCATGACGCTGCTCTTGGGCGCCCTGCTGCTCCAGTGGCTGCAGTTCTGGACGTCGTCGCTTCGGGTGGTCGTGCAGGCCAGCAGCCTGACCGCGGCATTGCCGCAGCGACCCGGGCCCTTCGTTCTTCAATTGTGCGTGCTGCCGGCGCTGCTGGTCGTCTCGCTCGCGCTCTTCGTCTTCGGGTTGGCGGCCCTGATGGGCCTGTCCGTGCCGGCGGCGCTGGTCGTCGCCCTGGCGCTCACCGGCGCGCTCTCGCTTCATGCGGCCTCCGTGCTGGCCTGGCGCCATCGGCCGCGCCTGACGGGACTGCGTTCGACGAGTGTCCTCCTGACCTGGGGCACGCTTTCCCAGGCCGCGCCGTTCACGGCGCCGCTGATCTGGCTGGGCTGTTTCGCCTGGCTGCTTCGGCTGGCCGCCAGGGAGGCGCCGTGACGGCCGTTCTGCAGGTTTCGGGCTTGTCGGTCACGCTGGGGCGGACTCCCGTTTTGCGTGATGTCGAGTTCTCCCTCGGCGAAGGCGAACTCGCCGCGCTGATCGGTCCCAACGGCAGCGGCAAGAGTACCTTGCTGGCCGCGATTGCCGGGTTGCGGCCGGTCGGAAGCGGGACGATCTTCGTCCGGGGCTGGCCGGTCCCGGGCCGCAAACGCGAGGCGCGCGAACGGCTGGGCTACATGGTGGCGCAGGACCGGCTGCCCGGCCTGCTGACGCCGCGGCAGTGCCTGGCCTTGTTCTCGCGCAGCCGCGGATTCGAATCCGTGCCGGAAAAGACCCTGCAGCAGGCCGACGACTTCGGCCTGATGCCCTGGATGGACGAGTGGCTGGCGGCCTGTTCGCTGGGAACCCGGCAGAAGGTGTCGGTCCTGCTGGCCCTGCTCGGCTCGCCGCCGCTGATCCTTCTCGACGAGCCGATCAACGGCCTCGATCCCGTCAGCGCGCTGGCGCTGAAACGCTGGTTGACCGAGCTCGCGTCGCAGTGCGGGTGCACGGTGCTGATGGCAACGCACGACATGGCCGTCGTCGAATCCCTGCACGACCACGTGATCGTGTTGCTGGAAGGCCGGCTCCTGCTCGACTGGGACCGGGAGCGGATGGCCCGCGAACTCGCCGCGAGCGGGGAGGGGCTGGAAGCCTGCGTGGCCCGGGTTCTGGGCGAGTCGAGCGCGGGCGAGCGCGCCCCGCACGAGCGCGGCCGGCCGCGCTGTCGGTAGTACCATGTGGGCCTCGTTCCAAAACGGCCCCAACCGACTGCAATGACCAAGAAATCCCGCCTCTGCCTCGTCGACGGCTCGTCCTACCTCTACCGGGCCTTTCACGCCCTGCCGAGCCTGACCAGCGGCGACGGCCAGCCTACCGGGGCGATCTTCGGCGTGGCCAACATGGTGCGTCGAATGCTCGAGCACTACGAGCCGGACTACGTGGCCGTCGTCTTCGACGCGCCGGGCAAGACCTTCCGGCACGAGACCTATGCCGAGTACAAGGCCACGCGTCCGCCGATGCCCGACGAACTCAGGTCGCAGCTCGAGCCGCTGCACGAGCTGATCGACGCCATGGGCCTGCCCCGGCTCGTGATCGAGGGCGTGGAGGCCGACGACGTGATCGCCACGCTGACGCGACAGGCTCGCGAGGCCGGCCGGCCGGTGCTGATCTCCTCCGGCGACAAGGATCTCGCGCAACTGGTTGCCGACGGCGTGGTGCTCGAAGACACCATGCAGGACAAGCAATACGACCCCGGCCTGGTCGAGGAGAAGTTCGGCGTCGGGCCCGAACTCGTGGCCGACCTGCTGGCCCTGACCGGCGACAGTTCCGACAATATCCCCGGCGTCGAGAAGGTCGGTCCGAAGACGGCGGCCAAGTGGCTCAAGCAGTACGGAAATCTCGACGGCGTGATCGAGCACGCCGACGAGATCGGCGGCAAGGTCGGCGACAACCTCCGGGGTGGGCTCGAGCAGCTGAAGCTCTCGCGCGAGCTCGTCGAGCTGGAAGATTCGGTCGAACTCGAAGGCGGTCTGGAAGCCCTCAAGCGCGGCGAGCCCGACCGGGAGCGCATGATCGCGCTGCTCAAGCGCTTCGGCTTCTCGACCTGGCTGAAACAATACACGGACGACGCGGGAGACAGCGCCGCGTCAGGCGACGAGCTGGTCGTCGAGACGGTCACCACGAAGCGGCAGCTCGATGCCCTGGTCGAGGCCCTGCAATCGGCCGATCTGATCGCTTTCGACACCGAAACCACCAGCCTGGAACCGCTCGACGCCGACCTGGTCGGCTTCTCCTTCGCCGTGGAGGCCGGCAAGGCCTGGTACGTCCCGCTGGCGCACGCCGACCAGGATAACGAGTTCAGCGCGGACGAAGCCATCGAGGCGCTGCGCGGCATCATCGAGGACGACGACCGTCCCAAGGTCGGGCAGCACCTCAAGTACGACCTCAACGTGCTCGAGCGTGCGGGCATTGCCCTGGGCGGAATCGAGCACGACACCATGCTCGAGTCCTACACCTATCACTCCTCGGGCACGCGCCACGACATGGATTCCCTGGCAACCCGCTACCTGGGGCGCCAGACCACGTCCTACGAGACGGTGGCTGGGAAGGGCAAGAAACAGGTGACCTTCGACCAGGTGCCGGTGGCAACGGCCGCCGAGTATGCCGGGGAGGATGCGGAAGTCACCCTGGCGCTCCACCAGCATCTGTGGCCCAAGCTCGAGAAGCTCGAGGGGCCCAGCCGGGTCTACCGTGAGCTGGAGATCCCGCTGATTCCGGTACTCGCACGCATGGAGCGAACGGGCGTGGCGCTCGATGTCGATGTGCTCGCGGCGCAGAGCGCCGAGATCGAAAAGCGGCTCGACGAGCTGGTCGAGGCCGCCCACGCGGCCGCTGGGCAGGCGTTCAACCTCGGCTCGCCCAAGCAACTGCAGGAGATCCTGTTCGAGCAGCTCGGCCTGCCGGTCAAGCGCAAGACGCCCAAGGGGCAGCCGTCGACGGCCGAGGACGTGCTGCAGGAGCTGGCGGTCGAAGGCCACGAGTTGCCGAATCTGATCCTCGAGCACCGCGGACTGGCCAAGCTCAAGAACACCTACACCGACCGCCTGCCCGAGCGGATCCATCCCCGCACCGGGCGGGTGCACACCCACTACCACCAGGCCGTGGCCGCCACCGGCCGGCTTTCCTCGACCGACCCCAACCTGCAGAACATCCCGATCAGGACGCCTGAGGGGCGGCGGATCCGCAAGGCGTTCGTGGCGCCGCCGGGCACCGTGCTGCTCGCGGCCGACTACTCGCAGATCGAGCTTCGCATCATGGCCCACCTCTCCGGCGACGAGCGCCTGCTCGCCGCATTCGCCGAGGGCGAGGACATTCATCAGGCCACGGCCGCCGAAGTGTTCGGTCTGGAGATCGACGCCGTCGACGACAACCAGCGGCGGGCCGCCAAGGCCATCAACTTCGGCCTCATGTACGGCATGAGCGCCTGGGGGCTGTCGCGGCAACTCGAGCTGCCCCGCAACGAGGCGCAGGAGTATATCGACCGGTACTTCGATCGCTACACGGGGGTCCGCGATTTCATGCAGGAAACGCGTGAGCGGGCCCGCAAGCAGGGCTACGTGGAAACCCTGTTCGGGCGGCGTCTGTGGGCGGACGAAATCCGATCGCGCAACAATCAGCGCCGCCAGGCCGCCGAGCGTGCGGCCATCAATGCGCCCATGCAGGGCACGGCCGCCGACATCATCAAGCGCGCCATGATCGATGTGGACGCCTGGATCCAGTCCGGGGACGTGCCCGCGAAACTGGTCATGCAGGTCCACGATGAACTGATCCTGGAGGTCGACGAAGGGGCCCTGGAATCGGTGCGCGAGGGCGTGGTCGATCGCATGCAGCACGCCGCGGAACTCAAGGTCGAGCTCCTGGTCGAAGCCAACAGCGGGCCGGACTGGGAAACGGCCCACTAACTGGCTGATTTTCAAAGCGAAAAAAATTTCTGAAAATCGGCGGAAATTTCGGAACTTTCGCGCATGAGTGCTGGTCTATTTAATCACCATGCGCATGGTTTGGTCCGCTTCCCTCCCTAGGCGGGCCAAGGATTCGGTTACAGTCCCCAAACCGGATCCGACTACAGGCCCCGGGTCCTCCCTCGCCCGGGGCCTTCTTTATTCCGGGATCGATCAATAGCGCGCCGAGAGCCTCGCGTTCGGCGTCCGGCGGTCCTCGCGATCCTCATGTATTGATCCATACACTGCGGTCGCTCCGGTCCGGCGGCCACCGAACGCGAGGCTCTCGCCACACTCTTGAACGATCCCTCTGAGATGGCAGACGCAACTGGCGGAGCCGCCGTCCGGCAGCGTAGGCAATGGAGCTGTGGCGGTTTTCCGAAGGAAAGGAGCCGCAGCGGAGTGCCGTTAAACGCGTGCTCGGAATCCTCATGTATTCGCACATACACTCCGGTTCCTGCGCTCCGGCGGCCACCGACACCAACGCTCTCGCCACGCTCTTGACCAATTCCTCCGAAATCGGCGATGTAGCGCACCGAAAACGCAGTTGTCGGCGTCCGGCGGTCCTTGGGATCCTCATGTATTCGCACATACACTCCGGTTCCTGCGCTCCGGCGGCTATCGACAGCGAGGTTCTCGGTGCGCTGGTGCGGATTTTCTTGATGGGGGGCAAGTCTGGCAGTACGATGCGATCTCGGGTTTGAGCGGAAAAGGCGGGGCTTGGTCGGTCCGCGGGTTTCCGTCGGTGCCAACGCTAATAATCCAGAGGGACTTCAGAGGGTGAATGCACTGCGAATCGGGGGGCTGCTGCTCCTGGTGCTGGCAAGCGGCGCGGCGCAGGCGCTGACTTCCCAGCACGAATTTCTCATCGACCTCGACGCCCGCACGAGCACGGGCTGCACGGTTGCGACGCCCGACGGTCCCTTCGAGGGGGTCGAGGTCATCGTCCGCAACACCGTGGAGACCGCCGGCCTGGCCGCCGCCGACGTCACCGCCGTGACGCGCCGGGACTGTGTCGATCCGGCCACGGATACCTTCGGCCCACCGGTCAACGTGGGCGGCGGCTGGCCGGTCGGCGTCGGCGAGGGTATGGCCGGCTTCCACGTCATCGAAACGAGCGTGGCCGTACCGGGCTCGCTGCGCTTCCGCGGCGCCCGCATCGGCGTGGTGGCCAGCAACGAGCTCGGCGACAACGCCACCCTGCTGGAAGTCAACGGCAACCCGATCTATCTTCCGGGCATGACGGCGCTGGCGGTGCCGGTGGCGACGGGCATTGCGCTCTTCGCGCTTGCCCTGGTGATGCTTGCGCTGGGCCTTTTCATGCTCGGGCGCCGAGGTCGGTTGACCCTGATTTCCGTGCTGTGCCTGGCCGGTGCCGGCGTGGCTGCTGCCGGCGCGGTCTATTCGGGGGCGCTGGCGGATTGGGACGCGGATGACTTGCTGGTGCAGACTTCGGCAAGCGACCCGGAAGGCGGTGTGGACGTTCGGGCGGTGTTCGGGCAAAGAAGCGGCGACGGTCTTACCGCCTTTCTGCGGCTCGACAGCGCCCTGGTGTTTGCCGCGCCGCCCGTTCCGCAGGCGGACAGCTACACCACCCAGCTCACCTCTCCGATCAACGAAGGCTCGGCATCCGGCCTGCTGGCCAACGACGATCGCGGCCTGCCCGAAGCCGACCTGGTGAGCTTCGGCGGTGGCGACCTCTCCGGCACCGTGACCGATCACGCCGCCGGGGCGACGGTCAGCGTCGGTGCCGACGGCAGCCTGACGGTCAATGCCGACGGCAGCTTCGATTTCCAGGCCGAGTCCGGCTTCGACGGCGCTTTCAGCTTCGACTACCGGCTCGAGAACGTGGCCGGCGCCGTCGATGCGACGGTCACCATCGAGGTCCAGCGCCCGGCCGGCGCGGTCGACGACGCCTTCGACGTGCTCGCCGGCGATACCCTCGATACCGGCAGCGGGGCACTGCTGGCCAACGACACCGGCTGGCCAGCGCCGCAGGTCTCGGCCTTCGGCGGCGGTGATCTCGGCGGGACGGTCGACGACAACGCCGCCGGCGACAGCGTCACCGTGGGCGCCGACGGCAGTCTCTCGGTCAGCGCCGACGGCCAGGTCGTCTTCACGCCGGAGACGGGCTTCACCGGTGACTTCGTCTTCGACTACCGCATCGACAATCCGGCGGGCAGCGACACGGCCACGGTCACCGTCACCGTCAATGAAGCGCCGGCGATCACCTCTGCCGACAACGCCACCTGTTCGGTGGGGAGCGCCTGCGATTTCGCATTCACTGCCGACGGCTACCCCGATCCGACGATCACGGTGTCCGGTACCCTGCCGGCCGGCGTGACCTTCAATGCCGGAAACGAAGCGATCGAAGGGACGCCGCAGGCGGGCAGCGGCGCGGTCTACACCCTGACCGTCACTGCCGCCAACGGCATCGGCAGCGATGCCGAGCAGACCTTCACGCTGACCGTCAACGAGGCGCCGGCCATCACTTCGGCCGACAACCTGGCTTGTGAAGTCGGCGCGGCCTGTGATTTCACCTTCACCGCCGACGGTCATCCCGACCCGAGCTTCTCGCTGCCCGGCCTGCCCGCGGGGCTGAGCCTGGACGCCTCGTCGGGCGTGCTCTCCGGCCAGCCCGACGCCGGCACCGGCGGCGAGTACAACCTGGTCCTCGAGGCGAGCAACAGCGAGGGCAACGACACCCAGAACTTCACGCTGACGATCGGCCAGCCGCCCGAGATCACCTCGCCGGCCAGCCTGACCTGCGAAGTCGGACAGGCCTGCAGCCTGGCGTTCACGGCCGACGGCTACCCGGCGCCCGGATTCAGTGTCGCCGGAACCCTGCCGACCGGCGTCGGCTTTGATGGGACCGACACCCTGTCGGGCACGCCCCAGGCGGGCAGCGGCGGCGAGTACTCGCTGACCGTCACCGCCGCCAACGGTATCGCGCCCGACGATGTCCAGACCCTGACCCTGACCGTCAACGAGGCGCCGACGATCACCTCGTCGAATGCCGCCAGCTGCCGGACGGGACAGGCCTGCAGCGTCCAGTTCACCGCCGACGGCTACCCGGCGCCGAGCTTCTCCCTGACCGGGGCACTGCCGGCCGGGGTGAGCTTCGATGCCGGCACCGGAACGATTTCGGGCACGCCGGCGGCCAGCGCCGGCGGCGAGTACGTCCTCGATCTCACGGCCGCCAACGGCATCGCGCCCGACGCCAACCAGACCTTCACGCTGACCGTCGAGCAACCGCCGGCGATCACCTCCGGTGCCGCCCAGACCTGCGCGGTGGGTTCACCCTGCGGGTTCTCGTTCACCGCCGACGGCTACCCGGCACCGACGATCACGCTCGGCGGTGCGCTGCCGGCTGGCGTGACCTTCGACGGTGGCACGGACACCATCGGCGGCACGCCCCAGGCCGGCTCCGGCGGGCAGTATTCGCTGACCGTGACGGCGGCCAACGGCGTCACGCCGGACGCCACGCAGAGCTTCACGCTGACGGTCAACGAGGCCCCCGTGGCCAATGACGATCCCACCGGCGGCATTCCGGCCGGCAGCTCGCCGGGTTCCATCCCCTACCACGGCAGCTTCGACACCGCGCTGAGCGTCAGCGCCGCCGACGGCGTGCTCGACAACGACACGCTCGGCTTTCCGCAGGCGGCCATCACCACGCCGGTCCCGTCGGCCGCCAATGGTTCGGTCAGCCTGGCTGCCGACGGCAGCTTCGTCTACACGCCGGATGCCGGTTTCACCGGGCTCGATTCCTTCCAGTACTGCATCGAGAACGTGGCGACCGACAGCTGCGCCACCGTGACCGTCGCCATCGGCGAGCGACCGGCGGCAGCCGACGACACCTATCCGGCCACCCTGGTCGGCAACGTCGGCGTGGATACCACGCGCAGCAGCGGCTACACCGTGCTCGATCTCTCCGCCGGTGACGCGGTGAGCCTGGCCGTCGATGCGACGAGCAACGGCGACGCCGTGCTCAACGGCGACGGCAGCTTCGAGTTCAATCCCGCGCCGGGCTTTTCCGGCGGCAACGCCACGCTGACCTACAGCGTGACCAACGGCTTCGGCACGGCGACCGGCACGGTCACGCTGCCGGTGGGACCGGATCGCGTCTGGTTCGCCGACAACGCCGCTGCCGCGGGCGGCGACGGGCGCGTCGATTCGCCCTTCGATACGCTGGCCGCCCTGGATGCGGCCGCCGACCAGGCCGGGGACGTGCTGTTCCTGCACGCCGGCAGCGGCGACTACACGGGCGGTGTCGGCCTGCTTGACGGACAGTTCCTCATCGGCGAGGCGGCCACCGTTCCCATTGCGTCGATCGCCGGGCTCAGCCTGCCGGCCGACAGCGTGCTCCCGGCCACCGGCGGCGGCCGGCCCAGCGTCGCCAACGCCGCCGGCAGCGGCGTGAGCCTGGGCGCGAACAATCTGCTGCGCGGTTTCGCGGTGGGCGATACCGCCGGCCCCGGGATCGACGGCACCGATTTCGGCACCTTGAGCGCGAGCGAGCTCGACGTAACCGGTTCGGGTGCCGCGTTGTCGCTGGACAACGGCACGGCCAACGCCACCTTCGGCACCCTGGCTTCGAACTCGGCGACCGGCAATGCCGTCGATCTCGTCGACGTCGACGGGACGCTCGCACTCGGCGCCGGCAGCCTGGCCGGCATGTCCGGCGCCGCGTTGCGCATCTCGGGCGGGACGGCGACCATCGACTATGCCGGCAGCCTGCAGAAGACCAGCGCCGGCGACTTCATCGGTATCCGGAATCGTACCGGCGGCAACATCAGCCTGACCGGCAGCCTGGCCTGCTCGGGCGGTTGCGGCGGCGGTGCTGCGGGTAGCGCGGTCCTGACGATCGCAAACGTCACCGGCGGCACGCTGGCGTTCAGCGGTTCCAGCAAGAGCCTGGAGCCGGCCGCGCCGTCCGGTGGTCTGCGACTGACCAACAATGCCGGGGCCACGATCGACATCGACGGGAACCTCGGCGTGACGACCAGCGGCGGCGTGGGCCTCTTCGCAAGCGGCGGCGGGACGCTCGACATGAATATTCCGACTCTCGCCCTGCAGGCCGACGGCGCCCCCGCGCTGTCGGTCGACGGCATGACGCTCGTCGGCGAGGCCGCCAGCGGGATCCTTTACGTGACCAGCGGTGCGCTCGGGAACGGCGTCTATGCCGTCTCGGTCGCCAATTCGCAGTTGCCTTCCGGCTTCACCGTCGGCACCAACCTGGTCATCGATCTCGACGACGCGGGCGAATCCGGCGGCGGCGTGTCGCTGACCAACAACACCGGCCGCATCGCGTTCACGCAGTGGAACCGCGTCAATACGAACACGACCTCGGCACTGGCCGCCAGCAGCGCCGGCACGCTCGAGATCTCGCCGACCTCGGCCGGAGCGGCCGGCACCTTCGAGGGAACCGCGGTGAGCATCTCCAGCACCGATCTGGGCAGCACCGGCGTGACCCTCACCGAGGTCTACAACACCAATGCCCGCGGCATCGTGCTCGAAAACGTCACCGGTGCCGGCGGCTTCAGCGTCACCGGAAGCGGATCGCCGACGACCGTCGGCAGCGGCGGCACGCTGACCGGCAGCCCGGACAACGCCGTGCGCCTGGTCGGCGCGCGCAATGTCTCGCTCGGCGGCATGATCGTATCGAACACCGGCAGCCACGGCATCTACGGCACCGGCCTGAGTGCCTCGACACCGGGCAGCGGCGGCAACGCCTTTACCTTCCACGACGGCGAGATCAACGCCGCCGGCGACGGCAACGACGAGAACGCCATCCACTTCGGTGACGCACCCAACATCGACAACGTCAGCGACGCGGTGACCCTGCACAACGTGATCTTCGACGGCTACGCCGAGAACGCGTTGCACCTGGCCAACAACACCGTGGCCGTCGACGTCAGCGTGACCGACAGCCTGCTGCGCAACGCCAACACCACGACCAACTCCAACGGCCTGTTGCTGCAGAGCCTGACCGGCGCCTCGGCCAGTTTCGATCTCACCGTCACCGGTACCACCTTCGGTCAGCCCTTCGGCGGCAGTTCGATCTGCTGCAACGGCCTGACCTTCAACGCCCAGGGGACCGGCATCCACAGCCTGGTCGTGCAGGACAACGTGTTCCAGAACATGAGCCGTGCCGGCGGCGGGCAGGGCCTGAGCGTGGCCACCACCGAGACCGGCGAGATGAGCGTCGATATCAGCAACAACCAGTTCATCGACCTCGACGGCGCCCACGTCGGGCTCGCGCCGCTGGAGGATTCGGCCATGAGCGGCACGATCGCCAACAACACCTTCACCGCGCCGAACATCCGGGGCGTGGGGATCAGCATCGTCGGCGACGGCGAGGCCGGATCGGTGCCGGGCAGCACCGGCTCCTTTACCGGCGCCTTCCTGATCCAGGGCAATACCATCGGCAGCACGGGCGCCCGCATGGATCGCGGGCTTCGCCTGCTCTCGCGCGATACCGCCAACCCGGCCGGCCGGATGGATTTCACCGTCGAGAACAATGTCGTCCATTCCCTGGGCTCCGGCGGCGAGACGATCCTGGTCAACGCGCTCGACAGCGCCACGATTTGCGCCGATATCGTGAACAACACCGTCAGCACCGATGCCAGCAGCTTCTTCGACGACATCGGACTGGTGCAGCAGGACGCCTCGGTGACGAATATTGCCCAGACCAGCATGGCCGACGTAGTGACGGTCAACGGCGGCGCGACGGTCTTCACCAGCGGAACCATCAACTACGCCCAGAGCTGCAACCTGCCATGATCACCACGGAGCGTTCCCATGTCTGAGCCCTTCCTGGCCGAGATCCGCATCGTCGGCTTCAACTTCGCCCCGCGCGGCTGGGCGCTGTGCGACGGGCAGATCCTGCCCATCAACCAGAACCAGTCGCTCTATTCGCTGCTCGGCACGACCTACGGGGGCAACGGCCAGACCTCGTTCGCTCTGCCCGATTTGCGCGGGCGAACGCCCATCCACGTCGGCAATGGTTACTCCGAGGGTCAGCGCTTCGGTGAGGAGACGCACACGCTGTCGGCCGCCGAGATGCCGCAGCACGGCCATACCGGGCGGGCCTCGGCCGACGAGGCGACCGAGCCGGCGGTGACCGCCGCCGGCAGTGAAGTGCTCGCGACCGCCGGCGCGCCGGTCTACCACGACGCCGCCAATCTCACCGCGCTCGACGCGGGCAGCGTGTCCAGCGTCGGCGGCGGCCAGGCCCACGAGAACATGCAGCCGTTCATCACGCTGAATTTCTGCATCGCCCTGCAGGGGCTGTTCCCCTCGCGCAACTGAGGAAGCGATTCATGAGCGAACCCTTCGTCGGAGAGATTCGTATGTTCGCGGGCAACTTCGCCCCGCGCGGCTGGGCGTTCTGCGACGGCCAGTTGCTGGCGGTCTCGCAGAATGATGCCCTTTTCTCGCTGATCGGCACCATCTACGGCGGCGACGGCCAGACGACCTTCGGCCTGCCGGACATGCGCGGACGCATCCCCATCCACGCCGGCACCGGCCCGGGCCTGTCGCCGCGCCAGCTCGGCTCGAAGGGCGGTGCGGAGTCCGTGACCTTGACGGTCAATCAGATGCCCGGCCATTCGCACGAGCAGCGTGCCAGCACGGATCTCGCCCAGGACGCGGGTGCGCAGGGCAAGGTGCCGGCGCGGACCAATCCCGCCAGCCTCGACATCTACGACGGCATCGGTCCGTTTACGCGGCTGTCGAGCGAGTCGGTGACGCCCACCGGCGGCAGCCGCTCGCACACGAACCTGCACCCGTTCACCTGCATCCACTTCATCATCGCCCTGTTCGGCATCTACCCGTCGCGCAACTAGGAGGCTGCCATGTCCGAACCCTTCATCGCGGAAATCCGAATCTTCGCCGGCAACTTCGCGCCAAGGGGCTGGGCCACTTGCGACGGCCAGCTCCTGCCGATTTCCCAGAACACGGCCCTGTTCTCGCTCATCGGGACGACCTACGGCGGCGACGGCCAGAGCACGACCGCGCTTCCCGACCTGCAGGGCAGGGCGGCAATGCATCCCGGCCAGGGCCCCGGACTGACCCCGCGAAGCCTGGGTGAGCGCGGCGGCGTGGAAACGGTCACGCTTACCGAGGCACAGATGCCCTCGCACCGGCATGACTGGAACGTGTCGGTGCGCAGCGCCAACGAGAACGATCCGGCGGGCGACAACCAGCTGGCCGGATCGTCCGGCGCCAACCTGTACCGGGCGCCGCAGTCCATGGTGGATCTGGACGAGCAGGCCATCGGCTCGAGCGGCGGAAGCCAGGCCCACAACAACATGCAGCCCTCGCTGGCGATCAATTTCATCATCGCCCTTCAGGGTCTGTACCCCAGCCGGAGTTGATCACGCCATGAATCGACGCGAATTCGTTTCCTTTGCCGCGCTCAGCGGCGCCGTCGCCGTCCCGTCATCATCCCGCGCGGTTGCCGGCCTTTCGGGTGCCTTGCGCTGTCGCAGCACACGGCTCGACGAGTCGCGGCCGGCGATCGACGCGGACCACCATGCGCCCGCCGGATTCCGCCTCGACCTGCTCGGTGCGGCCGAGGGCGAGCCCGATTGCGATCGTCCCGGCTTCGGCCTCAAGGCGATCTATTCCGGACTGCTCAGCGGCAACGAGTTCACGCTGGTGCATCCTTCCCGGGGCGAGGTCTCGCGTCGGGGCAGCCTGCATTTCGGTCGCGGCAGCCTGGCCGGCCTGGAGGTCCAATGGGCCAATCGCCGGTCGTTCGTCGCCGCCGCGGAGCTTTTCGGTCACCGACCGAGGCCCGGCCGTTACCGGCTGGACGTCAACGGGACCGACGGCGACGGGGTGTCGCTGGAGTTCCGGCTGGTGGCGGCCTGAAGGAAGCCGGCCTTGGCGGGAGGGTGGCAAGAGCGGCTGGCGCCGACGGCGCGATGCCTGGGGCTCGGCCTGCGCAGCGAGGATCCCGAACAGGACGGCGAGTTTCTCGATCGGCTGTATGCCACGACCCGCGTCGAGGAACTGGCGCAGACGGGCTGGAGCGAGCCGGAGGTTCGCCGCTTCCTGCACGAGCAGTCGCGCCTGCAGCGCGCCCACTACCGCGAGCATTATCCGGACGCCGAGTTCCTGCTGATCGCGGGCGAGACCGAGCCGGTCGGTCGCCTGTACCTGGATGAGCGGCCCGGTGAACTGCGCTTGATGGACATCGCCTTCCTGCCCGCGTGGCGCGGCGCGGGGCGAGGGACTGCCCTTATCGAGGCGCTCCAGCGCCTTGCCGGGGAAGAGGGTCTGGCGGTGACCCTGCACGTGGAGCCTTTCAATCCGGCCATCCGACTGTATCGGCGAATGGGCTTCGAGGCCTTGGAAACGCGCGGGGTTTACCAGTTCATGCGCTGGGAAGCCTAGTGGGCCATGCGGCTACTAGTTGATCGCGATCTCGTAGCGCATGCCGTGCTCGCCGGGTCCGAGCGGCACCATGAACAACGCCAGGTCGCCGTGCTCGGGATGCACCATCACGTGCGTGCCCTGGGGCCAATAGCCGTCGTTGGGGCCGCTCTCGACGACGGCGCTGAAGGGTTGCCTGCCCTCAGGCGGCTTCTCCCCACGGCGGGCGACTTCGACCACGCGCCCGCTCTGACTGCTATCGCCGAAGCACAGCGTGACATCGCGGTCGATCAGGTTTTCGAAATCTTCGATGGTTAGCTTGTCGAGCATGCTGGTTCCGGAGGCTTGATCGGCGGCAATGGTAACCGGCGCGGCGGCGCGATTCGACAGCGGCGGCGATGGTGGCGGCCAGTATACTGGGCCCGGCTACCAGTCATTACAGGGGCAGACTCATGCTTGAAGTGATCATCCTCGCCGCCGGTGAGGGCAAGCGGATGAATTCCGCCCGGCCCAAGGTGCTCCAGCCGGTCGGCGGACGGCCGATGCTGCAGCATCTCGTCGACACCGCCCGTGAACTGCGGCCGGACGCCATCCGCGTGGTCATCGGCGCCGGCGCCGACCAGGTGCGCGCCGTGCTGGACGGGCAGGGGATCGACTGGGTGATGCAGTCCGAACGTCGTGGTACCGGTCATGCAGCCGCCCAGGCCCTGCCCCGGGTCGACCCCGCCGCGCGGGTCCTCGTATTGCCCGGCGACATGCCCCTGATTCGCGCGGCCACGCTTGCGCGACTGCTCGAGAGCGAAGCCGATCTCGCCGTGCTCAGTTTCGTCGCCGCCGACCCGACCGGTTATGGACGAATCGTTCGGGAAGGCGGCCACGTGACGGCGATTCGCGAGGAAAAGGACGCCAGCGACGAGGAACGCCGCATCGACGAGGTCAACAGCGGCGTGCTCTGCGCGGCCGCGACCGATCTGTCGGGCTGGCTCGAAGCCGTGGGCGACGACAACGCCCAGGGCGAGTACTACCTGACCGACTGCATCGGCATCGCGGCCGGAGCGGGGCGGAACGTGTCCGCGACCATCGCCGAGCAGGCCGAGGAACTCCTCGGTGCGAACGATCGCGCCCAGCTCGCCGAACTCGAGGGCGTCTTCCAGGCGCGCGCGCGCGCGGCGCTGCTGGCCGAGGGCGTGACCCTGCTCGATCCCGATTCGGTCCAGGTGCGTGGGCCGGTGGTCAGCGGGCGCGATGTGAGTATCGACGTCAACGTCGTGCTCGAGGGCAGCAATCGCTTCGGCGACGAGGTGGTGATCGGGCCCGGCTGCGTGATCCGCGACTGCGACCTGGCGGCCGGCACACGCATCGAGCCGATGAGCGTGCTCGAGGGCGTGCGCACCACCGGGGCCTGCTCGGTCGGGCCGTTCGCGCGTCTGCGCGCCGGCACCGAACTGGCCGAGGGCGCCAAGGTGGGCAACTTCGTCGAGACCAAGAAGGCCCGGCTGGCGGCCGGCGCCAAGGCCTCGCACCTGAGCTACATCGGCGATGCGGAAGTCGGCGAGGGCGCCAATATCGGCGCGGGCACCATCACCTGCAACTACGACGGCGTGAACAAGCACCGCACCGTGATCGGCAAGGGCGCGTTCATCGGGTCGAACTCTTCCCTGGTCGCGCCGGTCGAAATAGGGGAGGAGGCCACGATCGGCGCAGGGAGCGTGATCGCCTCCGACGCCCCCGAGGGTCAGCTGACGGTCTCCAGGGCCCGCCAGCGCAGCATTCCCGGCTGGAAGAGGCCGGCCGCGAAGGACAAAAAATAGCTGAGCGGAGTTGGCGCGGAGGCCGCGCCTGCGGTATTCTCGTCCCCTTCCAGTTTTTTTCCAGAGATTCTGTTTCAAAAATGCGTAGACGTCATCGAGAAGAGGAAGAAGCCGAGATCAACATCACACCGATGCTCGACATCGTGTTCATCATGTTGATCTTCTTCATCGTGACCACCTCGTTCGTGCGCGAGCAGGGCCTGGACATCTCCCGCCCCTCGCAGAGCGAACAGAAGACGGTGCAGGAAGACCAGAACCTGCCGATCGTCGTGCGCATCGACCAGACCAGCATGATCACGGTCAACAAGCGCCGCGTGGAGCCGGATGCCCTGCGCGCCAACCTGGAGCGGGAATACGCCCAGAGCCCGCAGTCGCCGCTGATCGTGGCCGCGCACCCGGACGCCAACACCAACGCCCTGGTGCAGGTGCTGGATTCGGCCAACGTGGTCGGCATCAGCAACATTTCCGTGGCGACCGAGAACCAGTAAGGTATCGGCGAGCAAACCAGCAAGGAGCCCGCGATGAACGAAGAGTATTCGCCCGAGTCCGATATGAGCAGCGACGACAAGGAAACCAATAACTGGGCCATGATCCTGCATCTGTCGATGCTTTCCGGCCTGGTGGTTCCGCTGGCCGGACTGGTCGTGCCCATCGTCATCTACGTGCTCAAGAAGGACAGCATGCCGGGCCTCAAGCCCCACGGCTATGTCGTTTTCAACTGGATGATCAGCGCGATCATCTACGCCATCATCAGCATGATCCTGATGATCGTGGGTATCGGCTTCCTGCTGCTGGCTGCGCTCGGCCTCGTCAGCCTGATCTTCCCGATCATCGGCGGGGTCAAGGCCTCCGAGGGCGAAGTCTGGCCCTACCCTCTGTCCATCAAGTTCTTCAAGTAAATAATCGGCGCCGGCCGCGTCCCCTGCCGGGGGCGGGGCTTCGGCACCGGGGAAACGAATCCTGAAATGACTCAAGAAAAGCCTCGCCTGGTCTACGAAAACCTGACCTTCTTCATCGCCATCGCCGTGCTGGGCTTCGTTGCCGCGCCGGCGTGGTTTTTCATGTACGGCTTCAGCGGCTGGACCTGGGCTTTCGCCGGCATCTTCTGGGTGCTCAGCGGCCTGTCGATCACCGCTGGCTACCATCGCCTGTGGTCGCACCGCACCTACAAGGCGGCCTGGCCGCTGAGGCTGTTCTTCGCCGTCTTCGGCGCCCAGTCGCTGCAGAATTCCGTGCTGGTCTGGTGCGCCCGCCATCGCGTGCACCATCGCTACGTCGACGATGTCGAGCGCGACCCGCACTCGATCAAGTCCGGCTTCTGGCACGCCCACATGGGCTGGATGCTGCGCAGGTACCCCACCAGCGAGATCGATTTCGACCAGGTGCGCGATCTCGAGCGCGATCC
The DNA here is from genome assembly GCF_003410055.1 of Wenzhouxiangella sediminis. Classification (GTDB taxonomy): domain Bacteria; phylum Pseudomonadota; class Gammaproteobacteria; order Xanthomonadales; family Wenzhouxiangellaceae; genus Wenzhouxiangella; species Wenzhouxiangella sediminis. The sequence goes on along the minus strand of NZ_QUZK01000034.1, from coordinate 27,099 downwards.
GATCGTGGCGTGGCAGCATCGCCACTACTGGCCGCTGACCTGGGGCATGAACCTCGGCCTGCCGCTGCTGCTGGGCTGGCTCGTCGGCGACATCGTCGGCATGGTGTTGCTGGCCGGTGCGTTCCGTCTGGCGTTTTCGCAGCAGTGCACGTTCTTCATCAACTCGCTGGCCCACACCCTGGGCAAGCGCACGCACAACCTCGAAAACACCGCGCGCGACAGCGGCGTCGTCGCCCTGCTGACCTGGGGCGAGGGTTACCACAATTTCCACCACGCCTTCCAGGCCGACTACCGCAACGGCATCAGCTGGTGGCAGTTCGATCCGGGCAAGTGGCTGATCGCCGCGGCGTCCTGGATGGGCCTGGCCTACGAGCTGCGGCGCACGCCGCGCTTCAAGATCCGCCGCGCGCGTCTTCAGGTGCAGTTCCGCGAACTGCAGGAGCGCCTGGCTGGCAGTCCCGATGCCATGACCTGGTCGGAAACGCTCGAGCGCGAGTACCAGCAGTTCAAGGACACCGTGGCGCAGTGGCAGGCCGTGCAGGCCGAGCGCGTCGCCGCCGGCAAGGCGGCCATCCGCGACAAGTGGCGCCGCACCGAACTGTCCACGCGCTACCGCGAACTCGAATACCGCCTCAAGATGCAGGCACGCCGCCTGGCCACCCTCCGCCAGGCTGCCGCTGCGGCGTAGTCAGATCGCGTTGCGGGTGGTACGGGTTCTCGCAACGGCGCAAAGGCGCCAAGGTCGCAAGGAATTGAAAACGTAACTTGCGATAAAGACAGTTCAGCAGCCCGGCAAGTGCTGAAAAGTGGAGATCGATTACGAAATCACCGGCCAATCGGCCGGTGTTTTTTTTGAGTATTGGTTCCTTTGCGACCCTAGCGCCTTGGCGCCATTGCGAGAAAGCGACAACGTTCCCGCTGCCCCCTTCCGACGACCGTTTACGCCTCCAGGCCGAAGAATCGTTCTGCCGTCGCCGTGGTTTCCTCGGCCAGCTGGTCGGGGCTGACGCCGCGGCAGGCGGCGACGGTGCCGGCGATCCAGGGCAGCCATTGCGGTTCGTTGCGGCGGGTCTTGATCTTCGGTTTCATGTTGCGCGGCTTGAGGTAGGGTGCGTCGGTCTCGAGCATCAGGCGGCCGGCCGGTATCTCGTGAACGAACTCCTTGAGGTGGTGGCCGCGTCGTTCGTCGCAGATCCAGCCGGTGATGCCGATATGGCAGTCCATCTCCAGGTACTCGAGCATCGCTTCGCGCGTGTCGGTGAAGCAGTGGACGACCGCGCCGGCCAGGTGCGGGCGGAACTCGCGGAAGATGGCCACGAAGTCGTCGTGGGCGTCGCGCTGATGCAGGAACACCGGCTTGCCGCAGTCGACGGCCAGCTCGAGTTGGCGCTCGAAGGCGCGGCGCTGCGCCGGGCGCGGCGAGAAGTCGCGGAAATAGTCGAGCCCGCATTCGCCGACCGCGACGACGTCGGTTTCGCGGTGCAGTTCGGCCAGGACGCTGAGTGTCTCGGCGCCGACTTCCTCGGCGTGATGGGGGTGAACGCCGGCGGTCGCGTAGAGCACGCCCGGCCAGTGACCCGACAGTTCGTGTGCCTGGACGCTTCCCGCCTCGGTCGCCCCGGTGACGACCATTCGTTTCACGCCCGCCTCCCGGGCCGTCTCGATGACGGTTTCGCGGTCGTGGTCGAAGGAGTCGTGGGTGAGGTTGCAGCCGATGTCGATCAGTTCCATGGCGCGGAATTGTACCGCCCCTGATCTCGTTATTCGTCCTCGTTGTTTCCGACCCTGCTGGGGCGGCTGAAAATCCAGGCGGCGACCAGGAGCAGGCAGGCGCCGACTGCAATCAGCACCGAAGGTGATGCGCCCGCCATCCACAGCACGAAGACGCTCAGCGCCATCGCGCCCGCCGCCGTCCACCGCGCCGGATTCGAGATGACGCCGTGGCGATGCCAGTCCCGCAAGGCCGGACCGTAGCGTGGGTGCCGGAACAGGCGGTAGCGGAATCGCGGCGAGGCCTTGGAGCCGGTCCACAGCGCGATCAGCAGGAAAACGGTCGTCGGCATCAGCGGCAGGAAGGCGCCGACGGCACCGAGCCCGATGGCGATCCAGGTGAGGATCAGCCAGAAAAGCCGGGCGGAGCGGGGATCGAGAGCCATGGAGCCGGAATTATACGCCCGGCCCTCGGCCGCTATTCCAGGCGGATCTGGAGGATACGCGCCATTTCCGGCGCGAGCTTCGGCGTGACCAGGTCGGCGAGCGTGTAGCCGTCGAGCACTTCGAGAAATGCGCGTAGCGCTTCGTCGAGCATCCGGGGCAGGGCGCAGGCGGGGGTGATGATGCAGCGGTTCTCCGGCCGGAAGCATTCGACGAGGCCGAAATCCGGCTCCATGTCGCGCACCACCCGGCCGATCACGATCTCGCCCGGCTCGTGACCCAGCCGGATGCCGCCGCCGCTGCCGCGGGTCGAAAGGATGTAGCCCAGGCCGGCGAGTTTGTGCGCGACCTTCATCAGGTGGTTGCGCGAGATGCCGAAGGCCTCGGAGATTTCCTGGATCGTGACGCGGCGCTCCCCCGTCAGGGCCAGGTGCATGAGAACGCGAAGGGCGAGGTCGGCGTGATGGGTCAGGCGCATGGTCGGGTCCTCATCCGGGGCGACCGTCGGCGCGGGGGCGCACGAGGATCGGCAGGTAGAGCCACAGGAAAACTGCGAAGGCGGCGAACCAGGCGGCGGTGCTGGTCATGACCCCGGCGCGCCAGGGCAGCCAATCCAGGGCCGTGACCAGACGAACGGTCGCGGCGGCGAGAATCAGCGCGTAGGCGGCGACCGCACCCTTCGGCAGTTCCAGGGCTCGCCCGGTGTGGCCCAGCGCGACGCGCGTCATCACGCCGATGATGAGCACGCCCATGGCGCCCGGGCCCAGCGCATGCATCCAGGCTGTGGAAGCCGGGCTGCCGGTGCCGTAGCCGAAGGCCATGAGAATCAGGCCGAGCGGAATCCAGGCGTAGCCGGCGTGCAGGATCCAGACGAGCGCGTCCGAACGTGCCTGCCAGCCCCGCCAGCCGATCACGCGAACGGCGTTGGCCAGGCCCGCCACGCCGGCCAGGAGGGCCAGCACGGCCGCCGGCGCCCCTGCCATCAGGGCCAGCGCCAACAGCGCGACCGAGGTAACGCTCGCGGTCTCGACCAGCGGCCAGCTGCGCACGACCTCCGGCCGGATCTCCCGGCGCAGCAGCCAGTTGCGCGTGAACGCCGGCGTGATTCGGCCGCCAATGATGACCATGAGCAAAACGATCAGGCCCACCGTACCCAGCTCCACGCGGCGGACCAGCTCCGGTTGCTGCGTCCACCAGCCGGCGTGGAAGAGGAGGTTGGCCAGGGCCAGGGCGGAGACTACCGCCACGAGGGGCAGGTTGCGGTAGTTGGCCGTTCCCACGATGACGCGCCCGGCATAGACCGCGACCGCGACGAAGAAGCCCACATCGATCGCGGCGACCAGAGCATGCGGCAGCACCGCAGACAGCCAGAGGGCGATTCGGCCGGCCAGCCACAGGCCGAACAGCGCCTGCAGGCCGCGACCGGACAGTGGCTGCGCCCCGGTCCAGTTGCACATCGCCGTGAGAAGGAAGCCTGCGATCGCGGCACCCGCCATGCCGAACAGCATCTCGTGGCTGTGCCACTGCATCGGCGGATGGTCGCCGGCCAGGGGCCAGCCCAGCAGCAAGAGGCCGAGCCAGCCGGCCAGGGCCAGGATGGCGTAGCCGGCCGCGGCCAGGAAGAACGGGCGAAACGGGCAAGCCCACAGCGCCGACTCCCGGCGCCTGGTTTCGATCAGGGTGTCGGTTGGCATCTTGTTGCGATCCGGGTCGGTTCGACGCGTGAAGGGCGGGTCAGTACGAAGGTCCCCGCGGCGGCGAACAGGGTGCCCAGGCCGGCGAGCAGCGCCGGGTCGGCGCCGGTGAGCCACAGGGACGCGAGGCTGGCGGCCATCAGGCCGCAGGCCAGCCATTTCGCTCCGACGGGGATGGCGCCGTGACGCTGCCACGCTCTCAGCGGGCCGCCGAAGCGCGGGTGCCGGTAGAGACGATACCGGAGCCGCGGCATCGCTCGGGAGCCGGCCCAAAGCGCGAGCAGCAGGAAGGGCGTCGTCGGCAGCACGGGTAGCACCGTGCCCGCCGTCCCCAGGCCGAGTCCGGTCCAGGTCAGGGCGAGCCACATCCAGCGGGGCGCTGCTTGTTTGCCGACATTATTCATGTATCAAGTATACATCTACATAATATGCATGTAAAATGCATCAACGGTCGCGCAGGGTAAGGCGGCCATTCGAAAGGCAGACAGAAAAGGAGAGAAACAATGACCCCGTCAACACGCTTCTGGTGGGTGCTGGCCGTCATCTGCATCTTGTCCTTCGCGACACTGGGTTTCATCGGCACCGAGATCTATCGCCAGATGCCGCCGGTGCCCGCGCAGGTCATGAGCGAGGACGGTGACCTCATCTACACCCGCGAACAAATCCAGACAGGTCGCCAGGTCTGGCAGACCCTCGGCGGCCAGCAGGTCGGCTCGGTCTGGGGCCACGGCGCCTATCTGGCGCCCGACTGGTCGGCCGACTGGCTGCACCGGGAGGCGACCGCGCTGCTCGATATCTGGGCGCAGCAGGAATACGGCGTCGGCCTCGCCAGCCTCGACGGCGAAACCCGGGCGGTACTCGAGCACCGCCTCGAAAAGGAGATGCGGGCCAACCGCTACGACGAGACGACCGACTCCATTACAGTCAGCGCCGAACGCGCAGCAGCCATCGCGCGTGTGCACGAACACTACACCGGCGTGTTCAGCAACGACCCGGATTTCGAGGCCCTGCGCGAACAGTACGCCATCGCCAACGACGCCATTCCCTCGGCCGAGCACCGCGACCTGATGCCCGCCTTCTTCTTCTGGGCTTCCTGGGCCGCGACCACGCAACGGCCCGACAGCGAAATCACCTACACCAGCAATTGGCCGCCCGAGCCGCTGGTAGGCAATTCCCCGACAACCGGTACGGCCATGTGGTCGATCGCCTCGATCATCCTTCTTCTGGCCGGAATCGGCGCGTTGACCTGGTATTACGTGGCCACTCACGACAGCGGACACCTGCAGACGCCGCCCAGGAGCGATCCCCTGCTGGGCATGAACCCCACGCCCTCGCAGCGCGCCTCGGCCAAGTACTTCTACACGGCGCTGGCGCTGTTCCTCGCGCAGATCGTCCTGGGCGCGACGACGGCCCACTACGCCGTCGAGGGCCACGAGTTCTACGGCTTCAACCTGTCCGAAATCCTGCCCTATGCCGTGACCCGGACCTGGCACACCCAGCTGGGTATCTTCTGGATCGCGACCGCCTGGTTGGCGACCGGGCTCTACCTGGCGCCGGCCCTGTCCGGCCACGAACCGAAGTTCCAGAAGCTGGGTGTCAACATTCTCTATGTGGCCCTGCTGATCGTGGTCGTCGGCTCGATGGCCGGCGAGTGGTTCGGCGTCCAGCAGCGCCTGGGCCTGGACATCAACTTCTGGATCGGCCACCAGGGCTGGGAGTACGTCGATCTCGGACGCTTCTGGCAGATTCTTCTGTTCGGCGGCCTGCTGATCTGGCTCGGCCTGATGGGCCGGTCGCTTTGGCCGGCGCTGCGCCAGCCTTCCGAGAACCGCGCCCTGATCACGATCCTGTTCCTGTCGACGATCGCGATCGGCCTGTTCTACGGCGCCGGGTTGACCTGGGGCAAGCACACGCACCTTTCGATCATCACCTACTGGCGCTGGTGGGTCGTGCATCTCTGGGTGGAAGGCTTCTTCGAAGTGTTCGCGACCTCGGCGATCGCGCTGCTGTTCACCCGGCTCGGCCTGGTTCGCGCCAGGCTGGCCACCGAGGTCGTGCTGTTTGCCACCATCGTCTTTCTCACTGGCGGCATCCTGGGCACGCTGCACCACCTCTACTTCGCCGGCACGCCGACTTCGGTGATCGCCGTGGGCGCCGTGTTCTCCGCCCTGGAAGTGGTGCCGCTAGTGCTGATCGGCTTCGAGGCCTTCGAGAACTATCGACTGCACAAGGCCGCGCCATGGGTCGAACGCTACAAGTGGCCGATCCTGCTCTTCGTGGCGGTCGCATTCTGGAACCTGGTCGGCGCGGGCCTGCTCGGCTTCCTGATCAACCCGCCGATTTCGCTCTACTACGTGCAGGGGCTCAACACCACGGCGGCCCACGGCCACGCCGCCCTGTTCGGCGTCTACGGCCTGCTTGGCATCGGCCTGATGTTGTTCTGCCTCAGGGGCATGACGCGAGATCGCGCCTGGAACGATCGGCTGCTCAAGCACGCCTTCTGGTGGCTCAACATCGGACTGGCCGCGATGGTCTTCCTGTCGCTTCTTCCGGCGGGCGTCTACCAGGCGTTCTGGTCCGTCACCGAGGGCCTGTGGTATGCGCGCTCCCCGGAAGTGGTCCACTCGGCCTGGATGCGCGGCATGGTCTGGATGCGGGTCCCCGGCGACATCATCTTTGCCGTCGGCGGTGTGCTCCTGGCCTGGTTCACCTTCCGCCTGTGGCGGGGCAGCCGGCAGCCTGAACTCAGCGCGCCGGCGGCAACGGAGCCGGTGGGCTGAGGCAAGACGAGGCAACAGGCAATGCAGCGGCCGGGCACTGTCCCGGCCGTTTGCTTTGGGTAGAATAAAGGGGGCGCCGGCTTAGCTCAGCAGGTAGAGCGGTTGCGGTGTCCCGGCGGCGCTTCTTTCAAGCTTCGCTTGAAAACCGCACCACCGGAACGATTAGAATTGCATCCTAGGTCAATGGTGGCAGTTCATTGGACCTTCTTGCCGGCTTAGCTCAGTTGGTAGAGCGGCTGATTTGTAATCAGTAGGTCGGGAGTTCGAATCTCTCAGCCGGCACCATTTCTTTTCCTTCCTGTACCTTCCTTCACATCCTCGGGGCTACGTTTCCGCTTTCGGCAAACGGAGCATCGAAATGAAACATTTCCTCGCCATACTCGCGCTGCTGGTGCTGTCGGGCTGCGCCATGATGCGGGGCGGGCCGCCGCTGGAGACGGTCGATCGGGTCGATCTCGAGCGCTACATGGGGCAGTGGTACGTGATCGCCAACATTCCCTATTTCGGGGAGCGCGGCAACGTGGCCGGCCGGGCCATCTACCGGATGCGGGACGACGGGCGCATCGACGACATCTACCGTTACCGGGACGGCAGCTTCGACGCGCCGGAAGAGGAGATGACGGGCGTGGCCTGGGTGGTCGACGAGGAGACCAACGCGGAATGGAAGGTGCAGTTCTACTGGCCGATTCGCTTCGGCTACTACATCATCGGGCTCGACGAAGACTACCAGTGGACGGTGGTCGGACATCCCTCCCGCGAATATGCCTGGATCATGGCGCGCGAGCCCGTCGTGTCCGACGAGCGCTACGAGGCGCTGCTGGCGCTTCTGGAAGCCCGCGGATTCGATTCCTCCCAGCTGCAGAAGGTGCCGCAGCGTCCGGAGCAGGTCGGTCAGCGGGGCTTTCAGTGATGGTCGTCGACGGAATCGGGGCGCCAGTCCGGCTCTCTCCTGCGCCGGCGCTCCACGAATCGCTCGGGAGCCAGTGACACCATGACTTCCAGATCCGTGGCCACGGGGTGGCCGGCGAGGCGGTCGGCGATGAGGTCGGCACACAGCGGCGTGTGGGTCATGCCCTTGGAGCCGTGGGCGATGTCGAGCCAGACGCGTCGATCGAGCGTGTGCGGATTCTCCCGGGGCTCGGGCAGCGGCCCCACCATCGGCAAGGTATCCGGCGACTGTGCGCGGAGGCCGGCATGCTGACCGACGATTTCGATGTACTCCCCGCCGAGCGCGCGCCACAGCGAAGGAACATGGCGTTGCAGCTCGGACAGGTTGAGTTGGTCGTCGGCGGGGTCGACGACCGCTTCCTCGCGCTGGCGATCAAAGGTGGCGCCGATGCAATGCACGCCCTCGAAAGCCGGCGTCACGTAGCCGGCGTGACAGTGCGCCTCGCGCCAGGCCAGGCTGGCCGCGGTTGCCCTGCAGAAGCTGACCTGCCCGCGAACGACCCGCAGGGGCAGCCAGTCCAGACCCTCGAATCCGCGGGTTGCCCCGGCAGTGCACAGGACGACCGCGTCGCCCTCGACATGATCGCCTGAGCCCAGCTCCGCTCTCGCCTCTTGACCGCCGCCGATGGACCGAACGTGGGCCGCGACGGTCGAGATTCTCGGGTGGTCGAGCAGGAATCGACACCAGGCGCCGGGGCGCAGGCTGCCGGCACCTTCGATACGCACCCGCTCGTCTCCCGCCGGGTGGAGCAGTTCTTGAGGCCAGGCCCCGCTGGCCAGGGCCTTGCGCGTCTTTTCGGCGACCCGGGGATCGACGAGGTGCTGGATCACGCCGTCCAGCCGTCCGTCGCTCTCATCCCGGGGAAAGCCCATTCGGCGCAGCCACTCCCGGGCGCGCAGAAGCGCGCCGAGGTAGAAGCGGTTCTGCGCATTGAGATGGTGACTGGCCGTTGTGTAGAGCACCGCCGCCAGGGAAGACGGGATCTCGCCGGACAGTCGGGGATCCACGACGGTGGCTGACCAGCCGCGTTCGGCCAGGGCGCGCGCCGCGGTGCAGCCGGCGAACCCGGCGCCGACCACGATGGCCCGGCCGCGCCTTGTCCGCTGGGCCGCGCTTTCACCGGGCATGCGCGCGACCAGACGGTGGCGTTTTCCGCCGAAGCCTTCGCGCCGTTCGACTTCGAAGCCCGCACTCGCCAGTCCCCGTTTGACCACACCGGCGGCGGTGAAGGTCGCGACCGTTGCCCCGGGCCTCGATCGCGCCCCGAGCGTTGCGAACAGCTCCTCGCTCCACAACTCGGGGTTGCGCGAGGGTGCGAAGCCGTCGAGGAACCAGGCGTCGATCCGATCCGGCCCGGCTTGCCACAGCGTGGCGGCATCTCCGAACATCAGGGTCAGCTCCACGCGTTCGGCCAGCCGGATGCGGTGGAGCCCCGGGGCCGGCGGTGGCCAGCCCGCGAGGAGTGCCCGGGCGGGTTCGGCCAGTCGGGGCCAGTGCGACGCGGCGCGAGCGAGATCCTCGCGCGTCAGCGGGTGGCACTCGGCCGAGTAGATATGCAGGTGCGCCGAGGACGGCGCATGGCGGTCGAAACACTCGGCCGCCAGTAACGCGTTCAGGCCGGTGCCGAAGCCGGTCTCCCCGATCACGAACAGCCCGTCGTCGGGCAGTTCGACGAAGCGCCGCGGCAGGTCGCTGGCTTCGATGAAGACGGCGGTGCTTTCGGCCATGCCCCGGCCCGGCATGAAGTAGCTGTCGCCGTATTCGGGGGCGAAGGGCGTGTCATCGCGCCAGTCGATCTTCGCGGTCTGCAGCGGCGGGAGGATGAAGTCGGGCATCTTCAGGGTCGGGCAAAGCCGACATTCTAAGGCGGCGACGCTCGGGGAGGCGACGTCGGCCGGCAAAATGTTATATCATACGATTTTCGTCGCCGGATTCGCGAACCATGGCCGCCGTCTTCAAGTCACCGGAACGCCACGCCCACGCCAGCCTGCTCGATCGGGCGGGTATCTGCGTGTCCGCGGTGTGCCTGGTGCAGTGCCTGTTGCTCAGCCTGGCGATCGTGCTCGCGCCGATGATGTCACTGGGCATATTCGGCAGCGACCTCTTCCACCGCCTGCTGCTGTTGTTGATCCTGCCGCTGAGCCTCGGCGCGTTCTGGCTGGGCTATCGCAGCCACCGCAGTGTCGGCCTGTTGCTGGCCGGAATGGCGGGCCTGGCCCTGGTGTTGGCCGCCGCCTTTCTCGAGGCGACCGTCCTGCCGCCCCTGGCCGCCTCGGGCCTGACCTCGGCCGGCGGCATCACGCTGATCGTCAGTCACTGGCTCAACCTGAAAAAGCGACGCCGCGTCTGCTTGCGTCCGATGGCGTGAGGGTTCCCGCTGCCGTCTCGGCAGCTCGCCCGTTTGCTGATAGAATTTGCGCGAACTTTCAAGGGACGGCTTCATGAGCGACATTCCTTCCGATCTGCGCTATGCGGAAAGCCACGAATGGGTCAGCCAGGAAGAAGAGGGCGTGGTCAAGGTGGGTATCAGCGACCATGCGCAGGAACAGCTGGGCGACCTGGTTTTCGTCGAACTGCCCGAAGAGGGCGACACTTTGAATCGCGGCGACGCCTGCTCGGTGGTCGAGTCCGTGAAGGCGGCTTCCGACATCTACTCTCCGGTTTCCGGGGAAGTCGTGGTGGTCAACGAGGCGCTGGCCGACACGCCCGAAATCGTCAACAACGATCCCTACGGCGACGGTTGGTTGTTCTCGGTGAAGCTCGACGATCCCGGCGAACTCGACGAACTGATGGACGCCGAGGCCTATAAAGAGCACTTGGCTGAGGATTAAGCCGGCGAATGCCGACCGGCGAGACGGTCGGCGCGCCTGACCGGCTCGGGCAGGCGGTACCTGGGAGTGCAGGTCAGGACCAGGTCGACGGCCGTCGCCAGGCTGACGCGGTGTCCGACCGAAATGTAGAGGGGGCGGACGCGGTCTCTCGAGCGGACCACGCGGCCGATCACTTCTCCGCCATCCACCAGATCTGCCGCGGCGCCCTTTTCGGGGCCCGGTTCATCGTGCTGGCCGCATAGCCGGCTCTTGCCCACGCCGATGGTTGCCAGGCCGGTCGCCACGCCCAGGTGGCAGGCGATGCCGAAGCGTCTTGGATGCGCCCGTCCCTGGCCGTCGCACAGCACGAGCTCGGGCGGCAAGGCAAGCCGCTCCAGCGCACCCAGGATCGCCGGCAGTTCGCGAAACGAGAGCAGGCCGGGGATATACGGCAGTTCGGTGGCCTGCTCGAAAACCACCTCGTCAACCGTTTCCAGTTCCGGGAAGCGCATCAGCACGGCCGCTGCGCGCGTCGTCCGCCCCTGGTCCGGGAAGGCGGCGTCCACGCCTGCGACCAGCTCGGGCGGCAGGCGCAGGTCGTCGCGGTCGATGACCTGGGCGGCCAACTCGCGCTGGCGACCGATGAGTGCCCTGGTGTCGACGCTCGGGGCCATCTAGGCCTTCTCTTCTCCCGGTGTACAGCCGAATCGGTCGCTCCAGGCATCGTCGATGCGCTCGCGAACGCCGTCCTCGTCGAAGGGCGCCGGCTCGCGCCGGAGCCAGTCCATGTGACGTCGCTCGAGCAGTCCACGCCAGTCCTCGGCCAGGGCACGGGCCTGCTCGCCGTCGAGCCAACCGGCCTCGGCGAGCGCTTCGAGCTGCGTGTCGGTGCGTCGGTGGGCGACCAATCCCGGATGCTCGGCGGCCCGGGTGAGCACGCCCAGTTCGGCGAGGAACTGCAGGTCGGTCAGCGCGCGCTTGGTGGGCGATTCGCGCCGTTCGCGCAGTTGGCGTGCGCGCATCCCGGCCAGGTCGCTTGCCGCCGACTTTTCCTCGCGCGGCTGCCTCAGCACCGCTTCCCGTACGGCTTCGAATTCGGGTTCCAGAGATCGGTCGCCGCCTATCCAGCGCGCGCGGATCAGGGCCTGGTGTTCCCAGGTCCAGGCCTTGTTGCGCTGGTACTCGGCGAAGCTCTCCAGCGTCGAAACGAGCATGCCGGCGCGCCCGTTGGGGCGCAGGCGAGTATCGATCTCGAACAGTCGCCCGCCGGGCAGGGGCATCTGCAGGGCGCTGACCAGGCGTTGGACCACGCGTCGCGGCGCCTCGCCCGAGCGGTGCAGGAAGACCAGGTCCAGGTCGGACTCGAAGTGCAACTGGCCCGCCCCGAGGTTGCCGTATCCGATGACCGCCAGGTCGGCGTCGCCGCTTCCGGCCAGATCGAGCGAACTTTCGACGATGACTCCCGCCATGTCGCTTAGCTGCCGGCCGGCGCCGACGGCATCGAGGCGATCGTCGAGCTCGGCCAGGGCGGTGCGCAGGAAACCGGCCTGGCGCCAGCGCGACAGGGCCCACAGGCTGGCTTCCCGGTCATCGGGATCGGGCTTCGGGGCGGCGGGTAGTTCGAAGCCGTTGATCGGGTCGAGCAGGTCGTCGATGAGCTGGGGGGCGGCGATGATCCACTCGGCCACCCGCTGGCTGAGGTGGAAGACCCGGACGAGTCGTTCCAGGGTCTCCGGGCGCTCACGCAGCAGCGCCAGGTAGGCCGAGCGACGCGAGACCTGGTCGACGAGGCGCAGCAGGTCCGCCAGGCCGGTGTCCGGCGGTCGCTGGCGGCCGACCACCTCGATGAGCTTCGGCATGAGCCGCTCCAATCGCTGACGGCCCTCGGCGCTGAGCGGCCGCCGCTGCAGGTCGGCGTGACAGCGCGTGAGGTGCTCGGCGGCTTCCTCGGGATCCTGAAAACCGGTTCTGCGCAGGCGTTCGGCGAGGTTCTCCGGCGGCGGCCAGAGGCCGTCCCCCGCTTCCGTTTGCTCTTCGGGTTCCCGAAAGCGTTCGCTGAAATAGCGGGTGACCACCCGGCGGTGGGCCGCCAGTGCCGATTCCAGCTCGTGCCAGTCGTCGAAACTCATCAGCTCGGCGAGCCGCCGGCGTTGCGGTTCGTCTTCGGGGAGCTCGTGGCCCTGTCGTGCCGTCATGGCCTGCAGGCGATTTTCCAGGATGCGCAGAAAACCGTAGGCATCCCGCAACTCGCCCGCCTCTTCGGACGGGATCAAGCCGAGTCGGGAACAGGCGTCCAGTGCCGGCAGGAAGCCGGTACGCCGCAGACTGGCTTCGCGTCCCCCGCGCAGGATCTGCAGGCTCTGCACCAGGAATTCGAGCTCCCGGATGCCGCCGCGCCCGCGCTTGATGTCGTCGAGGTCGCTGCGCGCGCGGGCGTTGGCGTCGATGCGGCGGTGCAGGTCGCGCAGGCTCTCGAAGATGCCGTAGTCGAGGTAGCGGCGGTAGACGAAGGGCTGCAGGGCCTCGATCAGGGCCCGCCCGGATTCGATATCGCCCGCCACGGGCGCGGCCTTGAGCCAGGCATAGCGTTCCCAGGTGCGCCCCTCGCTGAGAAAGTACTGTTCCATGGCCGGCACCGACCAGACCAGGGCACCGGACTCGCCGAAGGGCCGCAGCCGGGTATCGACGACCCAGGCGCGCCCGTGGGCGTCCACGGTATCGAGCAGGCCGATGAGCTTGCGCGCCACTCGCTTCATCCAGTCGGCGGCGTCGACGCGTCTGGGCCCGCTGCTGCGCCCCTGTGCGTCGTGGGCGAAGACCAGGTCGATATCGGAGTTGAAGTTGAGTTCGCCGCCGCCGAGCTTGCCCAGGCCGAACACGATCAGGCGCTGGCGTTCGCCCTGCTCGTTCTCGACCCAGCCGTGGCGTTCGGCGACCGCCCGCTCGGCGGCGGCCAGCGCCAGCTCGATACACTCGCCGGCCAGGGTGGAAAGCGCTTTTCCGGTCTCGGCGATATCCGCCTCGCCGGTAAGATCCCGCCACAGGATGTGGATCGACTGCAGCTGCCGGTACCTGCGAAGCTCGGCCGCGGGATCCTCTCTCATGGCCGATTCGCTGGGCCGCGGCAGTGCCCTGTCCGGATCCGGGGCGTCCTCGAATCGCCGCCAGGCCTCCGCGACGAAACGGCAGTGCGAGCCGAGCAGATCCTTGCCGGGGCGTTTGACAGCAATCTTCATGAGCGATCGATCGTTCGTGCCGCTTCCACCAGGGATCGAAAGAGGGCCTGCTGCCGCCTGCGTTGCGGCAGGTATTCCGGGTGCCACTGTACCCCGATCAGCCAGGGGCCGTCGGCGCACTCCATCGCCTGGATGATGCCGTTGGATTCGACAGCGCCCACGGTCATTCCCGCCGCCAGCTTGTCGATTGCCTGGGAGTGCAGCGCGTTGACCCAGCAGTCTCCGGCCCCGAGCAGTCGGGCGATGCGGGTGCCGTCCTCGATCACGACGCGCTTTCGCGGCAGCACGGAACGGATGGCCGGGTATTCATCGTAGAAGCCGACCAGGTGCTGGTGCAGGCTGCCGCCGAGGGCGACGTTGATCAACTGCATGCCGCGGCAGATGCCGAGCATGGGCAGACCCGCTTCCTGAGCTTCACCGATGAGACGATACTCCAGTTCGTCGCGGGCCCGGTCCGGACCGCCGCGCTTGGTGGTGAGCAATCGCCGCAGTCCCGCCATGAGGGGAAAGAGCACCAGGCCGATCAGCCGGCGCCAGCCGCTCGCCCCGCGGTCGGTCATGCGTTCGGGCCGGGGCTGCTTGTGCTGCCCGTAGAGCCGCGGGCTGACGTCCGCGCCGCCACCCAGGATCAGGCCGTCGAGGCGAGCGACGTCGGCCGGCCGGGAAGGGCGGATGCGTAGGGGGCGGCCGCCGGCGCGTCGCACCGCCAGGGCCGAGAACCACCAGGCGGCCAGGCCGCCCCGGTCGGGGCCGGTCACGCCGATGACGGGGCGGGCGCTCACGTGCGGAGCTTGCGCCAGGCGTGGGAGAGCCAGCGTCGCAGGGCGCTGGAGCGCGAAAGTCGCCGCGCGCGAAGGCGCTCGAGGCGTTCGGGGTCGTCGGCAAGCTTTTCGATCGCGATCCAGCGGTTCCAGACGGTGGCAAGCGACCAGTCCGGCTCGTCGATCAGGCAGTTGGGCAGGCGGTAGTGGAATGCCGGCCGAGGTTTCACCAGGTTGGTCTCGACGGGTGCGTTCATGATGCGCTCTTCGTCGAGGTGGGCGAACAGGGGCAGGAGGTCGAGCGGGCGGTTGCGCGTCGGCGTCAGGCGCAGGTAGTCGTCGATCAGGGTATCGAGATCGGGGTCGTAGTCGGACTGCAGGACGTGCGCGACGTACTCCTCAGGGAAAGGCTGCACGTAAGGCGTAATGCGCCTGGACAGGTCCACGCGCTCGGCTTCGATGAGTTCGTCGTAGCTCAGCAGGAAGGCGCGGATGATCGCAAGCAGGTAGTCGGCGTCGAGGCGTGCCGCCTCGATGTTGAGCTGCATGCCGAAGGCATACAGCGGCGATGAATGCGTGCCGCGCGCGCCGGCTTCGTGCAGCCGGGCGCGTATGCCGTCGAGCGCTTCCAGCTCGGTCCAGGGCACGGGCGGTCCGACGAGCTCGAGGGGCACGATGAGGCCGGCTACCCGCGAGATCAGTGATTCGATCTGCTCGCGCTCGTCGCCTTCGCCGATGTCGATGCCGAAATCGGACAGGAGCTTTCGGTACTGTCCGCTCTTGAGTAGGTCGGCGTCGAGCTCGACCCGGAATTCCCCGAGCGAGGTGTCGCTGACCCGGGTCAGGAAGGCGTTGTCGGTCTCGATGCTGCCGCCGACGGTATCCATCACGGCTTCGGCCGCCTGGTGCGGACGGATTCCCGCCATCTCCAACTCGACGCCCACGCGGCGCGCTTCGCCGTCGGGATTCTCCCGGCACGGCGGCGGATCGAATCGCGGGATGTCGGCGCGCTGGTCCATCGATGTGGACAGGATACCGGACACCCGCCCCCAAAACGAAAAAGCCCCGGCCTAAACCGGGGCTTTCTCGATCTGGCTGTGAGCCAGCAATGGGCACTGCACGAGCGGGTGCAGGTCCCGGTTCAGAGTGGAGATGAGCCTTGGGGCGGAAGCGGAGCGCAGGCGGAATGTCGGGGGCGGCTTGCCTGTGGCAAGAAGCCCCCGACTGGAGCCGTCGCGCGTGTACCGACACAAAAAACCCCGGCGCTGGGCCGGGGTTTTAGATGCATACGGGCGTTGCTAAGGGCGTATGCATAGGGACCGAAGGTCCCGGTTCCAGGCAAGGCGCGGGGTGGCTGGTAAGCGCAGCGTACCTTCATGGTACGTGAGCATTGCCAGCCGCCACGCAACGCCGCATGGGGCCGGGAGATTCGGGCCCGGCGGTTACATCATTCCGCCCATTCCGCCCATACCGCCCATACCACCCATGTCCGGGGCGCCGCCGCCGTCGTCCTTCTGCGGGATCTCGGCAATGGCGCACTCGGTGGTGATCATCAGGCCGGAGACCGAGGCGGCGTTCTGCAGGGCAGTGCGCGTGACCTTGGTCGGGTCCAGGATGCCGGCGTCGATCATGTCGACGAACTCACCGGTGGCGGCGTTGTAGCCGTAGTTGCCCTTGCCTTCGGCCACCTTGGCGAGAATGACGGAGGGCTCGCCGCCGGAGTTGGACACGATCTTGCGCAGCGGCTCTTCCATGGCGCGCAGGGCAATCTTGATACCCACGGTCTGGTCGTCGTTGTCGCCGGTGAGCTTCTCGATCGCGGCGCGGGCACGCACCAGCGCGGTGCCGCCGCCGGGCACCACGCCTTCCTCGACGGCCGCACGGGTGGCGTGCAGGGCGTCTTCGACGCGGGCCTTCTTCTCCTTCATCTCGACTTCGGTGGCGGCACCGACCTTGATCACAGCCACGCCGCCGGCCAGCTTGGCCACGCGTTCCTGCAGCTTCTCGCGGTCGTAGTCGGAGCTGGCGTCCTCGATCTGGGCGCGGATCTGGCCGACCCGGCTTTCGATCGCGGCCGCATCACCGGCACCGTCGATGATGGTGGTGTTTTCCTTGTCGATCTGGACCTTCTTGGCCGAGCCGAGCTGGTCGACCGTGGTCTTCTCGAGGCTCATGCCGACTTCCTCGGAGATGACCTGGCCGCCGGTCAGGACCGCCATGTCTTCGAGCATGGCCTTGCGGCGATCACCGAAGCCGGGCGCCTTGACGGCCGCGACCTTGACGGTGCCGCGCAGGTTGTTGACCACCAGCGTGGCCAGGGCCTCGCCCTCGATGTCCTCGGCACAGATCAGCAGGCTGCGCGACTGTTTGGCCGCGCCTTCGAGGATCGGCAGCAGTTCGCGCACGTTGGAGATCTTCTTGTCGTGCAGCAGGATGTAGGGGTTCTCGAGCTCGACCTGCATGGTCTGCTGGTCGGTCACGAAGTAGGGCGAAAGGTAGCCGCGGTCGAACTGCATGCCCTCGACGACGTCGAGTTCGTTGCTCAGCGACTGGCCTTCCTCGACCGTGATCACGCCTTCCTTGCCGACCTTGTTCATCGCCTCGGCGATGATCTTGCCGACTTCCTCGTCGCTGTTGGCCGAGATGGTGCCGACCTGGGCGATGCCCTTGTCGGTGTCGCAGGGCGTGGAGAGCTTCTTGAGTTCTTCGACGGCGGCGCGGACCGCCTTGTCGATGCCGCGCTTGAGGTCCATCGGGTTCATGCCGGCGGCGACCGACTTGACGCCCTCGCGCACCATGGCGTGGGCCAGCACGGTGGCGGTGGTGGTGCCGTCGCCGGCTTCATCGGAAGTCTGCGAGGCGACTTCCTTGACCATCTGGGCACCCATGTTCTCGAACTTGTCTTCCAGCTCGATTTCCTTGGCCACGGACACGCCGTCCTTGGTCATGGTCGGTGCACCGAAGCTCTTCTCGAGCAGGACGTTGCGGCCCTTCGGGCCCAGCGTCACGCTGACCGCGCGGGCCAGCACGTCCACGCCCTTGAGAACCTTGTTGCGGGCGTCTTCGGAGAATCGAATTTCTTTGGCGCTCATGATTGTTTTCCTCTAAATCTTGAGTCTTTGGGATGTCAGGTTGATTCGCGGGCGGTCGATTCAGGAATCGATGACGGCCATGATGTCGTCTTCACGCATCACCAGCAGCTCGTCGTCGTCGACCTTGACCTCGGTGCCGGAATACTTGCCGAACAGCACCGTGTCGCCCACCTTCACATCCAGCGCGCGCTGTTCCCCGTTGTCGAGGATCTTGCCGTTGCCGACCGCGATCACCTCGCCGCGAATCGGCTTTTCGGTGGCGCTGTCGGGGATGACGATTCCGCCGGGGGTGGTGCGCTCTTCTTCCACGCGCTTGACGATGACGCGATCATGCAAAGGACGCAGTTTCATGGGTCTTTCTCCCTTGACTAACGGTTGTTTGTGATTAATGACAGGCCCTCCGGATCGGTTGGTACCGGACCGGATGACCTTGCCTGACTTCTGGGCGAGCCGCGGCGGGAGCGTTCCACTGCCGCAACTGCGCCGACGCCTTGCGAAATGGAGCCCCCGGGCAGGCATTTCAAGGCTTCGGGACGACGGGAGGCGCACATTTTTGTGCCGGCGACGGCGGCCTGTCAGAATAGCGACGGTTCCATGGGCTCGAACGAGACGAATCGACATGAGCGACGATATCTGCCTGGTGCTGACGACCTGCCCCGATCGCGAGACGGCTGAACGACTCTCGGCCATGCTGGTCGAACAACGGCTGGCTGCCTGCGTTTCGGCCGGCTCGGAAGTGACTTCGACCTATCCCTGGCAGGGCCGGGTCGAGTGCGAGAGTGAAATTCCGCTGACCATCAAGACCACCCGGGCCAGGGTGGGTGCGCTCAAGCAGGAGCTGGTCGCGCACCACCCCTACGACGTCCCGGAAATCCTGGTCGTGCCGGTCAGCGACGGACTGGACGAATATACCCAATGGATTCGGGACTGGATTCAATGACCAAGACCCTTGCGCGCTTTGGCGCACTGATCGCCCTTTTGTGGGCCCTGCCCGTTGCCGCCCAGGTCGGCCCCGACGATCTCCTGCCGGTCGAGCAGGCCTTCGCGCTCGAGGCGAGCGCCGACGACGGCGAGCTCGTTCTGCACTGGGAGATCGCGGAGGGCTACTACCTTTACAGGCACGCCTTCCGGATCGACGCGCTCGGCGAGGACGTGGCATTCGGCGATCCGGAGATCCCGGCGGGCGAGCCCATGGTCGACGAATTCTTCGGCGAGACCGAGACCTATCGCGGCGCGGTGACAATCCGTGTGCCCGTCGAGGAGAAGCCCGCCGACGGTTCGGTGGGCGCGCGTGTGGCTTTCCAGGGCTGTGCCGACCTGGGGGTCTGCTATCCGCCGCACCGCCAGGATGTCCGGGTGGCGCTGCCGGCCGAACGGCAGGCGCCGGCTTCGGTGGGCGGGCTGGCGGACACCGGCAACCAGGAAAGCTCCGGCAGCGCGCTGGACGCCCTGCTGGGGCGCCAGCGCCAGGCCCTGCCCGCCGAGGAAGCCTTCCGCGTCGAGGCCATTGCCGACGGACCCCGGGCGATCCTGGTGCGCGCGACGGCCCGGCCGGACTATTACCTGTATCGCCATTCCTTTGCGTTCCGGGTCGAAGAAGACGGGGTCGGGGTGGCCGCCGCCGACCTGCCCGAGGGCGAGCCCAAGACCGACGAGCATTTCGGGGAGACCCGGGTGTATTTCGGTGAGGTCGAGATTCCCGTCGAGCTTTCCCGCCCGGCCGGTGGCGAGCGCGAGATCACCCTGGTGGCCGATTTCCAGGGCTGCCTGGACGAGGGCATCTGCTACCCGCCGATGACCCGGCGCATCGCGGTCACGCTGCCGCCGGCGCAACCCGAGTCGCCCGACGGTGTGGGCGGGAGCGGCGGTGCGGCGTCCGGGGAAGACGCCTCCGCGCAAGCCGTCCCCCGCGAGATGGCCGAAGAGGCCGTAGAGTCCGTGCTTCCGCGTTCCGAGCAGGATCGGCTTGCCGCGGCCCTGGCCGGGCGTCCGGTCGTGGCCATGGGCCTGTTCCTGGTCGCGGGCCTGCTGCTGGCCTTCACGCCCTGCGTCTTTCCCATGGTGCCGATTCTCTCCGGGCTGATCGCGGGCGAGGGCGATCGCATGACCACGGGTCGCGCCTTCAGGCTGTCCCTGGCCTACGTGCTTGCCATGGCGCTGGTCTACACCCTGTTCGGCATCGTCGCGGGCCTGTTCGGCCAGAACCTCCAGGCCGTCTTCCAGCATCCGGCGGTGCTGGTCAGCTTTGCCGCACTGTTCGTCGTGCTCTCGCTGGCGATGTTCGGATTCTATGAGCTGCAGCTGCCTTCGGGCCTGCAGACGCGGCTGAACGAAATGTCCAATCGCGCCGAGGGCGGCACCCTGATCGGTGCGGCGGTGATGGGTGCGCTTTCTGCGCTCATCGTCGGCCCCTGCGTGGCGCCGGCCCTGATGGGGGCGCTGATCTATATCGGCCAGACCGGCGATGCCGTGCTGGGCGGACTGGCGCTGTTCGCCATGGCGATGGGCATGGGTATCCCCCTGATGATCTGGGGCACGTCGGCGGGCAAGCTGTTGCCCCGCGCCGGCGGATGGATGAACGCGGTCAAGGCGGTCTTCGGCGTGGGCCTGCTGGCCCTGGCCATCTGGATGCTCGAGCGCGTGCTGCCGGGCGCGGTGATCATGTTGCTGTGGGGTGCGTTGGCCATCGCTTGCGGTGTCTACCTGGGTGCGCTCACCCGGTTGGAACCTGAGGCCGGCGGCTGGCGCAAGCTCTGGCAGGCCCTGGGCGTGATGCTGCTGGTCTTCGGCATCGCGCAGTTCGCCGGGGCGCTCTCGGGTGGTCGGGACTGGACGCGCCCGCTGCACCATCTGGTCGGTTCCGGCGGCCCCGCGGTTTCGGAGGCCGCGGCGTTTCGCAAGGTGCAGACGCTCGAGGAACTGCAGTCCGCGATCGCTGAATCCGACCGCCCCGTGTTCCTGGATTTCTATGCCGACTGGTGCGTCGATTGCGTTCGCATGGATCGCCGCACCTTTACCGATCCGGACGTGGCCCGGCGCCTGCAGGATTTCACGCTGCTGAAGGCCGATATCACGGCCAATAACGATGAGCACCGAGAGATGCTTCGGCACTTCGGTTTGATCGGCCCGCCGGCCTACCTGTTCTTCGTCGACGGCGAGGAACTGGAGGATTACCGCATGTTCGGGTTTCTGGCGCCCGAGGAATTCCTCATCCTGCTGGACGAGGTCGCTCCATGAAGGGTTGGCGCCTGTGGGTTTCGGTCGTTGTGCTGGGCTTCGCGGTCGGCACTGCCCTGGCCTGGCTGACCAACAGCGCAAAGGACGGCGGCGATGCGCCCGAGTCCGGCCTGGCCGTGGGCGAGTCGCATCCCGGGTTCGCGCTGCCCGCCCTGGACGGCGGGCGCGTCGATGCGGCGCAGTTCGCCGGCCGCGCCATGCTGGTCAATTTCTGGGCCACCTGGTGCGCCCCCTGCCGGCGCGAAATGCCGGTGCTGCAGGCCGCCAGCGAACGCCACGGCGATGCCCTGGCCGTGGTCGGCGTCGCCCTGGACGACCCCGAGCCGGTGGCCGACTTCGTCGAGGAGCTGGGCATCGCCTACACCATCCTGGTCGGCCAGGACGAGGTGCTCGACGTGCAGAGCGCCTGGGGCAACGAAGTCGGCGCGATGCCCTACACGGTGCTGGTGGACGGCGAAGGCATCGTTCGATGGCTTCATTACGGGGAAGTCACGTCTTCGGAGTTGGATGAAGCGTTGGGAGATGTTCTCTAGACGCGGCGCCACAGTTTGGGCTGGGGTGTAGAAGGGTTTCAGGTTTCAGGTTTCAGGTTTCAGGTTTCAGGTTTCAGGTTTCAGGTTTCAGGAGCGCCTGCGCGGCCGAGGGAACGATGCCGAAAACCCTCACGCCGTACCCACTGGCAGCTGGAACGTGTGAGCAGTCCTCGTAGTGTGGGAACGGTCAGACCCTTTCGGATTCCGTCCTCCGACATCTCCCGCTCCAAGCCCGGCGAAGCCGGCCCCCGAGCCGTTCCGCGCCGCCTGAAACCTGAAACCCTGAACCCTGAAACCCAAGTTCACCGCGACCATTCGCCACCGTATCTTCGCCGATCTCCACCGAACGTGTGGACATTTCCCCAGACATGCGGCACACTCGCGGTTCTTTCATGGCAGGAGCCGGCATGAGCGCCGTTCTCGTCGTTCACGGACCCAATCTGAACCTGCTCGGGCGGCGCGAACCCGAGGTCTACGGCGCGGATACGCTGGCCGACATCAACGCGCGCCTGGCGCGTCTGGCGGCCCGCAACGACGTCGACCTGGAGACCTTCCAGTCGAACGCCGAGCACGAGCTGGTCGAGCGCATCCAGGCGACGGCCGACGACGGCACCGACTGGATCCTGATCAACCCGGCGGCGTTCACGCACACCTCCGTGGCGATTCGCGACGCGCTGGCGGCCGTGGCCCTGCCTTTCATCGAAATTCATCTGAGCAACCCGCATCGCCGCGAGCCGTTTCGGCACCGCTCCCATTTCAGCGACCTGGCCGAGGGCGTGGTTGCCGGGTTGGGCGCCGATTCATACCTCCTGGCGCTGCAGGCTGTCATCAACAAGATCAATGCTTCGGGATAGAACATGGACCTTAGAAAAATCAAGAAACTGATCGAACTGCTCGAGGAGTCGGAACTGGCCGAAATCGAGATTCACGAGGGAGAGGAATCGGTCCGGCTGATTCGCCACCACGCCCAGCAGGCGGCCCAAGCGACGCACCAGATTCCGGTCTCGGCCCCGGCGCCCCAGGCGCCGGCTGCGGCGCCGCAGCCGGCGGCGGAAGGGTCTGGCGGCGGCGAGCAATCGGCCGAACCTGGAGAGTCGCTGCCGGAGGGCGAAGTGGTCCGCTCGCCGATGGTCGGCACTTTCTATTCGGCGCCCAACCCCGAGTCCGATCCGTTCGTGCGCGTGGGCAGCAAGGTGGCTTCCGGCGATACGCTCTGCCTGGTCGAGGCGATGAAGATGTTCAACCAGATCGAGGCCGAGTTCAGCGGCGAGGTGGTCGCCGTCCTGGTCGAGGACGGCCAGCCGGTCGAGTTCGACGAGCCGCTGTTCGTGATTCGCAAGGGCTGATCGATGGCACCGTTCAAGAAGGTACTCATCGCCAACCGCGGCGAGATCGCGCTGCGCATCCTGCGCGCCTGTCACGCCATGGGCATCCGCACCGTGGCCGTCCACTCGACCGTGGATCGCAACCTCAAGCACGTGGGCATGGCCGACGAATCCGTCTGCATCGGCCCGGCGCCGGCCAACCAGAGTTACCTCAACGTGCCGGCAATCATCGCGGCCATGGAGGTGACCGACGCCGAGGCCGTGCATCCCGGCTACGGTTTTCTGGCCGAGAACGCCGATTTCGCCGAACGCGTCGAGGAATCGGGTTTCACCTTCATCGGGCCCAGGGCGGAAACCATTCGCCTGATGGGCGACAAGGTATCGGCCATCAACGCCATGCGCCAGGCCGGCGTTCCCTGTGTGCCCGGTTCCAACGGACCGCTCAACGACGACGAGCGGCGCACCAGGAGGCTGGCCGACGAGATCGGTTACCCGGTGCTCATCAAGGCTGCCGCCGGTGGCGGCGGTCGCGGCATGCGCGTGGTCGAGAATCCCGAGGACCTGATCAAGTCGATCAACCTCACGCGCCAGGAAGCGAAGTCGGGTTTCGGCGATCCCACGGTCTACATGGAGAAGTTCCTGACCAACCCGCGCCACGTCGAGATCCAGGTGCTCGCCGACAGCCACGGTAACGCCGTGCATCTGGGCGAACGCGACTGCTCGATGCAGCGCCGCCACCAGAAGGTCATCGAGGAGGCCCCGGCGCCCGGAATCACCGAGGAGGAACGTCAGCGCATCGGCAAGATCTGCACCGACGCCTGCAAGCGCATCGGCTACCTCGGCGCGGGTACCTTCGAGTTCCTCTACGAGGACGGGGAGTTCTACTTCATCGAGATGAACACGCGCATCCAGGTGGAACACCCTGTGACCGAATGCGTGACGGGACTCGACCTGATCCGGGCGCAGATCCTGGCCGCCGCCGGCGAGCCGCTGCCCTTCGGCCAGGACGACGTGCATATCCAGGGCCATGCCGTGGAGTGCCGAATCAATGCCGAGGATCCCGAGAAGTTCATTCCGCAGCCAGGCACGATCCAGGCCTTCCACGCGCCGGGCGGCCCGGGAATTCGCGTCGATTCGCACATCTACGACGGCTACAAGGTGCCGCCGAACTACGACTCGATGATCGGCAAGCTGATCGCTTATGGCGAGACCCGCGAAGCCGCGATCGAACGCATGCGCGTGGCGCTCGACGAGATCGTGCTCAGGGGCGTGGTCACCAACATCCCGCTGCACCAGCGCCTGATGCGCGATTCCGGCTTCCGCGAGGGCGGCACCAACATCCACTACCTCGAGAAACTGCTCAAGTCCTGAGGGCTCGGGAGAAAAGGTCTCACGCCAAGGCGCGAAGGCGCCAAGGTCGCCAGGAACAGACATGCAGTGAAAGAAGAAAGGGGCGTGCGACAGCTTGTCGACACGCCCCTTTCATTTTTTTATCTTCTTCTTTTGATTTTCTTCGCGACCTTTGCGCCTTTGCGCCTTGGCGTGAGACCGATGAGCCGACTCAGCTCGTCAGCGGCAACGCGCCGAAGGCTGCGTGGGCGACGAGGTGGCCGAGGCGGTCGAGGTCCGGGATGACGGCGTCGCGGCCGTCCACCTGGGCGCGACCGGCGACCGCGATGGGGTTCGACTCGGTCGGGATTTCCTCGAGGTTGTCCTCGGTAATCGTCACCAGGCGGGGATGACCCTGCGTGATCACTGCCATGTAGGGCATGCGGTCGGTGTCGATCAGGGTCTTGAGAATGCAGATGCGCGCGCCCTTGAGATCCTCGCCGTCGGCTTCCTCGATCAGGCTCGAGTAGCTGATAACCGGCACCTGCCAGCCGTGCCACAGGATCGTGCCCAGCACCCAGTCGACGGCCTCCGGGATCGGGTCGGGCTCGGTGAAGCCGACCATTTCGGCGACGGTGGCGTTCGGCAGCAGCAGCTCGACGCCGGTCACGGGAACCATCACGCTGCGAATTTCGGTGTCGGACATCGTCTTTCTTATCCTTGCGGCACGGGCATCCGGAGCTGGTCGAAGACTTCCTCGATCAGATCGGCTTCCTGGTAGGGCTTGGTGAGGTAACCGTTCACGCCCAGGTCCTTGGCGTGCTGGCGATGCTTCTCGCCGCTTCGCGAGGTGATCATCACCATCGGCACGTGCTTGAGGCGCGGATCATTACGCACATGGGTGGCCAGCTCGTAGCCGTCCATGCGCGGCATTTCGATATCGAGCAGGATCAGGTCGGGGACGCGCTCGAACATCGCCTCGACTGCGTCCAGGCCGTCGCGGGCGGTCATGACTTCCAGGCCGCGGTGCTCGAGCACACGGGCGGTCACGCGGCGCATGGTGATGGAGTCGTCGACGACCATGACCAGCGGCGTGCGCTTGATTTCCTCGGCGCGCTCGGCGCGTTCGTACTCGGCTTCGTGACCGGGCAGCAGGTTCTTCTCGAAGGCGCGCCGGATGAGCGGGCCCATGTCGAGAATCGGAACGACCTGGCCGTCGCCGGTGATCGTGCCGCCGAGAATGCCGGTGATCGAACTGATCTGCGGGCCGACGGGCTTGATCACGATCTCGCGATGGCCCTGAAGTTCGCTGACGCGCAGGGCGGCGCGGTGTTCGCCGGCCTCGATCATCAGCAGTGACAGGGTGCCTTCGGGCAGTTCCTCCACGTCGAAGCCGAGCTGCGTTTCGAGCTCGATGAGCGGGTACTGGTCTCCGGCGTATTCCTGATGCGGATCGCTGGAGTGGATCTGGTGCTCCCACTCGGAGCTGAGCATGCGCGTCACGCCTCGGACGGCCTGCAGGGGAATGGCGAACTGGCGGTCGGCCACGCGCACCATGATGGCCTGCATCACCGTCAGTGAAAGCGGGATGCGGATGGTGAACAGCGCACCCTTGCCGGTATCCGTGTCGGCACGCACGCTGCCGCCGATCTGGCGGACCTCGTTGGCGACCACATCCATGCCGATGCCGCGGCCGGCCAGCTCGCTGACCTGCTTGGCCGTACTGAAGCCCGGGCGGAAGATCAGCTGGGCGAGGTCGCGGTCGCTGGCGTTGTCGGGGTCGGCGAGCAGCTTCTGCTCGACGCCGCGCTTGCGGATGGCGACCAGGTTGAGCCCTGCGCCGTCGTCGCGCACGCGCAGCACGAGCTCGGTGGCCTCGCGGCTGACGTCGATATGGATCGAGCCCGTCTCGGGCTTGCCGGCTTCGCGCCGCTGCTCGGGCGACTCGATGCCGTGCGAGACGGAATTGCGCAGCAGGTGCTCCAGCGGCGCGGTGATGCGGTCGAGCACGGAACGGTCGAGCTGGCCGTCGCCCTCGATGTCGACCACCAGGCGCGCCTGCTTGTCCAGCTCTCGGGCGGCATTGCGAACCACGCGGCGGAAGCGGGGCAGGAGGGTGTTGAAGGCCACCATGCGGGCCTGCATCAGGCCTTCCTGCAGCTCGGTGTTCACGCGCGACTGCTGCATCAGCAGGGTTTCGGACTGGCGCGTCGCGTCGTCGAGGATGCTGGTGAGGCTGGTGAGGTCGTTGACCGACTCGCCGAGCGCTCTCGAGAGCTGCTGGATGGTCGAATAGCGGTCGAGTTCGAGCGGGTCGAAGGCCTCGTCTGCGGGGCCGTGCTCGCGCTCGTAGCGCGCCAGAATCTGCGCTTCGGTCTCGATCTCGAGCTTGCGCAGCTGGTCGCGGAGTCGGATGACGGTCTCGTCGACTTCCGCGACGTTGCTGCGGAAGACGTTGACCTGTTCTTCGAGCCTGGACCGGAAGATGCTGATCTCGCCGGCGAAGTTGACGAGGTCGTCGACGAGGTTGGCCGGTACGCGAAGCGTCTCGGTGCGGGCAACCTGGGCTTCCTCGGCCTGTTCGGGCGCGGCTTCTTCTTCCTCGGCCAGCTCGGGCAGGATCTCGGCTTCTTCGATCTCCTCCTCGGCCTCCGGGAACAGGCCGCCGCTGGGTCGCTCCGGCATCGGTTCGCGTTTCTGGACGGCCTCCACCATGGCATGCAGGTGGTCGCAACCGGCTTCGAGCGCGTCGATTCGCTCGGCGGTAGTCCGGTGCAGGCCCGCGGCGATGCCTTCGAGCAACTCTTCCATGACGTGGGCGACCGAGCCGATGGCATCGAGGCCGACCATGCGCGAACTGCCCTTGATGGTATGCAGGTCGCGCTGCAAGCTGGTGACGAGTGCCTTGTCTTCGGGCGCCTCGCGCCACTGCTGCAGGGACTCGTCGGCGTGTTCGAGGACTTCTTCGGCTTCTTCGAGGAAGGCTTCGAGCAAGTCCTCGTTGAGATCCGCGTACAGGTCTTCCGCCGCGGGTTCCGGCTCGGGCTCGGGCTCGGGCTCGGGCTCGGGCTCGGGCTCTGCTTCGGCTTCTGCTTCTGCTTCTGCTTCGGCTTCGGCTTCGGCTTCGGCTTCGGCTTCGGCTTCGGCTTCTGCTTCGGCTTCGGCTTCGGCTTCGGCTTCGGCTTCGGCCTCTGCCTCT
>NZ_QUZK01000013.1 GCF_003410055.1 Wenzhouxiangella sediminis | reverse complement strand
GTCCGCGAACCGTATCCCTCATCAGGTTGACAGACCGGAGGCGTCCATATATGTCCTGGTTTTTCGCTGGGCCCTGCCTGAACGGGGCCGGCAAAAGAATTCAGGAAAATCGTGGGTGTCCTAGTTTTTCCCCAGGGATCCTTCGTCTAGAATTAAAGGCTTTACGATCGCCGAGGAGATTCAATATGCCGGTGAGCGACCTGAATGGTTACGTAGAGTACAGGGTCCAGAAAGCGAGTCGGCAACCGCTTCTCAATTTCATCCTTGCGGACCTCAATCGCTCAGGCTGCCAGATCCTCTTTCATACGAGCGCCGATCGAGTTCCCTTCCGCATTACCTTTGAGACACCGTTCGGGGAACGAATGGGCGTCGTGATCTATCCTGCCTACGCAAACCAGAAGGAGACCAAGAACCGGCCTCCAGACGAATGGCGTTTTCAACTGAAGTACGGCAAGAAGGAACGGGGAGAGGCAAAGATCATTGATCTATGGCAAGACCCAGCAGAGCTTTATACCACTTTGCTTTGTGGGATTAGCCCAGAGACTGGATTTTTCGTTGGGTTGGATCCTGTCCTCTATAACCCCACAAAACTCTTCATCTCCATAGAGTTTAAGCAGCGGGAAGTAGATGAGATATTGCGCACGGGCTGGCACGCTTGGGAAAGGGAAAATGTAGGCCCGCGCGCGGACTCAGAAGTTACGAGCGGGGACGTTTTTGGCGTGCAGACCTTAGTAGGCGGTTTTGAGGGCTCCTTCCTGCGCTACGTACGATTTGAGCGAGAAAGTCGCGGCGAAGACCCAGGCCATAGAATGCTCTTAGCTGAACGGTACGGAGATAGAAAAGCAGACGATTTATTAGTTCCCCCTGGCCTGGCAGAAGGAGCGAGTGTAGATGCTCACGATCCTAAGCACATACATGCCTTAGCGCAAGAGTTTCAGATGTCGGCAGAAGAGGTTCTCGATCTTATCTCAGAAGCTCGCCGCCTGAAAATGGCGGTTCGAGGCTGGGTTGCGGAGCGGCACCTCCACAAAGCGTTGAGCATCATCGACGGGGTCGAGGACTGCCGCATTCTCGACGATGAGGGCGCGCCGGATATCGAACTCCGGTATCGCGGTAGCAGGCCCATCACCATCGAGTGCAAGAATGTTTCACGCAAACGCTATGCAGACGGATCAGCCAAGGTAGACTTTCAGCGCACTCGGGCAGCGAAAGGGAATCCGTGCTCTCGGTACTATCAGCCAGAAGATTTTGACGTTTTGGCCGCGTGCCTTCACGCCGTTGAGGAGCGATGGGAGTTTCGTTACGTTCTTCCGGAAAATCTCGACGAACATCAAAAATGTGAGGGGCGGCTGGCGAACAACGTTCGCGTTGACGAGCGCTGGACCGATGATCCCAAGGAAATCTTAGAAGCGCTGGTGAAGAAATAAACCGCTCCTCAGCTTATCCGTTTGCTGCGGCATTACGCAAACGGCCTCTAGGACCTAGCCCCTCTCCTGGGTGGTCGTCGTGCTCTGCGACAAGGTCATAATAGCGCGCCGGGAGTTCCGCGGGAGACTCAGGCGCGGGGGTGGGGTGCTGTACGGGCCGCAAGAGGTGTGGTGCGCCACCTAGTTGCTCACCAAAGAATTGTTCCAGCAT
The DNA here is from genome assembly GCF_003410055.1 of Wenzhouxiangella sediminis. GTDB lineage: Bacteria > Pseudomonadota > Gammaproteobacteria > Xanthomonadales > Wenzhouxiangellaceae > Wenzhouxiangella > Wenzhouxiangella sediminis. Next base: position 25,761 of record NZ_QUZK01000013.1, on the reverse strand, counting down.
GGCGCTAGCCAGTACCTCAGCTAACAGAGAAGGAACTGCGTTCCCAAGAAGCCGCTGAGCTTCCCGTTGCGAGCATTCAAAACGCAATCCCTCTGGAAAGGATTGTAGACGGCAAAGCTCGGTCGGGCTAAAGCGGCGGGACCGCCAGTGAAATGGTCCGGTAGCCGTGCCGGGCTGTGCCTGGATCGTCCAAGTCGGTTGGGTTTTGGCAACCTTGAGAAGGAATCCCCAGAAACGACGCCTCCATCCGAAAAGGCGAACTCCACCCCCTCGGTCGGTATGCCAAAGATAGTTCTGACCTTCAGGGATCGTTGGAAGTAGCTCTCCCCACTTGCCGCCAACTTGGAGAGCCGGATCATCATTGTTCGGATCGATGTCCGCCAAAGCATCCCAGGTGGTCCGATAGGGCTCCAAAAGCCCCTCAGCCACAGCAGCATCGTCGCGAGGGCCATGAGAAGGCTTTGGAAATTTAAACGAGTACCCGTACCTAGAGGCAATAAGAAATACGCGTTCCCGAAGTTGCGGGACACCAAACGACGCTGCATTAAGGACGCAAGTGTGGACTACGTAGTTAGTGCCAGCCTGCCGGTTTATCTCTTCCACGCCTTCCAGAAAATAGCGATAGCCCTCATCTTTTCCCCTAAAAACAAACCCTTGAACGTTCTCCAATAGAAACGCCTCAGGTAGGGTATCTCGAAGGACTCGGAGATATTGCGTAAGAGTGTCGGCCCGTGGATCATCTAGCCTCTTCGAATCACCGGACGCCCAATACCCAGATTTCGAGAAGGGCTGGCAAGGCGGCCCCCCGATCAGGACTTGGGGCTCCCCCGGTTGAAGGCCGGTTTGCTCGAGAATTTCTGCGGAGGGAACATCCCCAATGGCTCTTTCGATCACCGGCCATTCGGGACGATTAAGCCGCAGGAACTGACAGCAAGCCCGATCGTTCTCTACGGCAACCCCGGTCTCAAAGCCAGCTGCCTCGAAACCGTAGTCCAAGCCCCCGGCACCTGTGTAGAGACTAATGACGGTCACTGCCGGACTCCCTTTCCGATTCGTTGGTCGATTTCGGCCAATGTGACATTATGCCGCCCCAATTCGAACGCTATAACTGTATATAATATCAGTTCTCATTCGATTTTTCAGAAAACGAGACCTTCCCGAGTGTGATGGAATTCCGCGTCGAAACCCTCTCCACGTCGCCGCGGATCCCGGATGATCGCGCACATAGCCGCACTGGGTTCAGAACACTACGAAGAGGCCGACTCAGGGGAGAAGACCGCGGGTATCTCCGTTTTCTCCCTTTCTGCTTTTGCGTCCCGGACTTTTTTCGGGCGCACGCTATTGACAATGATTCTCATTGTCATTATACTGTGCATGCGCTTGTAGCTTAATGGATAAAGCAACTGTTTAGCTGACGGTTAGATGCGGGTTCGAGTCCCGCCGAGCATTTTAGAGCCTCGCCACCTTCCGAAATCGGGCGGCGAGGCTCTTTCAGTATTTGACCCGATTCTATTACCCATAGTAAGTCAGTGCGGTGTATACCCTGATTCCCATGAGCCCAGCAGCCTCCCGATTAGTAGGACACCCCTGTCCTCTCAGCACTATAAACTGGTGGTCCGAGCAAATCGTGGGTGTCCTGGTTATTCCTGGTTAATCCACTGGATTCTTGGCGCGGCTTGCCAGAATCCACTGATGCGCAGGCCTCGTCTGCCCAATCAGAGGCTAGATCCGCCGGAAATTCACGGTGCCCAGGTTCTTCCGCTGGACTCTGAAGCCTTTTCTAGATTTTGCGTTTTAGGTTCGCTTCAGGCACAGTTTTGGCAACAATTCTATATTTCGTTGGCAAACCGGGTTGAGCGCAATGTAAGTGCCGTCGCAGGGCGATCATGTGCACTTGGCCGAAGGGCAGGCAGTATGAACCTTATAGACAGCGTAGAAGTTGCCTATTTCCGCTCAATATACAAACAACGACTCAGCGGCTTAGAGGATTTATCGATTCTTTTTGGGCGCAATGACTCGGGAAAGAGCAATTTTCTTAGAGCATTAAATCTCTTTTTTAATGAGAACACTAACCCTAAGATCCCGTTTGACTTCGATAGAGACCTTTGCCATGCAAGGCGGATAGCCACCCAGGACAATCCTGGCGCCAAAAAATTTGTCTACGTGAAAATTGTTTTCAATACGCCGGGAAACTATAGGAAATCATTGGGAGATTCCTTCTACGTAAAAAAACAATGGAGCATTACTAAACAAGTAGACCCTCATATTGAAACGTCTGTACCCGATGGAAGTAGACATTATCTTTCGCGCTTCCTCAATCAGATAAGATTTCACTACATACCTGCGATAAAAGATCGGGCAATTTTCGAGACCTTGCTTGGACGCGTCTACGCCGTTTTAGCACAGCAAGATACATTCTTAAATTCATTAGATGGATTCTCCAACGAACTCCGTCAGCAAACCTCCGATCTGAGTAGCGGCTTGCGCTCTGCCCTCAAGCTTGACAGCGCAATAGCACCCCCGGCTGATCTGACAGACCTCTTTCGAAGCCTTGATTTCGAGACGAAGGGAAGCCACGGCGGCTCCTACTCTTTGACATTGCAGAGGGGCGACGGCGTTCAAGTACAGCATATTCCAGCGATCCTATCCTTTCTTTCAGACCGCGGGAAGCAAGATTTTCATATTTGGGGCTTTGAGGAGCCCGAAAATTCTCTTGAACTAGCAAACGCCATATCCGAAGCGCAGAGGTTTTTAGACTACGCCCGCACTCCCAATAAGCAGATATTCTTAACCAGCCACAGCGCTGCATTCTTCTCGCTGGATGAAAAACAAACAAAACGCTTCTATGTCCATAGAGATGACTCTGGGGAAAAAGAGGGCACAACGGTAGCTACAGAAATACACGGACTTGATCCCGATCGACTGCCAGGTGAGTTGATGGGGGAAACACCACATCTACCTGTCATCAGCTTCCACTTACGGGAATCTCACGCAAAGGTTCAATCGTTAAAGGAGCATACTCAATTATTAAGGCAACGATTGGATGATGCCCAGCGTCCACTACTCTTCGTCGAAGGCGAATCGGACTCCATCATAGTCGAAGCTGCATGGCAGATCTTTATTGGCAACGACCTGCCCTTTGATGTCGTTGATTGTGAGGGAACAAAAAACATGGAGGCGCTATCACAAAGGGGGAAGCCGCTAATAGAAATTGGTGGACAAAGACAGATTTTCATTTTAGTCGATAACGACAACGCAGGAAGGGCTCTTTGGAATACTGGGCATTTGGCTCCGGGCGGGAAATGGGTTCTAAATGGCGCCAATCAGACATATTGGTGCCGATTACCCCCAACCCATGAGTTTAATACAGCGATGAACTCACTTCAGATTCCAGCTTCATTTAGGCCGCTGGTTTTAGAGAACCTTTTTAGTCGGGAAACTCGTTTGAGAGCGTTTAATGATGGAGCCTATATCCCGACGTCAAGCCCTTATGATGAACTTAGAGCCGACGCCAACTGCTTCAAAAAGATCTTCGACACAATCTTTAGTGAAGATTTCGGCGCCAGCTGGAAGATCTACATCACCAAACCCACGCCGGAATCAAAAGTTGAGTTTGCGCGATGGATTTCTGAAAAATCAATATACGAGCCGGATTTAGTAGAACCACTTCGACAAACTATTTTGGACTTACAAGGTCTTCTCGAATAGACCGTCTTCAAACGAATAGCAACGGCTGTCGAGGAGCGGTGCGCGATATGGCATTTTCACTTCTGCCCTCGCAAGTAACCTCGACTGCAGAATTTGCGTATGGGTGGAAGGAAGGACTTAAACCACCTACCTAGGAACACCTACGCTTGATGCGCGCCCAATAAACTCGAAAGTGCCTCCCCCGGCTCCTCCACCCTCATAAACGCCTCCCCAATCAAAAACGCCCCAATCCCTCCATCTTGGAGCTTTTTAATATCTTCAGGGCCATGAATCCCACTCTCCGAAACCACCAACCGATCCTTAGGCACCATCGGCGCCAACCGTAGCGTAGTCTCCAGGTCGGTGACAAATCGGTGCAGGTCCCGGTTGTTGATCCCCACCAGGTCCCCGGGCACCTTGAGTGCCCGCTCCATCTCCTCCTCGTCATGCACTTCCACCAGCACCGCCAGCCCCAGCTCCTTGCCCAGCTCGGACAACTCGGCCAGCTGGTCGTCGTTCAACGCGGCAACGATCAGCAGCAGGGCGTCCGACCCAATCGCACGGGTCTCGACGACCTGCCAAGGATCGATGATGAAGTCCTTTCTCAATACCGGCAGGCGGCAGGCGGCTCTTGCCTCGACCAGGAAGGCGGACTGGCCGCCGAAGAAGCCCTCGTCGGTCAGCACCGACAGGCAGGTGGCCCCACCCGCCTGGTAGCTCTTGGCGATCGCTTCGGGGTCGAAGTCGGGGCGGATGATGCCGGCCGAGGGCGAGGCGCGTTTGACCTCGGCGATGACGGCGTCCTGGGTGGCGGCCGCGCGGGTTCTCAGCTCGCCGGCGAAGTCGCGGCAGGGCGGCAGGTCCTTGACGATGGCCTTGAGTTCGTCGAGCGGCCGGTCGGAGCGGCGGCGTTCGACTTCTTGCTCTTTGGCTTCGAGGATGGTCTTGAGGATGTCCGAGCTCACAGGGCATAGCTCCGGTTGGCGTATTGCTCGAGGCGTTCCAGGCCGACGCCGGTGGCGAGGATGTCCTTGGCCTGCTGGATGCCGGCTTCCAGGCTGTCGGCGCGGCCGGAGACGTAGATGGCGGCACCGGCGTTGAGCGCGACCATGTCGGCCGCGGCGCCCGCCTCGCCGCCGAGGGCAGCCTTGACCATCGCCAGGCTTTCCAGGGCGTCGGCCACCTGCAGTTCGGCCAGGCTGTCGTGCTTGATGCCGTAGTCGTTGGGCTGGATCTCAATCTCGCGGATCTCGCCGTCTTTCAGTTCGGCGGCCTTGGTGGGCGCGGCGATGGAGATTTCGTCCAGGCCATCGTGGCTGTGGACGACGATGACGTGGCGGCTGCCCAGGGCGTGCATCACCTCGGCCAGGGGCAGGACCAGCTCGGGCGAGAACACGCCCAGCACCTGGTTGGGCGCGGCGGCCGGGTTGGTCAGGGGGCCGAGCAGGTTGAACAGGGTTCTTAAGCCCAGCGACTTGCGCGGGCCGATGGCGTGCTTCATGGCCGTGTGGTGCTGCGGCGCGAACAGGAAGCCGACGCCGAGCTCGTCGATGAGTATGGCGACCTGTTCGGGCGTGAGGTCGAGCCGGCAGCCGGCGGCCTCGAGCACGTCGGCCGCGCCGGACTTGCTGGATACGGAGCGGTTGCCGTGCTTGGCCACGCGCACGCCGGCGGCGGCCGCGGCGAAGGCCGAGGCGGTGGAGACGTTGAACAGCGAGGCCCCGTCGCCGCCGGTGCCGACGATGTCGGTCAGGCCTTCGCGGTCGATATCGACGCGCTGGGCGACCTGGCGCATGACTTCGGCGGCCGCGGCGATCTCGACCGGGGTTTCGCCCTTGACGCGCAGCCCCATCAAAAAGCCGCCGACCTGGGCCGGGTCGGCTTCGCCGGCCATGATCTCGTGCATGGCCGCTCGCATCAGCTCGCCTTCGAGGTCGCGGCCTTCGGCGAGTTCGTTGAGGGCCTGCTTGATGGCGGTCATCGGATTGTCTTCATTGGTTTTGGTCCAGAAAGTTCTTGAGCAGCTCGTGGCCGTGGCGCGTGAGGATCGATTCGGGGTGGAACTGCACGCCCTCGACGGGCAGTTCCTTGTGCTTGAAGCCCATGATCTCGTCTCGCTCGCCGCCTCTCTCGGTCCAGGCGGTCTCTTCCAGGCAGTCCGGCAGGGACTCGCGCGCGACGATCAGCGAATGGTAGCGGGTGGCCTCGAAAGGGTTGCCCAGGCCGGCGAACACGCCCTTGTCGGTATGGTGCATGTGCGAGACCTTGCCGTGCATGACTTCCCGTGCACGCACCACCTCGCCGCCGAAGGCCTGGCCGATGGCCTGGTGGCCCAGGCAGACGCCGAGGATGGGGTATTCGCCGGCCAGCTCTTTCACCACGGCCAGGCACACGCCGGCCTCGTTGGGCGTGCACGGGCCCGGCGAGAGGACGATGCGGTCGGGGTTCATCTCGCGGATGCCGGCGATGTCGATGGCGTCGTTGCGCACGGTGTGCACGTCCGCGCCCAGCTCGCCCAGGTACTGCACCAGGTTGTAGGTAAACGAGTCGTAGTTGTCGATCATCAGCACCTTCATCGGTGCAGCCCTCCGCCGGCTTCAGCCACGGCGCGGATCAGCGCGCGGCCCTTGTTCATGGTTTCTTCCCATTCGGCCTGCGGGTCGGAGTCGGCCACGATGCCGGCGCCGGCCTGCAGGTGCAGGGTGTGGTCCTTGACGATGGCGGTGCGGATGGCAATCGCCAGGTCCGCGTTGCCGTGCCAGTCCAGGTGGCCGACCGCGCCGGCGTAGACGCCGCGGCGGACCGGCTCGAGTTCGTTGAGGATTTCCATAGCGCGCACTTTCGGCGCACCCGAGAGCGTGCCGGCCGGGAAGGTGGCGCGCAGAACATCAATAGCGCTCATGTCGGTGTCCAGTTGACCGTGGACTTCCGAGACCAGGTGCATGACGTGGGAATATCTTTCGATCACCATGCGGTCGGTCAACTCGACCGTGCCGGTGGCGGCGATGCGGCCGATGTCGTTGCGGCCCAGGTCGATGAGCATCAGGTGCTCGGCCAGTTCCTTGGGGTCGGCCTTGAGTTCTTCTTCGAGCTTTCGGTCTTCTTCGGGCGTCTTGCCGCGCGGGCGGGTGCCGGCAATGGGCCGCACCATGGCCTCGCGGTCGGACACGCGCACCAGCACTTCGGGCGAGGAGCCGACGACCTGAAAATCCTCGAAGTCGAAGAAGTACATGTAGGGCGAGGGGTTGAGGCTTCTCAGCGCCCGGTAGACGTCGAGCGGGCGCGCGGCCAGGTCCACGCTCATGCGCTGCGACAGCACCACCTGCATGGTGTCGCCGTCGAGGATGTATTCCTTGATGCGCGCGACCGCGTCCTTGAAGTCGTTTTCCGAGAAGCCGAAGCGGAAGTCTTCTTCGCCGGCCGCGGTCTCGGGCGCCGGCGGGTAGCCGGGCGAGCCGCATCGGAGGCGATGGGTGAGCTGGTCGAGGCGGCGGCAGGCGTTGTCGTAGGCGCGGGGTTCTTCGGGGTCGGCGTTGACGATCAGGTTGAGCCGGCCGGCCAGGTTGTCGAACACGGCCAGTTCCTCGGCTTCGAGCAGCAGGATCTCGGGCACGCCCAGTTCGTCGGGCTTCGCCGAGAAGTCCAGCTTGGGTTCCAGGTGGGCGACGGTCTCGTAGCCGAAGTAGCCCACCAGGCCGCCGGCGAAGCCGGGCAACTCGTCGAGTTCGGGGGCCTTGCGGCTTTGCACCAGGGCGTCGATTTCGGTGAGCGGGTCGACGTCGTCGCGGGTGCCGATCACGCGGCCGTATTCCAGCGCTTCTAGCTTGCGCCCGGTCGCGCGCCAGGCGCGGCGGCACGGCAGGCCGATAATTGAATACCGGCCCCAGTTCTCGCCGCCCTCGACCGATTCCAGCAGGAAGGCATTGGGCCCGTCGGCCAGCTTCAGGTAGACCGACAGGGGCGTGTCCAGGTCGGCGGCGATCGAGCGCCAGACCGGGATGCGGTTGTAGCCCTCGTCGGCGAGTTGTTGGAAGCGCTGGGAATCCACGGCTTTTCTAGTCTTTCGGGGCAGGCGGGGTATTGTAAGCGGCGGGGCATTGGCTGGCTATCGACGGGCCTAGGTTTCAGGATTTCAGTTTTCAGGTTTCAGGAACCAACACCCGTCGCCCCGGACTTGATCCGGGGCCTTCCATGGAATGGCGGCTTCGGTTGGGAGGTCCCGGCTCGGGGGCCGGGACGACGCTGTGCGTCGGTTTCAGGGAGCAATACCCGTCGCCCCGGACTTGATCCGGGGCCTTCCATCGCGTGGCGGCTTCGATTGGAAGGTCCCGGATCGGGGTCCGGGACGACGCTTTGCGTCGGGTTCCGGGTTCGGGGATGACGCTTTGCGTCGGTTGGGCGCGAAGGGGCTCGGTGGGGCAATGATCTTAAAATTGCGGCATATCAATGCCATCGGAATCGATCTTCCCTAGAATGGGAGCGAATTCCGAGCAAAATCAGCTCGTAGTTGGCTTGAATGATGATTGCTCGGTGGCTGGCCGGGCGGTCGACGGGGGGATCCAGCCTTGACCACTCATCCTGTGGAGCCGCGAATGCGATTCGCGCTCGTGATCCTTGCTCTCCTGGGGGGCGTGCTGGCGCCGGCGGCCGATGCTGCCGATGCCACGTCCGACCTTGCCTGGACCGACGCCTGGCAGCGGGTGCCTGTGCTGGTCGCCACGCCGGGCCTGCTGATGATCCTGCTGGTCGCGCTTTCGGGAGCGCTGCTGGTCGTCAATCGGAGCAAGCGCCGGTACCACAGGCGCAGCAAGCGGCTTTCGCACATTCTGCGCGGCTCGCGCGCCGGCACCTGGGCGTGGAACGTCCAGACCGGCGAGACCCGCTACGACGAGCGCTGGGCGGAAATCGCGGGCTACCGGCTGGGCGAGCTCGAGCCGGTTTCCATCGACACCTGGAAGAAGCTGGCCCACCCCGACGACCTGGTCGAGTGCAACAAGCGCCTGCAGCAGCACTTCAGCGGCAAATCTGATCACTACGAAATGGAAATGCGGCTGCGCCACAAGGCCGGGCACTGGGTGTGGGTGCACGACAGCGGCCGGGTGATGTCGCGCACGCGAGACGGCCGGCCCGAGTGGATGTTCGGCATGCACCTGGACGTGACCTCGCGGCGCAGCGCCCAGGAAGAGCGCGATGACTGGCTGGAGCGCTTCAACGAGCTGTCGAGCAACGTGCCCGGCGTGATCTACCAGTTCCGGCTGCGCCCCGACGGCAGCTCGCACTTTCCGTTTGCCTCCAACGGGCTGCGGGAGATCTTCGGCTGCAGCCCCGAGGAGGTGGTCGCCGATTCCGGGCCCGCCTTCGCCGCGATTCATCCCGACGACCTCGACGAGGTGTCGCGATCGATCGAGCGCTCGGCCGAAGCGCTGACCACCTGGCATATGGTCTACCGGGTCAGGCACCCCGAGCTGGGCCTTCGCTGGGTCGAGGGCAATGCCACGCCGTCGAGCCAGCCCGACGGCAGCATCACCTGGCACGGGCACATCCGCGACATCACCGAGCTGCACCAGGCGCTCGAGCGCGTGCGCACCGCCGCCAGCGTGTTCGAGACCAGCCAGGAAGGCATCATCATCAGCAACATCGACTGCTCGATTCGCGACGTCAACGGCGCCTTCGAGCGGCTCACCGGCTACGTCGGCCAGGCTATCCGCGGGAAAAAGCCCGACCGGCTCCTGCCCGAAAAGGACCGCGAGCGCCTCACGGCAAGAATCCGCTCGGGCCTGGAGGCCGACGACCACTGGAACGGCGAAGTCTTCATCCGGGGGCGAAACGGCGAGACCTTTCCGGCGGAACTGTCGATCTCGGCCGTTCACGACGACAAGGGCCGCCTGTCGCACTACGTGACGCTGATGACCGACATCACGCTGCGCAAGGCGCAGGAGCACCGCCTGGGCAAGATCGCCAATCACGACCCGCTCACCGGCGTGGGCAACCGGCGCATGGCCGACGAGCGTCTGCGCCACGCCGTCGCCCAGGCGCAGCGATCCGGCGCGACCTTCGCGGTGTGCATGATGGATCTCGACGAGTTCAAGCCGGTCAACGACCACTACGGCCACAATGCCGGCGACCACGTCCTCAAGACGGTGGCGCAGCGGCTGCAGGAACTGGTCCGCGCCGAGGACACCGTGTGCCGCCTGGGCGGCGACGAGTTCCTGATCATCCTGCGCGAGCCGCAGGGCGAGTCGGTGTTCGAGCGCATCCTCGAGTCGGTGCGCATTCCCATCCGCGTCGAGTCGGGGATCGTGCGCGTCTCGTCGAGTCTGGGCATCGCCCTGTGCGAGGCCGGCTGCGACACCGACGCCGAGGGCATCCTGCGCCGGGCCGACCGGGCGGTGTACGCGGCCAAGTCGGCGGGGCGCAACCGTTACCGTTTCGATTCCGGCCGGGGAGACGGCGGGTAGGTCGGAAATCGACTGCGACCGGCGCGGTCACCGTCAACGCCAAAAAGTGTACAATTCCGGTCCGCTTTTTGGCGACGGGTTGAACCAGGACGCGATGTTTTCGGGTGCGTTGATCGGCTTGACGGCCGTGGGGCTTTCGGGGGATGCCTTTGCCGCTTCGCTGGCGCGGGGGGCTGGCTCCCGCTCGGGCAACCTGGCGCGTGCGCTGCGCAACGGGGCGATCTTCGGTACGGCCGAGGGCGCGATGTGCCTGTTGGGCTGGTTGTTGGCCGCGGGCCTGAGCGGGCTGGTAACGGCGCTCGATCACTGGGTGGCGGTGATTCTGCTGGGCTTTATCGGCGGCAAGATGATCGTCGAGTCCTTCGCCGAAGGCCCGGCGGAGACCGGGCGCGCCGCCGGCGAGTCGCGCCTGGCGATGACCTGCCTGACCGCACTTGCCACCAGCGTGGACTCCGCAGTGATCGGCGTGGCCATGAACTTCTCGGGCGTGGAAGCCGGCGTGGCGCTGCTCATCGGCGGCGTCTCGGCCGTGCTGAGCACGCTGGGCTTCCTGCTCGGGCCCATTGCAGGGCAACTGCTGGGCAGGCGCGCGGAGCTGGTCGGCGGGTTGGTCCTGATCGCCATCGGTGTATCGATCTGGACCGATCACGTCCTTGCCTGAGGTGCCCTGCCCGCCCTGCGCTCCGTCTTCACTTTTGCGGCAATTCCTTCGATTAGACTGCGCGGCCTAGCAAATTCGGGCATCCTAATAGAAGCTGGCTGCTCGAAACGGCCTTCGCCCGCGGAGACGCCCAAAAGGGGGGCACGCCGCCGATGCCATCTTCTATCCGGACAATCTGGCTCTCGCTCCACCGGCTGCTGCTTGTCGCGCTGGCCACGATGCTGCTGTGCCTGGCATCTGCCGCGGCGACCGCGCAGGAGCAGACGCCGGCGGAATCTTCGAGCTATGAAGGTCATATCGCGCTGGCGCAGGAGCCCGATTCCGAGCTCGACTGGGGCCAGGTCTGGCGGCGCTACCACCTGACCATCGTGGCCGTCGTCGCTTTGATCGTCGTGCTTGCAGGCTCCTCGCTGGCCCTGCTGGCCAGCAACCGCCGCCAGCGGCGGCTGATGCACCGCGCCCGCCGGCTCAGCCGGCGCCTGTCGGAGCTTTCCGACAACGTGCCCGGCGCCCTCTACCAGTTCCGGCTGCGGCCCGACGGCAGCTCGCACTTTCCCTTCGCTTCCAGCGGCATGGAGCGAATCTACGGCCTGCGGCCCGAAGACGTGGTCGACGACGCGCGGCGGCTGTTCGACCGGGTTCATCCCGACGACCTGCCGGCGGTTCGCGAGGCCATCGACCACTCGGCCCAGACCATGACCCCCTGGCACCAGACCTTTCGGATCAACCACCCCCGAACCGGCCTGCGCTGGATTTCGGGCAGCGCCACGCCCTCGCGCCAGGCCGACGACAGCGTGACCTGGCACGGCTACATCCGCGACGTGACCGAATTCCACCACGCCGTCGAGCGCGTGCGCACCGCCGCCAGCGTGTTCGAGGCCAGCAAGGAAGGCATCTGCATCACCGACGGGGAACTCAAGCTCAGCGACGTCAACCGGGCCTTCGAGGAGATGACCGGCTACGCACGCGACGACCTGCTCGGCCACCTGCCGCGCGTGCTGCTGCCGCCCGACCGCGCCGAGGCCAAGGCAATGGAGATCCGGGCCGCGCTGGCCGCCGAGGGGCAGTGGAAGGGCGAGGTGCCAGTGCAGCGCAAGTCCGGCGAGACCTTTCCGGTGGAGGTGTCGATCTCGCCGGTGCTCGACGACGATGGCCAGCCGACGCACTACGTGGCCGTGGTCTCCGACATCACCCTGCGCAAGATGCACGAGCAGGAACTCGACCAGATCGCGCGGCTGGACGCGCTGACGGGCATCGGCAACCGCCGGCAGGTGGTCGCGCAGCTCGACCGGGCGGTGTCGCTGACGCGCTCGACGGGCGCGCGCTTTGCGATCTGCATGATGGATCTCGACGATTTCAAGCCGGTCAACGACCGGCACGGCCACGACGTGGGCGACAAGCTGCTCACCGCTATCGCACAGCGCCTGAAGAACCTGGTTCGGGCCGGCGACTTCGTGGGGCGCCTGGGCGGCGACGAGTTCGTGCTGATCCTGCACGACCCGCACGGCGACACGGTCTTCGATCGCATTCTCGAGGAAGTGCGCCGGCCGGTGCAGATCGACCACATCATCGTGAAGGTCTCGGCCAGCGTGGGCGTGACCTTCTGCGACGCCGACCACGCCCCCGACGCGGCCGAGCTGCTGCGCGAAGCCGACCAGGCCGTCTACCGCGCCAAGTCCGCCGGGCGCGACCGCTACAGTTTCGAGCGCCGCAGCGAGCCGCATTCGCACGGTGCCGCCGGCAACGGCGCGGCCTGACGGTCCAGAAAAAAACGCCGCGCCGGAATCCGGCGCGGCGCTCGAAATCCTTCCCTGCCCGATCGAATCGGCGGACCCCGGCGATGCCGGGTCCGCGCGAGCTTACGGGCCCGTCACCTCGAACAGGTCGCTGAAGATGTCGTCTTCGCCGGCGACGTATTGCGCGGTCACCGTGAGGTCGCCGGTCACGTTGTCGAAGGCCACATCCCAGCCGGTGAAGGTGTAGTTGGGCCGGACGGGATCGGCGGGTGCGATGGCCGCGCTGCCGTGGTCGACGGTCTGGGTGTCGAGCACCGTGCCGTCGAAGTCGACGAAGGTGACCGTGTAGGTGTTGATCACGAAACCGGCCGTTACGCTGCAGTCGCCCGTGACCGCGGCGGTGGTGTAGGTGTTGCCGCTGAGACTGCCCCCGCAGCCGCTGACCGAGTCGATGGACCAGCCGGTGTCCGGCGTGATGGCCAACGAGGCGGCGCTGCCGTGGCTCACGCTCTGGCTGGCCGGCGAAACGGAGCCGTTGCCGCCGCCGACCACGCCGCTGACGGTATAGCTGGTGAGCGCGAATTGCGCCTGCACGGTGATATCGCCCGTCACGTTGGTGTCGGTGCGCGGATTGGCGGCACTGCCGTCGGACCACTGCACGAAGGAATAACCGGTGTTCGGGATGGCTTCGACGGCCGTGCCGTCGCTGCCGTGGTCGACCGTCTGCGGCGAGCTGCCGTTGATCAAGCCGTTGGCGTCGGCCGTGTAGGTCAGCGTGTAGGTATCGATCGCGAAATCGGCCGTGACCGCACAGTCGGCCGTGATCGAGCCGGTGGTGTAGGTGTTGCCGGCCAGGCTGCCGCCGCAGCCGCTGACCGCGTCGATATGCCAGCCCGCGTCGGGGAAGACGCTGACGGTGGTCGTGTCGCCGTCGTTGACCTGCTGGCTGGCGGGCGAGACGTTGCCGTTGCCGCTGCCCACCGAGGCGGTGACCGTGTGCGGGCCGGCGGCGGCCGCGTAGGTGATTTCCAGGCACCATTCGGCCAGGCTGCCGGTGTCGCCGCCTTCATTGTCGGCGGAGGTCAGGGTCCAGGTGCCGTCGGCGGCCAGGCCGTCGAAGGCCGACAGCGCCGCGTTGGGCGTGGCGTTGCCGAACAGGGCGGGTGCCGTGCCGGCGCACTGGTCCTCGACGGCGCCGTCGGTGCCCTCGTCGTCCAGCCACAGGTCGAAATCGTCCCCATCGCAGCCGAAGCCACTGCCCGCCACTCCGGGACGATCCACGGCCAGCACCTGCGTACTGCCATCGGGATGGGTCAGTTCGAAACCGAGATCGCCCACCCAGGTATGGCTGCCGCGCAGGTATAGGTTGAGATCCGTGATATTGGCCGTCTGCGCGACCGAGAGACTGTCACTCACGCCTGCGGCCGAGTCGTCTGGGATGCCGATGGCGGGCGTGCTGCAGACATTGAGCACGCTGGCGGTGGTGAAGCTGAAAGTCGAGGAGTTCGAGCCGGCGCCGCACTGGTTGTTCGCGCTCACGCGCCAGTAGTAGGTGGTGCCGCCGTTGAGGGTGACCGGCACGTCGTAGCTGGTGCCGGAGACGGTGGCCGAATGCACGACGTTGTTGAAACCGGAGTCCGTTGCGATCTCGACGAAGTAGTCCGCCGCATCCGCCGCGCCGGACCAGGCCAGTGCGGGCGCGAGTGCGACACCGGTCGCGCCGTCGGCCGGAAGCTGGAGACCCGGCGCGCCCGGCACGCCGGCAAACAGGTCCAGGGCGGCCGGGGTTTCGGCGGTATTGCCGGGATCGCCGGAATCGGTGGCGGTGAAGGTCAGGGTATGGGAACCGCTGCCGGCCGATGCCAGGTTGGACAGGGTGTAGACGCTGTCGACATCGGGGAAGACCACGGGATCGTCGCTGAAGCTGCCCGAGGTGCCGGCGGGAAGGCCGGTAACCGACAGGTCGGTCGTGCCGCCGAACTGATCGCTCAGGGTAAGCGTGAAGTCCTGGCTGCCCTGGGCCGTGCAGACACTGACTTCGGCCGGATCGACCTGGATGCCGGTGCCGCCCAGCTCACCGGTCATCACCACGGCGAAGTCCTGGCCGCTGAGGTTCTGGGGGTTCTGGGCCGTGCTCACGGACGTTACTTCGATCTGCCACTCGCCGGTCATCGGCGAGTCGACGAAGGCGTTTTCAACGTTGTTGATGGCGTCGCGTCCGGCCGGATTCGCCGCCGACCAGGCGCCGGTGAACTGGTTGCCGCGATAGATCGTGCCGTCGGGCGCGGTGACGATCAGGTCGAGGTCGTTGACGTGGCAGGGATCGCAGCCGCCGGTGCCCGGGGGATCGGTCCAGACCATGGTCACGCGGAAGGGCTCGCTCGAGGACTGGACGCTGACCGTGGTGGTCCAGCTCTCGCCGGTCGACAGGTGGTCGACGGCGTCCTGGTCCAGGTATTGAATGCCGTCGGCGACGGGGCCTTCAATGGCCTTGCGCAGGTTGATCCGGCCCCAGCCCTGGTCCATGGAGGGGAAGCCGAAGCCCATGTCGGTGGCGGTGTTGATCAGCGCGGCCTTGACCAGCGCGGGGCTGGGCATCTGGCCGTGACGGTCGAGATGGGCTTCCATGAACACGGCGGCCGCGCCGGTAACCACCGGGCTGGCCATGGAGGTTCCGGGCATGATGGCGTATTCGCTGCCCGTCCAGGCCTGATCCCAGGGGTTGGAAGCCTGGGGATCGCCGCTGTCGGTCGACAGGATGTCGGTGCCGGGCGCGACGACGTCGGGCTTGATGCGCTGCTGGGCCGGACCGCGCCCCGAGAAGCAGGCCATATTGTTGATGTTCGGGCCGCTGCACTGGCTCGGGATATAGCTGCCGCAGCGATCGCTTTGCGAGGCGCCGACGGTGATGGCGTTCTTGGCGTTGCCGGGCGCACCGATCGTCTGGCTTCCGGGGCCGTCGTTACCGGCCGCGAAGATGATCGACATCTGATCCGAGATGGAGGTGGACGGATCGGCGTCGCGCACGGCGGCGTCGATGTCGGCGCTCTGGCTGAGGTAATCATAGTTGGAGCCGTAGCCCCAGGAGTTGTTGGTCAGGTCGGAGCCTTGCTGGGCATGCCACTGCATCATGTCCGTTTCGGTGGCGCTGCCGCCGTCGAAGATATTGTTGTGCGCAATGCTGGCATTCCATGCGATGCCCCGTGCGTCGGGCAAGGGCGTGGTCTGGTCGCCGCAACTGGAGGTGTTGGTCGGCGAAGGGGCGGCGCCGCGGCCTGCCACGGTTCCGGAAACGTGCGTGCCGTGCGCGTTGTCGGTGTTGGTGGCCGCGCCCAGGAAGGCGACCACGCTGCCGGCCGGGAAGTCCGGGTGGCTCTGGTCCATTCCCGAATCGTTGACGCCGGCGATGATGCCCGCGCCGGTGTAGCCCAGTCCGGGATCATTCCAGACCGGCTCGACATTGGTGATGTAGTCCTTTGCCGCGAGATTGTTGAACGGCGTGCGCGGATACTCGCCGTGAACGAAGGCCACTCCCGGGATGGAATCCAGCACCCGGTTGATGTCCGACGGTGAGGCAAGATACTGGCCCGTGCGCTTTCCGGCCTGGAATTCGGGCCCGCGGTCGAGAATGGCGTTCACCCGCCGCTGGACGCCGGGGATATCGGCATCGGCATGGAAGACGACGCGAACCACCGCCTCGCCCCCCTGTACACGCACGCCCAGGTCCCTCGCGGCGGTCTGGCCCGACAGCCACTCGCCGATCCTCGGCGAAACCCGGGCCTGGTCGGGAAGCGGCAGCGCGTGGCGAATCACGCGGAAACCCTCCGACGTGGTGATCGCGGCGGCGGCCGCGGCAACGCTGCTGCTGTCGCCGCGAACCAGGAGGCCGTAGGGCGTTGCATGATCGACGATGACCAGGCCGAAGCGTTCGATCGCCGTCTTCCAGTCGGGATCCATCGGGCCGACCATGCCCAGCAGGACATAATCGTTCGAAAAATCCGGGAGCCTGGCGGGATCATGTCCCTCCAGGCTTCCGCTCCACGCCCGGTAGCCGAGGGAATCATGATCCTCGAGTTCGCTGCTCGCGGCACGCAGTTCACCGCCCAGCTCGCCGGCGGGAATCCGGACCAGCGAGCGATCCCGATACGCGTGCACCAACTCTGACCGAGACGGCAAGCCGGAGAGCAGAGCACGAGGGACCATGAAGTAGTCTTTCTCGCTCTCTGTCTTGCCCGCCATTTGAGCGGGCTTTGTCGGTGCAGCATCGCCCTCGGCAGCGAATACGGCCGGGGAGAGGATCACGGCCCCGAGAACCAGGGTGAGCGCCAGGGCGCGCAGCTCGTCGAACTTGTGCTTGATCATGATTTGAGTTCCGTCCGGCCCGCATCCGCGACGCGGGCGTTGTGCTTCCATTCCGGGATGACGCTGGCGAGACCTTCGGCAATCCGCGCAGGAATGCCGGCATACCGTCTGCAAAAAAGGGAGGGTCCGGGGGGACGTTTCCCTCGAGAGCGCGATCCATATTCGTGGAATCCCCGAGCCTGAATCAGGCGACCGAGCGCTCCCGTGCCCCCTCAAGGTGCCGATTTTGCGGTGATTCCGTGCGCTCTAAGAAGTATCACGGCGCCCCGGCAAAGGCAAATCCGCCCTACCCGCGCAGGGCGCGGATGACTTCGGCGTAGTCGCTCTGGCCGAAGATGGCCGAGCCGGCGACCAGGGTGTCGGCGCCGGCCTCCCTGATTTCGGCCGCGTTGCCGGGTTTGACCCCGCCGTCGATTTCCAGGCGGATGTCGCGGCCGGAATCGTCGATGATCTTGCGGGCGCGCTTGAGTTTCTCCAGCGCGGCGGGAATGAACTTCTGCCCGCCGAAGCCCGGGTTGACCGACATGATCAGCACCAGGTCGACCTTGTCGATGACCCACTCGAGGATGTCGAGCGGCGTGGCCGGGTTGAACACCAGGCCGGCCTGGCAGCCTTGTTCCCGGATGAGCGCGAGCGTGCGGTCGACGTGCTCGCTGGCCTCGGGGTGGAAGCTGATCACGCTGGCACCCGCCTGTGCGAAGTCGGGGATGATGCGGTCGACCGGCTTGACCATCAGGTGGACGTCGATGGGCGCGGTGATGCCGTGGTTTCTGAGCGCCTGGCAGACCATCGGGCCGATCGTCAGGTTGGGCACGTAGTGGTTGTCCATGACGTCGAAATGCACCCAGTCGGCGCCGGCTTGCAGGACGTTGTCGACTTCCTCGCCCAGGCGGGCGAAATCGGCGGAGAGGATGCTCGGGGCGATCAGGGTGGGCTGCTTCATGGCTGGGGTCATGCGTATAATTCGGGGTTGGTATTTCAATTGTACCCGCCATCGTGAGCGACTACCCCGTTCCGCCGCTGGAATTGCTGCACCAGGGCAAGGTGCGCGACATCTACGCCGTCGACGACGATCGCCTGCTGATCGTCGCTTCCGATCGCCTGTCCGCCTTCGACGTGGTGCTGCCCGACCCGATCCCCGGCAAGGGCGAGATCCTCACGCGTATCTCGAAATTCTGGTTCAGCCAGTTCGCCGACCTGGTGCCCAACCACCTGCTCGACGACGACCTGACACCCATCGTGGGCAGCGCCGAGCTGGCCGCCGAGCTCGAGCCGCGCAGCATGCTGGTCAAGCGGCTGAAGTCGCTGCCGGTCGAAGCCATCGTGCGCGGCTACCTGGCGGGCTCGGGCTGGAAGGACTACCGGAACAGCGGCGGTATCTGCGGCATCGAGTTGCCGGCCGGCCTGGAACAGGCCGCCGCCCTGCCCGACCCGATCTTCACGCCCTCGACCAAGGCCGCCGTGGGCGACCACGACGTCAATATCGACATGGCGGCCATGCAGCGCGAGATCGGCGCCGACCTGGCACTCAGAATCCGCGACATCTCGCTGGCGATCTATCGTCGTGCGGCGGCTTTCGCGCGCGACCGCGGCATCATCATCGCCGACACCAAGTTCGAGTTCGGCGTCGACGGCGACGGCGAGCTGTTCCTGATCGACGAGCTGCTCACCCCGGACAGTTCGCGCTTCTGGCCGGTGGACGAATGGCGACTGGGCATCAGCCCGCCGAGCTTCGACAAGCAGTTCGTGCGCGACTACCTCGAAACCCTGGACTGGGACAAGACCGCGCCGGGGCCGAAGTTGCCCGCCGAAATCGTCGAGCAGACCATGGCACGCTACCGCGAGGCCGAAAAGCGACTGCTGGCCGATGATTGAAGCGGCGGCCACGCGCGTCGCGGCCGATTCGATCCTGAGCCGCCTGACCGGCGCGGTGCTGTTCGGCACCCTGGCGCTGGGCCTGGTGGTGCCCAACGCGGTGGATGCCGGCCTGGTCGCCCTGGTGCTGCTGGCCCTGGGTTGGCTGGCCGGCTCCGGCCAGCTGCGTCGGCCGGGGCTCGGCCGCCTCGAGCGCTTCTACCTCCTGATGCCGGTGCTGTTCGTGCTGGCCTGGCTGGCCGCCTGGTGGCTGCACGGCACGGCGTCCGTCGGCATGACCACGGCCGAGCGTCTGCCCAAGCTGCTGGCCATCGTGCCCTTGTATCTTTTCCTGCGTCGCGTCGACGGCCTCGACGGCGCCTGGTGGAACGGCCTGGTGGCGGGCTGCCTGGTCGCCGGCGGCTACGCGCTCTGGTACACCTGGACCGGGCAGCAGGGCGTGCACGGCACACGCGTGCCCGGGCCCACCAACCCGATCTACTTCGGCGGGCTGTCGCTGGCCTACGGCCTGATGCTGATTCCGCGCCTGGCCGACGAGCGCCAGTCGACGCCGGCGCGGGTGCTCACCATCGCCGCCATCGTGCTGGCCTTCGTGGCCAACGCCCTGTCGGGTTCGCGCGGGGCCTGGCTGGCCATCCCCGCCCTGCTTTGCATCTACCTGTTCACCGCGGGCGCGGGCCAGCCGCTGCGCTGGCGCCTGGGCGTGCCCTTCGTGATCGCGGCGCTGAGCCTGGTGGTGCTGCTCACCCCCGTCCTGCCGATGAGCGATCGCCTGGACGAAACCCTGGCCGAGTTGAGCCTGATCACCGAAGGCGGCAACGGCAACGGCGGCTTCGGGCTGCGCGTTCAGCTGTGGGAGGTCGCAGGGGGCCTTATCGGCGCCGAGCCGCTGACCGGCACGGGCCCGGGCAGCTTCCGCCTGGCCCTGGTCGAGTCGGTGCAGGCCGGTGACTTCAGCAAGGGGTTGCTGCGCTACGATCACCCGCACAATCAGTATCTCTCGGCCCTGATCGACGGCGGCATCGGCCTGCTGGCGGTGCTTGCGGCGCTGTTCGCCGCGCCCATCCTGCTGGTCTCGGGCCTGAGCCGGCGCTACTCGCGCCAGTGCCGCTACCTGGCCTGGTGCGCGCTGGCCGCCGGCGTGGTGCTGGCCATCATGGCGCTTTCGGAATCGATCTTCGAGCGCAGCGCGGGCGTGGTCTGGTATGCCCTGCTGACGTCCGTGTCCGCAGCCCTGGCCGTGGGCAGCGGCCACCAGGCGCCGGACTAGGCAACCCCCGAACTAGCGTCCCGCCAGGGCCAGCAGCCGCTCGGCCACCCGGCCGGTCATCTCCGCCACTCCCAGTGCGCGCTGGCGCGCCACCATGGCCTGCGCCCGCTCGGGCGAGGCGAGCAGGCTGCGGGCGCGCTCGGCCAGCTCGCCCGCCTCCAGCGCCGAGCCCTCGATCAGGCCCGCTTTTTCCAGGTCTCGGATGCGCTGCGCCTGGTCGTTGCCGCCGGCGGGAATCATGACTGCCGGCACGCCGGCGGCCAGCACCTGGGCGCTGAGCATGCTACCCGCCCCGGTAACGGCCAGGCGCGCGTCGGCCAGCAGGGCGCCCAGGGCCGCGGTCGGCAGCGAATCGAGAAGACGGACGCGCTCGTGCTCGCGCAAGCTTCCGCGGTACTGCGGGCCGAGCACGACCACGGCCTCGATACCGGTCGAGGCAACCAGGCGATCGGCGGCCTCGACCAGGATCTCCGGCACGGGCCGGCCGTTGTCCACGTAACCGCCCCCGCCGGCCACGAAGACCGCGTAGGCCTTTCCCCGCTCCGGCAGCGCTTCGGCCCAGGCCGCCAGGGCCTCGCGATCGGGTTCGGCGACGATGCCGGGCACGACCTCGGCCCGGGCGCGGCCCACGGCCGCCAGCAGCAGGCGCTCGTACCATTTGAGCCGGGGCGGCCGGCCGCTGACGTCGACGGCCAGGTGCAGGTCGGTCCAGCGCAACTGTCGCGGGCGGAAGCCCTTGAGGCGCTTGTGCGGGCGGTCGCTGACCCATACCACCCACGCCCCGGCGTCCTTGAGCGCGCGGAACTGGCGCACCCGGCCGGTGCAGTCGAACACCGCCAGGTCCGGGCGCAGCGCATCGATCAGGCGCAGTACTTCGTCGCCGGCGCGGGCCGGGGTCTCGGTGATCTCGTGATAGGTAAAGCGCTCGTCGCGCTCGACGCCGGCTTCGCGATTGACGAGGAAATCGATGCGCGCGCCTGGCGCCCGGTCGGCGACGGCGCGCGCCAGGGTCAGGCTGCGGTAGTACTCGCCGCTGCCGCCCGGCCCGCTGGCCGGAGCGAAGAGCAGGCGCGGGGCCGGCCCGTTCACCTGCGCTTCCTCTTCTTGCGGCGCCGGTTGCGGCTCGCCCGGATGCCGGGGTAGCGATCGGCCTCGCCCGGCGGCGCGGTCTTGAAGCGGCGGTGCACCCAGAAGTACTGCGCCGGGTCGCGCCGGACGTGGCGCTCCACGAAAGCGTTGAAGCGCGCCAGGTCGTGCTCGTCGTCGCCGCTGGGGAAGTCCTCGAAGGGGGCCTCGATGGTGACCGTCACCCGGCCGGTTTCGGGGTCGCGCAGCGGCCACATCGGCAAGACGACGGCGTTGCCCATGCGGGCCATGTTGGGAATGCCCGTGGCGGTGGCAGTGGCCAGGCCGAAGAACGGCGCGAAGACCGAGCGCTGCGGGCCGAAGTCCTGGTCGGGCGCGTACCAGAGCAGTTTGCCGGCGCGCAGGTGACGCACCATGGCGCGCAGTTCGTTGCGGCGGAACATGCCTTGTGCATAGCGCAGCCGACCGCGGTTCTGGAAATTCTCGAGCGCGCGGTTGCGCTGCGGGCGGTAGACGCCCCAGGTGGGCCAGTGCTCGCACAGCAGCCGGCCGCCCAGTTCCAGCGAGGTCGAATGCCCGGTCAGCAGCAGGATGCCCCGGCCCGTCTCGCGGGCGCGCTCGAGATGCTCGAGGCCCTCGACCGTGCCGAAGTGCTCATCGAGCCGGCCCGCGCGGCACCAGGCGATGGCGCCTTCGGCCAGCATCTCGGCCAGGAAGCGGAAGTGGCGCCTGACGATGCGCGCGCGCTCGGCCGGCGCCATCTCGGGATAGCACAGCTCGATATTGCGCTCGGCGATGCGCCGCCGCGAAGGCATCACGCGGGCGAACAGCGGGCCCAGCGGGCGGACCACGGCCCGGGCCGCGCGCGGCGGCATCAGGCCGAGCAGGCGCACGGGCTGCAGCAATAGCCAGGTCAGGAGTTCGGTCATGCGGGTTTCTGGTCCTCGATCCACGGCGCGGGGTCCGGGCCCGGCTCATGCAGTAAACTCGTCGCCGTCATGCTCGCAGTCTACCGTTTGCTCGTTCTTCTCGCCGCGCCGCTGGCGCTGGCCTGGTTTCGCTGGCGCATTCCCGGCCCGGCCGGGCTGCGCGCGCACTGGCGCGAGCGCCTCGGCCGCCTGCCCGAATCCGATCGCCCGGCCCTGTGGATCCACGCCGCCTCGGTGGGCGAGATCAACGCCGTGGCCGGACTGGTCACCGCCCTGCTGGAGCGCTATCCCGACGAGCGCGTGGTCATCAGCACGATCACCGTCACCGGTCGCGCCGAGGCCGTCCGGCGTTTCGGTGACCGGGTGGAGACAGTCTTCGCGCCGCTGGACACGCCCTGGGTCGTCGGCCGCTGGCTCGCGCGCGTGCGCCCGCGGCTGGCAATAGTAGCCGAAACCGAGATCTGGCCGGAGCTCTATCGCGGCTGCCGCAAGCGCGAGATCCCGATGGTGCTGGTCAACGCCCGGCTGGCCCGCAAGGCCATGCGGCGCTACCGGCGCTTCCGCTCGCTGTTCGCGGCCGCACTCGAAGCGGTCGACCTGGCCGTGTGCCAGAGCGAGGAAGACGCCGAACGTTTTCGCGAGCTGGGCCTGGACGATTCGAAGTTGGCCATGGCCGGCAACCTCAAGTTCGACAGCGCGATCCCCCAGGATCTGGGCGAGACCGTGCGCCGGCTGCGCGAGCAATGGGGCGAGCGAGCGACCTGGGTGGCCGGCAGCACGCGGCCGGGCGAGGAAGACATTGTCCTGGCCGCGCACGCCAGGCTGCGCGAGCGGCGACCGGACGCCCTGCTGGTGCTGGCGCCGCGCCATCCCGATCGAAGCGACGAGATCCGTGCGCTGATCGACCGGGTCGGCCTGAAGCAGCAGACCATCGGCGAGGACGTCGAGGCCGGCACCGACGTGGTGCTGGTCGATCGCATCGGGGTGCTGGTGTCGTGCTACGCGGCCGCGCCGGCGGCTTTCGTCGGCGGCAGCCTGGTCGATATCGGCGGGCACAACCTGCTCGAGCCGGCGGCCTTCGGCAAGGCGGTGATCGCCGGGCCGCACCTGCACCAGCAGGCCGACTCGGCCGCAGCGCTGCGCGAGGCCGGTGCGCTCATCGAAGTGAGCGATGCGGAGGGACTCGCCGAGGCCGTCGAGTCGATCTGGAGCGATCCGCAGCGCGCGCTGGAATACGGCAGCGCGGCGCTCAGGGTGGTGGAGAACGGGCGCGGCAGCGTGCGCCGCGCCCTCCGGTCCATCGAGCCGTTTCTCCGCTAGCGGGGAAGCGGCGTCCCGGGAATCAGCCTTCGCCGCCGGTTTCGGTCAGCAGCTGGTTGACCCAGGCCAGGTCTTCTTCTTCCAGCACGCCGGCCGACTGGCGCAGGCGAAGCTGATTGAGGATGAACTGGTGGCGCGCGTCGGAGTAGTTGCGCTCGGCCTGGAAGTAGCGCTGTTCGGCGTTGAGCACGTCCACGATGGTGCGCGTGCCCACCTCGAAGCCGGCATTGGTGGCTTCCAGGGCGCTCTCGGCCGAAATCAGGGCCTGGCGGCGCGCCTCGACTTCCTGGATACCGGCGACGATGGCGCGGTAGGCGGTTTCGGTCTCGCGCTTGATGGAGCGCTCGACCGACGACAGGGTGGCATCGGCAGCGCGAAGCGAATAGCCGGCCTGCTGGCGCCGCGACTGCGTGGCGAAGCCGGAGAAGATCGGGACGTTGAGCGTGATGCCCACTTCCCATCCGTCGTTACCGAGCGTGCCGGAAGCCACCGGCGCCTGAGTGACCGGGTCGCGACCAACGAACTCGTTGTTGGTGAAATCGGTGTAGCCGGCCTCGAGACCCAGGGTCGGCAGATGTCCCGCGCGGGCGATGCGCAGGTCCGCCTGGGCGACATCGACCTGCGAGCGCTGCTGCAGGAGCGTCGGGTTGAATTCCAGCGCGCGCGCCACCCACTCCTCGACGTCGGAAGGCTCGGGCATGTCCAGGGGGATGTCCTGGGCCAGGCGGGCGAAGTTCTCGAACCAGGCGCCGGCCACCTCGCGCAGCGCATCGCGAGCGTCTTCGACGGCATTCTCGGCGACGATGACGCGGGCGCGGGCGGCGTCGTAGACGGCGCGGGCTTCGTGCACGTCGGTGACGGCGGCCAGGCCCACTTCGAAGCGCTGCTCTGCCTGCTCGAACTGGCGCTTGAGCGCGGTTTCCTCGGCCTTGGCAAAACGCACCGAGTCGAGCGCGGTCAGTACGTCGAAGTATCGTTGCGAAACACGGAACAGGAAGTTCTGCCAGGCCTCGCGGTACTGGGCCTCGGCCACGCTGAGCTCGGCCTGGCTGCGGTCGAGCTGGCCGTAGTTGGCGTCATCATAGATGCTCTGGCGCAGGGTCACGCCCCAGCGCTCGGTGTCGGTGTCTTCGGACGGCAGCTCCGTGCCCTCGATCGTCGTGGTCGACGAACCGATGGTCTTGCCGGCCGAGGCCGTGACAGTCGGCAACAGGTTGGCGCGCGCCTGGACGGGGTTCTCGCCGGCGGCGCTGAGCCGCTGCTCAGCGGCGCGGATTTCGGCGTCGTGGCTCTGGGCCAATTCGTAGACGCCCAACAGGTCGACGGCGCTGGCCGTACTGCTCAGCCCCATGGCAAGAGCCAGGGACAGGACGATTTGCTTGCGATTGATCATGATGATTCCGGCTGAAGGTGTTTGATCAGAATTCGAACTGCGGCCGATCCTCGGCACCGATCAGGCGCGGCAGGTCGGTGTCGAACAGGCTCTCGACCTGCCAGTGGTCGGACTCGGTGCGGGTCAGCGTGACCGCTTCCATCACCGGGCTGAAGCCGCGAACGGCGAACAGGCGCCCGCCCGGCTTGATCCACTTGAGAAAACGCTCGGGCACTTCGGCGGCCGATCCGGTGACGGCGACGGCGTCGAAAGCCTCGCCCGGGTCGAAATCGCCCAGCGCGTCGGCGTGGCGCGCCTCGATGCCCTCGATGGACAGGCGCTCGTAGCGGCGCTTGGCCCGCTCGGTGAATTCCTCGATGATGTCGATGGTCAGCACCGAGGCGCCCAGGTAGGCCAGGCAGGCCGAGACGAAGCCGGACCCGGTGCCGATTTCGAGCACGCGGTGGCCGGGCTGGATCTCCAGTGTCTGGAGCAGGCGGCCTTCCTCGATGGGCTTCATCATGACCTGGTCGTGCCCCAGCGGGATGCGCAGGTCGGAGAAGGCCATGCGGCGGTAGTCGGCCGGCGCGAAATCCTCGCGCGGGACTTCGCGCAGGGCATCGAGCACGTGCGGATCGAGCACTTCCCAGGTGCGCACCTGCTGCTCGACCATGTTGACGCGGGCCTGTTCGAGATTGAGCGACATGACGAAATCCGGTCGGTTCTTGCGAATATTAGGGCGCTATTGTACCCGCTCGCGGGTGAGCGAAACTGTGCCAGTGGTCATGAATCCGGCGATCCGGCGGCGAGGCCATTCGAGATTCTGGAAAGTCAAAATCTTTAAAACGCGAAGACGCAAAGACGCAAAGAAAACCGGGGAACCACGGAAGACACGGAAAGCACGGAATGGGCAAATGCGAGCAACGGCCGAGCCAGCGGCTTGGGGACTGTCCTGAGATTTGTGTAACTGCCCATTGATACGTACTGTAAATCAGGAGTTTATCA
>NZ_QUZK01000048.1 GCF_003410055.1 Wenzhouxiangella sediminis | reverse complement strand
CGACCATTGCGCGCCAGCGCAATGACGCTGCAGCGCAGCTGCAGCCCGAAGGGCAAGCGGCCGGCAGGCCGCGCAGCAATCCTTCCAGGCGCGCCAAATTCGAAGAGGCCCCATCCCCGGACGGGGCTTTTTCGTATCTGGGTTTCAGGTTTCAGGTTTGAGGAAATGCAATCTAGCTCGTTGCCCCGGGCTTGACCCGGGGTCTTCTCTGACGCTGGCGTCTTCGGGTGTGAGGTCCCGGCTCGGGGGCCGGGACGACGCTTCGCGTCGGTTCGGGGTTCGGGGAGGTGCCATTGGGTGGTAACGTTTGCTGAAAGCCCCTTAAACGTGTTTTTGATGAATCGACCGACTAGAGCCTGCCTGTTCCTTGCCGTGCTTCTCGCGGCCGTTTCCGCGTTCGCCGGCGAGGGCCGTGAGATCGACAGCCCGGCCGGGCCGGGCAGTCTTGCGCCCGCCATCACCGGGCTCAACGCCGAGCGGCTGATCCTGACCTGGCTCGAGCCGGCCGACGATGGGCACGCCCTTAATTTCGCCGTGCTTGACGGGAATGGATTCGGGCCCTCGCGAACAATCGCCAGCGGCGAGGATTGGTTTGCCAACTGGGCCGACACGCCGGGCCTCTTCGTGCTGCCCGGCGGCGACTGGGTAGCGCATTGGTTGGTCAAGTCTGGATCCTCGACCTACGCCTATGATGTCGTTACCGCGCGATCATCCAATGGCGGTGCCACCTGGACCAAACCGGTGTCGCCGCACCGCGACGGCACGCAGACCGAACACGGTTTCGTCAGCTATTTCGCGCAATCCGGTTCGAGTGCCGGCCTGGTCTGGCTGGACGGGCGCCGGATGGCCGCCGAGAGCGATGACGGGGCCATGACCCTGCGTTCGGCCGTACTTTCGGGCAATGGCGGTCTTTCGGATGAGGCTCTCCTCGACGAGCGCGTCTGCGATTGCTGCCAGACGGCTTCGGCGATGACGTCGGCAGGCCCGGTGGTGGTCTACCGCGACCGAAGCGAAGAAGAAATTCGCGATCACTACGTCGTGCGGCGGACGGAAGAAGGCTGGAGCGATCCGCGCCGCCTTCACGCCGACAACTGGCGTATCGGCGGTTGTCCGGTCAACGGCCCGGCGATGGTTGCCGACGGCGAGCGGGTGGCGGTCGCCTGGTTCACCATGCCGGAGGGGAAGCCCCGAGTTCACGTCGCGACTTCCGGCGACAGCGGGCGCAGCTTCGAACTCGCCGATTCCCTCGGCGAGGGCTCGGCGCTGGGTCGTGTGGACCTGGCGCTTTCCGATTCGGGTTTCGTGCTGTCCTGGGTCGACCAGGTGGATCGATCGGGTGAGCTGGTGCTCGTCGGTTACGACTGGGGCGGTAACCCGTTGTGGCGGGAACGAATCGAGGGCATCGATGCCGGTCGCGCCAGCGGCTTCCCGCGCCTCGGAATGTTGGCGGGCTGTCGCCCGGTGGTGGCCTGGACGGGCAGGTTCGACGGGAAGCGACGGGTGCGGGTGCTTCGCCTGTCGCCCGGAAAGGCCTGTCACGGGCGCTCTGCCGGTTGACCGCCTTTCAACGAGTGCGTAACATTGTCCGGCTTGGAGTATCGGGGTGTAGCGCAGCCTGGTAGCGCAACTGCTTTGGGAGCAGTAGGTCACAGGTTCGAATCCTGTCACCCCGACCAGAACGCGTCGCCGGCACGTTGCGGCAAGCGGATTCAGGCGCCCGTAGCTCAACCGGATAGAGCATCGGCCTTCTAAGCCGGCGGCTGCAGGTTCGAGTCCTGCCGGGCGCGCCATCCCGTTCCAGAACGGGTTATAATGCTGGATTGGCGGCCGAGGGTCGCCAACACAATTTGTTCTGTGGTGGGCGTAGCTCAGTTGGTAGAGCACTGGATTGTGGCTCCAGAGGTCGCGGGTTCAATCCCCGTCGCTCACCCCACCCGAGGGCCGTTAGCTCAATTGGTAGAGCAGCTGACTCTTAATCAGTAGGTTCGGGGTTCGAGTCCCTGACGGCCCACCATTTCTGCAGCCGGCCGGGTTCACCGGCCGGCTTCATTCAATACAGACCGACACTTCTAGAAGACACGAACATGCAGGTATCCGTTGAAAAGACCGGCGATCTGGAACGGCGCATGACCGTCCAGGTGCCCGGCGACAGTATTGACAACAAGGTTTCCGGACGACTCAACGAGCTGCGTCGCCAGGTGCGGCTGAAGGGTTTTCGTCCGGGCCGTGTGCCGATGAACATCATCCAGAAGCGCTACGGCGACCAGGTTCGCGACGAGATCCTGCAGGAAGTGATGCAGTCGAGTCTGCAGGAAGCGATCGGCGAGCAGGAAATGCGGGTGGCCGGCGTGACGCGCATCGAGCCCAAGCCGCGCGACGGCGAGGGTGACTTCGAGTTCACGGCCGAGCTGGAAGTGTTCCCGGAGATGCCCGAGATCGAGGTGTCCGATCTGGAGATCGAGCGTCCCGAAGTCGAAATCGCCGAGGAGGACGTCGACGACATGATCGACACCCTGCGCGAGCAGCGCCGGACCTGGCACGAAGTCAGCCGCGCCGCCGAAGAAGGCGATCGGGTTCGCCTGGGCTACGTGGCCGAACTCGACGGCGAGAAGATTCCCGACGTCGGCGAGCACGAGATCGCCCCGGTGATCGGCAAGCTGTCCTCCTTTCCCGAGCTCGAAGAGCTGCTGCGCGGTGCCCAGGTCGGTGACGAGAAGGAAACGGAGCTGACGTTCCCCGAGTCGTACCGTCACGACAGCCTGGCGGGCAAGACCGCGCCGGTGAAGCTGCGGGTCAAGTCCATCGAGGCTTCCGAGATCCCGGAAGTGGATGAAGCCTTTGCCGAGAGCTTCGGGGTCGAGGGTGGCGTCGAGCAATTGCGTGCCGACGTCAAGAAGAACCTGGAGCGAGAGAAGCGCCAGGCGATTACCAACCAGATCAAGCAGGCCGTGACCGACGGCCTGGCGGAACGCTACGGCGACCTGGGTCTGCCGGCCAGTGCCGTCGACCAGGAAATCCGCCAGATGCAGGAACAGATGCAGCAGCAGACCGGCCAGCAGCCGCCGCCGGCCGATCAGTTCCGTGAAGGTGCCGAAAAGCGCGTGCGTCTGGGGCTGCTGCTCGCCGAGGTCGCTCGTCAGCATGACATCTCGATCGATTCCGGCCGCGTGCAGTCCAAGATCGAGGAGATGGCCGAAACCTACGATCAGCCGGAGCAGGTCATCGAACTCTACCGTTCCGAGCCCCGCCTGATGGACCAGGTCGAGAACATGGTGCTCGAGGAACAGGTTATCGACTGGGTCCTTGAAAATGCCAAGGTCAGCAACAAGTCCATGTCATTCAGCGAACTGATGGGTCAGTCATGAACGAGAAAGCCCTCAATCTGGTCCCGATGGTCGTCGAGCAGTCCGCTCGCGGCGAGCGCGCCTACGACATCTACTCCCGGCTCCTCAAGGAGCGGGTGATTTTCATCGTCGGACCGATCGAGGACTACGCGGCCAACCTGATCGTGGCGCAGCTTCTCTACCTCGAGTCGGAGAACCCCGACAAGGACATCAATATCTACATCAATTCGCCGGGCGGCTCCGTGACCGCCGGCATGGCGATCTACGACACCATGCAGTTCGTCAAGCCGGACGTCGCCACCATGTGCATCGGGCAGGCCGCCAGCATGGGCGCGCTTCTGCTCGCCGCCGGGGCGCAGGGCAAGCGCTACGCGCTGCCGCACTCACGGGTCATGATCCACCAGCCCCTGGGCGGCTATCAGGGCCAGGCCTCGGATATCGACATCCATGCCCGCGAGATCCTGAAGATGAAGGACACGCTCAATCGCATTCTGGTCAAGCACACCGGTCAGGACCTGGAGACGATCGAGCGTGACACCGACCGCGACAAGTTCATGTCGGCCGACGACGCCCGGGAATACGGACTGGTCGACGATGTCCTCAGCGACCGCCACTCACAGTAACCGACGGCGTTTTCGGTTAAACTCGGGTTCATTCAGTAGAACCGGGAAGATTTACGGAAGATGAGCGAATCCCCCAGCGACGGCAAGATTCTCTACTGCTCGTTCTGCGGAAAGAGCCAGCACGAGGTGCGCAAGCTGATTGCTGGCCCCAGCGTCTACATCTGCGACGAATGCGTCGAGCTGTGCAACGACATCATTCGTGAAGAGCTCGAGGGCGCCGGCGAGGCCGAGCGGGAGCAGTTGCCGACGCCGCACGAAATCCATGACTTCCTGGACAACTACGTCATCGGGCAGCAGCCCGCCAAGAAGGTGCTGTCGGTCGCGGTCTACAACCACTACAAGCGCCTCGAGTCCTACAAGCACCGCGACGACGTCGAACTGGCCAAGTCGAACATCCTGCTGATCGGCCCGACCGGGTCCGGCAAGACCCTGCTCGCCGAGACCCTGGCGCGCATGCTCAATGTGCCGTTCACCATCGCCGACGCCACGACGCTGACCGAGGCGGGGTACGTCGGCGAGGATGTCGAGAACATCATCCAGAAACTTCTGCAGAAGTGCGACTACGACGTCGAGAAGGCGCAGCAGGGCATCGTCTACATCGACGAAATCGACAAGATTTCGCGCAAGGCCGAGAACCCTTCGATCACCCGTGACGTATCGGGCGAAGGCGTTCAGCAGGCCCTGCTCAAGCTGATCGAGGGCACCATGGCCTCGGTGCCGCCGCAGGGCGGCCGCAAGCACCCGCAGCAGGAGTTCCTGCAGGTCGACACGCGCAATATCCTGTTCATCGTCGGTGGGGCCTTCGCCGGTCTGGACAAGGTGATCCAGGATCGCTCCAAGTCGGCCGGCATCGGCTTCCGCGCCGAGGTGCGAAATCCGGAATCGGAGGACATCTCCAAGATCCTCACCGAGGTCGAACCCGAGGATCTCATCCGCTATGGCCTGATTCCCGAGTTCGTGGGTCGACTGCCGGTGGTGGCCACTCTCACCGAGCTGGACGAAGGCGCCCTGGTGCGTATCCTCACCGAGCCGAAGAACGCGGTGGTCAAGCAGTTCTACAAGCTGTTCGAAATGGACAACTGCGAGCTCGAAGTCCGCGACGACGCGCTGCACGCCATCGCCCGCAAGGCCATGGCGCGAAAGACCGGTGCCCGTGGCCTGCGCACGATCATCGAGAACGTGTTGCTCGACGTGATGTACGACCTGCCTTCGACTGAGAACGTGACCAAGGTCGTCATAGACGAAGCCGTGATCAACGGCGAATCCGCCCCCTATCTCATCTACGAGAACCAGCCCCAGCGCGCCGGCGCTGAGTCCTGATCGGCGGGCGAATCCGCGTGCCGCGTTGCCTCTACCGGGTTGAATCGACCCGGTTCGGGGCCAATATCTGATTCCAGTTCACACCAAGCTCCAGGGGCCGCCCGGTCCGGAGCGCATTCAGAGAGATCAATGGCCGACTACGAAGTCAGCAATCCGAACCAGCCCCGCCAGCCCGTGCCGGTCCTGAGCCTGCGCGACGTGGTGGTTTATCCCCACATGGTCATCCCGCTGTTCGTGGGCCGCGACCGCTCCGTTCGTGCGCTCGAGGAGTGCATGAACATCGACAAGCAGATCCTGCTCGTCACCCAGAAAAATCCCGAAGTGGAAGAGCCCGGCCCGGAAGACCTGTTCGATTGCGGCACCATGGCCACCGTGCTGCAGATGCTCCGCCTGCCCGACGGCACCACCAAGGTGCTGGTGGAAGGGGGGCAGCGAGTGCGTGTCGACGAGCTCGACGACAGTGGCGAGTATCTGGCTGCCCGCTTCACCTCGCTCGAAGGCGAGGAGGCCGAGGATCCCCGTGCCCTGGAAGTCACCACGCGCAGCCTCACGAACCTGTTCGAGCAGTACGTCAAGCTCAGCCGCAAGGTGCCGCCCGAGTTGATGACCACCCTGTCCGGCATCGAGGATCCCAGCCGTCTGGCTGACACCATCGCCGCGCACCTGGCCGTGCGCATCGAGGACAAGCAGCGTGTGCTCGAGATCGCGCCGATCGCCGACCGCATGGAGTTCCTGATGGGGCTGATCGAGGGCGAAATCGACGTCCTCAAGCTGGAAAAGCGCATTCGGGGCCGCGTCAAGAACCAGATGGAAAAGAGCCAGCGCGAGTACTACCTCAACGAACAGATGAAGGCCATCCAGAAGGAACTGGGTGACCTCGACGAGTCGGGCAACGACCTGGGTGATCTCGAGGCCAGGATCGAGAAGTCCGGCATGCCCGCCGAAGCGCTGGAGAAGGCCAAGGGCGAATTCAACAAGCTCAAGATGATGTCGCCGATGTCGGCCGAGGCCACGGTGGTTCGAAACTACCTGGACTGGATGCTGATGCTGCCGTGGAAGAAGCGCAGCAAGATCAGCCACGACATCAAGGGCGCATCCGACATTCTGGAAGCCGATCACTACGGGCTCGAGCGCGTGAAGGAGCGGATCCTCGAGTACCTGGCCGTGCAGAAGCGCGTCAAGAAGCTCAAGGGGCCGATTCTTTGTCTCGTGGGTCCGCCGGGCGTTGGCAAGACCTCGCTGGGCCGCTCCATTGCCCGCGCGACCGGTCGCAAATTCATCCGCATGAGCCTCGGCGGCGTTCGTGACGAAGCCGAGATCCGGGGCCACCGCAGGACCTATATCGGCTCGATGCCGGGGCGGGTATTGCAGAGCCTGAGCAAGGTCGGCACGCGCAACCCGCTGTTCATGCTCGATGAGTTGGACAAGATGTCGATGGATTTCCGCGGTGATCCCTCTTCGGCGCTGCTCGAAGTGCTCGACCCGGAACAGAACAACACCTTCTCCGACCATTACCTGGAAGTCGATTTCGACCTATCGGAAGTGATGTTCGTGGCTACCGCCAACTCGCTGAACATCCCGGCGCCGCTGCTCGATCGCATGGAGATCATCCGGATTCCGGGGTACACGGAAGACGAGAAGCTCAATATCGCCACGCGCTATCTGCTGCCCAAGCAGATCGAACAGCACGGCCTGAAGGAAGGCGAGCTGCACATCAGCGAAGGCGCGATCACCGACATGATCCGGCATTACACCCGCGAGGCCGGCGTACGGAACCTCGAGCGCGAGATCGCCAAGGTCTGCCGCAAGGTGGTCAAGGAGCTGAGCCTCGACGAGAAGCTGGACAAGCGCCACGTGACCGTTCAAAACCTCGACAAGTACCTGGGCGTGCGCCGCTTCCGTTACGGTCGGGCCGAGGAGCAGAACGAGATCGGGCAGGTCACCGGACTGGCCTGGACGGAGGTCGGCGGTGAATTGCTGCAGATCGAGGCGACCGCCGTGCCCGGCAAGGGCAAGCTGACCCACACCGGCCAGCTCGGCGATGTGATGAAGGAATCGGTGCAGGCCGCGCTTTCGGTGGTGCGTTCGCGCGCGTCCGCACTCGGTATCCCGGAAGACTTCTACCAGAACCGGGACCTGCATATCCACGTGCCCGAGGGCGCCACGCCCAAGGACGGACCCAGTGCCGGCATTGCCATGGTCACGGCCCTGGTATCGGTTCTGACGGGTGTTCCCGTTCGCGCCGACGTGGCCATGACCGGCGAGATCACGCTCAGGGGCAAGGTGTTGCCCATTGGCGGACTCAAGGAGAAGCTGCTGGCCGCGCTGCGAGGCGGCATCCGCCTGGTCCTGATTCCCGAAGAGAACAAGAAGGATCTCGACGAGATTCCCGAGCGCATCAAGAAGGATCTCGACATCCGTCCGGTCAAGTGGATCGATGAGGTGCTCGAGCTGGCCCTGGCTGGGTTGCCGCCGGTGGATGAAGCCGGTGAGGGCGACGCTGCTTCGGGCAACCGGGAGTCGAACGCGGGTGTGCGCGCGCACTGATTGAACGGCCAAAAAACACCCCGGGATTGCCGGAAATGCCTGAAAACGGGCATTTCCGGCGATTTTTCTGGCTCATCCTATTGATGAGCGGGGGCGGCTGATATACCATCGTTGGCCAACAGACGGTCGGTTGCTGCCCATGGGGGTCGACTCACGCAGCAGCGCGGGGACTGGCCGCTGCCACCCACAACGAACAGATAATGTCTGGAGCGACAGTAATATGAATAAATCTGAACTGATTGACAGCATCGCTGATGGCGCAAGCCTGTCGAAGGCCGACGCTCAGCGCGCCCTGGATTCCACGATCGAGTCCATCACCAAGGCACTGAAGAAGGGAGACACGGTGTCGCTGGTTGGATTCGGCACGTTCTCGGTCAAGAAGCGTGCGGCTCGCACCGGCCGTAATCCGGCCACCGGTGAGACGATCAAGATCAAGGCGTCGAAAACTCCTGCATTTAAGGCTGGCAAAGGTTTCAAAGACGCGATAAAATAACGGGCTTGTTGCCCGGGGTGCTTAGCTCAGCTGGGAGAGCATCGCCCTTACAAGGCGAGGGTCGGAGGTTCGAGCCCTCCAGCACCCACCAGGATTAGGAGTGGTAGTTCAGTTGGTTAGAATACCGGCCTGTCACGCCGGGGGTCGCGGGTTCGAGTCCCGTCCACTCCGCCACTAATCAGCAGGGCGCCCGATGGGCGCCCTGTTCATTTCTGACAATCGAAACTACAACCGGGGTCATACAAGGATCATGCTTCAGGCCATTCGTGATCGCGTAACCGGGATCGTCGCCATCTTCGTGCTCGGCCTGTTGGCCGTTCCCTTCCTCTTTTTCGGGCTCGACAGCTACATGCGCGGTGTGCCGCAGGACGCGGTCGCCGTTGTCGGGGATGCCGAAATCTCGTCGAGCGAGTTCCAGACCAGTTTCGCGCAGTATCGCCAGCGCCTCCGGCAGCAGCTCGGCGATCGCTACAGCGAACTCGACACCAACCAGCCCGCAGTACGACGCGAGCACCTGGAAGGCATGATCGACCAGTTGCTGCTGCGCCAGTACGCCGAGGATCTCGGTTTGCGCGTGAGCGACCAGGCGCTGGCCCAGGTCATCCGGGACATTCCGGCTTTCCAGATCGAGGGGCAGTTCAACCAGGACGTCTACATGCAGGCCCTGCGCGGGGCGGGGGAAACGCCGCGCAGCTTCGAGCAGACCCTTCGTGAAGACATTCAGACCAGCCTGATTCCGCAGGCCCTGTCCGGCTCGGCGGTAGTGACCGAAAC
Source organism: Wenzhouxiangella sediminis (assembly GCF_003410055.1). GTDB lineage: Bacteria > Pseudomonadota > Gammaproteobacteria > Xanthomonadales > Wenzhouxiangellaceae > Wenzhouxiangella > Wenzhouxiangella sediminis. The sequence continues at coordinate 61,228 of NZ_QUZK01000048.1, read as the reverse complement.
CGAAGTCGACCGCCTGATCAGCCTGCAGCGCCAGACCCGGCAAGTCAGCCTCGTGCAGGTGCCGGCCGCGGAGTTCGAAGATCAGGTCGAAGTCTCCGAGGAGGACGTCGAGGCTTATTACCAGGACAATATCGACAGATTCACGACCGAGGAGCGCGTGCGCCTGGCCTATGTCGAACTCCAGCCCGAGGCGCTCATCGAAGAGGCAGAGCTCAGCGAGGAGGAACTTCGGCAGCGCTACGAGAGCGCGCGTCAGCGCTACCTGACGCCGGAGGCGCGTCGTGCATCCCATATCCTGATCACGTCCGAAGGGGCCGGTGATGCCGAGTCCGCCGAAGCGCTGGCGACGGAATTGCGTGAGCGTATCGCCGAGGGCGAATCTTTCCAGGAACTCGCCGCCGAGTATTCCGACGATCCGGTGTCGGCCGAGCAGGGCGGGGATCTCGGCTGGATCGAGCCGGAAGACATGGTGGCGCCCTTCGAGGAAGCGCTCTACGATCTTGCGGCGGCCGGCGATGTCAGCGATCCCGTGGAGACGCAGTTCGGCTGGCACATCATCCGCCTCGACGAGATTCGTCCGCCGCAGGGCATGAGTTTCGAAGAAGCCCGCCCGGAGATTCTCGAGGAACATCTCCAGCGTCAGCGCGAAGATCTCTACATCGAACTGTCGGAGCGGATGGTCGACCTGGTCTATGCCGACGACAGCAGCCTGGATCCGCTCGCGGAGGAACTCGGCCTTGAGATCAAGGAAACCGACTGGTTTACCCGGGCCGGCGCCGAAAACGGTATTGCTTCCAACGAAGAAGTGGTTCAGGCGGCATTTTCCGACCTGGTGCTACTCGACGAGGCCGTGTCGGATCCCATCGAGATCGACCGCAATCACATGGTGGCGGTCAAGGTGCTCGAACACGAGCCGGCGGAGCCGCGTCCGCTCGAAGAGGTTTCCGACCGCATCCGTCAGCGCCTGGTGACGGAGCGCAGCCGCGAGATGGCCGAGGAGCGCGCTGAGGCCCTGCTCGAGCGCGTTGGCTCGGACGGTTCTACGTTGGAGTCCCTGGCCGAGTCGGAAGGGCTGGATCTCGTCTCCATCGATTCGCTCGGTCGGCGTGATTTCCAGCAGGGACCGGCTTTCCTGCGCGAAGTCTTCCGCCTGCCTGCGCCGGGCGAGGAGCCCACTCTGCATGTCCTGCCCAGGCAGGGCGGGTATGCACTTGTCCGCCTCGAGGGCGTTCGGGCGGGCAATCCGGCCGAAGCGAGCGAAACAGAACGCGACATGATGCGTCGCCAGCTTCGCTCGACCAGAACGCAGGAGGCGCTCGAAGGACTGATCGCGCGGTTGCGCGAAGAAACCGAGATCAGTGTGGTCGAGGATCGGCTCTAGGTCCGGTTCCCACCGTGCATGAACGAAAAAGCCGGGCTCAGCCCGGCTTTTTTGTGGCTCGGTATCCCGCCGGGCGGTCGGCTCAGTCCAGGCCGGCCATCCCGACGGTGCTGTAGCCCCCGTCGACGTAGGTGATTTCGCCGGTGATGCCTGCGGCCAGGTCGGAGCACAGGAATGCTGCGGCGTTGCCGACGTCTTCCTTGGTGACGTTGCGGCGGATCGGCGAGGTTTCCTCGACGTGCTCGAGCATGGAGCGGAGCTTGGACACGCCGGAGGCGGCCAGGGTCTTGATCGGACCGGCCGAAATGCCGTTGACGCGAATGCCGTCCGCGCCCAGGCCGTGGGCCAGATAGCGAACGGATGACTCCAACGAAGCCTTGGCCAGCCCCATGACGTTGTAGCTGGGCATGGCGCGAACGGCACCCAGGTAGCTGAGTGTCAGCAGCGCCGCGTTGCGGTCCTTCATGAGATGACGGCCGGCGCGTGCCAGGGCCGGGAAGCTGTACGCCGAGATGTCGTGGGCGATTCGGAAGCCCTCGCGATCGACCACGTCGGCGAACTCGCCCTCGAGCTGCTCGCGTGGCGCGTAGCCGACCGCATGCACGATGATGTCGAGTGCACCCCATTCCTTCTCGATGGTGTCGAACACGGCTTCGATCTGTTCGTCGCTTGCGACGTCCAGCGGCATCGTGAGGCTCGAGCCGGTCTGGTCGGCGATTTTCTGGACGCGCGACTGCAGCTTCTCGTTCTGGTAGGTGAACGCCAGTTCCGCACCTTCACGATGCATCGCTTCGGCGATTCCCCAGGCGATGGAGCGGGGGCTTGCAACCCCGACGATCAAGGCTTTCTTGCCTTCGAGCATGCCCATGATTCCGTTTTCCTTCTTGTGAGTTCCGGGAGTGGGCAGATTGTAACGGCGCCCATGCTAGAATGACACCAACCGACCGGTCGGTCGGCTCTTGTTCCGTGGAGGAAGCATGCCCGTCAGCGCCAAGCGCAAAGAGGATTCTGCCGGTGGCCGTCAACGCTTGCTCGAGGCCGCGGCCGGCGCGTTTTCGGAGAGCGGTTACGCTGCCTCTTCCATTGCGGCGATCGCGCGTCGCGCCGGCATGAGCAAATCAACGGTGTTCCACCACTTTCCGTCCAAGGAGGCGCTGTACCTGGCGGTGATCGGTGAGGCCGTGGATGATTTCGGTGAACGGCTCGACCGTTACTTTTCCGCGTCCGGCGGTGTCGCCGCTGCGCTGCGGGGCTTTCAGGAAGAGCATCTTCGCCACATGGCCCGCCACCGGCAGGTCGTGCGCCTGATCATGCGAGAACTGCAGGACCCCGCCCTCGACCACCGGCGCCCCCTGATTCTCGAGCTGCTTTCGACCAATTTCACCCGACTGGTCCGCCAGCTCGAGTCGGCCCGCGAAGCCGGTGACATTCGGCGAACGGCGCACTGTCATGTCGCGGCCCTGGCGCTGTTCGCAACCAATGCTTTCCTCTTCCAGCACGCCGGGGAGCTCGCCGGTCTGCCTGGTCTCGGTCTGGTCGAACGGCCCGACGAAATCGCCAAGGCCGTCATCGATCTGATCTACCACGGGCTCGAGCCCGATGCCTCCAACGGAGCTGCAGCATGAAACAGAGATTCGTTTCGATCGTTTTCCTGGGCCTCGTCCTGGCCGCCTGCGGCGAGTCGGAGGAGGGGGGACAGCAGGAGCGCGCCACCCCGGTCACGACCACGGCAGCGGAGGCCAGAGTCGTGGAGCGGGTCGAGCTGTCCGTCGGCCGGCTTCGGGCCAATTCGGCGCCGGCGGTCTCGGCCGAGACGGGCGGGCGCATCCGAGAGGTTCACGTGGATGTGGGCGATACGGTCGAGACCGGCCAGGCGCTGGCCGGCATCGATGCCGAGGTGCAGCAGATCGCCGTCAACTCCGGCCGGGCCGAAATCGCCAGGATCCAGGCACTTCTGGACAATGAGCGGCGTCGCGTGCGCCGACTGAGCGACCTCGCAGACTCACAGTCCATCGCACAGGATCAGCTCGATGAAGCAAGGACGGCGGTCGAGTCGCTCAAGGCGCAGCTGGATGCCGCCCAAGCCAGGCTCGACGATGCCGAGTACAACCTGCGCCAGACCACGATCGCCAGCCCGGTCAGCGGTCGGATCCAGTCTCGATTCATCAGTGTCGGCGACTATGTGACGCCCGGAATGCGCGTCTTCGAACTGGTTTCCGGCCAGGCTCTGCAGGCCTTTCTGCCGCTGCCGGAGCACCTTCAGGGGGAGGTCGAGTTGGGACAGCCGGTTCGTCTGGCGTCTCCCGCGCGTCCCCACGACTGGATCGAGGCGGAAGTGACCGACCTGAGGCCGGTCATCGGCGAGGGCTCGCGTGCAATCGAGCTGATCGTGGCGCTCGACAACCCGGGCGGCTGGCGGGCGGGCGGGTCGGTCACCGGACGGGTGATTCTCGAGCGCCATGAAGGCCTTGTGGTACCGCCGGCGAGCGTGGTCCGCCGGTCGGCAGGAGAGGTCGTCTACGTGGTCGAGGGCGGACGCGCCCAAGCGCGATCGGTTCGAGTGGGCCTGCGTGGCGACGGCTGGGTGGAAATCGCCGAGGGGCTCGATGCCGGTGAAACCGTCGTCGTCGACGGTGCCGGCTTCCTGACCGACGGTGCGCTTCTGGAGGTTCGCGATCGGGGAGCAGGGGCATGACGCTGCCGGAGTTGTCCATCCGGCGGCATGTGCTGGCCTGGATGATCTCGGCCGTCATGGTCCTTTTCGGCCTGATCGGCTTTCGCTCCATCGGCGTTGATCGTTTCCCCGAGATCGAGTTTCCGGTTGTCTCCATCACGACGGTACTGCCGGGCGCCAGCCCGGAGATCGTCGATGCCAGCATCACCAACATCGTCGAGGGCTCGGTCAACAGCGTACCCGGGATCGACTACATCCAGTCCAACTCCTCGCCGGGCGTGTCCAACGTCATCGTCACCTTCAACCTGGCCAAGGATATCGACGTGGCGTTCAACGAGGTTCAGGCCAAGGTCAACCAGGTCGTTCGCGAGTTGCCCGAGGATGCCGATCCGCCGGTCGTCGCCAAGGTCGAGGCCGGTGCCAGCGCCATCATGTGGATTTCCCTTCAGGGCGATCGCACGCTGCAGCAGCTCAACCAGTACGCCGACAACGTCATACGCAAGCGACTCGAAACGATCGACGGTGTGGGTGAAGTCCGCATCGGGGGGCGGCGGGCGCGCACCATTCGGGTGGAGGTGGACCTCGAGCGAATGGCCGCGCTCGGGGTGACGGCGCAGGATATCCGAACGGCCTTCGCCACCGAACACGTTCAGTTTCCGGGCGGCTTCCTGGTGTCCGGATCGACCGAGTCCCTGGTCAAGCTCGACCTCGAGTATCACTCTCCGCAGGCGCTGGAGAACATGGTCGTGCGCCATGTCGACGGTGCGCCCATTCGCATTTCCGACTTTGCCGAGGTGGTCGACGGCCTGGCAGACAATCGTTCCATCGCACGCTTCATGGGGGAGCCCACCGTGGGCCTGGGCATCGTCAAGATTGCCGGCACCAACACCGTGGCCATCGTCGAAGAAGTCCGGCGCAGGCTCGATGAGCAGATCATTCCCCAGCTCCCGCCCGGCATGACCATCAAGATTGCATCCGACGATTCCGAGCTGATCGAGGAGATCGTCCAGGCCCTCGAGGATCATCTGCTTGAAGGGACCCTGCTGGCCGCCCTGGTGGTGTTGTTTTTCCTGCGAACCTGGCGAGGCACCGTGATCATCGCGCTGGCCATTCCGGTTTCGTTGCTGGCGGCCGTCGCGGCAATCTACGCACTGGGCTATACCTTCAACACCATGACTCTGCTTGGATTACTGCTGTTGATCGGCGTGGTCGTCGACGATGCGATCGTGGTGCTGGAAAACATCTACCGATTCCGCGAAGAAGAAACCCCGGATCCGATCGAGGCCGCCATCGGCGGCAGCAACCAGGTCTTCTTCGCGATCATCGCCACCACACTGACCCTGGTTTCGATCTTCGCCTCGGTGATCTTCCTTGGTGGCATCATCGGCCGGTTCTTCGAGTCCTTCGCCGTGACGGTGACCGTGGGCGTGCTGGCCTCGGCCGTGGTGTCGCTGACGCTCACCCCCATGCTCAGTTCCCGCTTTCTGAGGGTGCGTCGCAAGGGTGAGGAGCACGGGCGCCTCTACCACGCCCTGGATCGCTTTTTCGAATCCATGAACGGAGGCTACAAGCGGGCGCTCGGGTGGAGTCTGCACCGTCGCTGGGGCGTGCTGCTCATAGCTACGCTGGTCGTGCTGACCTCAGGCTTTTTCCTCGCCGACATCGACAAGGAGTTCGTGCCGGAAGAAGACGAAGGCCGATTCGTGGTTTCCTTCCGGGCACCCCTCGGGACCGGCATCGAGGCGACCGATCGTTATCTGGGGCGAATCGAGCAGGTACTCGGCGGCCACGAGGAGATCCGAACCTACTTTACCGCGATCGGTCTGGGCGAGGCCGGCGAAGTCAATCGAGGCATCGCGTTTGTTCGCATGGTCGATCGCGCCGAGCGGGACGTCTCGCAGCAGGTCTTCCTGGACGAGCTTAGAGCGGAGCTGGCCGGTATTCCCGGCGTACTGGCCTTTGCCGCACCGCCCTCGATCGTGGGCGGTCAGAGAGGCGATCCCCTGCAATTCGTCATAAACGGACCGGATCTCGAACGCGTCTCCGAACTGGCCGGACGCATGCGCCAGCGGCTCGAAGATATCGAAGGTATGGGGCGGCTCGACCTGGACCTGCAGCTCGATTTGCCCCAGCTCGACATCGAGGTCGACCGCGTGCGGACGGCCGAAGCCGGCCTGAGTTCGGCGGACGTCGCCTTCGCGGTCAACATGCTCGTCGGTGGATACGACATCGCCCGCTACAACGACGAGCCCGGGGACGGGGAGCGCTACGATATCCGGGTCAAGGCCGGTGAAGGCGAGGTAACCCGGCCTGCCGACCTGGGGCGGATCTACCTGCGATCGCCCGAGGGTGCGCTGGTGCGCTTCGATTCGCTGGCCACGGCGCGCGAAACGGTGGGGCCGGCAGTGATCACCCGCTTCGATCTCAACTACTCCGCCGACTTCTACGGCAACCCGGACATACCGCTCGGCGAGGCCGTCAATGCCATCGATGCAGCGGCTGAAGACATCCTGCCGCTGGGTTACCAGGTGGCCTACAAGGCGCAGGCTCGCGAGTTCCAGCAGACTGTCGGCTACGTCCTCTTTGCCTTCGTCCTGGCCGTGGTCCTCGTCTATATCGTGCTCGCGAGCCAGTTCAATTCATTCATCCAGCCCTTGATCGTGATGACCGCCCAGCCCCTTGCCGTCATCGGGGGCGTATTCCTGCTCTGGCTGACCGGCCATTCACTCAATATCTACTCGATGATCGGCATGGTGTTGCTGGTCGGGCTGGTTGCGAAGAACTCCATTCTCCTCGTCGACCTGGCCAATCAGTATCGTGAGCGGGGTCAGGATGTGGATGAAGCCTTGCGCAATGCTTGCCCGGTTCGACTCAGGCCGGTCCTGATGACGTCGTTCACGGTGATCCTGGCCCTGCTACCACCCGCGCTCGGCCTGGGTGCCGGTGCCGATACCAACGGACCGCTCGCGGTCGCGGTCATCGGGGGTATGCTGAGCTCGACCTTGCTGACCCTGGTCGTCGTACCGGCTGCCTATTCGCTGGTCGAAGGCCGGCTCGGGCGGCGACGATCGACAACAGACATTTCGACGGAGTCCTGACATGCAGTGGATCGCGATTTCCGGCAGCCTCCGGAAAGATTCCTTCAACACGCGACTGGCGCACCTGATTGCCGATCGCGCATCGCCGGAAGTCAGTGTCAGTGTGCAAACGCTTCACGGCATCCCGCTCTACGATGGGGACCTGGAGGCGTCGAGCGGCATACCCGCCGCGGTCGAGTCCCTGCGGTCGCACATCAAGGCCGCCGACGGGCTGATCATCGTCACCCCGGAGTACAACGCGTCGATGCCGGGGGTGCTGAAGAATGCGCTCGATTGGTTGACGCGACCCGGCGACGAAATGAAGCCGACGTTCGGCGGTCGGCCGACCGGGCTCGTCGGCGCGACGCCCGGCGCTTGGGGGACGGCCTTCGCCCAGGCGGGTGCCTTGATCAACCTCCGTCAGCTGGGCTGCCACTTGCATCCCGGCTATCTCCGGGTTTCCCGCGCCGGCGACCTGTTCGGTGACGGCGGTTCGGTCGAACAGAAACTGGCAAGTCAGGTCGATCGCTGGATCGAGAGCTTCAGGGCCTTCACCGGATAGGTCGCAAGGCGTTTCGGGTCGCCTGCAGCGACGGAGCGCTTGGCGTATGATGCCCGCGCCCCGGAAAAATCGATACCCATGAAATATCGCGCTGAGGTCGACGGCCTGCGAGCCGTTGCCGTACTTCCCGTCATTCTTTTCCACGCCGGCCTGCCGCCATTCAGCGGCGGCTACGTGGGCGTGGATGTCTTTTTCGTGATCAGCGGCTACCTCATCACGACCATCATCACGCGCGAGATGAGCCAGGGGCGCTTCAGCCTGGTCCACTTCTACGAGCGACGAGCGCGACGGATCCTGCCGGCGCTGTTCCTGGTCATGGCCTGTTGCTTGCCGCTGGCCTGGCTCCTGCTGTACCCGAGCCAGATGGAGGCGTTCGGGCAGAACGTCACCGCCACGGCCTTGTTCTCGTCCAATCTTCTCTTGTGGCTCAAGAGCGGCTATTTCGCGACGGCCTCGGAGATGAACCCGCTACTCCATACCTGGAGCCTGGCGGTCGAGGAACAGTACTACATCCTGTTTCCGTTGCTGCTCATGCTGGTGTGGCGCTTCGGCACGCGCAGCCTGCTGGCGTGCCTGGCCGTTCTCTTCTTCCTCAGTCTCGGCGCATCCGGGTGGGCGGCTGCGCATGCCCCGATGGCCGGCTTCTACCTGATTCCCTTCCGCGGCTGGGAATTGTTGCTCGGATCCTTTTGCGCCTTCCTCGCGCCCCGGATGACCGCGCGTCCGGGATTCGATGATCTTTTCGGTTTCTCAGGGTTACTTCTGATCCTGGGTGCGGTCTTCGCCTTCGACGCCGAAACACCATTCCCGGGCGTGCATGCGCTGGTGCCGACGGCGGGCACGGCGATGGTCATCCTGTTCGCCCGGGAAGGGTCCCTCGTGCAGCGTCTGCTCAGCCGGCGAATGCTCGTGGGGATCGGCCTGATCAGCTACAGCGCCTATCTCTGGCACCAGCCAGCGTTTGCCTTCTACCGGCACCACCATCTAGGGGAAGCTTCCACGACGGTGCTTTTGCTGTTGGCAGTGTGCTCACTGCTCGCCGCCTGGGTTAGCTGGCGTTTCGTCGAACGTCCCTTTCGCGATCGGGCGCGCTTTTCCCGGCGGTTCATCTTCGGTGCTTCGGCTGTTCTGATTGCCGCATTCTCCGGCGTGGGCTTCTACGCCCACATCAATAACGGCGTCATGCCTCGTGACTACGACATGCCGGAGCTCAGGCAATTCAGGCCCGACAATCGGGCACTGCAGGAGGAAAGCTGGCAGCCGTTGAGAGCCCGGTCGGGCGATCCGAACTACAACGTCGAGGGCAACCCCTTCGACCGACACCCGTGGTTCGACCCCTCGGATAATCGCGTACCGGTTCTGGTCGTCGGCAATTCGCACTCCAAGGACATCTACAACATCCTGAGCTTCAGCGAGGACTTCAAGGCGCGTTTCCAGCTGGCTCGTTTCGGCGCGCAGTTGACGGACCTCGACGACCCTTCGCATGAGCTCTACGCGAGCGAGAATTATCGCCACGCTCGGGTGGTGATCATCGCGTCGCGCTACAAGCGTGACGATGTCGCTGCACTCGATGAGGTGCTCGGGGTGATCCAGGCCGACGACAAACAGGTCCTTATCGTCAACAACATCTTCGAGTTCGAGGAGTACGGCGATCGGACAATGGCCGACGTGATGTTGCTCGAGGCCTATCACGATCCCGGAATCGAACTGCGCAATGTGGACATGGTGCGACGTGTCAACCAGGCGCACTTCGATAGCTACCGCGCGGGCGAGGGCAGGCGGCCCGGACTCGAGCAGATCAACCGATCGCTGCAGGCCGTTGCCGAAGCGCACGCGCTGCCGTACCTCGACCGTATGGATTACGTGTGCGCTCGCGCCGAGGAGCTGTGTCACGCCATCGACAAACAGTACCGGAAGCACTTCTACGACTACGGTCACCACACCCTGCAGGGCGCCCGCTTCTTCGCCGGGCGAGTCGACCGCATCGGCTGGATCGAGGAGCTCGAGGCCCTCGTGCCCGACTCCTGACTTCCGAAAGAAGTGGCGCCCCGGACAGGAGTACTGCGCGGCCTGGCGAAAAAATGGCGCCCCGGACAGGAGTCGAACCTGTGACCTGCCGCTTAGGAGGCGGCTGCTCTATCCTGCTGAGCTACCGGGGCGTTCAAGCGTGGAGTGCACTTGTCAGGGAGCCGAAATACTAACAGAAGCGTCCTCGAGACGCCCGGCGAGAAAGCGGCCTCTCCAGCCGTCCAGCCAGTCCGGCCGCTCGCCTCGGACCAGTCGTGTGAGCTCTTTCTTGCTGGCGATGACCGCCGGCTCGATCGCCAGCTCCTCGGCGATCGACCGGACCGCCTTCTGCGCCACCGCCACGCGTTCTCGGTCCTCGGGGGTGAGCGGGTCGATCCATTCCGGCCGTTCGAAGCCCGCAGCATCAGCGCTTGCCAGGCGCTCCTCGATGGCCGGGCCGAAGCGCCGGCGTTGGCCGCCCGGAAGTTTCCGGATGAGATTGTCCAGTTGGCCTGCGCTGGCCTGGGCGAGCTCGGTCAGCGTATCGTCGGCCATGACGAAGCGGCGCGGAAGATCCCGTTCGCGTGCGACCTCTTCGCGCCAGTCGGCCAGCGCCTGCAGTCTGGCCAGGGCCGGGGTTTCAAGGCGGCCCGCGCCCTTCACCCGACCGAGCGCCGGCGCAGTATCCCCGGCTCGCGCGCGTTCGACGATGCGGGCACAGTCCTCGCGGTGCCATTCGAGCCTTCCGGCGCGATCGAGCAGTTCCTCGAGTCGCTCCTTCAGCCGCGGCAGCCAGATCACGTCTTCGGCGGCATAGTGCAGCAGGTCTCGGGCCAGCGGGCGCTTGCACCAGTCGTTGCGGGCCTTGCCGCCATCGAGTTCGACGCCCAGAACGGCCTCGACCAGGTGTTCGTATCGCTGTTGTAGCGGCAACCCGAGCATCGCCGCGGCAACCTGGGTATCGAAAAGCGGTTTCGGCCAGCGTCCGCCGACAGTGTGCAGGATCTCGAGATCCTCGCCCACGCTGTGGAGTATCTTTACGGTGTCCGCCGACGCCAAAAGGGCGCCCAGCGCTTCGGAGTGGGGTACGGCAACGACATCTATCAGCCAGACTTGCCGACCGTCGCTGACCTGAACCAGGCCGGGGCGAGCGTAGAACGTCCGTTCGCGCACGAACTCGGTATCCAGGCCGAGAGCGTGATTTTCGGCACACTTCTCGCATGCTTCTTCGATGGAGTGCGCGGTGTCGAGGTAGTTGGCTTCCTCGACTGCCCGGTGCGCGGCCTGGACCGTCTCCTCCGCTACCGGTTGGGGGGGCAATTCAACATGCTTCAATGGTGGATCTCCGTTCGGTGCGGTGGTTGTCGCAGGCGTCTCGATACGCTATTTTCACACATTCGGTCGGTGTGCCTGCCATTGCGAGTGGGCAGGGGACAGTCTCAAAGGGAAGCGCCGATCCTTCATTTTTACCAGCAACAGGAGCTGTGATTCAGATGAGATTTCTGCTGTTTGCAACGAGCGTTGTCCTGATGCTCGCTCCTTGGGCGGTCAGTGCCCAGGACGAATCCGGGTCGACGGAAGGGGCCGAAGCCGAGGCGCAGGCCGAGGAATCGGAAGAGCAACGGCGGGTTCGCCGGCTGGGCGACATGGTGGGCTCGGATACCGACGAGTTCGACATCGATTTCGAGAATCTCGATATGCCCGCACAGCCGGTCGAAGATGTACCGGAAGTGAGCCTGCCCGATCCCGAGCAGGACGCGGAATTGCAGCGACTGCTTCGTCAGCTTGCATTCGTGCCCAATGACCAGGAAACGCTGGATGCCTTGAGCGATCTGCTCGACCAGGTCGAGGCCGATATCGACGAGGCGCTGGCCCAGGGGGACCTCGCGCTGGCCCAGCAGTTGGCCGGGGTTATGACCGAGGTCGAGCCCGATCGTGCCATTATCGGTGAGGTCCAGGCCGCCGTGGAGCGGGAGAACTCCATCGGACAGACGCTCCAGCAAGCCGCGGCCGCACTCGAGGCGGGCCGCCTGACCGAACCGGCCGGCGACAATGCCGCAGAGCTGTTCGGCCAGGTGCTGGAAATGGAGCCCGGCAACGAGACGGCCCAGGCCGGGCTGGTGGAAACCCACCAGGCCATCGTCGCCGACGCCGTGTCGATGGCGCGCGAGGATATGGATTTCGAAGGTGCCGAGGCCCGGCTGGTCCAGGCCGAAGGCGTCCACGAGTCGCCGGAAGCGGTCGCCGAGGCGCGTGACAGCATCGCGCAGTTCCGCGAGCGTCATATCGAGGAACTTCATCAGTCCGTTCTCACGCATATCGACGAGGGTCGCTACGACCAGGCCGAGGAAGCCATCACTGAACTCGTCGCTCTGGGCCACGAGCGAGAGCGCGTCGAGTCGCTGCAGGCGTCCCTCGCCGACGCGCGCCTGTACGGCAGTTTTGAACCAGGGCAGGTCTTCAGTGACCAGGTCGAACGACTCGGCCGCTCGGGCCCTGAAATGGTCGTCCTGCCCGCCGGCAGCTTCATGATGGGCTCGCCCGAGGATGAGGACGATCGCATGGCCAACGAAGGCCCGCAGCATCGCGTGACCTTCGATCGGGGCTTCGCGCTTTCACGCACGGAGGTCACGGTCGGCCAGTTCGCGGAGTTCGTGAATGCAACCGGCTACCGTACCGACGCCGAGATCTCCGGCGCGTCCCGGGTCTACGACCTGGATACCGGTCGCATGGACGAGCGTAGCGAAGTCAATTGGCGGCTCGACTATTCCGGTGCGGAGGCCGACGACAACCTGCCGGTCATCCATATTTCCTGGCGAGACGCCAATGCCTACGTCGAATGGCTCTCCCAGGAAACCGGCCGCAGCTACCGCCTGCCCTCGGAAGCCGAGTTCGAGTACGCCCTGCGTGCCGGCACCCAGACGCCTTACTGGTGGGGCGACGGCTCCCCGCCGGAGAACGACATGGAGAACGTCACCGGCGATCGTGATGTCTCGCCGACCGGGGCGCGCTGGAACGTCGCGTTCCGCCGCTATTCCGACGGCCACTGGGGGCCGGCGCCGGTCGGCACGCTGATGCGCAATCCCTTTGAGCTCAACGACATGGGCGGCAACGTCATGGAGTGGGTCGAGGACTGCTGGCATGACAGTTTCGTGCGTGCGCCCGACGACGGTTCGGCCTGGGTCAACCCCGGCTGCGAACGGCGGGTGATCAAGGGCGCTTCCTGGTCCAGCACGCCGTCGATGTCGCGTTCGGCCTTCCGGATCTCCAGTTCCACGGCCAGCACCGACATGCGTGTCGGCTTCCGCGTCGCTCGCGACCTGTAATACCGCTCCCTGCATGGACCGGGCCCGCCGGGCCCGGTCCGATCCTCCCCGCTTTTCCCTCCGCTTTCCGGCGATCCTGCTTGCGCTAGATTTAGCAAAGTCTTATATTAGACAAACAGGATATTTACGGTGTTCGATGCGCCCCGTGATGGGACTGGGCGAACGAGCCCGATACCGAGGAGGAGTTCATGGCCAGAATCGTCATCATTGGTGCCGGCATCGGCGGCGTACCGGCAGCCTACGAATTGCGCGACCGGCTGGGTTCGGCGCACGAGATCACTGTTGTCGGCTCCCAGCCGTATTTTCAGTTCGTGCCGTCCAATCCCTGGGTGGCCGTCGGCTGGCGAGATGCCGAAGCCATTACCGTCGACCTGGCCGGGCCGATGGAAAAGCGCGGCATTCGTTTCGTCCACGACACGGCCAGCAGGATCGATCCCGAAAATCAGACAGTCGAGCTGTCCGGCGGAGATTCGCTGGAGTATGACTACCTGGTCATCACGACGGGGCCTGAACTGGCTTTCGATGCCATCGAGGGGCTGGGGCCGGAGAATGGCCACACCCATTCCATCTGCACTCTGGCACACGCAGAGAAGGCCTGGGCGGATTACCAGCGATTTCTGGAGAATCCCGGCCCGATCGTGATCGGAGCGGTCCAGGGCGCTAGCTGCTTCGGCCCGGCGTACGAGTTCGCGATGATCGTCGATGCCGACCTGCGCAAACGCAAGCTTCGCGACAAAGTGCCGATCACCTTCGTAACCAGCGAGCCGTATATTGGACACCTCGGCCTCGGCGGCGTCGGAGACTCCAAGAGCCTCATGGAGCACGAGCTTCGTGAGCGCCATATCCGCTGGGTCACCAATGCACGCGTCGATCGCGTCGCGGCCGACGGCATGCATATCACCGAAGTGAACGAAGACGGCGAGGACCGCCGCAGCCAGGAGTTGCCGTTCAAGTTCGCGATGATGCTGCCGTCTTTCCGCGGCGTACCCGCCGTGGCCAACGTCGAAGGGCTGTGCAACCCCAAGGGGTTCGTCAACATCGACGATTATCAGCGCAATCCCAACTACCCGAACATCTACTCGGCCGGCGTGTGCGTGGCCATCCCCCCGGTTGAGGAAACACCGCTGCCTGTCGGCGCGCCGAAGACCGGTTACATGATCGAATCGATGATCACGGCGATCGTCCACAACATCGCCGCCGATATCGAAGGCAAGCCGGTCGAGTCGCAAGCGACCTGGAACGCCATCTGCCTGGCCGATCTCGGCGATTCCGGGGTGGCTTTCGTGGCCCTGCCCCAGATTCCGCCGCGCAACGTCACCTGGGCCAAGCAGGGCAAGTGGGTACACTGGGCCAAGATAGCCTTCGAGAAGTACTTCCTGCGCAAGGTTCGCAAGGGCCATGCCGAGCCCGTCTACGAGCGCTACGTGCTCAAGGCCCTGGGCATCACGCGCCTGACCGGAAAGTAGCGCAAACAGGGAGTGGTGCCGGGAGCGGGAATCGAACCCGCACTGCCTTTCGGCAAACGGATTTTGAGTCCGTCGCGTCTACCAGTTCCGCCATCCCGGCAGCGGGCTGCTTATTGTCGTGATCTTGCTGGCCCGTGTCTAGTCCGAGTCGAGGCTCAAGGGGGTCGGCTTCGGGCGATACCAGTGGCCCTCGACGGGCCTGAACACGCAGCACTCGTCCATCACGCCGGAGTAGATGTGGACGGTGATGGCCGGCTCCGTCTCGCTGGGATTGGCGATAGTGTGGTGTTCGTGCGGCGGAATCAGGCTGCCCGCGCTGCCCACGCCCGTTCGCATCGTGGTGCGCGGCTCCAGCCGGAACTCGTCCTTGCCGCGTTCGACCAGCTCGTACTGGACGACCTCGATTTCCCCGTGCCAGACGGCCTCGACGCACCACATGCCGGCATGGTCGTGGAGCGGGGTGCCCTGGCCGGGCCCCCAGGTCATGGCCAACACGGTATAACCCAGCTCCTCGTCCTGGTGCAGCAGCCTGCGACAGTAGTGGTCCGCGCTGTAGTCGTAGACGCAGTCGGGCAGCTGGATGCTCTCGTCGGCGACCAGCTCGCACAGGCAGCGTCGCAGGTTTTCGGTGATGTCTTCGGCGCAATCGGCCGACACGGCGCGGTGGATCTTTTCGATCATCCGCGACTTTCCGGGGAATTCAAGCGTCATTGCAACCACTTCCTGATCGGTTTGCCAAATGTCGGGACGTCGGCCAGGAAGGCGTCGTGCCCCTGGACGGAGGGCAGTGCCTGGTAGGTGACGTCGTTGCCGCTGGCCTCCAGGGCCGCGGCCAGGTCCTTTTGCTGTGTCAGCGGGAACAGGATGTCCGTCTTGACGCCCAGCACGAGCGCCTCGCCCGAGAAGCAGCGATCGAACATGCGCTTGAGCGTCTCGGAGCTGTCGCAGAAGTCGAAATTGTCCATGGCGCGCGACAGGTAGAGGTAGCTGCAGGGGTCGAACTGGCCGACGAACTTGCGCGCGTGAGTCTCCAGGTAGGATTCGACGGCGAAGCGCATGCCGAACAGCGTCGGCGGAAAGTAGTCCTGGCTTTGTCGGCCGAATCGCTGCTGCCATTCGGTGGCCGAGCGGTAGGAAATCATGCCCAGCTTGCGGGCCAGGCGCATGCCCACTTCCGGCCAATCGTCCTCGGTGTAGTTGCCGTCTCGGAAATTGCGGTCGGTGACGATCGCCTCGCGCTGCAGCGAGCGGATGGCGATGGCCATCGGTGTGGCCGAGCAGGCCGTCGAGATCAGTGCCAGTTTGCGCGCGCTCTGCGGGTACTGCTTGAGCCAGGCCAGCGCGGTCAGCCCGCCCATCGACGGCCCGATCACCGCGTGCAGGGTCTCGATGCCGAGATGCTCGACCACCAGGCGCGTGGCGCGGGCGATGTCCTCGATGGCCAGCTCGGGAAAGGCCAGGCGCCAGGGCTTGCCCGTTTCCGGGTTGATGCTGGCCGGGCCGGTCGAGCCCATGCACGAGCCGAGCGAGTTGACGCAGAGCACGAAGTATCGGTCGGTGTCGATGTACTTGCCCGGCCCGATCATGCCTTCCCACCAGCCCGGTTCGGGATCCTGTGCGCTGGAGGCGGCGTGCGCCCCGGGCGAGAGCCCGGTGAAGATCAGCACGGCATTGGACTTGTCGGCGTCGAGCTCGCCCCAGAATTCCCAGGCCAGGCGCACGTGGGGCAGGCGCCCGCCGCGGTAGAGCGGGAACGGTTGCTCGAGGTCGAAATAGTGGGTGGCCGGACCCATGCGAAATCTCAGTAGTCTAAAACGCCCATTCTATAACGCATTCCCGAATCGGGCAGGGTGGTGGCATGACGGGCCGGGCACGCGGGCCGTGCTAGCGTTCGCGGGTCTTCGTTACGGGAAGCAATGGCATGGGTATCCGTCTCGGCCTGATCTGCGGCGACCAGCTGCACTGGCCCAACCCGGTCTGCGAGGCGCTGGATCCGCGGCGCGACCGGCTCATCATGGGCGAGCTTGCCAACGAGACCGGCTATGTCTGGCACCACGCCAAGAAGATCGTGCTGGTGCTCTCGGCCATGCGCCACTTCGCCGAGGCGGCCGGGGAGGCCGGCTGGACCGTCGACTATCACCGATTCGATGCGGAAAGCGAAGTCGCCAGCTTCTCGGACCTCGTCGAGCGCGCCTGCCGGTGCCACGAAGTCGACGAGATCGTCGTGAGCTGGCCCGGGGAGTGGCGGGTGCTCGAGGAGATCCAGGGCTGGACTTCGCGCTTCGGCGTGAACGTCACCATCCTTCCCGATTCACGTTTCGTCTGCGGTCTGGAAGAATTCAACCGCTGGGCGAGCGATCGGCGCCAGTTGCGCATGGAATTCTTCTATCGGAGGATGCGCAAGAAGACCGGCTACCTGATGGATGGTGATGTCCCGGCCGGCGGCGACTGGAACTTCGACAAGTCCAACCGCAAGGCCTGGAAGGGCGACCCGCCGGCCGCCAGTCCGATGTCGTTCTCCCCAGACGGCATCACGCGCGAGGTGATCGAGACGGTTTCGCGGCACATCGACGCCTTCGGGGAGATTGAGGGGTTCGACTACCCGGTGACGATCGCCCAGGCCCGCCGGGCGCTGGCTCATTTCATCCGCTCGGCGGCCGCCCACTTCGGCGACTTCCAGGACGCCATGCACAGCGATTCCGAGTGGCTGTTCCACAGCCGGCTCTCGTCGAGCCTGAACATCGGCCTGCTCACGCCCGTGGAAGTCTGCGATGCCGTGGAGCAGGCCTGGCGTGACGGCGACATGCCGCTCAACGCCGCGGAAGGCTTCATCCGGCAGATCATCGGCTGGCGGGAGTTCGTTCGCGGCATCTACTGGCGCGAGATGCCCGGGTATGCCAAGCGCAACGGGCTGGGCAATGATCGCGACCTGCCGGACTTCTACTGGAGCGGCCAGACCGGCATGAATTGCCTGCGCGAAACCATCCGCGGCACGCGCCGCAATGCCTACGCGCATCACATCCAGCGACTGATGGTCACCGGCAACTTCGCGCTGCTGCTGGGCGTGTTGCCGGAGCAGATCTGCGACTGGTACCTGGCCGTCTACGCCGACGCCTTCGACTGGGTGGAACTGCCCAACACCCTGGGCATGGTGATGCACGCCGACGGCGGATTGCTGGGTTCCAAGCCGTATGCGGCCAGCGGCAAGTATATCGATCGCATGAGCGACTACTGCGCCGGCTGCCGCTACAAGGTCAAGGAAACAACCGGCGACGACGCATGTCCGTTCAATGCCCTGTACTGGGACTTCCTGATGCGCCACAGGCGGCACTTCGAATCGAACGGCAGGATGAAGATGATGTATCGGCACGTCGACCGGATGAGCGACGAGCGGCAACGTGCGGTGGCGCAGCGGGCGGCGTTCGTCAAGCGCCGCGTCGACGAGCTCTGACTGAGCGCCTCGCTCAGATCGGGTCGGTGAACTGCGCGGTGCCGATTCCGCGGTCGGGCAGCAGGACCGGAATGCCGTCGACGACCAGGTAGACGACCTTGTCGTCGCGGGTGATCAGCGCCTCGCGCGGCTTTTCATCCACCGGGCTGTGATCGACGTACTGGACGCCGCCTTCGGCGATGCGATCGGCGAGCTTCTTCAGCCGGCTTTTTTCCAGCGGCCGTAGCGGCTGGTGGCTCACCGGGCAGCAGAGAATGTCGAGAAGGGGGTCAGCGATAGCCATGCCGGTGATTGTAGCCGCTCTGCGCAAAGGCTGGAAGCGCGTTTACTCGGGGAGGCGGCGCTGCTAGTATTCCCTGTTTTCCCTCAAGCGGAGGCACCGCCCCATGGCCCAAGCCCCCCTGATCGGCATCATCATGGGTTCGAAGAGCGACTGGGAGACGATGTCCCACGCCGCCGAAGTGCTCGAGGCCCTGGAAGTCCCTCACGAGGTCAAGGTCGTCTCCGCGCACCGCACACCGGATGCCATGTTCGAGTACGCCGAGACCGCAGAAGAGCGCGGCCTCGAGGTGATCATCGCCGGCGCGGGCGGTGCGGCCCACCTGCCGGGCATGATCGCGGCCAAGACCGTACTGCCCGTTCTCGGCGTGCCGGTGCAGTCGCGCACGCTCAACGGCCTCGACTCCCTGCTGTCGATCGCGCAGATGCCCGGCGGCGTGCCCGTGGGCACCCTGGCCATCGGCAAGGCGGGGGCCATCAACGCCGGCCTGCTGGCCGCCTCGATGGTCGGCCAGTCCCATCCCGAAATCCGCGAGCGCTACCGCCAGTGGCGCCGAAGCCAGTCCGACGCGGTGCTGGCGGCGACGGATCCCCGCCAGTCATGAAGGTCGGCATCCTCGGCGGCGGACAGCTTGCGCGAATGATGGCCCAGGCCGGGATCCCCCTGGGCTGCGAGTTCGTCTTTCTCGATCCCAAGGCCGACGCCTGCGCCGGCCAGCTGGGTGAACTGGTCGTCGCCGAATGGGAGGACGCCAGCGCGCTTGATCGGCTGTCGGCCTGCGACCGCATCACCTGCGATTTCGAAAACGTTCCCGCGACCGTGCTCGAGCGCCTGGCCGATGCCGGGCATCCGGTGCGTCCGGCGGCCAATGCATTCGCCGCCGCGCAGGACCGCCTGACCGAAAAGCGCCTGTTCGAGTCCCTCGACATCGAGGTCGCGCCCTTCGCGCCGGTCTCCGGGCGCACCGACCTGCTCGACGCGCTGGATCGCATCGGCTATCCGGCCCTGCTCAAGACGCGGCGCATGGGCTACGACGGCAAGGGGCAGTACCTGCTTCGCACGCCCGAGGACCTGGAGCCGGCCTGGGCCGAGCTCGGCGACCACGAGCTGATTCTCGAAGGCTGGGTCGATTTCGATTTCGAGTGCGCCATCACGGTGGTCCGCAATGCAGAAGGCGAAATGCGCTGCTATCCGCTCTCGCGCACCGTACACGCCGACGGCATGCTGAGGTTGGCGGCCGCGCCCGCCAACGTGGATGCGGGCCTGCGCGAACGCGCCGAGGCCTGCGGGCGACTGCTGGCCGAACACCTGGATTATGTCGGATGCCTGACCCTGGAGCTGTTCGTGGCCGGGGACCGGATCCTGGGCAACGAGTTCGCGCCGCGCGTCCACAATTCCGCCCACTGGACCATCGAGGGCGCGGTCTGCTCGCAGTTCGAGAACCACATCCGGGCGGTCTGCGACCTGCCGCTGGGCGCGACCGCGCTGCGCGCGCCCGCCCTGATGTTCAATTGGATCGGTGCGATGCCGTCGACGGACGCGTTGCTGAACGTGCCCGACCTGCACTGGCACGACTACGGCAAGCAGTCACGGCCGGGCCGCAAGGTGGGTCACGCCACGTTGCTGGCCGAGACCTGGCCGGCGCTGGTGCCGGTGGCGCTGGAATTGAAGGAAGATCTGCCGCAGCCGCTCGACCGCCTGCTCGACAAGCTCGTCTCGATCTGAGCGTCTTTCACTCGCTGGTGCGGCGTGAACGCCATTCGGCGATCGTGCCGCGCGGAATCGGGAAGTAGCCGTTGGTGACTTCCGGCTCGCCGGCCTCGGGGTCGGCCTCGAGGGCCACGTGCCAGTTCCCGCCCGGCCGTACCTCGAGCACATCGTCGATGTCGTAGAGATCGTCGCGGTGGACCGATTCGCGGCCCACCAGCAGTTCCTTCCTGGCGCGTGCCTTGACCTCGGCCGGCGAGCGAGCCGGGTAGAGCGCATAGGCGTGTCGCTCCCACAGCTCGCCCGGCGCGTATCCGCCGATGTTGACGAAATACAGCCGCATGTCGTTGGCCGGGGCTTCGCGCGTCAGGCGCACCCGGTAGCCCGGAACCTGCTCGACGCGTGCCCAGGCATCGACGTGCAAGCCGTCGGGCAGGCCGAACCACTGGTCGAGCAATTGCTCGTGCGTGGATTCGAGGTCCGTGCCCACGGCGAAAACCACGTCGTGCAGCTCGACGTTGCTGCCGGCGGCGCCGCCGCCCAGGCAAACGACGAACAGCGCGAGGTTGCGGTCGTTATCAGTTGCCATTGTGATTCGTCGGCGTGATGAAGGGTTCGGCCTGCGCGGTCGGGAACAGCACCAGATGGCGTGCATCGAGGGTCACGCCGATGGTCTGGTCGACCGCGTAGTCGTCGTGGCTGGGAAACAGCGCGGCGATTTCCTCGCCCGAGTCGAGGGCCAGGCGGTAGAGGATCTGGGCACCCTGGAACTGGCGGGCAATGACCCGAGCCCGCGGACCGTCGGCGTCCGGGCGGATGTCGTCGGGGCGGATCAGCAGCGCCAGCTCGTCGCCCTCGGGCCGATCCGCCGGCACCGGGGAGCGCCCCAGCCCGTGGACGAGCGTGTCGGCTTCGACGTGCGCCCGCAGGTAGGAACCGCGGCCGGTGAAGGCCGCCACGTAGTGGCTCGCCGGCCGGTGATAGAGCTGGTAAGGCGAGTCCCACTGCAACATGCGGCCATCCTTGAGCAGCCCGACGCGGTCGGCCAGCGCGAAGGCTTCCTGCTGGTCGTGGGTGACCATCAGCGTGGCGGTGCCGCGGTTCTTGAGGATGTTGCGCACTTCCTCGCCGACATGCCGCCGCAGCCGCGCATCCAGGTTGGAAAAGGGCTCGTCCATCAGCAGGACATCCGGCTCGGGCGCCAGCGCCCTGGCCAGAGCAACGCGCTGCTGTTGCCCGCCCGAGAGCTCGTGCGGGTAGCGGTGGGAGTATCCGTCGAGGCCGGTCAGATCGAGCAACTCGCCGATTCGCCGCTCCCGCTCCTTCTTCGACAGCCGCCGCAGGCCGAAGCCCACGTTGCCGGCCACGTCCAGGTGCGGGAACAGGGCGTGATCCTGGAAGACCATTCCGACGCTGCGTTTCTCCGGCGCCAGGCGGAAGCTCGGCGTGGAGGCCACCTTGCCGCCGATGCGGATCTCGCCGGCCCGCAGCGGTTCGAATCCGGCGATGGCGCGCAGGGCGGTGGTCTTGCCGCAGCCGGACGCGCCCAGCAGGCAGCCGATCTCGCCGGTGTCGAGACCGAAGCTGAGGCCGCGGATGACGCTGGTCTCCTCGTAGCCCAGCCAGATGTCGTCGACTTCGAGGATCATGGGCAGTAGCGCTTGCGGACGCTGGCAACGACGACCTCGGCGATGCGGTCGACCTCCTCGTCGCTGACGATCAGGGGCGGCAGCAGGCGAACGGTCCGCCCGCGTGTGACGTTGATGATCACGCCGCCTTCCAGGGCGTCGGACTTGAGCTCGGCGCAATCGCGATCGAGTTCGATGCCGACCATCAGCCCGCGGCCGCGGATCTCCCGCACCGGCGCGAGGCCTTCCAGCCCTTGCCGTAGCCGGTCGACGAGGCGACGGCCGGCTCGAGCGGCCCGCTCGCCGATGTTTTCGTCACGCATGAGTTCGATGACGGTCAGGGCGGCACGGCAGGCGAGCGGATTGCCGCCGAATGTCGTGCCGTGGCTGCCGGGTTTCATCAGTGCGGCCACTTCCTCGCGCGCCAGGCAGGCGGCGACGGGTACGCCGTTGCCGAGCGCCTTGGCGACCGTCACGACGTCGGGTTTCAGGCCGGCATGGTGCTGAAAGGCGAACCAGTGGCCGGTGCGGTTCATCCCACTCTGGATCTCGTCGAGCATCAGCAGGGCGCCGTGCTCGTCGCAGGCTCGTCGCAGGCCCGGCAGGTAGTCGTCCGGCGGCACGTGCACGCCGCCTTCGCCCTGCACCGATTCGACCAGGACGGCGACGATGTTCGGGTGGTCGGCCAGGGCGCGCTCGGCCGCGGCCGTGTCGCCGAAGGGGACGCGCACGAAGCCGTCGACCAGCGGCGCGTAGCCGGCCTGGATGGACGGGTTGCCCGACGCGCTGATGCCCGCCAGCGTGCGGCCGTGGAAGCCGTGCTCGGCGACCAGAACAGCGGGCCGTTCGATGCCCCTTTCATGGGCGTGGAGACGCGAGAGCTTCAGGGCACACTCGATGGCCTCGGCGCCGGAGTTGGCGATGAAGGCGCGCTCCAGGCCGCTGATTTCGGCCAGGGCGTCACCAAGCTGTTCCTGCAGCGGCAGTTCGACGATGTTGGCGGTGTGGATCAGCTTGTGCGCCTGGTCGGCGATGGCGTCGGCCAGCTTGGGATGCGCATGACCCAGGCTGCATACGCCGATGCCGGAGATGGCGTCGAGATGGCGCCGCCCCTGGTCGTCGATCAGCCAGGCGCCTTCGCCGCGGACGATGCGCACCGGCATGCGCGCATAGGTGTTGAACAGATGCGTCATCACACCCGTTGGGGATTGGAAAGAGCGGCCATTCTACCGCTGAAAGTCGACCGGCGGCGGGTGGGCGCCGCCGGTCGGAGTGCGGAGCGCGTCGTTCAGCCCTTGAGGCGGGAAGCGACGAAGTCCCAGTCGACGATCTCCAGGAAGGCCTCGACGTACTTCGGCCGCGCGTTGCGGTAGTCGATGTAGTAGGCGTGTTCCCACACGTCGCAGCCCAGCAGGGCGGTGCTGTCGGTCAGCAGGGGATTCTCGGCATTCGGTGTGGAGGTGACTTCCAGCTTGCCGTCCGGCGTCTGCACCAGCCAGCCCCAGCCCGAGCCGAAGCGCTTGACGCAGGCCTGGGTGAATTCGTCGACGAAACGGTTGTAGTCGCCGAAGTCGCGCTGGATCAGTTCGCCCAGCTTGCCTTCCGGCTCCTTGCCGCTGTCGGGCGACATGCAGCGCCAGTAGAGATTGTGGTTCCAGATCTGGCCGGCGTTGTTGAACATCGGGCCGGAGGACTTGCGCACGATGTCCTCGAGTTCCATGTCGGCGAACTCGGTGCCGCCGATCATGTCGTTGAGCGTGTTGACGTAGGTCTGATGATGCTTGCCGTAATGGTATTCCAGCGTTTCGCGGGAAATGTTCGGCGCCAGGGCATCCATCGCGTAGGGCAGGTCGGGAAGCTCAAAAGCCATTGTGCGGTCCTCCATTGCGTGCGGATGTAAAAGAATAGATGGGAATGATAAACCCTTCGTTTCAAGGGCGTGCAAAACCTCGGGACTTCGGGTCAGCCGCTGTCTTCCTCGATTTCCTCGAGGTGGCGCCAGCGGTTGACGATGTTGCAGAACAGCGCGGCCGTGCGTTCGGTGTCGTAGGCGGCCGAGTGGGCGCGGCTCTTGTCCCAGTCGAGTCCCGCGGCGCTGACCGCCCGGGCCAGTACCGTCTGTCCGTAGGCCAGGCCGCCGAGCGTGGCCGTGTCGAAGCAGCTGAACGGATGAAAGGGATTGCGCTTGTAGCTCGTGCGCTCCACGGCCGCGTTGAGAAAGCCGAGATCGAAATGCGCGTTGTGGCCGACCAGGACGGCGCGCTTGCAGCCGGTCTCGCGCAGGCTCTGGCGAACCGGGAGAAACAGGTGTTTCAGGGCCTCGCGTTCGGTCACCGCGGGCCGCAGCGGGTGATCCGGGCGGATGCCGTTGAATTCCAGCGCGGCCTCTTCGATGTTCGCGCCCTCAAAGGGCTTGATATGCTGCATCATGACTTCGCCCGGGGACAGCCAGCCGTCAGGGTCCATTTCGATGATGCACATGGCCAGTTCGAGCAGGGCGTCGGTGCGGGCATTGAAACCGCCGGTTTCGACATCGACGACCACGGGCTGAAAACCGCGGAAACGGTTGACGATTGAAGGCATGAAGAACGCGAATGGGCAAAAGAGGCAGGATAATGCACCGTCACCGGTTTGACCACCGGCGTTCATGGGCCCGCGGCGTCGTGTTCGCGCTCGCGCTGCTGCCGAGCCTGGCTTTCGCGGCGGTTTTCTGGTCGGTCACCGACGAGGCCGGTCGACAGAACTGGTTGCTGGGCACCATGCACAGCGAAGATCCGCGCCTCCTGGAGTGGCCGGCCCCGCTGGTGGACGCGCTGACCCGGGCCGACCGGATCGCGCTGGAACTGGTGCCGGACGCCGGCATGCTCGAGCGACTGCGGCAGGCAATGGTTTCGAGCGAACAATCGCTCGACGAGGTGCTGGAGCCGGCGCTTCATGATTGGGTGGTGAGCGTGCTGACCGAGAAATACGGAATGACGGAGCCGGCCGTCAACCGCATGAAGCCCTGGGCCGTGGCCCTGACCCTGGCGACCCGGCCGCCCGAGACGGGCATGTACATGGACCTGATGCTCTCCTACCGGGCGCAGGGTGCGGGTCTGGAGGTGGTCGCGCTGGAGACCATCGACGAACAAGTCGATTTCCTTGCCGGCATGCCGCTCGATGACCAGGTCAGCCTGATTCGGGCGACGGTCGCCGATCACGACGCCTACGAGGCCGTCTTCGACGAGCTCGTGTCGGCCTACGTGGACGGTGACCTGGATCGACTGGACGCAGTAGCTGAAGAGCAGATGGCCGGCCTGGAAGAGCACATCGGGCGCTATTTCGACGAGCAGGGCCTCGATGCGCGCAATCACCGCATGCTCGAGCGGGCGGAACCCTGGTTGGCCGAAGGCGGGCTGATCATCGCCGTCGGTGCGCTGCACCTGCACGGGCCCGATGGGCTGGTCGCACTGCTGCGGAACCGCGGCTGGAAGGTCGAGGAAATCTACTGAGGCAGGGTGCCGAGCACGATCCCCCGGTCGCGCAGACGCTCGAGCATGGTCGCTCCGGACTGCACGATGGTCGCCGGGTCCGGCGCACGCATCTCCTCGGCGATTCTCTCCAGTACCGCCCGTCCGGCCAGCTCGGGCTGCCGATCGATGAGCTCCAGAAGTCGCGCGGTGACGGCGTTGAGCTTCATGAAACCGAGGCGATCGTCGAACTTGCGCCAGGCGGCCAGGATCAGCGGCTGCTCGAGCGGCGTTTCAGGCCGGTTCCCGGGTGAGATCTCGTGAACCGGCCAGCTGTACTGCGCCAGGCGCAAGGTGGGGTTGAGGGCGATCCGGGCGGCCAGAAGGTCCCCAGCGGTGTCGCAGGCAACCGCGCCGGGGTCGGCTTCGGCCAGCCGCACGCGGGTCTCGAGAAACTCCCAGTGAGCCAACTCCAGCGCGAAGGCCGGCAGACCGTCGGACTGTCGTTCCTCGAGAAAGCGTACGAATTCCCGCCCGATCTCGGTGAACATCGGGGTGGTCGAGCGATGATCGACCATGAACTCGCGAATCAGCGACTGCCAGCGCTCGCGGTCGACCAGCTTGTAGAGCACCGGGAAATTCTTCGAGAACAGGTTGTTGAGGTTGCCGAAGAACAAGCGGCGGTAGATCGCGAGTCGTCGCTCCTCGAGGCCTTCGGGCGCCGCCACGCGGGCCGGATCGCGGAGATGGCCCGCAAACTGCCGCTGCAGGGCGAGCAGGCTCTCAGGAGGCGAATTGCTGTCGCGCTGCGGGGGCATGATCGTCCTGGAATCGGCGGATCTGCGAGACTTCGGCCAGCAATTCCCCGACCGGCGGGAAGTTGAAGTCGCGCTCGAGCAGGGTCGGCACGGCGCCCAGTCGCCGGTAGGCCTCGGCCAGGAGCTGCCAGACCGGGTCGATCACCGGCGCACCGTGGGTGTCGATGATCAGGTCCTCGGCCTCGTCGTGGTGGCCGGCGACGTGGATGTAGGCGACGCGCTCGGCGGGCAGGCCGGCGAGAAATTCGTGGGGGTCGTAGCGGTGGTTGACGCTGTTGACGTAGATGTTGTTGACGTCGAGCAGCAGCTGGCAGTCGGCCCGCTCGAGCACGGCGTTGATGAACTCCAGTTCGCTCATCTCCGCACCCACGGTCGTGTAGTAGGAAATATTCTCGACCGCGATTCGGCGTCCGACGATGTCCTGTGTTTCGCGAATGCGCGAGGCGACCCAGTCGACGGCTTCCTCCGTGAACGGGATGGGCATCAGGTCGTAGAGGTGGCCGTGCTCGGAACAGTAGCTCAGATGTTCCGAATAGCCGCGGATGTCGTGCCGGTCGAGAAAGCGGCGGACGCGCTCCAGAAAGCCGCGATCGAGCGGTTCGGGAGCGCCGAGCGAAAGCGACAGGCCGTGGCAGACGAAGGGGAAACGCTCGGTGTATTCGGCGAAGCGGCGGCCGAGGCGGCCGCCGACGCCGATCCAGTTTTCGGGGGCAACTTCCATGAAGCCGACCTCGGAGAGATCGGCTTCACGAAGCGGTTCGAGCAGGCCTCGTCTGAGGCCCAGCCCGGCCCCGCTCAGATCGAAGGTCGATGCTTGCGGCATCGGTCAGTCGATTCAGGCGCTGCCGCAGGACCCTTCACCGCAGGATCCCTCGCCGCAGCTGCCTTCCTCGTCCTTGTCGTCGTCATGGTGTTCGTCGTCGCTGTCCCCTTCACCGCAGCTGCCTTCGCCGCAACTGCCTTCTTCATCCTTGTCCTTGTCTTCGCCGCAGTTGCCTTCACCGCACTTGCCTTCGCCGTCCTTGTGGTCGTCGGCGGAGACCTGGAAGCCGGCCGGCAGGTCTTCGGCCTGGAAGGGATCGATGCTGGCGTCCTGGGAAGCCAGCGCGCTCAGGGAAAACGAAGCGGCGGCAACGGTGCTGATCGCGGTCAACAGGTATTTCTTGTCGGACATGACGGGTTCCTCCACGGATGCAATAAGAGAGAACATCGAAACTTGATGTTCGTCAATACTCTAGCACTTCACCGTTAAATATTTGCTAGGTGGACTCACCTATCGAAGTCAGCTGCCCACCGGCTGCGTTTCTTCGAAATACCGTCCTTTCTGGCGCCATCGGCACAGGTCGTAGACTGGACATTGACCGCACAGCGGCTTGCGCGCCTTGCAGGTGTAGCGGCCGTGCAGGATCAGCCAGTGATGGGCATCTTTCAGATAGGCTTCGGGGACGCGCTTGAGCAGGGCCTTCTCCACCGCCAGGGGCGTCTTGCCCGGAGCCAGCCCGGTGCGGTTGGCGACCCGGAAGATGTGCGTGTCGACCGCCATTGTCGGCTGGCCGAAGGCGGTGTTGAGCACCACGTTGGCGGTCTTGCGGCCCACGCCGGCAAGCGCCTCGAGCTCGGCCCGGTCGTCCGGCACCACGCCGTCGTGCTTGTCCACCAGGTCGCGGCAGGTCTTGATGATGTTCTTCGCCTTTGAATTGAACAGGCCGATGGTCTTGATGTAGTCCTTCAGGCCGTCCTCGCCCAGTTCGAGAATCTTCTGCGGCGTGTTGGCGACCGGGAACAGGCGTCGGGTGGCTTTGTTCACACCAACGTCCGTGGCCTGGGCGGAGAGGATGACGGCCACCAGCAACTCGAAGGGCGTTTCGTATTCCAGTTCAGTCGTCGGGTGGGGGTCGAGTTCCCGAAGCCGGCGAAAGAATTCCTCGCGGTTGGTCTTGTTCATGGTGTGGTCGGCTCGGCGGTCGATGGGGCAGGGCGGGATTTTACGCCGGCTTCCCGCGACCGATTGATCAGGTGCTGCCTGGCGGCCACCAGCAGGCCGAGGCCGATGAAAGCGCCCGGCGGAAGCACGGCGAGGAGCAGGCCCTGCTCGAAGGGGAGAACCGGGATGGTCCAGCCCGCGGCCGATTCGCCGAACAGCATTTCCGCTCCATCGAACAATGTGCCGCGACCGACAACCTCGCGGCCGGCGCCGAGCACCACCAGGACGGCGGCGAAACCGGTGCCCTGGGCGAGGGCGTCCACCAGACTGGGGCCGACCGGCTGCCTTGAAGCAAAGGCCTCGGCCCGGGCCAGGATGGTGCAGTTGGTGACGATCAGCGGCACGAAGATCCCCAGGCTGCGGCTGAGCTCGTGCAGCCAGGCCTGCATCGACAGGTCGATGGCGGTAACGGTCGAGGCGATGATCAGTACGAAGGCCGGAATGCGGGTTTCCGGCCGCCAGGTGTGGCGCAGAGCAGAGACCAGCAGGCTGCTGACGACCAGCACGATCAGCGTCGCCAGTCCCAGCCCAAGGCCGCTGACGGCCGTGTTGGAAACCGCCAGCAATGGACAGAGGCCGAGCAACTGCACGAGGCCGGGGTTGTTGTCCCAGAGACCGTCGCGCCAGATTCGATTGATGTCAGTCATTCCCGTCGGATGGTCCGTTGGCTTGGGTTTCCCTGCGCAATGCGTCCCCTCGCGACTCGAACGTGAGCAGGATGCGCTTGATGGCGTCGACTACGGCCGCCGAGCTAATGGTAGCGCTGGTGACGGTGTCGAAAGCGCCGCCCCTTCGGTCGGGCGCCCACTCCTCGGCAGGCGGGCGACCCAGGGACCTGCCGTCGAACTGTGTCAGCCAGTCGCTCTTGTCGTGCTCGATGCGGTCGCCCAGGCCGGGTGTCTCCCTGTGTTCGAGGATGCGCGAGCCGAGTACGGCGCCGTCGGCGCTTACGGCGACCAGCAGCCTGATGTCGCCGCTGTAGCCGTTCGGTGTCACCACGTCGACCACGAGCGCCGTCGCATTGCCGGACAGCCGGGCGGTGTAGGCCGTTGCTTCATCGAGACCGGGGATTTCGATTCGTTCTGCCGTGTCGAGCAAGTCGTTGTCGTAGCGACCCTCGGGCAGCATGGCTGAGACCGCCCGCAGCGCGTGATCCCGGCGCTCGTGGGCGATCCGCTCCCCGGTCAGGGCGTTCAGTCCGGCCAGCAACAGCGCCGCGACCAGGCCGAGCGCGCCGAAGACGGCCAGGGCCGGTGCTAGGGTTCTGCTCTCCTTCATGAAAGGCCCACCTCGAAAGTCACCCTCCCCATTCTAAGGAAGCCTCGACGAATGCGGATGTGCACTGCATCATTAGAAGTTGCGAATTTATTGATCTGTGTCACCGGGTTCGGTTTGGCTGGATTCTAGACTTCCAGTCCAGAGTTGTATGGGTGCAGGCGCTTGATCGGCGGGCTTTTCGGCCGTCGAGCTTTCATCGAAACCCGAGATATCAAACTTTATTTGCCATCCGGCGCTCAGGAGGGTTTTCAATGATCAATTCCAGGTTTTCGGCCGTGATCCTGGTGACCGCTATTGTCGGCGCGTTGTCGCCGTCGACGGCGTTTTCCCAGGCGGGCGATTCGATCAACCGCGACATCAACCAGAACATCACCCTGGATGCGGGGCTTCTCGAAATCGACGGAGTCCAGCATTCTCCGGAAGCGGAACACGTTTTCGTCAAGTACCTGAGGGAATACGTGCCCGCCCAGGCCTCCGACGGGACGGCCAGCAGCGTGCCCTACACCACCGACGACGAAGCGACCACGGTCAAGACCCGGACGGTGGCAAAGCCGGTCGTCAGCGCCTTTCTCTACGGCGCGGTGGCCGGCGCGGAGCCGGTCGGCGACGAGAATGCCGGCGGATTTACCGGCAAGGGCAAGCGCGACGCCTATGCCGGCATCAGCCTCGACGACGGCCAGACCTGGAAGACCACCAACCTGTCCGAATCTGCGGCGGAATTCGCCACCTCGGTGCCCGCCTATCCCGGTGATGTCACCAATATCGTGCACGCGGTCGCCGGGCGGCATATCGCGGTGGCCTGGCAGAGCCGCTACTGCTCGTCCGGATCGCCTGCATACACGCTCGATGACGGCACCACGCCGACACTCAGCGCCGTCGCGACCGAATTGGGTATCGACCCTGCAGCCGATCTGTACCTGACCGATGTATTCGGAGTCGCCGGCTCCCAGGGGCTGGTCGACTACGACGCCCAGGGCTATCCCACGGTCGGAGTCGTGCCGTATCACTGCCTGTGGACGGCTCGCGGCGTGCTGGTCGAAGGGGATGATCCCCGCACCGGTGATGCCACGGAGGCCTTTCACGTGGTCTGGTACAAGCCCGAGCGCCTGACCTCCGGCCGCCGGGACGTCAATCGCGTGGAAATCGCTTTCGTCAAGGATGCGGGCGTCGTGCTCACCTGGCAGGAGGATCCCGGTGGTCTGCTGCCCGGTTCCGGGGAGGGCCCCGGCGAAGGCTGGAGCGGCGCCATCGCGAACAATCAGACCGACATCTGGTACAGCTTCCTGCCGGATGCGCATTTCGAGACCGTTGACGATACGGGCACGGCGGTCGACCTGCCGACCTACTGGCCCGCCAATACCGAAAAGCCGAAGCCCTTCGTTCCCTTTGCGGTGCCCATGCGCATGACCAACAATGCCCGCTGCACGGGCAGCGGCGACGGCACCGGCGGTGTCCCCCTGTACTGCACCGCCGATGCGCTCGATTTCGGCCTCAAGAACCAGTGCGTCGACACCGTGGTGATTCCGACCGGGCAGGGCAGCGGCACCACCGAAGTCTGCGTCAGCGAGGACGGGCTTCCCAACGTAGCCAATACCGCAGCGACCCGGCCCCGCGTCTCCCTGCAGGCGCGCACGGACGAACTCGGCAACACCATCGGTGCCTGGGTCGTCGTGATCGCAGAGGAAAGCAAGGGGCTGGGCCGCTTCTTCTTCAAGGTCGGCGAGACCGGCGTCGAGACCGCCACTCCCTGCAACGAGGGTGAAGCCGACTGTGAAACGGCCGACATCGGCAAGAACGTCTGGTACTTCTCCTTCGAAATGGGGCAGCCGCAGACCAGCTCGGATCTCAGCGAGACCGGCCTGGTCAAGAACCTGGTCGCCCAGGGCAACATGCTCAACCAGCCGGAGATCGATTGGCGCACGGGCGAAACCTTCCCGAGGATGAGCACCGTGGACATGTGGGACTTCACCGGCGTGACCAGCGGTACCGATTACAACTTCGACCTCTACCGGACCGAAATCGCCCGCCGAGGCAGCCTGCTGGTGCAGCCCCGCTCGGGCGCAGACGCAGCCGGCAGCAACCTCACGGCACTGCCGCTGTTCAAGCAGGGTCTGATGCAGCAGGGCGGTCCGGCCGACATCATGGCCCGTCGTATCGTTGACGCCGGGGCGTCCGCCAACCCGTACGACTTCAACAACCTCGTCTGCGCGGAGCGGCTCTACATCGACGACTCGAATCCCTACTATCCCAAGGGGATCTGCAACGACCCGGCGATCAATCTCTCGGGCGTGACGCCGGAGAACTGCGCGACCGGCGGTGGCGGCGACAACGATGCCAGCGACGGGGTGTGTCCGACCATCGACGAGAGCGGTATCGCCAGCGATACCCCGGACGACCAGACCGTCTTCGACAAGATGGAAACCTGGGCGCAGTGCCCGGGATCCCCGCTGTGCGGCACCTTCCCCGAGTCGGTCGCGCTGGGCAGTAACCTGGACGACCAGAGCTGGTACAACCCGCTGGACGTCGCCAAGGGCCACCGCGGCTACATCTGGAACGACATGGTCGTGGTGATGTACGCCTGGTCGCCCAACTGGAAGCGCAATACCAGCGGCAGCGATCGCTACGAGCTCTACATCCGCCGCTCATTCGACGGCGGCCGGACCTGGACGACCACCCCCGCGGACTGGGGATCGAACGAAAGCGGGTTCGGCATCGGCACCACGACCTGCGAGTTCATGCGCGACGGCGCAACGGCTCCGGATTCGACCCAACGCTGCACCTACTATCCGCCGGGTGCACCGGAGCAGGCGCGCAACGTCTCGCAGCTGCAGGGCTCGGAAACCGGTACGTCGACTTACAAGTTCACCATTCTCGATCCGCGCTATGCGCCGGATCCGCCGACGATGAAGACCATCGGCACCGAGGGCGACGGCTCCTACGACTACGACTCCGACGAGTTCAATCCGACCCGGTTCTTCGTCGTCTACGAAACCGGCGACAACACGACGGTTGTCGATGGCGAAGCCGAGGCGCTGGACCTGTTCTTCGGGCGGGCCGTTCGCTACGGTGATCACTACCAGGTGACGGCCGACGAGCACGACATGGAGAAGACCTGCCTGCCGGGACCGACCATCGGCGGAATCTTCTGCAACGAGTTCGAAAGGCTCACGACCGGCTCGGACGTTTCCGCAGAAGAATCCAGCCTGACGATGAGTCCGGCCGGGGACACGCTCTACTCGACCTGGGCTCAGTTCACGACTGCCGAAGTGACGTTCCCCGATCCGCTGTCGGACGCGAGCTATGCCCGCGTCTGGTACACCGACGAGAACTTCGACTGGTTCTGGGAGCCGACCGATCCGGTCGACGATCCGGTGATGGGCGACCCGCCGCCTCCGACGGACCTGATCTTCTCCGACCGCTTCGAGCTGCTCAACAGCCAGTTCTGAGGCACCCTCAAGCGCTGAAACCGGGCGCGCAGCGGACACCGCTGCGCGCCCGGCTCTGTATAGGTGCGTGCTGATTCTGGAGTGACTCCGCGGCATCGCATCGCTGCGCCACCTTCGGCGCCGCCGACGGGGCGAGAGGCGGCAAGCTCAGTCGCCGCCTGGATGCGATGATTCCTTACGGGAGCGGTAGTGACCGTAGGTGCGAGGCCGCGTAAGGCGGTCGACCAAGGGGGCTGCCATGTTCATCAGCAACACGGCGAAGGCCACGCCGTCGGGGTACCCGCCCCAGCGGCGGATGGCCAGAGTGAGGACGGCGACGCCGGCCCCGAAGAGGAGTTTGCTTCTGGGCGTGCTGCAGCCGCTGACAGGATCGGTGGCGATGAAAAAGGCGGCGAGCACCAGGGCGCCCGAAAAGACATGTTGCATCGGCGAGGGGTTGGTGTCCGGGCCGAGCAGCCATAACGGCGTGGACACCAGGATGGTCGTGGCGATGACGGCCACCGGGACGTGCCAGGAGATGACCCGTCGCCACATCAGGTAGAGCCCGCCCAGGGCGTAGAAGTTTGCGATCCATTCCCAGCCCAGCCCCCCGAAGTCGCCAAAGACCGGCGAATTTCGAATCTCGCCGATTGCCAGGTTTTCGGTCACGCCCGTCCGAAGTCTGTCGAGCGGCGTGGCACCGGTGACCGCATCCCAGTTCAGCGACTCGGGCAGGCCTCCGGTCAAGATCGCCTGCGCGGTCTCGGCCAGGCCGGGCAGCCCGGGGGAGAGTTGTCGTGGCAGCAGCCAGTGGCTCAGTTCGAGCGGGAAGGCGACGATGACGG
This sequence comes from Wenzhouxiangella sediminis, assembly GCF_003410055.1. Lineage (GTDB taxonomy): Bacteria > Pseudomonadota > Gammaproteobacteria > Xanthomonadales > Wenzhouxiangellaceae > Wenzhouxiangella > Wenzhouxiangella sediminis. Next base: position 27,870 of record NZ_QUZK01000048.1, on the reverse strand, counting down.
CGGCGAAGCCCACCATGGCCGGATTGAACAGGTTGTAGCCGAGGCCGCCGTAGAGATGCTTGGCGATGACGATGGCGAAAACCATCCCCACGGCGGTGACCCACCAGGGCGCCAGCGGCGGCATGCACAGGGCGAAGAGCACGCCCGTGACCACCGCGCTGTAGTCCGACAGGAAGGGCTTGAGCGGTCGATCCCGCAGCTTGAGCATGGCGGCTTCGAGTCCCAGCGCGAAGCCGACCGCCAGGACGAGCTGGAAGAGAATGCCGTAGCCGAAGAACCAGACGTGCGCGACCACGGCCGGTACCAGGGCACAGAGCACCTGTCGCATGACCCCGCTCACCGTAGTCGCGGGCGGCTGAAAGGGCGCCCCGGAAGTCGCGAACCTCACGACCGCCTCCGTCGGCTCGAAGGCGATGCCCCTGAAGCCTGAAACCCGAAACCTGAAACCTCTTCCATCCCCGGCGTCGGCCCCTCGAACCGCCATGGCCGCTTAGTCATTGCCACCCTCCTTCTTGCGCTTCGCTCGCTCGATGGCGGCCTGGATCTCGCTTTTGGCGTCCGTTTCGGATCGCTTGAGCTTCTCTTCGCGTTCCTGTCGTTTGGCCCGGCGCGCTTGTCTTTCGCGCTCGAGTCGCTCCTCGCGTGCTTCGTAGCGGCGCTTGGCCAGGGCGGCGCGGCGGCGATCGAGCCGGCGGCGGGTCAGCTCGTCCTTGCCGTGCTTGTAGAAATCGACCAGCGGAATGTGGCTGGGGCAGACGGCTGCACAGCAACCGCACTCGATGCAGTCGGCCAGGTCGTAGTCGGCCGCGTCGTCGTAGTTTTCGGCTTCGACCAGCTTGAACAGGGTCTGCGGCAGCAGCCGGGCGGGGCACACCCGCACGCATTCGCCGCAGTTGATGCATGGCAGGGTCGGCTGCGTCGGTGCCGTCTCCTCGCGGGTCAGGGCGAGCACGCAGTTGCTGCCCTTGGTGACGGGAATCTCGTCGCTGGGCAGTGCCGTACCCGACATCGGTCCGCCGAGGACCAGGCGGGTGACGCCTTCGCGATAGCCGCCGGCGGCCTCGACCAGGTGGGCGAAGGGTGTGCCGACGAGCGCCAACAGGTTGCGCGGATCGGCAATCCCGGGCCCGGTGACTGTGACGATGCGCTCGACCAGGGGCCGGCCCTCGACGACGGCGTCGCGGGCCGCCGCGGCCGTGCCCACGTTGTGCACGACCACGCCGAGGTCCTGGGGCAGACCGTCGTGCGGTACTTCCCGGCCGGTCAGCGCCTGGATGATCTGGCGCTCGCCGCCTTCCGGGTAGATCGTGAAGACCTTGCGGATACGCACTCGTCTTTCGGCGCCGAGCGCGCTGCGCGCCTCGCGCAGCTTCTCCTCGACCAGGCCCATGCGGTCCTCGATGGCGATGACCACTTGCCGCGCACCGGCGGCATGCGCCAGGATCAGCCCGCCCTCGACGACATCCCGGGCCCGCTCGCGCATGAGCATCTCGTCGCAGGCGATCCAGGGCTCGCATTCGGCGCCGTTGAGAATCAGGGTATGCAGCCCTGACCAGCCGCCGCGCAGCTTGGCTGCGGTGGGAAACATGGCGCCACCCAGGCCCGCCAGCCCCGAGCGATGCAGGTGATCCACGATTTCGTCCGCGCGCCGTTCCTGCCAGTCCTCGAGGGGCTGTCGCGGGGCCGGGCGGTCCTCGCCGTCAGGCACCAGCACGATGGTTCGGCGCATGCTGCCCGGCGGCATCGCGGCGGGGTAATCGATGACGCCTTCGATCGTTCCGGACGTCGGCGCATGTTCGGGCACGATGAAGTCGTCGCCCGCTTCCGTCAGGGCCTGGCCCTTGAGGACATGTTCGCCCGTCTCGACCAGCGTCCGCCCGGTTTCACCCTGGTGCTGGCGCATGGCGATGAACAGGCGCTCGGGCAGGGGCGGCCGCTCGACGGGGTGCTGGCAGGCCGTCTGCTTGTGGTGCTGGAGCTTCAGGCCGCCGTGGAAACCGTGGATGCGATCGCCGGGCAGGGCATCATCCATGCGCGGCCTCCCGGACCTTCAGCGGGATCGGATCAGGACGCGGCCAGCGCCAGGGTTCGTCCTTTGCGACCAGGTCGATGCAATCGACCGGGCAGGGTTCGATGCACAATTCGCAGCCGGTGCATTCGGCCTCGATGACGGTGTGCATCTGGCGCTGGGCGCCGAGAATGGCGTCGACCGGGCAGGCCTGGATGCAAAGCGTGCAGCCGATGCAGCGGTCTTCGTCGATGACGGCCACCATGGGCGGCTTGTGCTCGCCGCGCGTCTCGTCGAGCGGCTTGGGTTCGACGCCCAGCAATTCGGCCAGCATCTTCACGCCGTCTTCGCCGCCGGGCGGACACTGGTTGATGTCGGCCTCGCCATCGGCGACGGCCTGCGCGTAGGGGCGACATCCGGGATAGCCGCACTGGGCGCACTGGGTCTGCGGCAGGATCCCGTTGATCCGCTCGACCAGGCTGCCTTCGTCGGGCGCCAGGCGGCGGCCGAGCCAGAGCAGCAAGGCACCGATGCCCAGCACCAGGGCGGTCAGGGTCAGGATCGCGGAGACCATGGCGTCATGATAGTGCGAGTGGATCGGTCGTGTGGCCGTTGATCTGGGACAAACCCTGGCCAGGTCTTTTGTAAGACAATGAATCGCGACAACTTCGACGGAGAGCGAACGCTATGAAGGAAACCGACAAGACGACGTTGCCCATCGTGCAGATCGCGCGCGACAACGACGAGTTCCGCAAGGTGATCTGGACCGGTGAGAAGAGTCAGGTCGTCCTCATGGCCGTGCCCGAGGGCGGCGAGATCGGCGGTGAGGTGCACGAGGGTCACGATCAACTGCTGTGGTTCGTCGACGGCGAGGGCGCGGCCAAGATCGGAGACCGGGAGGAGTCCGTCAAGGCCGGCGATCTCAGCATCGTGCCTTCGGGCACCTGGCACAATTTCAAGAACACCGGCTCGGGAATGCTGAAGCTCTATACGACCTACTCGCCGCCCGAGCACGAACCGGGAACCGAGCACGCGACAAAGGCGGACGCCTCCTGAGCCACCCGGGGTTATTCGAGCGCCGGCCACTGGCCGGCGTCGATCGTTGCTCGGTAGGCATGCCAGGTCGCATGGCCGATCAGCGGCAGCAGTACCACGAATGCCAGCCAGGCCGTGGCCGCGCCGATGAGCACGCACGAGACGATGATGGCCGCCCACACTGCCATCGCCCCCTTGTTTCTCAACACGGCGTTGACCGAGGTCACGATCGCCGTGACCGTGTCCGTGCGCCGATCCATCAGCATCGGCAGCGAGAAGGCGCTGGCGGCGAAGACGAAGGCGCTGAATACGGCCCCGACGGCGGTGCCGACGGCCAGGAAGGGGGCAAGGTCGGACCAGCTCGGGTCCTCGGTCGGCGGGAAGAAAACGTGCACCATCGTCGCCGCCCGCGCCCAGACGAGGAAGACGACGGTGAGAATCACGGCAAATACCAGGGCATTGCCTACTGCAGTGGCCGCGTCGCCCATGCTGCGGGCGAGGCTGACCCGGCGCCCGGCTTCGAGCCGACGACTGATCGAATAGAGCGTCAAAGCGAGCCAGGGACCCACGAAGACGAATCCCGACACCAGGCCCAGGTACAGTCCGATATTGCCGAACAGCCAGGTGGCGGCGGTGATCGAATAGCTCAGCAGCAGCATGACCGCGCCGTAGCACAGGCTCTGTCTCGCCGCGGCTCGCAGGTCGGCCCAGCCCAGGCGTAGCCATCCGAACGGGGCGGAGGCCCGCAATTTGCGGCACGGTGCCGCAAAGGGCAGTTCTTCCGGAGCGGGCGAATTACGTTCGCCTGGATCGTTCATCGTCAGTCGCCGCGGTCGGCCAGCCCTCGCTCGATGCGCTGGAGGCTGTCGCGGATTTCCGTCAGCAGGGCGAGACTCTCGCCGCTGGCCGCAGCCGCACCCGATTCGGTGGGTTTGGCCCCCTGGCGCATCCCGTCATCGTCATCCTGGTCGCTGATGCGGTCGCGCTGGTTGAGCACGGCGTCACGGAAGTCGTCCACATCGCGAATGCCGACCACCGAGACCAGGGCGCCGCCGGACGATTGCCCGGCCGTCTCGACTTTCATTCCCTTGAGGTCGAACAAGCGCATCAAAGGGCCCTGGTAGAGGGCCAGGTCGGTCACCTTCTCCAGCGGGATGCTCTTTTCCTCGACGTTGAGGATGCCCCGGCGGACCTTCAGGTCGCGCCGTGTCAGTACGATCTCCAGGCGCTCGTAGTAGCGTTTGGTCAGCCACCAGGCAAGCGGCAGCACGATCGGCATCAGCGGAATCGTCACCACCATGAACAGGAGCAGGAAGAACACGCTCCAGGTCTGGTAACGAACGACCTCGGGCATGATCTCTGCCTGCCGCAGAACCGGACTGCGTTGCGTCATGATTCCCTCCGTTTTGTCCGATGCCTGAAGTCCGGGACTCGACCTCAGCCCTCAGCCTCAGCCCCGCCGGGCACGATCCGCAGGACCTGCCCTTCGGGCTGGTCGGTGACCAGGTAGATCGCGCCGTCCGGGCCGGTCTTGACGTCGCGCACGCGGCTGCCGATCTCCAGCCATTCTTCCCCGACGACCCGGGCGTCCTCGATGACCAGTCGTGAGACGAGCTGGCTGCGCAGCCCCCCGACGAACAGGTCGCCTTGCCAGGCTGCGAAGGCCTCGCCGTCGTAGAAGTCCATGCCGGAGGGTGCGATGACCGGATCCCAGAAGTACACGGGCTGTTCCATGCCCTCGGCTTCGGTGCGGCCCTCGTAGACGTCGCCGCCGCGGTACTCGATGCCGTAGGAGATGGTCGGCCAGCCGTAGTTCTTGCCCGGCTCCGGCCGGTTGAGCTCGTCGCCGCCGCGCGGGCCGTGTTCCACCGTCCAGAGCTGTCCCTGGGCGTCCCTGGCCGCGGCCTGGATGTTGCGGTGCCCGTAAGACCAGATCTCCGGTCGGTTCTCCTCATGGCCCACGAACGGATTGTCCTGCGGCACGGAGCCGTCGAAGCTCAGGCGAACCACGGTGCCGATGTGGTTGGTCGGGTCCTGTGCGTTCCGGCGAACGGGGTGGCCCTGGCGGTCGCCCATGGTCAGCCACAGCGTATCCTCGTCCTGGAAGACGATGCGGGAGCCGTAATGGCCGGTGGATTCCACGGCCGGCTGCTGGCTGAAGATGACCTCGACGTCCTCGAGGGCGGTGCGGTCTTCGCTCAGGCGAGCGCGAGCGAGGGCGGTGTTGTTCGTTCCGTCGTCGTGCGGCTCCGAGAAGCTCAGGAACAGGGTGCGGGTCGACTCGAAGTCGGGTGCGATGGCCACGTCCAGAAGGCCGCCCTGGTTGCGATTGTCGACTGCCGGCACGCCTTCGACGGGTTCGGAGACGCTGCCGTCGGCGCCGACCACGCGCAGGCGGCCGGGACGTTCGGTAACCAGCACCGCGCCGTCGGGCAGGAACTCGATGGCCCAGGGGTGCTCCAGGCCGCGGGCGACCGTCTCGATGGACCAGTCCGTGCTGTCGGCAGGAATCGGCGCGCGGGTCTGGCCGGCAAACGCCGACTCCAGGTGCGGCGCTTCGCGGTCGCGGGTCTCCTCGGTCCGGGCGGGTGCCGCCGCGTCCGCCGCGGTTTCCTGCTGCCCGGAAGTCGATTCCTCGGGCGCTTGCTCGGCCGTGATGCTGCCACCCGCATCAGACGCCGTTGCATCTTCGTCGATGCTCGTGTCGGTCTCGGAAGTGCATGCGGCCAGCGCGATGAGGCTGATAGCGATCAGGATGCTTCTCATGACAGATTCCCTCCCGGGGGACAAACCGGTAATGCCAGTATCTTAGCAGTCAGCGGTTACAGCTTCGCGAAGCCGGCGAAGCCCATGAAGGCCAGAGCCATCAGGCCGGCGGTAATCAGGCCGATGGGCGCACCGCGGAAGCTCTCCGGGACGTCGGCCATGGCGATGCGTTCTCGCGCGGCCGCGAGAACGACCAGCACCATGCCGAAGCCCAGCGCGGCGCCGAATCCGTAGAAGGCCGACTCGACCAGGCTGTGCTGTTCGCGCACGTTGAGCAGCGCGACACCGAGCACGGCACAGTTCGAGGTGATCAGGGGCAGGTAGACGCCGAGGACGCGGTGGAGTATCGGCGCCGAGTGTCGCATGTAGAGCTCGGTGATCTGCACCAGCGCGGCGATGACCAGGATGAAGGCGATGATCCGGAGGTATTCCAGGCCCAGGGGGTCGAGCAGCCATTCGGTGATCAGGAAGCTGGCCACCGAGGCCAGCGTGAGCACGAAAGCGGTTGCCACGGCCATGCCGAAGGCGGAAGAGACGCTGTTGGACACCCCCATGAAGGGGCACAGGCCCAGGAACTGGACCAGCACGAAATTGTTGACCAGCGCGGCCGATATGACGATCAGCACCAGGTCCATTGTTCAGGCAAATCTTGGAACCACGGAAGACACGGAATGCACGGAAAAAACGAGAAAAAATCCTTTATGTGACTTGGGTGTTCGAAAACCCTGAGCATTCATCGGTTTTTCCACTCTTTCGGGCGACGGCTGTATTCCCTGAACTCCGTGTCTTCCGTGGTTCCGGTTCTAAGGTTATTTGATCCGCATTCCGGGCTTCGCCCCGCTGTCGGGCGAGAGCAGGAACGGCCTGCCGTCTTCGCCGCTGGCGGCCAGGACCATGCCCTCGGAGACGCCGAAACGCATCTTGCGCGGCTCGAGGTTGGCCACGACCATGGTCAGGCGGCCGTCCAGGTCGGCCGGGTCGTAGTGTCCACGAATGCCGGCCAGGACCTGCCGATTGCCCATCTCGCCCAGGTCGAGCTGCAGCCGCAGGAGCTTGTCGGCGCCCTCGACCTCTTCGGCCTTCTCGATGCGAGCCACGCGCAATTCCACCTTCATGAAGTCGTCGAACTGGATCATATTGCTTGCGTCTTCTTCCTTTTGCTTGTTGTTTCCGGCGCGCGCCGGTGCTTCCGTCTCTTCCAGCGATTCGCGGCTGGCCTCGATCAGGGCGTCCGTGTGTTTCTCCTCGACGCGCTGGAGGAGCGGCTTGAACTTCCGGATCTCGTGGTCGAGCAGCGGGTCGCCCACCAGGCTGAAGTCGTCCAGGCGCGTGTTCAGGAATTCGGCCGCCTTCTCCGCGGTCAGCGGGATCACCGGCGACAGCCAGGTCATCAGGAGGCGGAACAGGTTGAGCGCCTGGGTGCAGATGGCGACCACTTCTTCTTCGCGGCCCGCTTCCTTGGCCAGCTTCCACGGTTCCCGGTCGTTGATGTAGGCGTTGGCCTCGTCGGCCAGCGCCATGATGCGCCGGATCGCGGCGTGATAGTTGCGATTCTCGAAGTCATCGATCACCGCCAGGTGCTCGCCGACGAAGCGTTGGTGCAGCTCGGGGTCCGGCAATTCCGAAGCCAGCTTGCCGCCGCCGAGCTTGTGGATGAAGCCGGCCGAGCGGCTGGCGATATTGACCAGTTTGCCGACCAGGTCGGAATTGACGCGGTAGCGGAAGTCCTCGAAGTTGAGGTCGATGTCGACCAGGCCGGAACCCAGCTTGGCGGCGAAGTAATAGCGCAGGTAGTCCGGGTGCAGGTGCTCGAGCCAGGTGCGCGCCATGATGAAAGTGCCGCGCGACTTGGACATCTTGGTGCCGTTGACGGTCAGGAAGCCGTGGGCGTAGACCCCGTCGGGGCGCTTGAAGCCAGCGCCCTCGAGCATCGCCGGCCAGAACAGGCAGTGAAAGTAGATGATGTCCTTGCCGATGAAGTGGTGCATTTCGGCGTTCGAGCCGGGGCGCAACCAGTCTTCGAAATCCCAGTCGTGGCGTTCGCACAGCTCCATGAAGCTGGCCAGGTAGCCGACGGGCGCGTCCATCCAGACGTAGAAGAACTTGTCGTCCGTGTTGGGAATCCGGAAGCCGAAGTAGGGCTTGTCGCGGGTGACGTCCCAGTCGCGCAGGCCGTCGGTGAACCACTCGTCGAGTTTGTTGGCGACTTCGTCCTGCAGGGCGCCCGAGCGCATCCACTCCCTGAGACTGTCGCTGAAGGCCGACAGCGTGACGAAGTAGTGCTCGGTCTTCTTCATCACCGGCGTCGTGCCGGAAACGACCGACCGCGGATCAAGCAGTTCGGTCGGGTCGTAGGTGGCGCCGCAGGCCTCGCAGGAATCTCCGTACTGGTCTTCGGCGCCGCAGCGCGGACAGCTGCCCTTGATGAAACGGTCGGGCAGGAACATTTCGCGTTCGGTGTCGTAGTACTGCTCGATCGTTTCGGTGCGCACGGCGTCGCGATCCTTGAGCGATGACCAGATGCGCTCGACCAGCTTGCGGTTGGTGTCGGTATGCGTCGACGAGAAGTTGTCGAACGAAAGCGCGAAGTCCTCGAAGTCCTTGAGGTGCTCTGCGTGCATGCGCTCGATGAGCTGCTCGGGCGTGATGCCTTCCTTTTCGGCGCGCAGCATGATCGGCGTGCCGTGGGCGTCGTCCGCCCAGGCGAAAACCACGTCATGGCCCTTTGCGCGCTGAAATCTCGCCCAGATGTCGGTCTGGATGTACTCGAGCATGTGGCCCATGTGGATCGAGCCGTTGGCATAGGGCAGGGCGGCGGTGACCAGGATGCGGCGCGGGGTGGTCATGGTGTCGTCGCGGGTTGATTGAAGGCAGTCTGAAATTATCGCATGCGCTGGGATGGTTTTTTGGTTCGTTGGTTTTTTGGTGTTTTGGTTGATTCGGCAAACTGATTGCACTGCGGGGCGGCTGTGCCGCGAAACGGCCGCCGACAGCCGTTCCTTTTGCCGAACCAGCCAACCAGCCAACCAGCCAACCAGTCAAACCGGTACAATATCAGTCCTGTTTTGACGATGAGCTCCCAGGGCATGAACAACGAGGAAGGCAAGTCGCTTGTCGCCGCCATCGAGGATCCCAATACCGGGCGGCCGCTCGGTGATGGCGTACGCGGTGTGGTCATCCGCGACCGGCGCGCGGCCGTCGATATCCGGCTGTCCTATCCGGCCGCCGGCTGGAAGGACGAGTTGGCCGGCCTGGTCTCCGACCGGCTTCGCGCCGGCGGCGAGGTCGACGAGGTGACCGTCGACGTCGACTGGCAGATTCCCCAGCACGCCGTGCAGGGCGGGCTCGATCCGATCGAGGGTGTGCGCAACGTGATTGCCGTCGCCTCGGGCAAGGGCGGCGTTGGAAAATCCACGGTGAGCGCGAATCTGGCGCTGGCGCTGGCCGCCGAGGGCGCGACTGTCGGCGTGCTCGACGCCGACATCTACGGCCCGAGCCAGCCGCGCATGCTGGGCCTGGAGGGCGGTCCGAAGACGACCGACAACCGCCGCATTCTGCCCATGCGGGCGCACGGGCTGCAGGTCATGAGCATCGGCGTTCTGGTCGACACCGACCAGGCGATGATCTGGCGCGGCCCGATGGCGACCCAGGCCCTGCAACAGATGGTCTCCGAGACGCTGTGGGAGGGGCTCGATTATCTTGTCATCGATCTTCCGCCCGGAACGGGCGATATCCAGCTCACCCTGGCGCAGCGCATCCCGGTGGCCGGGGCGGTGACGGTGACCACGCCCCAGCAAGTGGCCGTCGACGACGTGCGTCGTGCCGTGGCGATGTTCAACAAGGTCAAGGTGCCGGTGCTGGGCGTGATCGAGAACATGAGCACGCACATCTGCTCCAACTGCGGTCACGAGGACCCGGTTTTCGGCCGCGGCGGCGGCGAGCGCATCGCCCGCGAAGCCGGCGTGCCCAACCTGGGCCAGCTGCCGCTGGAGTCGGAAGTGGGGCGCACGACCGACCGCGGCACCCCGATCGTGGTCGCCGAGCCGGATCATCCGGCCGCGATCCGGTTCCGGGAAATCGCCCGCCGCGTGGCCGGCCGCCTGTCGACCCAGTCGCGCGAGTCGAAGGTTCGAATGCCGAAAATCCGAATTACGGATTAGGTTTCAGGTTTCAGGTTTCAGGTTTCAGGCCTTGGGCAAGGTTACCCCACGCTGCCCCATGTACTTCCCTGCGCGGTCGGCATAGCTGGTCTCGCAGGGCTCGTCGGACTCGAGGAACAGGAACTGCGCCACGCCCTCGTTGGCGTAGACGCGGGCGGGCAGGGGCGTGGTGTTGGAGAACTCCAGGGTGACGTGTCCCTCCCACTCGGGTTCGAGCGGGGTGACGTTGACGATGATGCCGCAGCGCGCGTAGGTGGACTTGCCCAGGCAGATGGTCAGCACGTTGCGGGGAATGCGGAAATACTCGACCGTCCGGGCCAGCGCGAAGGAGTTCGGCGGGATGATGCAGCAGTCGCCGGTGAAATCCACGAAGCTCTTCTCGTCGAAGGACTTGGGATCGACGATGGCCGTGTTGATGTTGGTGAAGATCTTGAATTCGTTGGCACAGCGACCGTCGTAGCCGTAGCTCGAGGTGCCGTAGGAGACCAGCTTGCGCCCCTCGGCGGTGTGGCGGACCTGTCCGGGCTCGAAGGGCTCGATCATGCCGTGCTCCTCGGCCATGGTGCGGATCCAGCGGTCGGACTTGATGCTCATCGTCGGCGGCGGCTCACGTTGCGGCGTGCGAGCGCCGGATTATCGCACGACTTCGGGACGGGATTAGCGGCTGGTTGGCTGGTTCGCTTGTTGGCTCGTTTGCTGGTTCGGCATCGTCACCCAACGGTGGGCGGCATGGCCGCGTCAACGGTGCGGGCACGCGAATCAGCGCCCTGACATCGCCGCACCGCGGCCCCGCAATGTCTTCCGAGCCGAACCAGCAAACGAGCCAACAAGCCAACCAGCCAACCAGGGAACCAATTTCAATCCTGCGGCGGCGGCTGCTGGATCAGTTCCACGCTGGTGGTGAACAGCTGGTTGCCCCGGATGACCTCGAGTTCCATTTCCGAGCCGGGTTCGGAACCGGCGATGCGCTGCATCAGATCGCGCGCGCTTTCGACCTGCTCGCCGTTGGCGCGGACCAGGACATCGCCTCGCTGCAAGCCGGCCTGCCAGGCGGGGCTGCCGCGGTGGACCTGGATGACCCGGGCACCGGGCTGCAGGGCTTCGGCGTTGGCCAGACGCAGACTGACGTCGGACAACTCCGCCCCCATCCAGCCCCGAGTGACGCGGCCGTATTCAATGATCTGTTCGGTCACGCGCCGCACGACGGAGGCGGGAATGGCGAACGATATCCCCTGCGCGCCGGTCTCCTGGCCCATCGAGGCACTGTTGATGCCCACGACTTCGCCGGCCGGGTTGATCAGAGCGCCGCCGGAGTTGCCCGCATTGATGGCGGCATCGGTCTGGATGAAGTCCTCGAACGAGGCCAGGTTGAGATGCCCCCTGCTGGTGGCGCTGACGATGCCCATGGTCACGGTGTGGCTCAGTCCGAAGGCGTTGCCGATGGCGAGCACGACATCGCCGGTTCTCAGGTTGTCGTCGGCGGCCAGGGTGGCCACCGGCAGGTCGTCGAGCTCGATCCGCAGCAGGGCGAGATCGGTCGCCGGGTCGGCGCCGACCACGCTGGCGTCGGCGACTCGCCCGTCCCACAGGGCGACGAGAATGTCGTCTACGCCCGAGATGACGTGCTGCGTGGTCAAGACGAGGCCGTCTTCGGAAACGATCACGCCCGAGCCCAGTCCGCGACGCGGTCGGGTGATCGTGCGATCCCGGTAGAGCCGGTTGAACAAGGGGTCGCTGAATTCCAGTCCCAGCGGTTCGGTCACCATCGTTCGCGTGTAGACGCTGACCACCGACGGGGCCGTGCGATTGACGGCGTCGGCGTAGGAGGCGACCGGATCGGCGCCCTGCTGGCGCCAGGCGGGCAGGAGCTGCGGCCACAGCCACACCAGCACGAAAGCCACGGCCAGGCCGACCACGACGAACTGTACGGCGAAATGAATGATGCGCGTCATGGACTTGGCTCGGGGGATTCTGTCAGGCTAAGTAACTGATACATTGTGGGCTTCCCGCCGAAGAATCCCCGGGCGGGGGCGTGACGAACGACGATGTGCCCTCGGAAAGGGTGGAGGATACCAGCCCGGAATTGAGTATTTGCTTAATTTTTCGCTAAAATAGTCGGCTGATTGTCTTCTAGTTCCGGAATTTCGTTAGCCGTGGCCTTCGACGGCCCTCGCCGGCGCTTTCGGGTGAAGCGTCGCCAGGTGGCGCCAGCACAGGGCCTGCCGGGTGATTTTGAATGATCTTAGAGATCTGATCTTGCGATCTTGATCCTTATAATCGGGAGTGTTTCATGTCGGAAACTGATCTTGCTTCCACGCAGCCGCCGGAAAATCCCGGCCGCCGCCGTCTGTTGACCTGGACGACGGGCGTGGTCGGTGCCGTCGGTGCCGGTCTGGCGATCTGGCCGTTCGCCGCGTCCTGGAAGCCGAGCGCGAAGGCTCGTCTCGTCGGGGCGCCGGTCGAAGTCAATATCGGCAACCTCGAGCCGGGCCAGATCATGCGCGTCGTCTGGCGCGGCCAGACCATCGGCATCATGCGCCGCAGCGAGCGCATGATCAACGATCTGCCCACGCTCAACGAGAAGCTGGCTGACCCTCAGTCCGAGGTGGCGTCCCAGCAGCCGCAATATGCGCAGAACGTCCACCGTTCGATCAAGCCCGAGTACCTGGTGGCCAACATCCACTGCACGCACCTGGGCTGCATTCCGCAGGTCCTGCCTGAAGTGGAGGCCCAGCCTTTCGACGCCGAGTGGCGCGGCGGGTTTTTCTGCCCCTGTCACCGGTCTCGATTCGACCTGGCAGGTCGCGTCTACAACGGCGTTCCGGCGCAGCTGAATCTCGTGATTCCCCCGTACCATTTCATTGACGACAACACCGTCATGATCGGTGTCGGTCCCGAAGCCGAAGGAGCAGCTTGATCATGGCCAAGCCCGCGAGCAATCTCAGCAAGAACGTGCAGGCCTTCGGTGCCTGGGTCAACGAGCGAATGCCGGTCGGCCAGGTCTGGCGTGAGCACCTGACCGAATACTACGCCCCGAAGAACTTCAATCTCTGGTATTTCTTCGGGTCGCTGGCGATTCTGGTGCTGGTCAACCAGCTGGAGACCGGCATCTTCCTGACCATGTTCTACACGCCGCACGCCGACATGGCGTTCAGTTCGGTCGAGTACATCATGCGCGACGTCGAGTGGGGGTGGCTCATCCGCTACATGCACTCCACGGGCGCGTCGTTCTTCTTCATCGTCGTCTACCTGCACATGTTCCGCGCCTTGCTGTACGGCTCTTACCGCAAGCCCCGCGAATTGATCTGGATCCTGGGCGTGTTCATCCTGCTGGTCCTGATGGCCGAGGCCTTCATGGGCTACGTTCTGCCTTGGGGCCAGATGTCCTACTGGGGTGCGCAGGTGATCATTTCGCTGTTCGGCGCGATCCCGGAGGTCGGCGATATCCTCGTCGAGTGGATTCGCGGCGACTACATGATTTCCAATGCGACGCTCAATCGATTCTTCGCGCTGCACGTCGTGGCCCTTCCGCTCGCGCTACTTGCGCTGGTCGTGCTGCACCTGGTGGCGCTGCACGAAGTGGGCTCCAACAACCCCGACGGGGTCGAGATCAAGAAGCACAAGGACGAGAAGGGTCGTCCGCTGGACGGCATTCCCTTCCACCCGTATTACACCGTCAAGGACCTGTTCGGGGCCGGGGTGTTCCTGATCCTGTTCGCCTTCGTGCTGTTCTACGCGCCGGAGTTCGGCGGCCTGTTCCTCGAGCCGGACAACTTCGTGCCGGCCGACCCCCTGGTCACGCCGCAGCACATCGTGCCGGTGTGGTATTTCACGCCCTTCTACGCCATGCTGCGGGCCGTGCCTGACAAGCTCTTCGGCGTGATGGTGATGGGTGCGGCAATCTTCGTGTTGTTCTTCCTGCCCTGGCTGGATCGCTCGAAGGTACGCTCGATCCGCTACAAGGGCTGGCCGAGCAAGGTCATGCTGGCGCTGTTCGTGGTCGGCTTCATCCGGCTGGGCATGCTGGCCCTGGGTGACGGCACGCCGATACAGACCATCGAGTCGCGGATCTGGACGTTCTACTACTTCGCGTTCTTCGCGCTGATGCCGTTTGTTACAAAGTTCGAAAAAACCAAACCGGAACCGGAGCGGGTGACCAAGTGATGAGATTCAGAAACATTCTTGCAGCAGCCGCCATGCTGGCTTCCGGCTTCTCCTTGGCCGCTGGCGGTGGCGAGGGGCTGGAGCATGCCAACATCAACGTGCACGACAAGGCTTCGCTCCAGCGCGGTGCGGCGATGTACGTCAACTACTGCCTCGGTTGCCACTCAATGCAATATCTGCGCTACAACCGCCTGGTCGAGGATATCGGCTTGAGCGAAGCGCAAGTCGAGGAGTTTCTCCTGAGCGGTGACCAGGAAATCGGTGATCCCATGCTCAGTGCCATGAACGCCGACGAAGCCGAGGAGTGGTTCGGCATCGCGCCGCCCGATCTGTCCCTGACGGCGCGTTCGCGTGGCCCGGACTGGATCTATACCTACCTCAAGGAGTTCTACCTGACCGAGGACGGCTGGAACAACACGGTGTTGCCGAATGCCTCCATGCCGCACGTGCTTTGGGAGCTCCAGGGCATCCAGCGACCCATCACGGAGTCGCATACGGATGCCGAGGGCGTCGAGCACGTGGAGATCGTCGATCTCGAGCTCGACCAGGAAGGCAAGCTCTCGCCCGAAGAGTACAGCGATCACATTCGCGATCTCGTCGCGTTCATGGAGTATGCTGCCGAGCCGGCCGTGCTCAAGCGCGAGAAGATCGGAATCTGGGTCCTGCTGTTCCTGGTCGTTTTCACTTTCCTCGCCTGGCTGCTCTACCAGGAATTCTGGAAGGACATCAAGAAGTGATTTTGCGTAGCCGGGGGCGTCTTGGCGGCGCGCGAATCAAGGGAGTAGCTGGCTTATGATGGCGCTGTATTCATCGGAAAATTGCCTGGACTGTCACCGGGTCCGGTTCGTGTTGGCGGAAAAGGGCATCAACGTGGAGATCATCCACGTCGAGCAGGATCGCGCGGCCTCGGCGGATCTGGCCGAGCTCAATCCCTACGGGGAAACGCCGACCCTGGTCGACAAGGATCTCAAGCTCTACGGGACCTGGGTGGTCACCGAGTATCTGGACGAACGCTACCCGCACCCCCCGCTGATGCCGGTCGATCCCTTGTCGCGCGCCTATCTGCGGCTTGCGATGTACCGCATCAATCGGGACTGGATCGAGCCAGCGAAGATCATCGAGACGTCCAGCGGCCAGAAGAAGGTCGCGGCGGCCAAGAAGCAGATGCGCGAGAGCATCATCGCCTCCGATGACCTGTTCGGGCTACGAAGCTTCCTGCTCAGTGACGAGCTGTCGTTGGTCGATTGCGCGTTGGTTCCGCTCCTGTGGCGCTTGCCGGCCTATGATGTCGATCTGACCGCCAAGAAGGCCCCCAACATCACGCGTTACATGGAGCGGATGTTCGCCCGCGATTCATTCAAGCGCAGCCTGACCGAAGCGGAGCGCATTCTGCGGGAGGGCGAGTAGGCCATGATTTCGAGCCGACCGTACCTGGTCCGCGCCATAAACGAGTGGATCGTCGACAGCGGCCTGACGCCGCACCTTCTGGTCGACGCCGACCAGCCCGGCCTGGACGTGCCGGAGTCCAGCATCCAGGATGGCCGCGTCGTGCTCAACATTTCGCCGAGCGCCGTAAAGGACCTGCTCATCGACAGCGAAATGGTCACCTTCGTCGCTCGCTTCGGCGGCGTTTCGCGAGCCGTGACCGTGCCGATCAGCGCGGTCGAGGCCGTCTACGCCCGCGAAAACGGCCGCGGCATGATGTTTCCAGTGGACGAAGAGGACGAGGACGGTACGGCCGAGCACGATTCAGGCGATGATTCCCCGGAAGGCGAAAAGCCGGATCGCAAGTCGAAGCCTAATTTGAAGGTCGTCAAATAACTGTTAGGTTTCAGGTTTCAGGTTTCAGGGGTCGGACGGCCGCGGCAAGCTTTGCGGGGCAGCTAGCAGCGGAACCCAGATCTCAGGATGGAAGGAACTATCACCCTGACTGGGCGCAGAGCAATCGCGGCAAAGCCGCCCACCATCGCTCGGAAGATTCCGAACTGAAACCTGAAACCTGAACCCTGAAACCTCAATCTTCATTCCGGCTCGATCAGCCGCCCGCCGTCTTCCAGCTCTCCCCAGACCCGGATCATCCGCCCGCCGGTGAGTGTCAGTTCTCCCCTGCGGCGCCCCGTGCCCTCCGGGCTGAAGTCGAAGCGGTAGCGGCGCTGCCAGCGCAGGCCCTCCTTGGTGCGAATCGGTCTGAGCGAACTCAGTGCGACCGTCTGGTCCAGCAACTGCCATCCCTGACGTTTGCAGAAATGTCGCGCGAGCTCGCGAGCGCGATCGCGGGCGTTGACGGCCGAGATCCAGAAAACGACGGCTGCGCCAAGCAGCAGCAGGGCCCCGAACGGCCCTTCGAGCCCCGTCACCGTCGGGCCCGGAGCAGGACGTAGACCGCGCCCGTGCCCCCGTCGTGGGGCGGGGCCGAAGCGAAGGCGGCAACACGATCGTGCCGGCTCAGCAGCCTCGCGGTCAGGCGCTTGAGCTGCGGGCCGCCCGGGCCGGAGCGGAGTCCCTTGCCGTGGATGATTCGCACACAGCTCATGCCGTCACGCTCGGCCTCGCGGAGAAATTGCCGTATCGACGCCGAGGCGGCTTCCAGGTTCATCTGGTGCAGGTCCAGTTCGTCCTCGACGCGCCAGTGGCCGCGCCTGAGGCGTGTGAGCACGCGTTTCTGCAGCCCCGGACGGAGGTAGCTGATCTCCTCGCCGGTTTCGACGCTGGCAAAGTCGATCGGGCCGTGAGCCAGGTCCTCCATGACCCGCGCTTCGTCGCGTTCGCGCTGGCTTGGCCGGGGCGGGGGTGGTTCCGGCCTGGATTGGTCGCGGTCACTTCGAATCCGCTTCACGGGGCCGACCGCAGAGCGAAACAGGTCTCGGTCGTTGTCGGATTCGCTCATGGTCGCTTCTCGTCTGCGGTCTTCGTTTATAGTTATGGCTTTGACCTTCCGGTTCAAGCATGCATATTCTGATTGCCAACGACGACGGGCTGCACGCGCCCGGCATCCGGCTGTTGTCCGAGCGACTGGTCGAGCACTCCGACCAGGTTACGGTCGTGGCGCCGGACCGGGATCGTTCGGGTGCCAGCAACTCGCTCACCCTCGACCAGCCGATTCGCGTCGAAAAGCGCCGTGACGGCGTTTTCAAGGTCTACGGCACGCCGACCGACTGCGTCCACATCGCGATTACCGGCCTGCTGGGCGACGAGCCCGACATGGTGGTCTCCGGGATCAACGCCGGTGCCAACCTCGGCGACGACGTGCTCTACTCGGGCACCGTGGCGGCCGCCATGGAGGGCCGGTTTCTGGGGCTGCCGGCGATGGCCGTTTCCCTGGTGTACTCCGAGGGCCAGCCGCATCATTACGAAACCGCCGCGGAGGCTGCCTGCCTGTTGATGGCGCAGCTCAAGGAAAAGCCGCTGCCGGCCGACACCATTCTCAACGTCAACGTACCCGACCTCCCGTGGGAAGAAATCAAGGGCTTCGAGACCACGCGCCTGGGGCACCGCCACCGCTCCGAAGACGTGATCCCGATCGAGGATCCGCGCGGCCGCCAGTTCTTCTGGATCGGTCCGGCCGGAACCGAGGAAGACAACGGTCCCGGCACGGATTTCCACGCCGTGCGCAATCGCTACGTTTCGGTCACGCCGATTCACGTCGACCTGACGCGCTACCAGGCGCTCGACGACGTCAGCCACTGGATCGACGAACTCAACAGCGGAAGGTATCGGCAAGCTCAATGATGAGTTCGAAGGCGCACAGCGGAATCGGTATGACGTCGGAGGGGACCCGCCAGCGGTTGGTGCGGCGCCTGCGCGAGAAGGGGATCCGCGACGAACGCGTACTCGAAGCCGTCGGCAGCACGCCGCGTCACCTGTTCGTCGACGAGGCGCTGTCCTCGCGTGCCTACGAGGACACCGCGCTGCCCATCGGGCGGGGCCAGACGATCTCACAGCCCTACGTCGTTGCCATGATGACCCAGGCGGTGATGCGCGACGAGCCGCTGGGCAAGGTGCTCGAAATCGGCACCGGTTCGGGCTACCAGGCCGCGATTCTGGCCCTGTTGGCCGACAAGGTTTTCACGACCGAGCGGATCGGCGAGCTGCAGCGCAGCGCGCGGCAGCGCTTTCACCGCCTGGGCCTGCACAATGTCTACACCCGCCACGCCGATGGTCTCGAGGGTTGGCCGTCCCAGGCGCCGTTCGACGCCATCGTCGTCACGGCCGGAGGGCGGATTCCCGACAAGCTGCGTGAGCAGCTCGGTGTGGGCGGTGTGCTGGTGGCACCCGAACACGCCGGCCTGCATCAGCAATTGGTGCGGATAACGCGCACGGAGACGGGGTTCGAGCGTGAGGAACTGGGAGCGGTGACGTTCGTGCCGTTGCTTGAAGGCCTGGACTGACGAGGGATGCGCTAGCCATGTTCCGGCGTCTCTATGATCGTGTGCTGGTCTGGTCGCGTCACCGACATGCCCGGCGCTACCTGGTCGGCCTGAGCTTCGCCGAGGCCACGTTCTTTCCGATTCCACCCGACGTCATGCTCGCGCCCATGGTCCTGGCCGAGCGGAATTCCGCCTGGCGGCTGGCTTTCCTGACCACGGTCGCTTCAGTCATCGGCGGTCTGTTCGGCTACCTGATCGGCTGGCTGGCCATCGAGGCCATCCTGCCGTTCATCGAGCGCGTCGGCTACCTTCACGCCTACCATTCCGCCGTCGATGCTTTCGAGACCTACGGCGTCTGGTTCGTCATGCTGGCCGGCTTCACGCCCATTCCGTTCAAGATCATCACGATTGCCGGCGGGGCCCTGGGCACGCCGATGCTCGGCTTCGTCCTCGGCTCCGTGATCGGCCGCGGTGCACGCTTCTATCTGGTTGCCGGCGTCATCTGGGCCGGTGGGGAGCGCGCCGCCGACAGACTGCGAAACTGGGTCGACCTGCTGGGCTGGCTGGTGATCGCCGCAGCCGCCCTCGGGGGGCTGGTGTGGTGGCTCTGGTAGGCGCGCGAAGCGCGGTTGCCCTCGTCGTGGCGGTCCTGTTGTTGACCGCCTGCGCTCCCTGGCAGCCCGGTCCGGAGCGTTCTCGCCAGCACGAATCGCGTCCCGAAAAGCGCGTGGTGGCGAGTCCGCCGGCCTTCCATCAGGTTCGGCGGGGCGATACCCTGTATTCGATTGCCTTTCGCTACGGTCTCGACTGGCGCAAGGTCGCGCGCTGGAACAGCATCCAGGCGCCGTACACGATTCGTCCCGGCCAGGAGCTGCGCATGACCGCACCGCCGGATCCGCCCCCGCGTCAGTCGGCATCGACGAGCCCGTCCGGTTCCTCGAACCCATCCAGATCCCGATCCCCCGAGCCGGTCAGTGTGAGCGAGCCGACGCCCGAAACGCCGCCGCAATCGACGCCGGATACGCCCGCGGCCAGCAGGGCGGCCGCACCGTCGGCTTCGGACAAGACTCGAACGGTGGCCGGCGTGGCCTGGCAGTGGCCCACCCAGGGTCGTCTTGCGCGCTCCTTCGACCCCTCGGATACCCGCAAGGGCATCGGCGTGGCCGGCAAGGAGGGGCAGGATGTCTTCGCGGCGGGTGCCGGCCAGGTGGTCTACAGCGGCACGGCGCTGATCGGCTACGGTGAGCTGATCATCATCAAGCACTCCGACAAGCTCTTGTCAGCCTACGGGCACAATCGGCGGCGCATGGTGGGGGAGGGCGACCGTGTCCAGCGCGGACAGAAGATTGCCGAGATGGGCCGCGATGACCGCCAGGAAGAGATGCTGCACTTCGAAATCCGCCGCGACGGTGAGCCCGTCAATCCGCTGGACTACCTGCCGCGGCGATAGCGGTTTCGGTTCGGAGCCATAGGTGGAACGAGCTGTGGAACCGTTTCACGCGGGGTGGTAGCATCGCTGTATCCAAAGGGAGGATGTCTGATGTCTAAGTCCTGCAGGCCGCGCATCAAGCTGCGCGGCACCAGGGTCGCGCCCATCGGTGCGGCGGTCGGCGTTGCCGTGAGCAGCGCGCTGAATGCCCAGACGCCGCCGGAAGCGGTCGACGACAACTTCGAAGTCGTCAAGCGAAATGTCTGGCAGGCCGCCGGCAACGTGTTCGACAACGACACCGCGGTCAATCCGTTCTTTCGCTCCATCAGCAGTCTCGATGTCCGGGATGCGGGCTACGTATTCCGCTCGTCCGGGGATGTGACTTACCGCCGCCTGTATGAAGGACGCTGCGCGGCGACGTCAGATCGGTTCGAATACGAAATGGAGGACGACAGCGGACTCAACGTGACTGCTGAACTGCAGGTCACGCTATTGCCGCCGGTCCAGACCGATACCTACCAGGTTCAAGCGGGCCAGACTCTGACTGAGGATGTCCAGGCGAACGATCCCATGCCGATCAATCCGCTCAATGTGGTCGATCAGCTCAACGTCACCGACTTCCTGGCACCGGGCTTCGGCACCGTCAACCAGTCCAGTCCCGGCGTCGTCAACCAGACCGGGCAGTTCACCTATCAGCCGGATCCCGGTTTCAGCGGCAACGATTCCTTCGTTTATCTGACTGCCGATCCCGACACAGGTTGTGATTGGAACACCGAGGTCAATGTCCTGGTTCTGCCCACGGCCGTGACCGATTCGGCATCCACCCCGGGTGGTCAGCAGGTCTGCAACATCGACGTCCTCGGCAACGACCTGGGCAGCGGCCTGAGCCTGGTCAACGTGACCCAGCCGGTGAATGGAACGGTATCGATCAGCGGCGACGACACGCTCTGCTTCACGCCCGACCAGGGCTTTCTCGGCCTGGCCACCTTCGCCTACACCATCGAAGACACCAACGGGTCGCAAGTGGATGGCAGCGTGGAAGTCGACGTGTTCAACCTGCCGCCGGTTCTGGTCGACGACAGCTACCAGGTGAACGCGGGCCAGTCCCTGAGCGGCAATGTATTCGACAACGACTCCGATCCCAACGGCGATTCGCTCAGCGCGAGCCTGGCAACGCCGCCCGCCGACGGCAATGTCGTGCTCGATCCCGATGGGGCATTCACCTACACGCCCGATGCCGGTTTCAGCGGGTCGGACGGATTCAGCTACTCGGCCACCGATGCGCTCCGAGGCGCTCCGCCGACTGCAAACGTCGCCATCGTCGTCGTTCCGGTAGTGGTCGACACGGTGGTTACGGGCAGCACCGAGCAGGAAGTCAGCGGCAACCTGCTCGACGACGCCCAGGGCAGCGGTTTGACCGTGACCGGCTGGACCGAGCCGTCGATCGGCACGCTGACGGTCAACCCCCACGGCAGCTACACCTTCGTGGCCCCGCCGGGTTTCACCGGCACGGTCGAGTTCCAGTTCACCGCCGAAGACGCTTTCGGTTCGCAGGTGCAGGGATCGGTCAGCCTCGGGTTCGCGCTGGCCTACAGCGTGCCCGGTCCCGGCGCGGGCGGCCTGGGCCTTCTCGCGCTCCTGCTGGGCTGGCTCGGGTTCCGGAGACTCCGTTAGCCCATCGATGTTGGCCCCATGATCGCGCCGTATGGCGTGCGCTACTACGGCGGCGGCGACCTGAGCGGTTACGGCCAGGCCGCCGTCGCCAACGTGCGCGCCCTGGTCAATGCCGGCGTGCCGGTTGAGTGGGTTCCTCTGAAGTGGACGCCGGATCGCCTGATTCCCGGGCAATGGCACGATCACGAGGGCAAACCGAGGCCGGTGCTGACCGCGAAGGGTTCGGCGCTTGCCGACGTCGCGACGCTGGTCGAGCGAACGCGTCGCCCGATCGACCCCGATGTGGTCATTGCCCATGCGCCGCCCGAGTCCTGGCCCGGACTGTTTTGCAGCAACAGCTTCAATATCGGCTGCACGGTCTGGGAGACCAGCCGTACACCGGCTCATTGGCGTGCGCTGATGGCCCGGGCGGACGCCATCGCCGTGCCCAGCGAATTCAACCGGCGTGTTTTCCAGGCAGCACTACCTCAGCAGCGGGTCGCCCTGTTGCCGCATATCCGGCGGCACACCTGGAACGACTACACGCCGACGGAAATCCGCCAGGCTAGGGACGACCTCGGCATTCCGGAGGACCACCGCGTGTTCTACACCATCTCCACCTGGGACCCGCGCAAGGACCTGCCGGAACTGATCGAGCTGTTTGCCCGCGCGTTCCGGGCCGAGAGTCCGGTGACCTTACTGGTCAAGACCAATGCCGCGGGCACGGATGCCGGTCCTCATTTCCGGCAGAGGCAGACACAGACGCTTGCTGCCGATGTGGTATCCGGGATTGGTCGGGAGCTTGGTCGAGAGCCACCCAACATCATTCTCAACACCGACCAGCTCGACTCGGCCGAGCTCGACATGATCCACGCGATCGGGGATGTCTACGTCACAGTGAGTCACGGCGAAGGGTTCGGGCTCGGCGCTTTCGAGGCCGCCACCCGCGCGACACCCGTCCTGGCGCCGGCCTGGGGAGGGCAGACCGACTTCCTCGGCGATGAGTGGCCGGGTGCCTTGCCCTTCCGGATGACGCAGGTGCCGCTGTGGCCGCCGCACAGGCCGAGCTATTTCCCTTCGCAGCGCTGGGCCAGCGTCGACACGGAAGCGGCCGTCGAGCGGATGCGCTCGGTTTTCAGCGATCCCGCACCGTTCGAGCGGGAAGCCCGAGCCATTCGAGAGCAGATCGTCGAACGATTTGCCGAGCCGGTCATTGCCGGGCAGTGGCTCGAGCTGATCGAACACGCACTGGCCGATCGCGCCGCCTCCGAGCCGGCACCGTGAGCATTCCGCGCGTCTTTCACTTCGTCTTCGGGTTGCGCGAACAGCGCGAGCCCTTTCACCTGCTGCACTATCTCTGCCTGGCATCCTGCCTGGCGGTCAATCGCCCCGAGGCGGTCGTGTTCCACTACCGGCACGAGCCGTTCGGCCCCTGGTGGGACCGCATCCGTCCGCGGCTCGAGTTGCGCAAGATCGACGTGATCCCGGAGGGCTTCGACCCGGGCCGCTACGACGACAGCCAGGAAGGCCGGATGATCCGCCGGCTGGGCATCGACTACGCCCACGAGTCGGATTTCCTGAGAATGGATATCCTGCTGTCCGAAGGCGGCATCTATGCGGACATGGACACGCTCTTCGTCCGCGCCTACCCGGATGAATGGCTGGCCGGGCGTTTCGTCATTGGCGAGGAGTATGCGCCGCTCCAGCCCGGAGAGCCCCTGCGGCCTTCACTGTGCAATGCGGTGATGATGGCCCGCGCCGGCGATCCCTTCGCGCGGGCCTGGCGCGAGCGAATGGCGGCCGCCTTCGACGGCCGCTGGGACAGCCATTCCTGCCGCGAGGCCGGCCGACTGTGGCAAAGCCATTCCGACTGGCTGCGCGTGCTGCCGAGCGCCTATTTCTATCGCTACGGCTCGACGCCGGAAGGCTTGGCGACCCTGCTCGAGGATTCCGATGGCGACCGTCCCGATCTGTACAGCATCCACCTCTGGGCTCACCTCTGGTGGGACGCCGCGCGCCGCGACATGAGCGATGTGCACGCCGGAATGATCGACGAGGGCTGGATTCTGAAGGGTAAGAGTACGCTGGCGCGCCTGGCACGTCCTTTTCTGGAGGAGGGAGCGTGACGGTTCGGGAAGATCTTCGATCATGCCATGAATCCCTCAGGCCGATGGCTGAGCCGGAAGGCCGGAAGGGGCGGATCGAACGCCCCGAGGCGGGCTTCGAGCCCGGCGCGCAGCTGCAGAAGTCGCGCCTGGCCGACGGCCTTGGACCGGGCGATCGCCCGGTGGTGAGCGACCGACCAGGCATTGGCCGTGTGGCAGGTATAGACGTAGGTCCAGGCGCTGTCGGCGACGCGAGCGATCGCGTGGCCCCGGCGAAGGATTTCGCGCACCACCGGCGTGTCCTCGCCTCGCGGCAGCGACGGGTACTCGGGCACCCGCGATCGTCGCGCCATCATGCTGCCCTGAATGAAGTTCATCGGGTAGGCCTCGCCGTCCCAGTCGACCAGGAACATCTCGCCGGTATCGACAAAGAAATGCATTTGCTGCTGGAGAAAGGAGAAATCGGCGCTCGCATCGCGCAGCGCCTGCCACTGGATGGCCAGCCTTTCGGGATGGTAGCGATCATCGTCGTCCCACTGGCAAATGAATTCGCCGTGGGCTTCGGCAAGACTCTGGTTGCGCAGCTCGCCGAGGGTCTGCTTCGACCGGGTCCGGACGATGCGGATCGCGGCATCGCCGTGGCGCGCCGCCGCGGCTTTCAGGGTCTCGCCGAAGGCGGCATCGGCGTCGTGGACGACGATGAGTTCCCGATCGCGATGTGTCTGCGCGGCAAAGTCGGCCATCGCCGCGAGGGCCGAGCTCGTGCGGCCGGGCTGGGTTACCATCAGCGCGCTGATCATTCGGGCAGGAGAATCTCGTGATAGAGCGGTTGGCCTGCATTCTCACCTACCGGGAGGGCGAAGGCAAAGCGCGTCGCCTCAACCTCGACGCCTTCCTGCGCAGCCTGGCCAGCCACCCCGAGCTGATCGTGGTGGTCGTCGAGCAGGATGCGGTCCCGCGACTGGAGGGAAGCCTGCCCCATCCACGGGCCCAGCATCTGTTCGCCTACAATCCGGGCCCGTTCAACAAAAGCTGGGGGCTGAACCTGGGGGTTCGCGTGGTGCGCTCCCCCTGGCTGATGTTCACCGATGCCGATATCGTGCTTGGCCGGGCGCTGGCTGGCGCGGTCGAGCTGCTGGCGGCCGGCTACTCGGTGGTCAAGCCCTATGTCCGCATTCTCGACCTGGATGAGACCGAAAGCCGCCGCGTGCGCGACGGCGATTTCGACTGGGTGCCGGAACGGGCAGCGGAGCGGGCGAGCGATCGCGAGGCGAAAGGAGAGTTCCCGCCCTTCGCCGGCGGGGCAGTGATGATGACGCAAGGCGTCTATGATCGAATGGGCGGCTGGGACGAACGCTTCCTGGGCTGGGGCGGGGAAGACGACGCCATGAGCTACCTGCTCGAGCGTGCCCGAGTTCCGGGCACCCAGCTCGACCTGCGCCCCGCGGTTCATCTGCATCACCCTCGCAGCCCATCGAGCACCAGCGGTCAGCCGCACTACCGCAGCAACCTGACCTTGCTGTCAGAGTACCAGGCCATGAGCGACGAACGCCTGGATCGTTTCTTGGAAATCAGGCGGCAGCTCAACGGCCACCGCGACAAGTACCGGCCGCTATCATGAGTTTCCTGATCGGTACACCCGCCTACGGCGGCATGATGCACTGCAACATGGTCGACCAGTTGCTGCGCTACCAGCACGCCGGCCTGGCCTTCTCGCTGATGACCGTCGGCAACGAAAGCCTGATCACGCGGGCGAGGAACAGCATTGTTTCGGAATTTCACGCCCGGCGCGAGCATTCCCACCTGCTGTTCCTGGACGCCGATGTCGTCCTTCCGGTCGAAGGCCTGCAGCAGATGCTGGCCTCCGATGTCGACGTGATCGGGGCCGCCGTCGCGCTCAAGGGGCGCAACCCGGACGGCAGCCGCAAGTTCAATCTCGGCCGCAGTTGCGGCGAAGCGGGGCGACTGATCCGGGTCCAGCGAGTCGGAACGGCCGCGTTGCTGCTGTCGCGCAAGGCGGTGGATGCGCTGGTCGAAAAGGCGATTTCCGAGGGGCGGGTCTATCAGAGATCGTCGAATCTTCGCGGTGAGGACCAGCGCGCCGCGGTGCACTACGACATCTTCCGCGTCGGCGTCGTCGGCGAGGAGTACCTGTCGGAGGATTACTGGGTCTGCCATGAGCTGCGCGAGCTCGGTTTCGAGGTCCATGTCGATCCCACCCTGGTCACGCGGCACCTGGGGATGGTCGAAGTATGAGCGGCGCACCGAAGCCGTCCGATCTGCAGTTGTTGACGGTACGCCCCGGCGGTGTGCCCGAGTTCCGGCTGCTGGTGGCATTCGGGGCCGACGAGCGTTTCGCACCCTGCCTGCGTGATCAGGGGTTCTGGGAGGAGGCCGAGACCTTGCTTCTGCAGCGCATCCTGCGCCCGGGAATGAGCGTTGTCGACCTCGGTGCCCACGTCGGCTATTTCAGCGTCCTGATGTCGCAATGCGTCGGCCCGGAGGGTCGCGTGGTCGCCTTCGAGCCCGATCCGGCGCATTTCCGGCTGCTGTGTGCCAACCTGCTCGCCAACGCCTGCGACCAGGCCGAGGTCCGGCGCCTGGCGATCGCGGACGCCAAGGGCGAGGGGCGACTGTTCCGCAGCCCCACCAATCCCGGCGACCAGCGCCTGCATGCGGTGGCCGGGCGACCGTCGGTCGCGGTCCGGTACGACAGCCTGGACAGCCAGCTGGGGCACGCGGGCCTGGACCTGGTGAAGATGGACTGCCAGGGCAGCGAGGCACGAATTCTCGACGGCATGACGGGCCTGATCGAGCGCAATCGGGAGCGACTGTGCCTGCTGATGGAGTTCGCACCCGGTCTGCTGCACCAGGCAGGCTGCTCCGTGGATCAGTTCGCGGCCAGGCTCGACCAGTTGGGAGGCTGTGTCTTTCTTGTCGCCCGTTCGGGCCGTGCGGTCCGCCTGCTGGAAGTGGAGGAACTGGCGTCGGGCCTGCGCGCCATTGCCGATCGTATGGCGCAGGCCGGGGAGGAAGACGCCAGCGAGAATCTTTTCGTGGTGTTCGGGCCCGGAGCCCGGCAAACGTGGCTGCAGCGGGGATCGCAGGGCGGTTAGGGCCCCTGGCCGTCAGTCAGCCGATAATCAGCGCGGCCAGCGCCCGCCGGTTTTCGCTCATCAGGACGTTGAAGGTGCGGGCCGCCGCGCCGAGCGTCATGCATTCGATGCCGATGCCGTGCCGGATGAAGGCCAGCTGGGTTTCGTGCGGCAGGAACTGCTGGTGCTGGCCGGCCCCCACGATGACCAGTTCCGGCTGCATCTCGACCAGGGAATCGATCCGAGGCCCCGCCAACTCGTCCAGGCTCGTGACCGGCCAGTCGCTGTCCAGGTAGCGCGCGCCGACGACCAGGCTCGACGCGTACCACTGGTCGCTAACCAGAACCCGCCCGGGTTCGACCCCGCGGATCTGGTGATGGTTGCCGGCCGTGTGTTCGGTCAGTTCCATGGCGGGAAGGGGCTACCTGCGCGGCAGTTCGATCTTCGGTTTTTCGGGGTGGCGCCGGTACAGGCAAACGACCTGGCCGATCCGGTGCACCAGCTCTGCCCCGGTCGTGGATGCCAGCTGCTCGATCCACGCGTCGCGCTGCTCGCGATCGCCGCGGAGCTTGATCTTGATGAGTTCATGGTGCTCGAGCGCCTGCTCGACTTCGGCGAGCACGTTCTCGCTCAGGCCCTTGTCGGCCACCATTACGACGGGGTGCAGGTCGTGGCTGAGGCCGCGAAGATGCTTCTTCTGGCTGTTGGTCAGGGGCATGGGTAGGGCTGCTTGGTCTTGAGGGGGCAATGGTAACTTGGTTTCAGGTTTCAGGTTTCAGGTTTCAGGTTTCAGGTTTCAGGAAAACAATCGACTTCGTCGCCCCGGCCTTGAGCCGGGGCCTTGCATCGGTTGGCGCCTTCGGTCGGGAGGTCCCGGCTCTCCGCTTCGCTACGGCCGGGATGACGGACTGGTGCCCGTCAATCCGGGGCCTTCCATCCAGTGGCGCTTTCGGCCGGGAGGTCCCGGATCGGGGTCCGGGACGACGCCAGGCGTCGGTGCGGCGCTTCCAAGCGGTTACCATTGCCGAACCAACGAACCAACGAACCAACGAACCAACGAACCAACGAACCAACGAACCAACGAACCA
>NZ_QUZK01000004.1 GCF_003410055.1 Wenzhouxiangella sediminis | reverse complement strand
GCTTCAGGTGCACGAGGCTGGGGGAAGTGCGGGAAATGAGATGGTGCCCAGGGGGAGACTCGAACTCCCACATCCTTTCGGATACTAGCACCTGAAGCTAGCGCGTCTACCAATTCCGCCACCTGGGCAGGTGGAAGCGCGGCATTATAGTGCAAGCCGCGTGGATTTCCAAATGTTTTTCCCGCCGTGTCCGTTCCCCAAAAATAAGGCGGCCGGAGTGCGGGAACTCCGGCCGCCGGGTTAGGTGTGGCCCAGGCAAGGGGGGAACCTGGGCCACAATCCGGATGGGGAAGGGGGGAACCCCGGTCCGGAGATTCAAATTGTACGGGGGCAGATCACGGTGTCAAGCGCCAGTTTCGCTTATCGTGAACTGGTTCTCATTCCTGACGGGGTGATGACGGAAAATTCAGGCGATTCGGGCGCTTCGGGCCGGTCGGTGTCGCGGCCGGAGGGCCTAATCGACCTGTTCTGGGCGGGCTTCGGGGTATAATCCGGGCCCTGATTTCACTTCCCAGGAAAGCGATTCTCATGGATTTTCAACTGACCGACGAGCAGCAGATGATCCAGGCTGCTGCGCGCGATTTCGCTCGCGACGAGATTGCCCCGATTGCGCACGAATTCGATGCCTCCGGCGAATTTCCGCTCGAGACCATCCAGCGCATGGGTGAATTGGGCCTGATGGGCATCGAGGTGCCGGAGTCCTACGGCGGATCCGGCCTGGATACGATCGGTTACACGCTGGCCATGATGGAGGTCTCGGCGGCCGATGCGGCCCACGGCACGATCATGTCGGTCAACAACTCCCTGTTCTGCAACGGTATTCTCAAGCACGGCACCGAGGACCAAAAGCAGAAGTACGTCCGTGCGATCGCCACCGGCGATGAAATCGGCGCTTATGCCCTGACGGAGCCGGCGTCGGGCTCGGACGCGGCCAACATGAAGTCGCGGGCCGTGCTCAGCGACGACGGCAGTCACTACGTGATCAACGCCCGCAAGTCCTGGATCACCTCCGGCCCGGTGGCGCGCTACCTGGTGCTGTTCGCCATGACCGACCCGGAAGCGGGTGCCCGGGGCGTTTCGGCATTCATCATCGACGCCGAAAAGGAAGGCTTCCACCGCGGCAAGCTCGAGCCCAAGCTGGGCATTCGCGCCTCGGCGACCTGCGAGATCGAACTGACCGATTACAAGTGCCCGGTTGAGGATCGTCTAGGCGACGAGGGCCAGGGGTTCAAGATCGCCATGGGCGTGCTCGATGCCGGGCGGATCGGCATTGCCGCGCAGGCCGTGGGCATTGCGCAGGCGGCCTACGAGGCCAGCGTCGAGTATGCCAAGGAGCGCAAGGCGTTCGGGCAGGAGATCGGCACGTTCCAGATGATCCAGGCCAAGCTGGCGGATATGAAGACGCGGCTGGAAGCCGCCCGACTTCTGACGCTCAAGGCCGCCTGGGCCAAGATGAAGGCCATGGAAACCGGCTCGCGTTTCACGCTTGACGGGTCGATGGCGAAGCTGTTTGCATCGGAAGCGGCGATGTGGATCACGCACCAGGCGGTGCAGATTCACGGCGGCATGGGCTACAGCAAGGAAATGCCGGTCGAGCGCTATTTCCGCGACGCCAAGATCACCGAGATCTACGAGGGCACCAGCGAAATCCAGCGCATGGTGATCGCCAGAACCGAAACCGGCTTGCGTTGAACCACGCGGGGTAGGGCAGTCAGAAACGGGAAGCGATGGGATGAGTCACAACAACGAGAAGAAAGAGCAGGTCCTGGAGCAGGTCACCCGAATCGTGGCGCGGGGCGAGGGGCGCGAACTGGGCGCCGGATTCGTCCGGCGCTTCTTCCGGCGCGTGCCGGTCGCCGAGCTCGAGGACTGTTCGGTCGAGGACCTGGCCGCCCTGGCCACCGGCTTCCTGGGTTTCGCCCGCCAGCGGGTGGGCAACGAAATCCGCTTTCGGGTCTACAACCCGCATTCGGATCGGCACGGCTGGGAATCGAGCCACACGATCATCGAGATCGTCAACGATGACATGCCCTTCCTGGTCGATTCGGTGGTGCTGGCGCTCTCGGAGCTGGGCATCTCGGCGCACCTGATCATCCACCCGGTCATGCGGGTGGTCCGCGACCAGGGTGGCCACCTGATGCAGCTGGCCGAAGACGGCGAGGGCAAGGCCGAAAGCGGTCGGGCCGAGTCGATGATGCACCTTCAAGTCGATCGGCAGAACTATCCCGAAATGCTGGCCAAGATCGAGAAGCGCATCCTCGCCGCCCTGGGCGACGTGCGCCGTGCGGTATCGGACTTCAGGCCGATGCTCGATTGCGCCCACGAGATCGCACGCGAACTGCCCGAGACCCACAAGGCTTTGTCCGAGGAGGCTCGCCAGGAAGCGCACGACTTCTTCGAGTGGCTGGCCAACGATCACTTCACCTTCCTGGGCTACCGCGAGTACGTCATCGAGAGCGGCGAGGACGGGCGTGTGTTGCGCGCGGTTGCAGATAGCGGACTGGGCATCATGCACCCCGAGCATCGCGAGGCGCCGGTCCGGCCGCTGAGCGAACTCGGACGGGGCAGCGACCGGCCGACTGCCGACGATCCCATCATCATCACCAAGACCAACGCTACCTCAAGCGTGCATCGCGGCGGGTACATGGACTACATCTCGGTCCTGTATTTCGACGATGAAGGCCGGGTGACCGGCGAGAAGCGCTTGATCGGGCTTTTCACCTCGGGCGCCTACATCCGACGCTGCCAGGACACGCCGCTGGTGCGTCGCAAGGTCGATGAGGTGGTCAGGATGTCGGGCCTGCAGGCCGGCAGCCATGCCGGCAAGGCCCTGATGCACATCCTCGAGACCCTGCCGCGCGACGAGCTGTTCCAGGCCTCCAGCGAAGAGTTGCTGGAAATGGCGATGGGGATTCTCGATCTGCAGGAACGAAGCCAGACGCGACTGTTCATCAGGCGCGAGCGCTTCGGCCGCTTTTTCTCCTGCCTGGTGTTTATTCCGCGTGACCGGTTCAACACCGAAAATCGCGAGAAGATCCAGAACATCCTCAAACGCGCGCTCAAGGGCGAGCGGCTCGATTTCGCCGTCCAGGTCGGGGAATCAAAGCTGGCGCGCGTCCACCTCGTCGTCCGGCCCAAGGGCGACGCCACGGTGAATTTCGACATCGAGGCCATCGAGGACAAGATCAAGCAATCCATCCGTTCCTGGGAAGACGAGCTGACCGAGATCCTGGTGCGCGAGCACGGCGAGGAGCACGGCCTCGAACTGGCCCGGCGCTTCGGCCGGGCCTTCCCGGTGTCCTATGCCGACGACGTCTCGCCGCACGTCGCCAGCTACGACGTGGTCAACGTGTCGAGGCTGCGCGATCTCGACGACCTGCGCATGAGCCTGTACAAGCCGCGGCGGCGGGGCACCGGTCTGCTGCGCTTCAAGATCTTCAAGCACAGTGACCCGATGCCGCTCTCAGACGTGCTGCCGATGCTCGAGAACCTGGGCATGCGCATCGTCTCCGAACGGCCCTACGAGCTGACGGTTTCGGACGGCCACCGCGTCTGGATCCAGGATTTCGACATGCGTCCGCCCAACGACGCCGAGATCAATCTCGACCGCGTGCGCGACAAGTTCCAGGACGCTTTCGAGCAGATCTGGCGCCGGCGCTGCGAAAACGACGGGTTCAACAGGCTGGTGATGCTGGCCGGCCTGGACTGGCGCCAGGTCAACCTGCTCCGCGCCTGCTGCAAGTACCTGTTGCAGACCGGCATGCCGTTCTCCCAGAACTACATGGAACAGACCCTGGCCGCCTGGCCGCTGGTCGCGCGCCTGCTGGTCGAGTACTTCGAAATGCGCTTTGATCCGGCCCGCCGAGACGAAGGCCGCAAACATCGCAGCAGCGCACGAAAGCTGCTCGAGGCGCAGTGCCATGAATTGCGCGAAACGTTCAACGACGACGTGCTCTGCGAGTACCTCGACGAGGTGTGCCAGTCGCGCGAATCCGAACCTTCGGAGGGCACGGAGTTCCATCTGCGCAAGACGATCCTGCGCGCACTCGATTCTGTGAGCTCCGCCGACCAGGATCGCATCCTGCGCGGCTTCTGCGACCTGATCCGCGCCATCCTGCGCACCAACGCCTTCCAGCGCGACCCGCGCGGTGAATACCACGACTACCTCAGCATCAAGCTCGATTCCGCGCGGGTGCCTGACTTGCCGCAGCCGCGACCCTACCGCGAGATCTGGGTCTACTCGCCTCGGGTCGAGGGGGTCCACCTGCGCGGCGGCCAGGTGGCGCGCGGCGGCCTGCGCTGGTCGGACCGGCGTGAGGACTTCCGAACGGAGGTCCTGGGCCTGATGCGCGCCCAGAACGTCAAGAACACGATGATCGTGCCGGTCGGCGCCAAGGGCGGTTTTGTGGCCAAGCAATTGCCCGAAGGCGGTGATCGCGACGCGATGATGGCCGAAGTCGTTTATTGCTACCGAAGCTTCATCAACGGCATGCTCGACATCACCGACAACCTCGAGGGTGATGACCTGGTGCCTCCCCGCGAAGTCGTTCGCCACGACGACGACGATCCTTACCTAGTGGTCGCGGCGGACAAGGGCACGGCGACGTTCTCGGATATCGCCAACGCAATCTCCGCCGAGCACGGCTTCTGGCTCGGCGATGCATTCGCTTCCGGCGGATCGAACGGTTATGACCACAAGAAGATGGGCATCACGGCCAAGGGCGCCTGGGAATCCGTCAAGCGGCATTTTCGGGAGCTCGGCCTGGATACGCAAAGCGAAGACTTCACCGTTGTGGGTGTCGGCGACATGGGCGGCGACGTGTTCGGCAACGGCATGCTGTTGTCGAAGCACATCCGCCTGAAGGCGGCCTTCAACCACATGCACATCTTCCTCGATCCCGATCCCGACGCGGCCCGGAGTTTCGAGGAGCGCAAACGGCTGTTCGAGACGGCCGGAACGACCTGGGCCGACTACGACGAAGCGCTGATCTCAAGAGGCGGCGGCGTGTTTTCGCGCCAGGCCAAGACGATCGAGCTTTCCGACGAGGTGCGCGAGTGGCTTGCCGTCGAGGATCAATCGCTGGCGCCCCACGAGTTGATCAAGGCCCTGCTCAAGGCGCCCGTCGATCTGCTCTGGAACGGCGGCATCGGTACGTACGTCAAGGGCGCGGCCGAGGCGCATTCCGATGTCGGCGACCTGGCCAACAACCTGGTGCGCGTCAACGGCCAGGAGTTGGGCGCCCGCGTGGTGGGCGAGGGCGGCAACCTCGGCCTGACGCAGCGCGGACGCATCGAGTACGCCATGCAGGGCGGTCGCCTCAACACCGACTTCATCGACAACTCGGCCGGTGTCGACTGCTCCGACCATGAGGTCAACATCAAGATCCTGCTCAACGAGGCGGTCGAGCGCGACATGATCCAGCTCGACGAGCGCAACGAGCTGCTCGCCGACATGAGCGACGAGGTCAGCAACCTGGTGCTGCGCTCCAATTACCTGCAGAACCAGGCCCTGAGCATGATGGAATCGATCACCAGCGATCGCCTCGGAGCCGAGGCGCATTTCATCGCGGTGCTCGAGCACCAGGGCGTCATCGATCGCGATCTCGAACAGCTGCCCGACGACGAGGAGCTGCGCGAGCGCGTGGCGCGCGGCCAGGGCCTGACGCGACCGGAGCTTTCCCTGCTGCTGTCCTACAGCAAGATCACCGTCTACCAGGACCTCCTGGCCTCCGACGTGCCCGAGGATCCGTATCTCTCTGCCGAACTGAAGGATTACTTCCCGACGCCGCTTCGCGATCGCTTCAGCGACCTGATGCCGGAACATCGCCTGTGGCGCGAGATCATCGCGACCCGGGTGACCAACAGCATCGTCAACCGCATGGGTGCACCCTTCGTGATGCGCATTCGAGAGGATACGGGCGCCAGCTCGGCCATGGTGGCGAAAGCCTATACCGTGGCGCGCGAAATCTTTGCGGCCCGGGATTTCTGGCAGAAAATCGAGTCTCTCGACAACAAGGTGCCGGCGAGCGTGCAGCTCGATGCCCAGCTCGAAATGTGGAACCTGCTGCGCCAGGTCACCCGTCGCCTGATCACCTTGCCCGGCGGCTATTCCATCGACATTTCGAGCAAGGTCGAGCGCTTTGCGCCCGGCATCGAGCGCTACCGCAAGGCTTTGCCCGACATGCTCCACGGTGAACTCAAGCAAGCGCTGGACCAGCGCCAGGCCGAGCTCGTGGAAGCCGGTTTCAGCGAGGAGGTCGCCTGCGAAGTGGCCGGCCTGCGTTTCGTCTTCTCGGCCCTGGATATCGTCGACGAGGCGCGCATGCAGGAACTGGAGGTCGAGGATGTCGCCCGGATCTACTTCCGGCTGTTCGACCACCTCTGCCTCAAGTGGCTGCGGACCCAGATCGAGGAGCTGCCGGTCGAGCGGCAGTGGCATGCGCATGCCCGCGGCCACCTGCGTGACGACCTGTACCGCTACCATCGCGAACTGACGCGCCGGATCATGACCGAGGCAGGGGACGAAACCGAACCGG
The DNA here is from genome assembly GCF_003410055.1 of Wenzhouxiangella sediminis. GTDB lineage: Bacteria > Pseudomonadota > Gammaproteobacteria > Xanthomonadales > Wenzhouxiangellaceae > Wenzhouxiangella > Wenzhouxiangella sediminis. The sequence goes on along the minus strand of NZ_QUZK01000004.1, from coordinate 64,428 downwards.
TCAAGGCCTGGATGCGCCGTCACCACGAGGCAGTCGACCGCATCAGCCTGATGCTCGAGGAGATGCGCAATACCGCGTCGCGTGACTACGCCGTCCTGCAGGTCGCCGTCAACGGCCTGGGCCAGCTGCTGCACGCCACTTCGGACTGAGCCCATGAAAATGGCCGTTCTCGCCAGTGCTCACCCCGGGTCGCAGGACGCGGCCCGGGCGCTGCGCGAGCGCTACGGCGACGTCGGCCTGGATGAGGCCGAGGTGCTGGTGGTGCTGGGCGGCGACGGCTTCATGCTGCACACGCTGCACGAGCACGTCGATCGCAACCTGCCGGTCTTCGGCATGCGCCTCGGTGAGGTCGGTTTCCTCATGAATCGCTTCGCCGAGGACGACCTTCCGGAGCGCATCGCTTCGGCGCGGGAGGTCGTGCTCAACCCCCTGCAGATGCATGCCGTCGACCAGGACGGTGAGACCCACCGCGCCGTGGCGATCAACGAAGTCGCTCTGCTGCGCCAGACCAACCAGGCTGCCCATATCCGCATCCTGGTCAACGGCCGTGAGCGCGTCGAGCGCCTGGTCGCCGACGGCGTCCTCCTGGCCACTGCCGCCGGTTCGACCGCCTACAACCTCTCCGCGCACGGTCCGATCCTGCCCCTGGGCACCGAGGCAGTGGTGCTCACCCCGATCAGCCCCTTCCGCCCGCGGCGCTGGCAGGGCGCCATCCTGCCGGCCTCGGCCGAAGTCCGCTTCGAGGTGCTCCAGCCAGAGCGCCGTCCGGTCAGCGCCACGGCCGACTACGACGAAGTGCGCAACGTGGCCCGCGTCGACGTCCGCCAGCAACGCGACATCACCCATCGCCTGCTGTTCGACCCGGAGCATTCGCTGGAAGAGCGGATTCTGTCGGAGCAGTTCTTCCAGTAAATGGGAAAGTGTTCAGGTTTCAGGCGGCATCCGTCGAGTCTAGGTGAGCGGCTTTGCCGCGATGCTCATGTGCCATCCGAAAGGGGGCAGTACCTCAGGCTTGGCACAGGGTCTCGCGGCAAAGCCGCCCCGCGCTGATTTCGGTTGCCGCCTGAAACCTGAAACCTGAACACTGAACCCTTCAACTCCGGCCCGTTATAATCCCCCCAATGCCCGAAAATCCCAAAAAGACGTCCGAAGCCGACCATCCGGGTCCCCTGATCATCGGGATTTCGTCCCGGGCCCTGTTCGACCTTGACGAATCCCACAAGGTCTTCGAGGAGCACGGTCTCGAGCGCTACATGGCCTACCAGCGCGAGCGCGAAGACGAGATTCTCGGCAAGGGCGTGGCTTTTCACCTGGCCGAGAAGCTGCTGCGGCTCAACAACGACGGCATGGACCACCCGGGTGTGGAAGTCGTGCTGATGTCGCGCAACAGTGCAGATACGGGGCTGCGCATCTTCAACTCGATCGAGCACTACGGGCTCAATATCGAGCGGGCGGTGTTCACCAACGGTGCCAGTCCGGCCGACTATATCGAGCCTTCCGGCGCGCAGCTGTTCCTGTCGGCCAACGAGGACGACGTCCGGCGCGTCCTGATGGCCGGCTATGCCGCGGCGACGATCCTGCCTTCGGCCATACGCGAGAATCGCTCAGAGCAGCTCAAACTGGCCTTCGACGGCGACGCCGTGATCTTTTCCGACGAGGCTGAGCGAATCTACAAGGAGCAGGGCCTGGAGGCCTTCTCCACGAGCGAGCGCGCCCAGGCGGCCAGCCCCCTGGCGGCAGGCCCGTTCAAGCGGGTGCTCGAGGGCATCCAGCGCATCCAGGCCGCTTATCCGCTCGAAGAGAACCCCATCCGCACGGCCCTGATCACGGCGCGTTCCGCGCCGGCGCACAAGCGCGTGATCCTGACCCTGCGCGCCTGGGGGATCCGGATCGACGAAGCGATGTTCCTGGGCGGACGCGAGAAGGCGCCCTTCCTGCGCTCCTTCGGCGCCGACATCTTCTTCGACGACCAGACCCTGCACACCGACGCCGCCAGCCGAGAAGTCGCCACCGGTCACGTGCCTCACGGTGTCGCCAACGAGAAAAAAACCTGAAAATCTTGAAACGCAAAGACGCGAAGACGCAAAGAATTCCAAAAAGCTCCTTAACAACTTTGCGTCTTGGCGTCTTTGCGTTTAGCAAGGTTTTGATTCAACACATCTACTGTCTGAGAGAGTAATAATGTTGCATAGATTGCTACTGACGCTGTTCCTGCTCGTTCTGACCATGCCTGTACTAGCTCAGGAGAACGGGGAGAGCGATGACGCCGATAAGGGCCCGTATGCCGATTGGTCGGTGACCGAACCGCCGGGCGACTGGGAGACGATCACGATCGACACCGATGAAGTCACCTGGTCGGACGTGGATGTCAGCCCCGATGGCAAGACGCTCGTCTTTCACATGCTGGGCGACATCTACACGGTGCCGATCGACGGCGGCGAAGCCACGGCGCTGACCGGCGACCTGGCCTGGAACTTCCAGCCGCGCTACAGCCCGGACGGATCGAGGATCGCCTTCGTCTCGGACCGCGACGGCGCTGAGAACATCTGGACCATGGACGCCGACGGATCCGACCTCCAGCAGGTCAGCGACGAGAGCGAGCATCTGTTGCACAACCCCGCCTGGTCGCCTGACGGCGACTACATCGCCGCGCGCAAGGGCTACGTTTCACAGCGCTCGATTCCGGCCGGCTCCATCTGGATGTACCACCGGGGCGGCGGCCAGGGCGTGATGCTGGTCGACCGCCTGCACGGCGAGCAATCGCAGAAGAACATCGCCGAGCCGGAGTTCTCGACCGACGGCCGTTATGTCTACTTCAGCCAGGACATGACTTCCGGCCGCGTCTGGGAATACAACAAGGACGCCAACCAGGGCATCTTTGCCATTCGCCGCCTCGATCGCGAAACCGGGGAGACGGAGACCGTCGTCTCCGGTCCCGGCGGCGCGGTGCGGCCGGTCCTCTCGCCCGACGGCAGCCAGTTGGCCTTCGTGCGGCGCAATCCCACCGAGCTGACTTCGCGCCTGATGGTCAAGGACCTGGAGTCCGGCATCGAGCGCACGCTGTTCTCCGAGCTGGAGCGCGACATGCAGGAAACCTCCGGCGACATGGGCAATTTTCCCGGCTTTGCCTGGACGCCGGATGGGGAGTCGATCGTCGTCTGGACCGGCGGCCGTTTCCACCGCATCGGCACGGACGGCTCGCACGAGCCCATCGAAGTCCACGTCGTCGCCGAGAAGAAGATCCATCCGGCACTGCAGCGCACGGTCGAGGTTTCTCCCGACACCTTCCCGGTACGGATGGCGCGCTGGACGCAGCGCAGCCCCGACGGACGCTACGCGATCTACCAGGCGCTGGGCTACCTGTGGTTGCACGATCTCGAGCGAGACCGTCGCCGCAGGCTCACCGACCAGGACGAACACTGGGAGTTCTACCCGCGCTTTTCACCTGATTCCAGCCACGTGGTCTATACGACCTGGCACGACGAAGCGCTGGGCTCGGTGCGAATCGCGCCGGTCGGCCGCGGCCGCAGCCGGGTGATCAGCGACGAGCCGGGCCACTACATCGAACCTTCCTTCTCGCCGGACGGCGAGCGCGTCGTGTTCGTGCGTACCACCGGCGGCTACTTGACGTCACCGGCCTGGTCGGAGCGGACCGGAATCTACGTCGCCGATGCCGGTGGCGACGGCATGCGCCGCGTGCACGATTCGGGCGGCAACCCGCAGTTCTCCGCCGACGGCGAGCGGATCCTGTTTTCCCAGGGCAGCGAATCGGGCCTGGCGCTCAACAGCGTCAACCTCCAGGGTCACGATGCGCGCGAGCACCTGGCCGGCGAGTGGGTGACCGAATACCGCGTCTCTCCCGACGGCCGCTGGGTCGCTTTCACCGAGCACTACAACGCCTACGTCGCGCCCTTTTTCCCGACCGGCGGCAAGGTGACCCTCGGCGGCAGTGTCAGCGCCTTTCCGGTGCGCCAGGTTTCCGCGCGCGCCGGCGACCACCTGCACTTCACCGCACAGGGTGATGCCATCGGCTGGTCGCACGGTGCAACGCTCTACCAGCGTGAATTGACCGATGCGTTCGCCTTCCTGGAAGGCGCCCCCGAGGAGTTGCCCGAGCCGGAGACTGAGGGCATCGAGCTGGGCTTCGAGGTCGAATCGGACCGCCACGACGGCCGCATCGCCCTGGTCGGCGGCAGGATCGTGACCATGCGCAACGCCCACCAGGAGCGTGAAGTCATCGACAACGGGGTGGTGCTGGTCGACGGCCACCGCATCGAGTCGGTCGGCTCGGCCGACGAGATCGACGTGCCGGACGGCTACGAGACCATCGACGTGAGCGGCAAGACTGTCCTGCCGGGCCTGTTCGACGCCCATGCGCACGGACCGATGAGCAGCCGGCAGATCACGCCGCAGCAGAACTGGTCGCAGATCGCCAACCTGGCATTCGGCGTCACCAGCATCCACGATCCGTCCAACGACAACGCCGCCATCTTCTCGATGGCCGAGCTGCAGCGTGCCGGCAAGGTGTTGGCGCCGCGCATCTGGTCGACCGGCCGCATCCTCTACGGGGCGATTGCGCCGGGTGCAACTGCGAAGGTGAACTCCTACCAGGACGCCGAGTTTCACGTGCGTCGCCAGAAGGAGCTGGGTGCGATCTCGGTCAAGAGCTACAACTATCTCAGGCGCGACCAGCGCCAGCAGGTACTCGAGGCGGGTCGCAACCTGGATGTGATGGTCGTACCCGAGGGCGGCATGCGCCTGGAGCAGAATCTCAGCCAGATTGTCGACGGGCATACCGGCATCGAGCACAGCCTGTCGATCAAGACCGCCTACGAAGACATCCGCCAGCTGTGGAGCCAGACCGAAGTCGTGCACTCGCCGACTTTCGTCGTGGCCTACGGCGGGCTGATGGGTGAGGAGTACTTCTACGATCGCCACGAGGTATGGAAGAACGAACGTCTGCTCGATTTCGTGCCAAAGTTCATCGTCTATCCGCGTTCGATCCGACGCCAGACGGCACCCGACGGCCACTACAACCACGTTTTCGTGGCCGAACAGGCCAAGGCGTTCAACGAGCTGGGCATTCCGGTCGTCATCGGTGCTCACGGCCAGTTGGCCGGTCTGGGCGCGCACTGGGAAATGTGGGCGATGGTGCAGGGCGGTTTCTCGCCGTGGGAAGCGCTTCGCGGCGCGACGATCGACGGCGCCGAGTATTTCGGGATGGGGGACGACATCGGCTCGATCGAGGCCGGAAAGCTGGCCGACATGATCGTTGTCGACGGCGATGTCCTCGAAGACATCGAGCAGAGCCAGAACCTGGTCTACACCATGCTCAACGGTCGACTGTACGATTCGGCCAGCATGGACCAGGTCGCGCCGGAGTCAGTCGATCGAGCGGCTTTCTTCTTCGAGAAGGAGGGCGGTGATGCCTGGGTGCCCGAAACGATGGAGTACATCGACAGCCTGGGGCGGGAGCACGGCTGGACGCACCACTGAGTGACGGCCACCCCGCCGGCACCCGCCGGCGGGGTCTATCCAAGGCAGCTTAGCGGCTGCGGCGTTCCGCGCGCATTTCCCTGGCGCGCTCGATGATCTCTTCGCCGGTCATCCCGTCGAGCGTCTTGTACAGGTTGGGGAGCCCCGACCAGGCCGCCGTATCGTAAGTGGCCAGGAACCGCAGAGCGGAATCCAGGTCGCGATACTGCTCTTCAGTCGTGTCCATCGCGATCAGTTCCAGACTCTCGGCAAAGGCCTCAGGACTCGAGCCGTCCACGATCATGGTCAGGCCATAGCCTTCTTCCTGGGCCTGGCCTTCGATCCTGGGCACCTTCTTCTCCGGGTCCTGGGTATCCCGACGGGGCAGTGGCTGCGATTCCTGCTGCCGCTCGCTGCGGCGAACCACTTGGCGTTCGTTCTCGGCAGGCTGCTCTTGCGCGGCCTGCTGGGTTTCCTCGGCAGGTGCCGGTTCCTCGGAACCGCAACCGATCGCCAGGAAGGCAACGCTCAGAATGCAGATGGTCTTTTTCACTGTGTTCTCCATGGGTTTTGTCAAAAGGGAAACCTGCAAGCTGCTTAGATGGTCGCAGAATGGCTCAGTTCCGAATCGTCCACCACCTCGGCGTGCAGGTCGTACTGGTCGGCGCGGGTGACGCGTACCATCAGCGCGTCTCCCGGCCGAGGGGAGGCGGCGCCGGACACGATGACCTGGCCGTCGATTTCGGGAGCGTCTCCGTAGCTGCGGGCGATGGCGGTCGTGCCTTCGACGGAGTCCACGAGGACCGGCTCGATGCCGCCCACACGCCGCTCCAGGCGGCGGGCGCTGATGCCGGCCTGGTGCTGCATGAAGCGGTGCCAGCGTTCTTCGGCCACTTCTTCCGGCACGGCCCCGTGCAGCTCGTTGGCAGACGCGCCTTCGACCGGCGAATACTTGAAGCAGCCCACGCGGTCGAGCTGGGCTTCGTCGAGCCACTCGAGTAGTTCCTGGAAATCGGCTTCGGTCTCACCCGGAAATCCGACGATGAAGGTCGAGCGGATGACCAGGTCGGGGCATTCCGCTCGCCAGGCCCGGATTCTCTCGAGCGTGTTCTCGGCCGCGGCCGGGCGGCGCATGGCCTTGAGGACCGATCGGCTGGCGTGCTGAAAGGGGATGTCCAGGTAGGGCAGAATGCGCCCGGCGTTCATCAGGCCGATGATGTTGTCGACATGAGGGTAAGGGTAGACGTAGTGGAGCCGCACCCAGATGCCCAGTTCGCCCAGTGCGTCGCAGAGGTCGTAGAGGCGGGTTTGCCACTCGCGGTCTCGCCAGAAGTCGGTCTGGTACTTCAGGTCGACGCCGTACGCGCTGGTGTCCTGGCTGATGACCAGCAGCTCCTGCACGCCTCGCTCGGCCAGTTGCTCGGCCTCTCGCATCACCAATCCGAGGGGGCGACTGACCAGGCGGCCGCGCATCGAAGGAATGATGCAGAAACTGCACTTGTGGTTGCAACCTTCTGAAATCTTTAGATAAGCGTAATGCTGGGGCGTGAGCTTGAGCCCGCCGGGCGGAACAAGGTCGAAGCGCGGATCGTGGGGCCGGGGCAGGTGGCGATTGACCGAGCGCACGACGGCCTCTCCTTGGTGGGGGCCGGTCACGTCCAGCACCTTCGGATGGATGCGCGTGATGTCCTCGGGCTTGGCGCCCATGCAGCCGGTCACCAGGACCTTGCCGTTGGTCGACAGGGCCTCCCCGATGCTCTCGAGCGATTCCGCCTTGGCCGAGTCGATAAAGCCGCAGGTATTGACCACGACCAGGTCGGCGTCCTCGTAGCTGGGAGCGATGTCGTAGCCCTCCGAGCGGAGGCGGGAGACGATGTCCTCGGAATCGACCAGGGCCTTGGGGCATCCCAGTGATACCAGGCCCACGGAGGGCCGCTTGTCGGGGTCAGGTTGCGTCATGGGCGCGTATTCTACCGTTTACCGCGCCCATGCACGCTATCCACGACTTCACGCAGTTTCACGATGCCGTCGAGTAATCGCGGCCCGGGTCTGCCCAGCCAGGCTTCGCTGACGGCGTAGATTCGATCGTTGGCAATGGCCGGGACGCGCTTCCAGCCTTGCCGGCGCCGAACCACGTGCGGGCGGTACTTGGCTTCGTCCACGCCGCACCAGCTCATGACCACCGCCTCGGGCGCCGCTGAACGGGCCATGTCCGCGGTGACCTCCAGGCTCTCTGCATCGAGGTCGCGCCAGGGATTGATGCCGCCCGCCAGCCGCAGCATTTCGTTGACCCATGAATGACGGCCCGGAACGATCACCGGCTTGGGCCACCACTCCACCAGGATCGGCACCGGGTCACCGTCGGGTGGCCCGGCATCCATTGCGGCTTTGAAGCGAGATGCCAGCCGCTCGGCGGATGCCCGGGCATCGATCTCGCCGCCGATGCGGCGAATATCCGCCGCGACGTCGGCCAGCGTATGAGGCCGGGTCACCAGCAGCGGCAGCCCGGCCGCTTCGAGCTTCTCCAGGCATCGCTCATGTCCCGGAACCGTCAGGGAGGTGATCACCAGGTCGGGTTCGAGGGCCAGGATCCGCTCGACGTCCACATCCAGGTCCGGTCCGATGCGCGGTAGCTTTTCGACTACCTCGGCGGGATAGTCGGAGTGATCGTCCACCCCCACCAGACAGTCCGCCCGGCCCAGGGCGCAGACGATCTCGGTGTTCGAGCAGGTGTGGCTGACGATTCGCATCTTTGCACGCCTGTTCAATTCAGGAAAATCAGGAACCACGGAACTCACTGAATTCACGGAAATGCAGAATACGCACATTCCGTGTTTTCCGTGCAATCCGTGGTTCCATGGTTTGTCTCTACGCGCCTTTTGGTGCCCGCTCCCGCCAGGTGTCCGCTGCACGGTGGCCTCGGGCCTCGTCGATGGGCCAGGCGCAGGCGATGGCGGCCGCGAACAGGATCAGGCAGAAGACGATGGCCGTGGCCAGGCCCAGCCACGCCTGGAGCAGGCCCAGACCGAGGATACCGAAGATGGCGGCGAGCTTGCCGGCCGTGCCCCAGAAACCGAAGAACTCCGCGGACTTTCCGCGCGGCGTGAGTGCGCCGACCAGGGCACGCCCGGCCGACTGCGACGATCCCAGGCTCAGGCCCGAAAGCAGGCCTGCGCCGAGGAAGACGTGCTGGGCTTCCCAGTTCACGCCCAGCCACTCTCTGGCCAGTTCCGCGACGGCCGGGGTCTGCCAGATGGCCGCGATGGCCAGCAACCAGAGCGTCAGGGTGGCGAGGTAGGTGCGCCGGGCGCCGATCCGTTCCTGTGCCAGGCCGAAAAACACCGCGCCGAGCGCGGCGGTGACCTGCACGGTCACGAACATGGCCACGCGGATCGACTCGTCCCAGCCGATGACCTGTGCACCGTAGATGAAGGCGAAGCTGATGACGATGTAGATACCGGCCATCTTGAAGAAGATCGAGGCGAGCAGCCAGCGCATGTCGTGAAAATGCCGGACGTGCTCGAAGGTGCTGAGCAGGCGTCGGAATCCCGCCCGGACGGGGGTGTCGCCCGGGGCCAGCGTCCGTCGCGCTCCCCGGTCCCTGACCCAGAGGAAGGTGGGCAGCGCCGTAACGAGGAAGAACACAGCGGCGAAGGGGCCGACCCAGCGCACGCTGTCGTAGTTGGCCAGGCTGACTTCGCCGAGAAACAGCAGTGCAAAGGCCGTCGAGACCAGTCCGCCGACGTAGCCCAGCGACCAGCCCAGGCCCGATATCCACCCAAGGTCCTTGCGTGGGCCCAGGCCGGGCAGGAAGCTGGCGATAAAGCCTTCGCCGATGGCATAGGCAAAGTTGGAAACGACGATCAGCGCCATCGCGGTAAAGATCCAGCCGGGCTCGACGAACCAGAGCAGGGCGGTGGCAACGACCGTCAGGAGATAACTCGCGAACAGGAAGGCCTTGCGCCGGCGGCCGTGATCCATGATCGCACCGCAGACGGGGTTGGCCACCACGACCAATGCGTAGGAGACCGCCAGGGCGATGCTCCACAGCAGGTTGCCAAGGCGGTAGTCGGGACCGTCGCCGACGATGACCCGGGTGAACAGGTCGCCGAAAACCACCGTGATGATCAACAGCGTGTAGGCCTGGTTGGCGAAGTCGAACATCGCCCAGCCGAAGATCTCCTTCGCCGGCGCGCGTTTTCGGGTGACCACGGGTGACGGGCTCCTGCTGGGTTGGGATGAGGGTAACCGAATGAAGCCTCGAAGGGTCACAACCCCTTACAATCGGGTCATGAGCGATTTTGAACACCTCATCCGTGAACGCATTGCCGAGCTCGAGGATCTGGCCGAAGCCAGCCGGGCGGCCACGGCAACGGTCGAGCTCGACCAGACGCGCCAGGGGCGACTCAGCCGTATGGATGCGTTGCAGGGGCAGGCGATGGCCAAGGATGCCGAGCGGAGGCGCGCGGTTCAGGTAAGCCGCCTCAAGGTCGCGCTGGCCCGGCTCGAACGCGGCGAATTCGGAGAGTGTCAGGAGTGCGGGGAAATGATCGCCGACGCCCGCCTGCGCGCCGATCCCGCCACCACACGCTGCCTGGCCTGTGCCAGCGAGGCCGAACGAAGACAATGACAGTGTGGCGTGGAAGCGCCGCTTGCATGAAGGGAGACCGTTGCGATGAACGACTCGAACGAACACCGAACCGTGCTGATCACCGGGGCGGCCTCCGGCCTGGGGGCTGCCATGGCCCGACGCTTTTACCGCTCGGGATGGCGCGTGTTGATTGCCGACCGCGACGAAAAGGGGGCGCAGTCACTTTCCGGAGAACTGGGGGATCGGGCCTGTGCAGTCGAAATGGACGTCACCCGCTGGGCGGACTGGGAACGGGTCCGGGAAGAGCACGGCGCGCCCGATGTCTTGGTGAACAACGCCGGCGTGGCCGTCGGCGGCTCACTCGAGGAGACCTCCCTGGAAGACTGGCGCTGGGTCATGGATATCGACTTGATGGGCGTGGTGGCCGGCTGCAAGGCCTTCGCGCCGTCGATGCGCGAGCGTGGCAGCGGCCACATCATCAATGTTGCGTCCTTCGCCGGCCTGGCCGGCGCGCCGCAAATCAACGCCTACGGCACGGCAAAGGCCGGGGTGATCGCGATGTCGGAAATGCTCAGGATTGAACTGGCCGATGCAGGCGTCCACGTCTCCGCGCTTTGCCCGGCCTTTGTCAGGACGCGCCTGACCGAGACCATGCGGGCACCCGACAACAGCTACCACAAGCGCGTGGAGCGCTGGATGGACAACTCCGGGGTGAGCGCCGAAGACGTGTCGGAAATCGTCTTCGGGGCGGTGGAGAAGCCGCGCTTCCTGCTGCTCACGCACGGCAACACGCGCTGGCTATGGCGTCTCAAACGCTTCTTCCCGAATCTCTACCACCGGATGCTGGTGCGCGGCGTACGCAAGGCCATGCAACGCAAGCGCTGAGGCTTTGTTGTGCAGCCTTAGAGCCCGCTCTTGTCCTCCTGGCCCCAGGTCCGCGCCATAATCAGGTAGACGAAGGACGCCGACCAGGTGATCAGCATGAAGCCCACCAGCGCCTCGGTGCCGGCCAGAAAGCGAATCGGCCCGGTTGCAAAAAGGTCTCCCCAGCCCACCGTGGTGTAGGTGGTGGCCGAGAAATATACGCAGTCGAGAAAATCGAGCGATTCGTAACCTTCAATCCCGCCATAGGACGGGTCTGAGAGCAGGACGCTGTAGGCCAGGCCGAACAACCAGATTTCGGCCACGTGGGCGAGTAGCAGGGCGAACATGACCAGCAGCAGCGTGGGGCGATGGTGATGATTGCGCCCCCGGCTGGCAATCCGCCGACCGGCGCCCCAGCGATTGAGTCCGAAAATGACCTCGAAGTGCAGCACCACCGCGAGCATGACCACCAGCGCGGTGGTCAGCACGATGGTCCATTCTGCGCTGCCGAGCGAGATCACATCAGTCGATCAAGCCCAGGCGCTTGCCCACGCGCGTGAAAGCGTCGACGGCCTGCTCGAGATGTTCGCGGGTGTGTGCGGCCGAGATCTGCGTGCGGATACGGGCCTGGCCTTTCGGCACGACGGGGTAGAAGAAGCCGATCACGTAGATGCCTTCTTCCAGGAGCTCGTCGGCCATCTTCTGGGCCAGCGGCGCGTCGTGCAGCATGACCGGAACGATCGGGTGCTCGCCCGGGAGCAGCTCGAAGCCGGCCTCGGTCATGGCCTGGCGGAAGAAGCGCGTGTTTTCCGCCACGCGGTCGCGCAATTCGCTCGACTCGTGCAGCATCTCGAAAACTCGCAGGCTCGCCGCCACCAGGTGCGGTGCCAGGGAGTTCGAAAACAGGTAGGGGCGCGAGCGCTGGCGCAGCATGTCGATGACCGGCTGGCTGGCCACGGTGAAGCCGCCCATGCCGCCGCCGAGGGCCTTGCCGAGGGTGGAAGTGAAGATGTCGACCTTGTCCATCACGCCGTGATGCTCGGCCGAACCCCGGCCGGTCGGTCCGAAGAAGCCGGTGGCGTGGCAGTCGTCGACCATCACCAGGGCGTCGTATTTTTCAGCGAGGGCGGTGATCTCGTCGAGCTTGGCGACGAAGCCGTCCATCGAGAACACCCCGTCGGTGGCGATCATGCGCGTGCGCTTGTCCTGGGTCTTCTTCAGGATGTCCTCGAGCGCGTCCATGTCCGAGTTGGGGTAGCGATGGCGCTCGGCCTTGCACAGGCGGATGCCGTCGATGATCGAGGCGTGATTGAGCTGGTCGGAGATGATCGCGTCTTCCGGCCCCAGCAAGGGTTCGAACAGGCCGCCGTTGGCGTCGAAGCAGGCCGCGTAGAGGATCGCGTCATCCTTTCCGAAGTACTCGGCGATGGTCTTCTCGAGCTGCTTGTGCAGGTCCTGCGTGCCGCAGATGAAGCGCACCGATGCCAGGCCGAAACCGTGATCGTCCAGCGCAGCCTTGGCCGCGGCGATGATGTCGGGGTGGTCGGCCAGGCCCAGGTAGTTGTTGGCGCAGAAGTTCAGCACCTTGCCGCCCTCGAGCGTCTCGATCTCCACGCGCTGCGGCGTGGTGATCTGCCGCTCGCGCTTGTAAAGCCCATCGGCCTTGATTTTGGCCAGCTCGTCGCGAAGTCTTTGAAGAGTCGCTTGGTCGCTCATTGCCTGATTCCTTTTAAAACCTTTGTGTCCACAGATGAACACAGATAAACACAGATGAAAAACAAAAACGGACCGAGAGTCTGGCTGGCGATGGAGTATTGCTTGGCGCTTGGTCAATCACACAATGAACCATCCTTTTCCCTTATTTCCATTTTCCTTTTTCTTTTGGGTTTTATCTGTGTGCATCTGTGTTCATCTGTGGACTAATTTTCTTCTTGAACTATCTCCGCACTTATTCGATCTTGCCGGTCCAGTCGCAGACGATCTTGCCGCACTGGCCCGAGGCCATCAACTCGAAGCCGGTCTCGAAGTCGTCGATGGCGATCTGGTGGGTGAGTACCTTGTGCAGCGGAAAGCCGGTGAGCACCATCTGGGTGATCTTGTACCAGGTCTCGTACATGCGCCGGCCATAGATGCCGTGGACCTCGAGACCCTTGAAGATCACCTGATCCCAATCGACGCCGGCGTCCTTGGGCAGCAGGCCGAGCAGAGCGACCTTGCCGCCGTTGTACATCAGCTTGAGCAGGTCGCCGAAGGCATGCGGGTTGCCCGACATCTCCATGCCCACGTCGAAGCCGTCGATGCCCAACTCCTTGCGCACGTCCAGCAGGCTTTCGTCCTTGACGTTTACGGTTCGCGTGGCGCCCATGTCGCGGGCGAGCTGCAGGCGGTAGTCGTTGACGTCGCTGATGACGATATGCCGCGCACCGACGTGCTTGGCGATGCCGGCAGCGATGATGCCGATCGGCCCGGCGCCGGTGATGAGCACGTCCTCGCCCACGAGGTCGAACTGCAGTGCGCAGTGTGCGGCATTGCCGAAGGGGTCGAAGAACGCCGCCAGCTCCGAGGGAATCTCGTCCGGGATCGGCCACAGGTTGGTGGCGGGCACTACGACATACTCGGCGAAGCCGCCGTCGCGATTGACGCCGATGCCCTCGGTGTTGGGGCACAGATGCGGCTTGCCCGCGCGGCAGTTGCGGCATACCCCGCAGACCACATGCCCTTCGGCCGAAACCCGCTGGCCTTGCTCGTAGCCCTGAACGCTCGAGCCGAGCTCCTTGATGCGGCCGACGAACTCATGACCGAGAACCAGCGGCGGGCGGATCGTTCGCTGGGACCACTCGTCCCACTGGTAGATGTGGAGATCGGTGCCGCAAATGGAGGTCTTCTCGAGTTCGATCAGGACCTCGTTCGGCCCCGGCGTCGGCACGGGTACCTCGCGCAACTCCAGGCCGGGAGCGGCTTCGGGCTTGACCAGCGCGCGCATGGTGCTCGTCATGTGGAGACTCCGCTTGAAGTGAAGTCCGCCATTATAGTCGACCGAAGCGATGCTCCGCTCAGGCTGGCCGTCCGCCCAGCGCCTTCACGAGCGCCGGCAACCAGGTGGCCGAGGGCCCGGCGAGGTGCCAGCGGGCTAAGCGGCTGAGTTCGTTGGGTTCGGGATTGACGTCGATCATCACGGCGCCGGCCCGCACGGCGGCGACGGGGATGCTCGCAGCCGGTTGCACCGCGCCGCTGGTGCCCGCCGTGATCACGACGTCGCAAGATTCGGCTGCCGAGAACGCCTTTTCGATCACTCCGGCGTCGAGCGCCTCGCCGAACCAGACGACGTCGGGGCGAGCCAGGCCTTGCTGATGATGGGGCGACGGTGGCGGCTGGTGCTCGGAATGACGTTCCAGCCACGCCGCATCGATGGGGCGGCCGGTGCGCGAACACACATTGCGCTGGATGTTGCCGTGAAGTTCGAGTACGTCGTCCGACCCCGCCAGGGCGTGAAAGCCGTCGACGTTCTGCGTGATGGTGACGAGCTCTGCAACCCGGTGCTGCAGTTGGGCCAGGGCATGGTGCCCCGGGTTCGGTCGCGCGCGGGCGATGAGTTCGCGCCGCCACTGGTACCAGGCCCAGACCGTGGCGGGATCGCGATCGAATGCCGCGGGCGAGGCCAACTCCATCGGGTCGTAGCGGGCCCACAGACCGGTGTGCGCCTCGCGGAAGGTGGGGATGCCGGATTCGGCGGAGACGCCCGCGCCGGTCAGAACCACCACCTTCGAGGCATCGGACAGGCAGGCCAGAAGTTCCTCGGGTATGCTCTCGGTATCGTGGCAGGTTTTCCGGCCCATAGGTGCTCCAGCGGATTGGGCATCATTCTTGCACATCAGTCCCCGGCATTCGGAATTCGGGGTTTAAGCCCATGACCCAATGGCTTGCTCAAATCGGTATCGGAGTGGTCGCCGGGCTGGCGATCGGCTTGTTTGTGGGGCGGTCGATTCCAGGGGCATTGCCGCGGGCTTCTGATCGCTCCGAACGCTGGCAGCGCGAGGAACGCGAGCGGCATTCCCGAGACGCCATTCTGAGCGCCCTGGCGCACGCGGCGCGCATCCTGTTCGGTGCCGAGGGCAACGACCAGGTCATGCCAAAGGCCCTGCAGGTGCTCGGTGAGGCGGTGGGCGCTGACCGGGTGTACGTGTTTGAGAACCATCGCGATCCGGAGACCGGCGAACTCCTCGCCAGCCAGCGCTACGAATGGTGTCGGCCCGGCATTCGCGCGCTGATCGACGAACCCGGCATGCAGGGTATGTCCTACGATCGATTGATCCCCAACTGGCGCGACCGATTCCTGGCCCGCGAACCGGTCGTCGGGCTGGTCGAGGAGATGCCGCCGCTGGAGCGCGAGTTGCTTGAGCCCCAGGAGGTATTGTCTATCCTGATCGTTCCTGTCTTCCTCGACGGCGAGTTCTGGGGTCTGATCGGTTTCGACGACTGCTCGAGCCGCAGGCACTGGGAGCAGGCGGAAATCAATGCGCTGCGGATCGCCGCCGGCACGATCGGCGGTGCCATCCGCAGCATGCGTGCCGACGAGGAGCTTCGCCACCTGGTGAGTACCGACTCGCTTACGGGGCTGAGCTCGCGTCGCGCGTTTCTGGAGCGCGGGCGGGCGATGTTCGAAGAAGCGAGCCGCGGCAGCAATGGGCTCGCGCTGATGATCATGGACCTTGACCAGTTCAAGGCTGTCAACGATCAATACGGTCATCCGGCCGGGGACGAAGCCCTGGTGGCCTTCGCCCGGATCTGTCGGGGCGTGTTGCGGGACGACGATCTGATCGGCCGAACAGGCGGCGAGGAATTCGGGGTGCTGTTGCCGGACACCGGGTCGGAACAAGCCGGCCGCCTGGCCGAAAAGCTTCGCGAGGCGGTTGATTCGACTCCAGTCCAGACCAGTGCCGGGGACCTGACCCTGAGCGTCAGTATCGGCGCGGCCGTGTCCACGCCCGGCATGCAGGCCCTCAACGAGCTGTTCAAGCGCGCCGACGATGCCCTCTATGCCGCCAAGCGGGGAGGGCGGAATCGGATCGAGGTCGCCGATCAGCCGGAATGAGGCGACGTCCGCACGCCCTTTGCTCCGATACCGTGCTTGCGCAGGATGCCGCGCAACTGGTCGTAGCTCAGCCCCAGTCTTTCGGCCGCCTTGCCCTGATGTCCCCCGGCGGCCGCCAGCGCGGCCTCGGTGAGGCGCTTTTCCTGCGCATCGAGCCAGGCGCGCAGATCGATCGGCTCGACGGTGGGATCCGGCATTCCCTCTGCATCGCTCGAAGGACGCACGGGGCGCCAGGGCGAAGCGAAGGGGTCGAATTCGATCGTGTCGACTGGGGTGTCCGCCTCGGGAAGTCGATAGACCGCCCGCTCGACGACGTTCTTGAGTTCGCGCACGTTGCCGGGCCAGGGGTGGGCCAGCATGGCATCCACGACGGCCGGGGCGAATCCGGCGAAAAGCTCGCGTCCGAGTTCCCGGGTCATGCGCATCGCGAAATGCTCGGCCAGCGGCAGGATGTCCTCGCGTCGTTCGCGCAAGGGGGGCAGCGTGATGACGTCGAAGGCCAGGCGATCGAGCAGGTCCGCGCGGAACCGGCCTTGGGCGGCCAGATCGGGCAGGTCGACGTTGCTGGCACCGACCAGCCGCACATCGATCTCCAGAGTTCTCGTGGACCCCAGTCGTTCGAACTGGCCGTACTCGATCACGCGCAGGATCTTCTCCTGCACGGCAAGCGAGGTGCTGGCGAGTTCGTCGAGAAAAAGCGTGCCGCCGTCGGCACGCTCGAAGCGACCGGCGCGCTGCCTGGCGGCATCGGTGAAGGCGCCGGCCTCGTGGCCGAAGAGCTCGGACTCGAGAAGCGATTCGCTGATGGCTGCGCAGTTGACCTTGACCAGCGGCTGATCCCATCGCGGCGAGAGAAAGTGGAGGCGCTCGGCGACCACCTCCTTGCCCGTGCCGCGCTCGCCCACGATCAGCACCGGCCGATTGAGCTCGGCCGCGCGCGAGACTTCCTCGAGCACGCCCAGGAAGGCCTGTGACTCACCGATGATGGGTTGCTCGACGCGGTTCATGGTCTGGCTTGAATTGGATGCTGTGCCCTGAGCGTATCTTACCGGCAGCAATCGGCGTTTGGGGGGGGCGAAGGTTTCAGGTTATGGGTTTCAGGTTTCAGGTTTCAGGTTTCAGGTTTCAGGTTTCAGGTTTCAGAGTTCGGGGTTCGGGGGCAGTCCACAGCTGCTACGGTGTGGTGGGCGGCTTTGCCGCGATTGCTTTGTGCTAGAAGAAGAGCCGGCCCTCAAGTCGGGCAAGGGAGTGTCGCGGCAAAGCCGCCCCGCAATGAATTCGGTTGCCGCCTGAAACCTGAAACCTGAATACTGAAACCTCCCACGCGGACGCTACGCCGTACAATCCCCCAATGGCCAAGGCGAAAACGACCTACACCTGCCGCGAATGCGGCGCGAGCTTTCCCAAGTGGTCCGGACAGTGCCCGGACTGCCAGGCGTGGAATTCCATGGAAGAAGGCGTCGCCGAATCGGCGGCGGCCGGCAAGGGACCCAAGGGGCGCGGCAACTGGTCCGGGACGGCATCGGCGACGGTCAGCAACCTGGCCGAAGTGCGCGCCGAGGCGGCTTCCGACCGACTGCCCTCGGGGCTGAGCGAGCTCGACCGCGTGCTCGGCGGCGGCCTGGTGCCGGGCTCGGTGGTGCTGCTTGGCGGTGACCCCGGCATCGGCAAGTCCACGCTGTTGCTGCAGGCCCAGGACGCCCTGGCGGCCGGTCACGGCAGCCTGTACGTGACGGGCGAGGAGTCCGCGGCGCAGGTCGCCATGCGGGCACGCCGGCTGGGGCTGGATCCCGGGCGCCTGGACTGCCTGACCGAAACCAGCCTGGAAGTCATCCTGGCCACGGCGGCCGAGCGCCGGCCGGCCTTCATGGTGGTCGACTCCATCCAGACGCTCTGGACCGAAGCGCTGCAGTCCGCGCCGGGCGCGGTGGCCCAGGTGCGCGAATGCGCGGCCCGGCTGGTGCAGTTCGCCAAGCAGACCGGTTGCGCCGTGGTCCTGGTCGGCCACGTCACCAAGGAGGGCGCCCTGGCGGGCCCGCGCGTGCTCGAGCACATGGTCGATGCCGTGCTCTACTTCGAGTCGGATTCCGGCAGCCGCTATCGACTGGTCCGCGCCGTGAAGAATCGCTTCGGCGCGGCCAACGAACTGGGCGTGTTCGCCATGACCGACAAGGGGCTCAAGGCCGTGGCCAACCCTTCGGCGATCTTTCTCTCCGGCCAGGAAGAGCCTGCAGCGGGCAGCTGCGTGCTGGTCACGCGCGAAGGCACGCGTCCGATGATGGTCGAAGTCCAGGCTCTGGTGGCGCCGTCGAACCTGTCCAATCCCCGCCGTGTGGCCGTGGGCGTCGATCCCAACCGGCTGGCCATGCTGCTGGCGGTGATGAACCGCCACGCCGGCATCGTCGTCGGCGACCAGGACGTGTTCGTCAACGTGGCCGGCGGCATGCGGATCTCCGAGACCGCCAGCGACCTGGCCATCGCGCTGGCGCTGAAATCCTCGCTGCGCGAGAAGCCCCTGCCCAAGGGGCTGGTGGCGTTCGGGGAGGTCGGCCTGGCCGGCGAGCTCAGGCCGGTCTACAACGGGGAGGAGCGTCTGCGAGAGGCGGCAGGCCAGGGCTTTGACCAGGCGCTGGTGCCCGACGCCAACCTCAAGGGCGTGAAGGCCCGTATCACGGCCCGGGGCTGCCGAACGCTCGCGCAGGCCCTGGACGCGATCTGAAAGCGCGCGATCCCTTACACTATTCAGATCGAATTCAGGCTTGGCGTGACAATCTGCCAGCGTCGAGATTCCAGCCAGGAGAAGGCACCATGCACCGATTCATTTCCATGACCGCCGTCGCCAGCGTGATGATGCTGGCCGCCTGCGTGACGATCAACGTCTATTTCCCGGAAGCGGCCGCCGAGCGCGCCGCCGACCGGTTCATCAGGGACGTGCTGGGCGAGGATGTGCCTGCCGCGCCCTCCGGCGAGCCGCAGGCGGCGCGCAGCTCCTGGTGGCATGCGCTGTCCCCGGTGGGAACGGCGCATGCCCAGAGCCCGGACATCGACATCAACACCCCGCAGATTCAGGCGATCAAGGAGCGCATGGCGCAGCGTCAGCGCGAGCACCTGGCCGCCTGGTTCGACGCCGGGGCCATCGGCTTCGCCCGCGACGGCCTGGTCGAGATTCGCGACCGTTCGGCGGTCAGCCTGGCCGAGCGGCGCAATCTAGAGCGCGTGGTCAACGAGGAGAACGCCGACCGCAATGCGGTCTATCGCGAGATCGCGATCGCCAACGGCCACCCCGAGTGGGAAGACGACATCCGCGAGACCTTCGCCCGGCAGTGGATCGCCAATGCCCGTTCGGGCTGGTATTACCAGCAAGCCGACGGCGGCTGGACGCAGAAATAGTGTTTTGGTGCTTTGGTGTTTTAGTGTTTTGGTGAGCGCAGGCGCCTTCGCCTCCTGTCCAATCCCGTAAGCACGGCCAGCCCGAGCAACCAAAAAACCAAAAAACGAAAGAACCAATCCTCATGGGTAGAAGACGTCGTCGGTTGCCGACCGAACCGATCACGATCGAAATCAGCGACCTCTCGCACGACGGGCGGGGCGTGGGACGGCACGGCGACAAGGCCGTTTTCGTGCACGGCGCGTTGCCCGGTGAGACCGTCTCGGCGAAGCTGATCGGGCGCAATCGCCGCTTCGACGAGGCGCTCTGCGAGGAAGTCATCGAGCCCTCGCCCCAGCGCGTCGATCCGGCTTGCCCCTGGTTCGATCGCTGCGGGGGTTGTGCGCTGCAGCACCTCGATCATGCCGCGCAGGTCGAATGGAAGCACAAGCGCCTGGTCGACAACCTGGAGCGGATCGGCGAAGTCCGACCGGAATCCTGGTGGACGCCCATTTCGGCCGAACCCTGGCACTACCGGCGCCGCAGCCGGCTGAGTGCGCGCCTGGTGAAGGGCAAGGGGCGCGTACTGGTGGGTTTCAGGGAGCCGCAGGGGCGCTTCGTCGCCGATGTCGGCGACTGCCGCGTCCTGCACCCGGATTTCAGCGATCGCCTGCAGAGCCTGTCCGAATTACTCGGGCAGCTTTCGGTCGACGACGCGGTGCCGCAGATCGAGACCGCCAGCGGCGACGATGCTTCGGCCATCGTCATTCGTCACCTGCGTGAACTCACGGCCGAAGACGTGATGTCGCTCAAGCGCTGGTCCGAAGAAAACGGCATCGCCGTCTACCTGCAGCCGAAGGGGCCGGACACGGTGCACCGGCTCTGGCCCGAGGAACACCAGTTGACGTATCGCCTGGATGATTTCGGACTGGAACTGGCTTTCCACCCGCAGCATTTCATCCAGGTCAATGGGGCCATCAATCGCGCCCTGGTCGCCCGCGCGATGGAATTGCTCGACCCCGGTCCGGACGATCGTGTGCTGGACCTTTTCTGCGGACTGGGCAATTTCACGCTGCCCCTGGCCACGCGCGCCGGTCATGTCACCGGTGTCGAAGGCGCGGCCGAACTCATCGAAGCCGCCGAGGCCAACGCGCGGCGCAACGGCCTGGACAACGTGACGCTCGAGGTCGCCGACCTCACCGAGGACGTCTCGCAGCGGCCCTGGTACCGGGCGGGTTTCGACGGGGTGCTCATCGACCCGCCGCGCAGCGGTGCACTGGAAATCCTGCCGATGATCGCAGGCTCCGGGGCCAAACGCGTCGTTTATGTGTCGTGCAACCCCGGCACTTTGGCGAGGGACGCCGGTGAACTGGTCTCGAACCACGGCTTCCGGCTGGTCGGGGCCGGGATTGCGGACATGTTCCCGCACACCGCGCACGTGGAATCCATCGCCCTGTTCGAGCGCGCATGAGCCTGCAGCAGCCCCTGGGCCCCCTCATCGTCGGCATCGACGGAACGTCGCTGGACGACTCGAGCGCGGACCTGCTCTGCCATCCGGCCGTCGGCGGCGTGATCCTGTTTACCCGGAATTACGAATCGCCGCGGCAGCTCCGCGAGCTCAGCGACGAGATTCGCGGGTTGCGCACGCCGCGATTGCTTCTGGCGGTGGACCAGGAAGGCGGTCGGGTGCAGCGCTTCCGCGAGGGGTTCACGCCCTTGCCGCCCCTTGGATTGCTGGGGCGATGGTATGCCTCGCATCCCGATCGGGCCCGGGACCTGGCCTATCGCCATGGCCGCGTCATGGCCGCGGAAGTGCTGGGCCACGGCGTCGACCTGAGCTTCGCCCCGGTTCTCGACCTCGACCGTGGCAGCCGGGTCATCGCTGATCGGGGCATGAGTGCCGACCCGAAGGCAGTGGCCGACCTGGGCGCCCACTACATCGCCGGCATGAAGGACGCCGGCATGCGTTGTTGCGGCAAGCACTTTCCCGGACACGGTTCGGTCGAAGCCGACTCGCACGACGAGGTCGTCGTCGACTGTCGCGATCTCGAGGCGCTCGAAGACGACCTCGTGCCGTTCGCGGAGCTTGCTCGCCGGCTCGACAGCGTTATGATGGCGCACGTTTGCTATCCAGCCCGTGATCCGGAACCCGCCGGCTATTCGCGCGCCTGGGTGGTCGATACCCTGAGGCAGCGGCTGGGGTTCGACGGCGTGGTGATCTCCGATGATCTGGACATGGCGGGCGCCGGGCCGGCCGGCTCGCTTTCCGAGCGTGTTTCGAGATCGCTGGATGCCGGCTGCGATGCCGTGCTGGTGTGCCGGCCCGAATCGGCGCGCTCCCTGCTCGCTCAAGAGCGGGCCTGGCGCCTGCCGTCGGCCGGAACACTCGAAGGCCTGTACGGCCGCGCGATGGCCGCTCTGGAGGAACAACTGCTGGTGCCCGAGTTTCGCGCCTGGCGCGATTCCTTGCGGGCCCTGACCTGACAAGAGGACCGACATGCAGGAACTGATCGAATCGCTGGACGGCTTCGCTGGAATTCCCGCCTGGGCGTTCAAGGCTTTCGCGGTGATTCTCGGCGCGCTGCTGCTCGAGCTGATCTATCGCATCTTCATCAGTCGCCTGGATCGCCTGGCCGGCAAGAGCGGCCACATGTGGGACGACGCGGTGGTCTACGCGGGCAAGCGCCCGGTGTCGCTGCTGATCTGGTGGCAGGGCGTGATTATCGCCGCCCGCATCATCGCGCCCAATACCGACATGTTTGCCTTCGACCCGACATGGCTCGATATGGGTCAGCAGCTGGGTCTGGTCGTGGCCGCAACCTGGTTCTTCTTCCGCCTGACTTCCGGTTTCGAAAAGGCCTTCGTGGAAGAGCGTCGCAAGCGCGACCAGCATGTCGACATCACCACGGTGACCGTGCTGGGTCGTATCGTGCGCATTGCCTTCGTGCTCACCGGCGTGCTCACCGGTCTGAGCATCCTCGAGATTCCGATCTCCGGCTTTCTGGCCGCCGGCGGTGTCGGTGGTATCGCTGTCGGCCTGGCTGCGCGCGACCTGCTTGCCAATTTCTTCGGCGGTTTCACCGTATTCATGGACCGACCGTTCTCGGTCGGTGACTGGGTCCGTTCGCCCGACCGCGAGATCGAGGGCGTGGTCGAGAAGATCGATTGGCGCATTACCACCATCCGCAAGTTCGACAAGCGCCCCATGTACGTGCCCAATGCGACTTTCACCACGGTCACGCTGGAAAACCCCTCGCGCATGAGCCACCGGCGAATCGCCGAGCACATCGGTGTGCGCTACGACGACTTCGGCGTGCTGCGCAAGGTCGTCGAGGATATCCGCCATTACGTGATGAATCACGATGCGCTCGATACCACCCAGACCACCATGGTGCACTTCGATCGCTTCGGGGCGAGTTCTCTCGACATCATGATCTACTGCTTTACCAAGACGGTGGTCTGGACCGAATACCACGAGGTGCGCGAGGACGTGCTGATGGGTGTGGGAGAGATCATCGAATCGCACGGTGCAGAAATCGCCTTCCCGACGCGCACGCTCAAGGTCGACATGGCCGAGGAGTTGGCCGACGAGGTTCGCGAAAGCATCCTGACCGATCGGCGCTCGCGCGGCGGCCGCGACGACGGCGGGGATCATTCGGGCGAGGAGACTTCGTCCTCCGGTCCGGCGGACCGGAGCGGCAAGGTAGGCAAGCGGGTGAAGACGGACGAAGGACGGGACACGCGTGAGCCCCGTGGAGGCGATGTCGGTGGAGACAGTGAAGACGATGCCTGATTCGATGACGGACAACCCGCACTGGCCTCAGGGCGCCGAGTGCCTGTTCTCGGCGGAAGAGGTGGGTGACGCGCTCGACGCCCAGGCCGAGCGCCTGGGCCGCATCGCGGGCCGCGACGAGGTGCTCTCGATCGTTGCCTTGATGAAGGGCGGCATGTACCCGGCCATCGAGTTGGCCCGCCGCCTGGACAACGCCCTGCGACTGGACTACGTCCACGCCACCCGCTACCGGGAGGCCACCAGCGGCGGTGAGATTCACTGGGCGCACTGGCCTGAGGATTTTTCCCCGGGTGACCATGTCGTTCTGGTCGACGACATCTTCGACGAAGGCTACACCATGGCCGCCGTCGCCGACCGATTGCGGCAGCAGGGCGTTCACCGGGTCACGACCGTTGTCCTCGTACGCAAGCATCATGATCGCGGCCTTGATCGAGACTGGGTGGACGATCATGCGCTCGAGGTGCCGGATCGCTACGTATTCGGCTGCGGCATGGACTATCAGGGGCTGTGGCGCCAGCTCGACGGCATCTGGGCCTTGCCGCGATGAGCCTGGCGATCATCGGTGGCACCGGGGCGCTCGACCTGTTCGACGTGCGCGAGGAAAGGCGGGTGGATACGCCCTATGGTCGTCCTTCCGCGGCGCTGGCTGGCATCCGCGTCGGCGGCCTGGACGGCTGGTTTCTTGCCCGCCACGGCCGGCCTCACCGCTTGCCCCCGCACCGGGTCAACTACCGCGCCAACATCGATGCCTTGCATCGCGTCGGCGTCGAGCGCATCATCGCCATCAACGCCGTGGGCAGCATGGACTCGAATGCGGGTCCCGGCGCCCTGGTCGTCCCCGACCAGCTCATCGACTACACCTGGGGACGCGCTCACAGCTTCAGCGACGACGACATCAGCCCCCTCAGGCACATCGAGTTCGCCGAACCCTTTGCCGGACCCACCCGTGCGGCCCTGCTGGCCGCCGCCGAGCGCGCCGGAGTGTCCTGTGCCGACGGCGGCTGCGTGGCCGTCACCCAGGGTCCCCGTCTCGAAACGGCGGCCGAAGTGCGCCGAATGGCGCGCGACGGCGCCAGCCTGGTGGGCATGACCACCATGCCGGAAGCGTCGCTCGCGCGCGAAGCCGGCATGGACTACGCCAGCCTCTGTGTGGTGGCCAACGCCGCCGCCGGCCTGGACGAGGAGCCCATTTCCGAAGAGGCGATCCACGAGGTGCTTGCCGGCGCGATGGGTCGGGTGCGCTCGATTCTGGCGGCCTTCGAGCGCCCGAAAGAAGGCTGATCGCCGGCCGCCGCTGGGTTGCCGCGGCCAAACTGTGATCGGTTTCTCCCTGATTCTTCTTGGGTTTCTGGCCGCGCCGTCTTATCCTTTAAGCATTGCCGAACCAGCCAGCGAGGATCACGGCATGCCCGAAACCCCAACCCTTTCAGTACTCGAAACCGGCCAGAAGGAGCGCACCGTGATGCGGTCGCTGCTGAACCTGGCGGGTGTGCGCAATGGTGGGGGGACCTGGCAGGTGATGGAAGAGCCCGGTGGCGACGTCACGATCATCGATGTCGACTCGGAAGAGGGCGAGTCGCGCTGGCTCGAATTGCGAGAGGCCGGCCACAACCCGATCGCCCTGACGCGGCGTCGCGAATTCGCCGCCACACACGTGCTTCACAAGCCGCTTCGTTCGCGCGAATTCCTTGACCTGCTAGAGCGGGTCAGCGCCGAGGACGTGCCGGCGCCCGGCTCGCAACGCATCGAGGAACCCGATCGCGGCGGCACCCCGGAGTGGCTGGGGCTGGAGCAGTCGGACGATCCCGAATACGCCACGCTGGCCGAACATCTCCGCCGGCAGACCTGGAACAGCCCGGTCGTGCTGGAACTGTCCGACTGGCCGCGCCTGGTCATCGATCCGGGTTCCGGAAGCTGGTTCTACGACGGTTCCATCGGCGACATGAAGCCCCAGACCTTCGCTCGTCCGCTGCCGGCCTCCGCCGGCAAGCCCGTCTCCAGCGCTGATCTCGTCGACGAGGTCGAGAACGTGGTGCGCCGGCCGCTGAGCGAACTGAAGTGGTTTGCCGGGCTGGCGCAGTCCCGCGGCCGGCTGCACCCGGACCTGCTCGGCGATGTTCAGTTCATGCTGACCCAGGCCCCGAGCGAGGCGATGAAGAACGAACGCTACGCCCAACTGGCGCGCATCCTCATCCGGGCGCCGTTGGGCATCGACGAGCTGCATCGCCAGTCTGGCGAGTCACCGGAGAACATCGCCGCTTTCCTCAACGCCTGCTACACGACCGGACGTCTCCTGGTCAATCGAGCACAGCAAGCGGCAGGATTCTGAGCGGGTTTCGGCTCGGGCGAGCCGGAGTCGCCGGGACAGGCGGCCTCTGGATTGAGGTTCTCTAGTACTTCAGCCTCACTTCCCCGATCCCCGTCACGCCACCCAGCGCGGCGAGTAATTCGGTAGACGGCGTCACGCGCCAACTCGATCCCAGGTGGAGAACGGCCCGGGCCGACTGGTTGCGGTACTGGATGACCACCGGCGTTCGCCCCGGCCGGTAGGGCTGCAGGGCCGCGGCCAGGTCGTGTTCCAGCGTTTCCGGCGGCTTGCTGATCTCGACCTCCACGCGCCGGGCGAACTGCGAGCGCGCCTCGTCGACGCTCATGACCTCCTCGGCCACCATCCGGAAACCGCCCCGGAAGCGGTCGATCTCGACCCGTCCCTTGACCACGACGATCTCGTCGGCGACCAGGCGATCCGAGACCTGCTGGAACAGGCGGTCGAAGACGGCCACTTCCAGGCGCGCCGTGCCGTCGTCGAGCGCGATGAAAGCGCCCTTGCCGGGCCGCCGGCGAATGGCGGCGATCAGGCCGGCCAGGGTCATGGGCTTGCCCTGGCCGCGGCGTCCGCCGTCGCCGCCGCCCTTGCCCAGCAGGGCCTCGATCCTGTCGAGCGTGGTCGTCGTGGTGTCGGCGAGTTCGTCGCGCAGCTCGTCCATCGGGTGGCCGGAAAGATACAGCCCCAGGGTTTCCTTTTCCGCGCGCAGCCGCTGCCGAAGCGTCCAGTCGCGAACGTCGGGAAGCGGGCGCTCCTCGGGAGTGCTTGCGCCGGCGGAAGAGCCGCCACCGAACAGGCTCGACTGACCGGCCTCCCGGTCAGCCTGGAAGCGCTCGGCCTCGGTCAGAATGTCGGGCAGGCCTTGCATCAGGGCGGCGCGGTTGTGATTCAGGCTGTCGGCGGCGCCCGAACGGACCAGGGTTTCGAGCGTTCGTCGATTGAGGCGCGAGAGATCGACTTCGCGGCACATGTGCGCCAGCGAGGTGAATTCCCCGCATCGCTCGCGCACAGCCACCAGGTTCTCCACGGCACCGCGTCCCACGCCCTTGAGCGCACCGAGCCCGTAGCGGATGGCACCGTCCTCGACCTCGAAACGGTAGGCGGAGCGGTTGACGTCGGGCGGGAGGATCTCGAGGCCCATCAGCCGGCAGTCCTCGATCAGGTTGGCGATCTTGTCGGTCTTGTCGAGATCGGCCGAAAGAACGGCGGCCATGAATTCCGCCGGGTAGTGGGCCTTCAGCCAGGCGGTGTGATAAGCCACCAGAGCATAGGCGACCGAGTGCGACTTGTTGAAGCCGTAGCGGGCGAAGGTCTCCATCAGGTTGAAGATGGATTGCGCCTGGTCCTCGTCGATGCCCTTGTCGGCCGCGCCGGAGACGAACAGCTCGCGCTGGCGCTCCATTTCCTCGACCTTCTTCTTGCCCATGGCGCGGCGCAGCAGGTCGGCGCCGCCGAGGCTGTAGCCGGCCAGTTCCTGGGCGATCTGCATGACCTGCTCCTGGTAGAGGATCACGCCGTAGGTCGGCTTGAGAATGGGCTCGGACCTCGGGTGCGGGTAGCGCACCGGCGCCTTGCCGTGTTTGCGGTCGATGTATTCGTCGACCATGCCGGCATCCAGCGGCCCGGGACGGTAGAGCGCCACGGCGGCGACGATGTCGTCGAAGCTGTCGGGCTTGAGCTTGCGCAGCATTTCCTTCATGCCCGGGGACTCGAGCTGGAAGACGGCGGTCGTGTGCGCGGCCCTCAGCAGCTCGAAGGACTTGCCGTCGTCTAGTGGCACGTCGTCGAGATCGACCGGTGCCTCGCCGGCCTTGCGGCGCGATTCGTTCACGGCCCTGAGCGCCCAGTCGATGATCGTGAGGTTGCGCAGACCCAGGAAGTCGAACTTGACCAGCCCGACCTCCTCGACGTCGTTCTTGTCGAACTGGGTCAGCACCGAGTGCCCGTCCGGCTCGGTGTATAGCGGGGTGTAGTCCGTCAGTGGACCGGGCGCGATGACCAGGCCGCCGGCATGCTTGCCTGCGTTGCGCGCCAGGCCCTCGAGCGAGCGGGCCAGGTCGAGGATCGAGCGGGTGTCGTCCTCCTTTTCGTAGCGCGCCTTGAGTTCGGGCTCATCTTCCAGCGCCTTGCCGAGCGTCATGTCGAGCTGGTTCGGAATCAGCTTGGCGATGGAATCGACGAAGCCGTAGTTGTACCCGAGCACGCGGCCGCAGTCGCGCACCACGGCCTTGGCCGCCATGGTGCCGTAAGTGATGATCTGGGAGACCTGGTCGCGGCCGTAGCGCTGTGCCACGTACTCGATCACCCGGTCGCGGCCCTCGACGCAGAAGTCGACGTCGAAGTCGGGCATGGAGACGCGTTCTGGGTTGAGAAAACGCTCGAACAGAAGCTCGTAACGTATTGGATCCACGTCGGTAATTCCCAGGCACCAAGCCACGACCGAGCCCGCGCCGGACCCGCGGCCCGGACCGACCGGGACACCGTTGTTGCGCGCCCAGGCGATGAAGTCGGCCACGATCAGGAAGTAGCCCGAGAACCCCATCGAGACGATGACTTCCAGTTCGCGCTCGAGACGCTGATCGTAGTCGGCACGCTCCACGCCTTCGGCCAGGCCGTGGCGCTCCAGGCGCTTGTCGAGTCCCTCGGCGGCCTTGCGCCGGACGAAGTCGTCCTCGGTTTCGCCTTCCGGCACCGGAAAAGCCGGCAGGAAGTACTCTCCAAGCCGCAGCTCGAGATTGCAGCGGCGGGCCAGGTGGAGCGTATTCTCGATCGCCACCGGCAGGTCGGCGAATCGTTCGGCCATTTCCTCGCCGCTCTTGAGGTATTGCTCGTCGACGTATTCGCGCGGGCGGCGCTTGTCGTCGAGCAGCCGGCTCTGGTGGATGCACACGCGCGCCTCGTGCGCGAAGAAATCGTCCCGGGTCAGGAAGCGCACGTCGTTGCTGGCCACGACGGGGCACTGGCGCTGGACGGCCAGGTCGAGCAGCCCGGACTCGATCACGCGCTCGTCTTCTCGACCCATGCGCTCCAGGGTCAGGTAGAGACGGTCGGGGAAGTGAGCCTCCCAGTCCTCCAGGCGGTTTCGCGCCAGGTTGCGGCGACCGTTGGACAAGGCCTCGCCGACGTTGGATTGGCGGCCCAGCAGGGCGATCAGGCCGTCGGTGTGGCCGCGCAGCCAGGCCGGGTGAACCCTCGGCTGGCCCCTGAAACGACCTTCCAGGAAGCTTCGCGAAAGGATGCGGCAGAGGTTGAGATAGCCGCCGCGGTCCTGCACCAGCAGGGTGACGACGCCGAACTGCTCGGCGTCGGCCGGATCCTGGACGCGCACGTCGGCCCCGACGATCGGCTTGATGCCTTTGGCCATCGCCTTGCGGTAGAACTTGACCAGGCCGAACAGGTTGTGCCAGTCGGTCATCGCCACCGCGGGCATGCCCAGCTCGACCGCCCGGTCAATCAGCTCGCCGATGCGCACCATGCCGTCCTCGAGGGAGTACTCGGTGTGCAGTCGCAGGTGGACGAAGGGAGACTGGGGTGGGGTCTTGGCGACTTCGTCGGGCATGGGGGGATTATAAGCGGGGGAGCCCGGGGCTAGGTTTCGGGTTTCAGGTTTCAGGGTTTCCGGGTTTCCGGGTTCCGGGTTCCGGGTTCCGGGTTCCGGGTTCCGGGTTCCGGGATGCCGTCGACCCATCGCGGCCTAGCCGCCCCGCATTCCGCCGCGGTTGCCGCCTGAAACCTGAAACCCTGAACCCTGAAACCCTCCTAGATCTTCCGCCCCATCATACGAACCCCCAGGACCAGCGCGATGGCCCCCACGGGCAGGCACATCCACCAGGGCACGCCGAAGCCGGCGGGCAGGGTGCCCAGCACGATGGCGATGATTCCGGCGAACAGGGCGTAGGGCAGCTGGGTGCGGACGTGCTCGATGTGGTCGCACTGGCTGGCCATGGACGACAGGATGGTCGTGTCGGAGATGGGGGAGCAGTGGTCGCCCCAGACCGCGCCGCCGAGTACGGCGGCGACCGTGCCGTAGAGAATCGGCATGTGCTCGGCGCCGGCCATTCCGTTGGCGGTCATCAGCACCCAGGAAAGCGGCAGCATGAGGGGCAGGAGAATGCCCATGGTGCCCCAGCTCGAGCCGGTGGCGAAGGCGGTGCCGGCGGCGAGCACGAAGACCAGAGACGGCAGCAGGCCGGGGTGGAGGCGTTCGCCCAGGAGTTCGGCCAGGAATCCCGCGGTGCCCAGCTCGCCGGTCATGCCCGACAGGGCCCAGGCCAGCACCAGGATGACGACGGCCAGCAGCATGCTGCGCACGCCGGTGAACCAGGCCGACATGATCTCCGCCATGGAAAGGCTGCGGTGCAGAACCGACATCAGGGCGGCTGCGAGAACCCCCAGCAGCGACCCCCACAGGAGCGACTTGTAGGCATCCGCGCTGCCGATGATTTCCTGCAGCGTGTCGCCCTCGCCGCTGGCGAACAGCCCGGCGATCACCGACACGATCAGCACTGCGACGGGGATGACGGCGTTGCGCGCCAGGCAGCGCGTTCCCTCGGCCGGCTGCACTTGTTGCATGTCGTCGTCGACGAGTGCCGTGCTGACGGCCTCCGGCGCGACGCGACCCTCCTGCCGAGCGCGACGCTCGGCCGCGTGCATCGGTCCGAAGTCGCGACCGGACAGGACGATAGCGAACACCAGCACCAGCGCGAACAGCGGGTAGAAACTGTAGGCGATCGAGTTGAGGAAGACGAAATACGCGTTGGCGTCCAGGCCGGCGATGTTCTCGATCGAACTGCGGATCAGGCCGACTTCGTAGCCGATCCAGGTGGTCACGAGCGCGAGGCAGGCGATGGGCGCGGCCGTGGAGTCGACCAGGTAGGCGAGTTTCTCTCTCGAGATCTGCATGCGGTCGGTGACCGGTCGCATGGTGTTGCCGACGACCAGTGTGTTGGCGTAGTCGTCGAAGAAGATGGCCAGGCCCATCGCCACGGTGGCAAGGCTGGCTCGCCGGGCCGAATCGGCGAAACCGACGATTCGCTCGACCACTCCGAGCAGGCCGCCGTTCTTGGAGATGATCCCGACCAGGCCGCCGACCATCATGGAAAACAGGATCACCGCGGCGTGGTCGCGGTTGGCCAGGGCATCGACGATATGGACTTCGAAGGTCTCGAGCAGACCGGTCCAGAGCCCGATCAGGGAGAAGTCGTTGAGCGCCCAGGCACCGATCCAGATGCCCACGAACAGGGCGGGTACGACCTGTCGCAGGAGCAGTGCCAGCGCAATGGCCAGCAGCGGCGGCAGCACCGAAACCCAGCCGTAGTGGCTGGCGTCTTCGGCGGCGAACAGGGCGGGACTGGCAAGCAGGGCTGCGCACAGCGCGATGCCGCGCAGTGCGGGGATGATCTTGTTATTCATTCTGTACCCGACATCGACTCGAGCACATTCTGGCACTTCCGAAAGCGCTTTGCCATGTCCTCGTGCTGGTCGAGCGGCTGCGGGAAACTGGCGTACCAGCGCTTGCGCAGGCTCGCCAGCTCGTCGGCAAGCCCGGGCGACTCGCCGCGTTCGGACATGCGTTGCGCCAGTCGTTCGACCTGGAAATTCATGCGTGCCTGGCGGTCTTCGGCTGGAGAGTCGAGGCCGGCGAGAAACTCCATTTCGACGACCACCTGCCGTGCACGGTCGCCATTGTCGGCCACCTGCCGGGCGAGCGTATCCTTGTCGACGTCATCGTCGGCGACGGTTCGGGCCGCAGCCAGCAGTGACGCCATGATGGGATCGTCGCTTCCACCATCGGGTGCGGAGATTTCCAGCTCGGGCTTGCTGCCCCCCAGGCGGGTCTGCCAGGCGGACTGCACGCTCGCGGCCAGTTCGTCGAGCTGTTCCAGGGCCTTTCGGCGTTCCTTGATGCGCCGGTTCTTGAGGCGTTCCTGCAGTGTGCGTTCTGCCTTCTCGAAGCGCTCCGCCAGCTTCACGGGGCGCCGGCCTGCCGACTGCCACTCAGCGCGAAGCGCCTTCATGCGACCGTCGGCCTGATCCAGCTCGGCGTCTTCACACTTGGCCAGTTCTTCGGCCTGCTCGGCCAACTCGCGCAGGGCGGCGACTTCGGCTTCCTGTTCCTCGCGTCGCTGGTCGTGCTCACCGCGCAGCTTTTCGAACAGCGGGTCGATGGGCGCCCGGAATTCCTTCCAGAGTTGCTGGTCGATGCGCCGCCGGCCCGTACCCGTCTCCTTCCACCGGGCCTGAAGCGCCTTGGCCTTCTCGATCGCCGACTTCAGGTCGGGTTCGTGTTCGAGCGCTTGCGCCTCTCGAATCAGGCGCCGCTTGGCGTTCTCGACGGATTCGAAGGACGCATCAATTCGTTTGGAAAGCGAATCCAGCAGCTCGCGCAAGCGTGCGGCCGACTTGCCGCGGGCTTTCGGCGGCAGATCGTCGAGACGGCGGATGGCCAGGCGCGCGCTTTTCGAGAACTGCTTGAGTGTCTCGATATCGCTGTCCTGGTCGGCGGCAAGAGCCTGTCCGCGCTCCAGGAATGCGTCCAGTTGCTCGAGGTTCTCCGCCTGGACTTCGTGACGTTTCTCGAAGAAGGGCTGGGCCTGTTCGAAGGCACTCTTGCAGGCTGCCTGGAAGCGACGCCACTGGCCGGCGGGTGCGGCGTGTTGCCGCTTGTCGCCCGGCAGGACTTCCAGGTTCTCGAGATGCTGCCATTCCCGCCGGGCTTCCTTCAGTGCCGCCGAGATGGCGTCCGGGTGCTGCTCGGAGCCGGCCAGTTGCTCCACGCGTTCGATCAGTTCGTCTCGGTGTTTGTTGTTCGACCAATGCTCCCAGTTTCGCATCTCGCGCAGGCGGCCTTCCAGGCGCCCCAGGCGTCCGCTCGCGTCGCGGGGACGCTGGCGGGGTTTGAGCCGGTCGAGGCGGCTGCGCAGTTCGCGCAATCCCTCCTGGGCCTTCACGATTTCGCCCGCCTCGAGGCGCCGTGCCACGGCATCGAGCTCCGCCTGCCAGTCGGTCGTGTCGGAGGGCTCACGGGGGGGTGCTGCCGGCTTGTTGCTGCCGCTCGCTTGCTGACGGCGCTTCTGCAGTTCCTTGAGAACGGGCAGGGCCCGTTCGCGGAGGGCCTCGTCGGAAGCCCGGGGTTCTTCGAGCCCCTGCCAGGCCCGGTCGAACTCGCCCAGCAGCTCGCCGGCGCGCTCCGGGGCCAGTGAGTCGATGGACTTGATCGCTTCGATCCGCTCCACCGCCCTGGCCAGGGGGGCATCCGCGGGCGCAGCCTCGGCGGTCGTCTCTGCGTCCGCGTCGGGCGCTGCCGGCCGGGTCCGGGGTTCGAGCGACCGGCGCACGATCTCCAGGGCGCCGCCAAACCTGCGGTCGAGCGACTCGGGCGGCGACTCGACGTCGCGCCACAGGCTCTCGAGCTCGGCCAGTTCCCGGCGGCGGTCGCCATCGAACTGTCCCCGGGCCAGGCGCTCGGCGCGTTCGACCAGGCGGGAGGCGGATTCCGCCGCCGCATCGTAAGCGCCGCTGGCGGCCTGGATTTCATGGAGGCGCGTTACGACGGCGCGTGCGCGCCGCTTGCTCTTGCGCTTCAGGGCGCCGGCAATCCGTTCGAGCGTCGATGCCTGGTCAATTCGGCCGATCAGTGTCAGCGCAATATCCTCGTCTGGCTCCTCGATCGCGCGATCGCCCAGGAAGCCCGGGGATTCGATCCGCGTCAGGGCCTCGGCGCGCAAGGCGCGATCGGGGGCGCGGCTGGCGGCGCGGCGGACGAATTGCTCGTCGTGGAAGCGGCGGAACCACTCCAGGCGTTCCTTGAGAAGCTGTTCGTCGGGGCGCTGCATGACGGCTTTGACCAGAAAGGCGTCGGCCGCTTGTAGGATGGCGCTGTCGGTTTCGCGGAGGCGGGCGTCGAGCCAGAAGGGCTCGGTGTTGATGCGCTGCAGGGCGGCGAGTCGAACCGTCGCGGAGTCGTCGTGCTCGGCGATCCGCGCCAATTCCTGCCGCAGCTGCTGATCGTCGCTTTTGGCGACGGCGCGTGCCCGGGTTGCCGGATCCTTCTGCTGCCAGGGCTTGCCGAAAAGTCTCGCCTTGATGCTCATGTCTGCTCTTGCCGCTGCTTGCTCGTTTCTATTATAGGGACCGTGCGCGATGCCCGAGACCGGGGACCTAGAACAGCTGCTGGACCATTCTGAAGCCGGCCACCCAGGTGCCGATCGCCGAACCGAGGTTGGACAGGAAGAAAACCAGCAGGACGCGTGAAACGCGATTCTTCCACCAACCCGAGAGTTTGACGACATCGTCGCGGAGGGTTTCGAAGTCACCCACTCTCGGTTTCCTCAGGGCCGCTTCGACTGCGCCTGTGACCATGCCGGCACCGATCGTCGGATTGAGCGAGGTCAGTGGTGCGGCGACCAGCGCGGTGCCCACCGTCAGGGGATGGCCGCCTGCGATGAGTGCGCCCAGGGCCGAGAGCGTGCCGTTGATCACCACCCAGGTCGTTACCAGGGCCCAGCCCAGTTCCGGCGACCGCGTGAAGCCGATGATGAAGCCCGTCGCCACCAGGCCGAGAATCAGCCAGGGCAGGTATTTCAGGAATCGCGATCGCGGCGGCATGGTATTCAGGTGCTCGACCGATTCGACCGGGTCGGCGTCGCTTTCCAGGGCCTTTGCGGTGCCCTCGAGGTGCCCGGCACCGAGGACGGCGAGTACCTTGCGCGGCGCGCGGCCCTCGTTTTCCTGGCGCAGGCGCGCGGCCATGAAGCGGTCGCGTTCGGCGATGAGCGACTCGAACAGCTCGGGAGCGGTTTCGGAAAACTCGCTGAAGGTCTCGGTCAGCAGGTCGCCCTGCTTGAGGCGCTCGATGTCTTCCTCGCTGACTTCCTGGCGCGAGAACATCGACATGACCAGGCCGTTGAGCATCAGCCAGCGCTTCCACCACGAAAGCCGACGGGAGGCGCGACGCAGGGTGATGCCGATGTCGCGATCGACGAGCTGTACCGGCACTTCGGCTCGCCGGGCGGCCTCGATGGCCATTTTCATTTCGGCGCCCGGCTCGATACCGAACTGTTCGGCGATGCGCCGCTGGTACGCGGCCAGGGCGAGCGAGGCCATCATCATGCCGGCCTTGCCCTGGCGAATGACCTGGAACAGGTCCATGTTCCGCCAGGCATCGCGCTGGGTGAGGGTCTGGTAGCGCGGTGCGCAAAGCTCGATGGCAACGGCATCGTAGTGACCGCTGTCGATCAGGCGTTCGACGGCCTCGGCGCTGGTGCGCGAGACGTGAGCGGTGCCGAGCAGGGCGTAGTCGACGCCGTCGCGCGTGACGTGGCGTACGGGCTCGTCTCCGAAGAGTTCCTGTTGATCGGGGGTCATCGAGGCCAGTCGAAAATGGCAATGGGGCAGTTTAGCTGATTGAACAATATTTTTTGCCGACGGGAACCGCCGTTTGGAGCGATAATCTAAGCTGCGTTGCGCTAAGCGCCGTCGCCCGCGGGTGGCTTCTCATGAGTTTTTCCGTTTCCCCTCCCGTGGTGATCGAGGCCCAGCCCGATACCACGACTTGCGGGCCCACCTGCCTGCATGCCGTCTATCGGCATTTCGGCGACGACATCGAGCTGACGCGGGTCATCGACGAGATTCACCGGCTGGATCATGGCGGCACACTCGACGTGTTCCTGGCCAATCATGCCCTGGCGCGCGGGTATCGGGCCGTTATCCACACCTGGAACCTCGAGGTCTTCGATCCGACCTGGTTCGCCGGACCCAAGATCGACCTCTGCGAGCGTTTGCGGCGTCAGGCCGCCTTCAAGCGGCGTGAGAAGCTCTCCATCGCCACCGACGGCTATCTTCAGTATCTCGAGTCGGGCGGTCGAATCCGTTTCGAGGACCTCAACCGGGCGTTGCTGCGCCGATTGCTGTCGGACGGACATCCGGTCCTCACGGGCTTGAGCGCGACCTATCTCTACCGCGGTGCGCGCGAGTGGGGGCCGGAAGATGCCGACGACGATATCCGCGGCGAACCGGTCGGGCATTTCGTGGTGCTGGCGGGCTACCGGCGCGAAACGCGAGAGGTGATCGTGGCCGACCCGACCAGCCCCAATCCGCAGGGTCGCCAGGTTTACAGTGTGCACATCGATCGCGTCATCGGCGCAATCCTTCTGGGCGCCCTGACCTACGATGCCAACCTGTTGGTGATTCGACCATGCAGCAACTGATCGTCGTCAGTCGAGCCGAGGACTGGCCGCTGGAAATCGAGGGCGTCGAGCGCGTTCTGGCGCGTGACTACCTCACTGATCCGGGCTGGTCCGAGCGCCGTTCGACCCGCGTCTACAACCTGTGCCGCAGCTACGGCTACCAGTCCAACGGCTACTACGTATCGCTGTTGGCGGCCGCTCGCGGGCACAAGCCCCTGCCGTCGGTGGCCACGCTCCAGGACTTCAAGGCGCCCAACATCGTTCGCATGACCGGTGTGGAACTGGCGCGGCTGATCGAGACCGGGCTCAAGCCGCTGCAGTCGGACGAGTTCACGCTTTCGATCTATTTCGGCCGCAACCTGGCGCGACGCTACGATCGACTCTCCCGGGCGCTGTTCAATCTGTTTCCGGCGCCGCTCTTGCGCGCCCGCTTCCAGCGCCTGACGGAAGGTTGGGCGCTCAAGCGGATTGCCCCGATTTCTTTCAGCGACATCCCCGACACGCATCTCGATTTCGTCCGGGAAGCGGCCGGGCGGTATTTTTCGGGCAAGCGACCGCGAGCAGGGCGTTCCAGGGTCTCGCGCTTCGATCTGGCGATGCTCGTCAACGCTGAAGAAGCGCACCCGCCCTCGGATGAAAAGGCGCTTTCGCGTTTCGAGCGTGCCGGGGAAGCGGTCGGTTTTCACGTCGAACGGGTGGGCCCCGACGAGATCGGGCGCCTGGCCGAGTTCGATGCGCTGTTCATCCGCGAGACCACGGCGGTCAACCACCACACCTTCCGCTTCGCGCGCAAGGCGGCGGCCGAAGGCCTGGTGGTGATCGACGACCCGGATTCGATTCTCAAGTGCACCAACAAGGTCTACCTCGCCGAATTGCTGCAGCGTCACGGGATCGCCGCGCCCCGAACACTGCTCGTTCACCGCGACAATGCCGCCGAAATCGAGTCGAGGCTGGGTCTGCCCGTGGTGCTCAAGCAGCCCGACAGTGCCTTTTCGCTTGGCGTGGTGAAGATCGAGGACCGCGAGACGCTCGAATGCACGGTGCGGCAGATGCTGCGCCGCAGTGAATTGATCGTGGCGCAGGAGTACCTGCCGACGGCCTTCGATTGGCGCGTCGGCGTAATCGACGGGCGCGCACTGTACGTGTGCCGCTATCACATGGCACGGGGTCACTGGCAGATCATCAACCACGAAATGGGCGGCGGTGACGAGGGCATGGCCGACACGCTTACAGTGGGGGAGGCCCCCGAGTCCGTGGTTCACACCGCGGTCAAGGCTGCCGGCCTGATCGGCAACGGCCTCTACGGCGTGGATCTCAAGGAAGTCGACGGCCGCGTGCTGGTCATCGAGATCAACGATAACCCTTCCATCGACGCCGGCTGCGAAGACGCGGTCCTCAAGGACGCGCTCTATCGCGACATCATGGGCGTCATGTTCAAACGCGTCACCGAGCGCAAGCTCGGGCGTGCCTCTTTGCAGTAGCCGTCATGCCGACTATCGAACCCGTCACACCGCAGCCCCACCTGCACGCCTTTGCCGGCTTCGGCATCGAACTGGAATACATGATCGTCGACCGGGAAACGTTGGCGGTCGCGCCGATGGCAGATCGACTCCTTGCCTTGCAGGCCGGCGAGATCGTCAACGAGGTCGTCAAGGACAAGCTCGCCTGGTCGAACGAACTGGTGCTCCACGTCGTCGAGTTGAAGACCAATGGTCCGGCGGATTCGCTGCGCGGTCTCGACGGGGCATTTGCCGAGGATGTGCGCGAAATCAATGCACAGCTCTCGCCGATGGGTGCCATGCTGCTGCCCACGGCCATGCATCCATTCTTCGATCCGGCCGCGGAAACACGACTCTGGCCGCATGGTCAGAACGAGATTTACGCCGCCTACGACCGGATCTTCGCATGCCAGGGCCACGGCTGGTCGAACCTGCAGTCGATGCATATCAACCTGCCGTTCTTCGACGACGAGGAATTCCGGCGCCTGCACGCCGCCATCCGACTCGTCCTGCCGCTGATTCCGGCGCTTTCGTCCGCTTCCCCGCTGGTCGAGGGCGAGTGGTCGGGGTGGATGGACTCGCGATTGGAGTTCTACCGCGACAACCAGCGCCGAATTCCCGAAATAGCCGGCCTGGTGGTACCCGAGCCGGTTGCTTCGATCCGCGACTACTCGGAACGCATTCTTCAGCCGATCTACCGCGCGATCGGCCCGTACGATCCAGAGGGCATCCTGGCCGACGACTGGCTCAACTCCCGCGGTGCGATCGCGCGCTTCGAACGACAGACGATCGAGATTCGCATCATCGACATCCAGGAGTGCCCAACGGCCGACCTGGCGGTCGCCGAGGCGGTGCTGGCCCTGGTCCGAAGGCTCTACGAGTCCGACGAAACGCTGGAAGCCGGGCAGGCGCTGTCGACCGAGGCCTTGTCGAGCCAGTTGTTCTCAGCCGCCCGCGAGGGCAGTCGAGCGGCGTTCGACTACGAGGCGTGGCGGTCGCTGTTGACGTCGAAAGCCGTTGAGGACGGACGTGCCCTGTGGCTCGAGTTGCTTGCCGACCTGGACGTCTCCGCGCCGGCTGCTGAGACCCTGTCGACCATGCTGGAAAGGCGGACGCTTGCCGAGGC
The DNA here is from genome assembly GCF_003410055.1 of Wenzhouxiangella sediminis. Taxonomy (GTDB): domain Bacteria; phylum Pseudomonadota; class Gammaproteobacteria; order Xanthomonadales; family Wenzhouxiangellaceae; genus Wenzhouxiangella; species Wenzhouxiangella sediminis. The sequence goes on along the minus strand of NZ_QUZK01000004.1, from coordinate 26,108 downwards.
TCTGCGCCAGCGCCTCGGGGAGCAGCCCGCGCGAGCGGCCGTCGTCGACTGCTACCGGGAGCTGGCCGAATGCCTGGATCAAAACCGCCTGTTCGGGTCCTGATCACCTGCGAGCACGCCTCGCGGCGCATTCCGGGACGGTTCGCGCAGTTCTTTGCGGGGAGTGAATCGAAACTGACCGGGCACCGGGGCTGGGATCCCGGAACGGCGGAGCTGGGCCGCGCCCTGGCCCGGCGACTCGACGCGCCGCTGCTTGCCGGGCGGGCGAGCCGGCTGTTGATCGACCTCAACCGGTCGGCGAGTCATCCGCATCGGTTTTCCGAGTTCACGCGCGGCTTGCCGCCCGGTGAGCGGGAACGGATCGAGCGCGACTGGTGGCTGCCGCACTGGCGGGCCTACCGGGAGTTCGTGGAAGGGGCGGCGGGCCGGGTGGTTCACATTGCCTGCCACAGTTTCACGCCCGTTCTGGAAGGGCGGGAGCGCCGGGTGGACATCGGCCTCCTCTATGACCCCTCGAGGGCGCCGGAGAAGCGCTTGTGCCGGCGCCTGGCCGCGCAAATCAGTTCACGCCTGCCGGACCTGCGCGTGCGGATGAACGTCCCCTACCGCGGTACCGCCAACGGCCTCGGGCAGCAGCATCGCCGGGTATTCGGCCCCGATCGCCTGGTAACCATCGAGCTCGAGGTCAACCAGGCCCTCGTCGACGCCGAGGACTGGCCTGGAACCAAGGCCGGCCTGGTCGAAGCGGTGGCCGCGGCCCTGGCGGACAGCGACTGACGGGCGGAGCGGCTATTTGAGCAGTCGTTCCAGGCTGTCGAGTGTGCGATCCAGCGTATTGCCCACCGGGGCGTAGTGCGGTTTCTCGCGCTTGAGGCTGTCGGCGAAGCTGCGCCGGGCCGCGAGGATTTCGCGGTTGATGGAAAGCCCGAACGGATCCAGAAACGTGTCCAGGTCGTCGGCGCGCGCCAACAGCTCGGCTCGCGTCACCTGGAAGGCGTGCTCGGCCAGCTCGTTGCGCGAGGAATAGCTGAAGACATTGGTGTAGAACATCTTCTCGTCGTTGCGATTGGGCTCGACGAGCATGATGGCCGCCTCCGGGTAGCTGGTCTCGTACTTGCGCATCCCGATCTGCATTCTCGACTGGATGAGCGAGCGGAAGGTCTGCGAAAGCACGACCGGCAGGCCGCCCTTGATCATTCGCTCGCGGGCGCGCGCCAGGTTGGTCGCGTCGCTGTCGGCATCGTAGGGCACCAGGGGGTTGATGGCGAACAGTAGATCGGCGCCTTCCTTCAGCGCCGCCGACGCGTGCAGGGTGCGCCGCAGCGCACCGTCGACATAGTAACTGCCGCCGATCTCGACGGGCGGGTAGAGGCCGGGCAGGGCGGCCGAGGCCTGCACGGCCTGGGAAATGGGGACATCGTCGTAGCCCGGTTCCCCGAAGCGAACGGCTTGCCCCGATTCCAGTTCGACCGCCACCACGCGCAACTTGGCGGTGAGTTCGCGGAAGTCGTTTGTGCGACCCGGCTTGTCGAGCACCTGGGCCAGGAAGCGGTGGATGCTCTGGTTGTCGAAAATCCCGTTGGGAACCAGCCGGCTGAGGCTCTCGATGCTCTCGAGACTGGTCAGGCGCTGGGGGTGACGGATGATCTCGGTCACCAGGTCGAGAATCACGGAGGGAACGCTGGCCGCGCGGTTGAAATACTCCCTGAGCGCCGGGCGCAGGAATTTCTCCGGGTGGAAGGCGAACTCCGCGTCGGGCGTGCTCATGAACACGCGCGCCATCTGGCTGATGGTGATGCGGTTGGCCAGGTTGGCCGAAAGCACCGCGCCCGAGCTGACCCCGACGTAGACGTCCAGGTCGTGCATGTGCACGCCGTCGAGCGCCTCGTCGAGCGCCTGGAGAGCGCCCAGTTCGTAAATGGCGCCGAGCGGACCGCCACCGGCGATGGCCAGGGCGATGGTCGGGTGGCGGCTGTTTTCGCGGGGCGAACGTGCGGGAGTCAGCTTGAGCATGCGGACATTATAATGCAGCGCATGACGATTCGAATCGGCGACACCGCCCCCGACTTTTCGCTGCCCGACCAGGACGGTCGGGAATTCACCCTCTCCGCGCACGCCGGAAGGCGCGTGCTGCTGGTTTTCTACCCCGGCGACGACACCCCGGTCTGCACGCGGCAGATGTGCGATTACCGCGACGGGATCGAGCAGTTCTCCGATCTCGGGGTCGAGGTGGTCGGTATCAGCCGGGACGACGCGGGTTCGCACCGCCAGTTCCGCGAAAAGCACGGTCTCCCGTTCACCTTGCTGAGCGATCCGGACATGACCGTGGCCGCGGAATACGGCTGCAAGGGCCTGCTCGGCATGAAGCGCGGCGTCTTCCTGCTCGACGAAGAGCGTGTCGTTCGCTACGCGCACGTCGAATCGGTGGCGGTGTTCCGGCGCAGCCGGGACGAACTCATCGAGGTCATCCAGCACCTCGAATGAGCCGCTCCCGGGCCGATCGCCATCTCGAGGAGCAGGTCGACCGGAACCTGCGGATCGCGCATCGAATTCCCGATGAGGGTCCGCTGCGCGACGCGCTCGATCGCCTTCAGCGCTGGCAGCGGGCGCGACTGGACGAAACCTATGCCGACCTGGCGGCACAGCCGCGTTTTCGCCCGGCGTGCGAGTTTTTCCTGGATGAGCTCTACGGCGGGCGGGACGTGCACGCCCGCGATCGCCAGCTCAAGCGCGTCCTGCCGGTCATGCGGCGATTCCTGCCCGATCATCTGCTTCACGCCACCGGCGAGGCGATGCGGCTGCAGGCCGTCAGCCTTGAGTTCGACTTCGAGCTGGCCGGCCTGTTGGTCGACGTGCCCGAGATTGGCCAGCCCGATTACGCGCGGGCCTATCGCCGGCACGGCGAGTGGGCGGCGCGGCGCGAACAGATCGCCCTGATCCACAGCCTGGGCGAGTTACTGGATGAAACGGTGCGGCGCACGATGGTCCGTCGCCTGGTCCGCATCATGCGGCGCCCGGCCGAGGTGGGCGGCGTCGGGCTGCTCCAGAATTTCCTCGAGCGTGGGCTGGGTTCCTTCGCGAGGATGAAGGGCGCGGAGGCGTTCCTGGCGACCATCAAGCAGCGTGAGACCCAGGCCCTGGAAGCGATGCAGGCCGGCGAGGACTGGCCATTCGAGCCGTGGATCGGGCGCGGGCCCGAGTCCGTTCAGAAGTAGTCTTCGAGCGGCTTGGCCGCAACCTCGTTGGCCATTTCGAGCACGGCGATGCCGGCCGCGCGGCAGTTCTGCTCGGCTTCGCGGCTTTCCGGGCGGTCGGCCAGGGTAATGCCGGTCTTCTCCAGGCTCTTGCGCAGCTGCTTGAGCGTGGTGACGTCGAGTTCGGCGGTATCGACGCGGCAGCCCAGCCGCAGGCGGCGGAACCGGCGGGAGAGTTCGGCGAGTTCGTTGAGAAGCACGGCGGCGTCCTCCACTTCGAAGGCATCGACCGGCAGGATGACCAGGCGGTTGTCCAGGTCCGCTCGGTCGGCCGCCACCACCGCCAGTTCGCGCAGGATGCCGTTGTAGCGGGCTTCCTCGCCGAGCTGGCGCGCCATGCGGGCGAGGCGGTCGTGGCCGGCCGTCAGGGTCGCGTGCGTGCTGCGGCCGAACACCAGCAAGGCATCGGACGGACCGCCTTCGAGGCGCACTTCGACGGCCATGGGCTCGAGCATCGAATCATTGAGTAGCTCGTAGAGCTGCGGTGCCTGCACGGGAAAACCGGTGGGGTCTTCGGTGAAACCGGCGATCGTCTGTCCTGCCAGGGTGTCAGGCCGACCGGCCCGGCTGCTCGTCTGCTGCTCGATTTCCGCGAAACTCTCGACGCGAAATGCGTAGTCGGCGATGTGCAGGCGATCGCCGGGCCGCAGTTCGGACGGGCCGGTAATGCGTTCCTCGTTCACGAAGGTGCCGTTGGTGCTGCCCAGGTCCTCGATCAGAACATGATCGCCGTCGAGCTCGAGTTTGAAGTGGCGGCGAGAGATCCGGTGGAGGTTGAGCCGTGGTTCGCATTCATGGCTCCGGCCGATGATACAGGGGAAGCGGCTCAGCCGGATGGCGCCGGTTTCCTTCCTCGTTTCGTCGATCGGCTGAAGGACAAGTGATCGGATCATGTCTGTCGCCCGTTCGCTGCCGATTCCTTGTCAGCCGTCCACCGGTTTGAGGGGGGCAGCGTTGTCGTGGGAGGTTCGCCAGTGTACAAGGCGCAGGGCCTCGTCGAGAAGGATCTCGGGGTCGTCCTCCTGGTTGAGATCGGGGAACTGCACGGCGAATCGCACGTCGATGGGGACTTCCATGCTGGAAAAACGCATCCGCGTTCCGACCAGGCGCTGTCGCAGGCGCCGGGTGAGAATTCTCGCTCCTTCGCGGCCCGTCGCCATGAGGATGACGCTGAACAGGTCGTCGGCGGTGCGATGCACACTGTCTTCGTCGCGCAGCACGTCGACCAGGATGCGATCGAGGTTGCGCATTACGGCATCGGCCCAGTGGCGGCCGAAGCGGTTGTTGAGCTGCCAGTAACCCTGGAACTGGACGTGGAGCAAGGAGAGATCGAGCTGCTGTCGCTGGTGGAAGCTGATCGTCTGCTGGAGCCGGCGGCAGTAGTTGGCCGGTTCCTCGGGCTGCTGGAACGGATTGGGTGTTGCCGGGCGCGGTGCGAGCTGCGAGGGCAGGCCGTGGATTCGCGGAACCCGCTCGGCCTTTGCCCGGTTGCCCGCCGCCAGGGCATGTCGAAGATCATCGGGGCTGAACGGCTTGGCGATGAAGTCGCTGGCCCCTTCGCTGATCGCGAGTTCGCGTGCACTGGACTCGTCATCGCCGGTCACGACGAGTACCGGCAGTTGCCGGATGCGCTGATCCGAAGACTGACGAATGCGGCGAATCAGTTCGTGGCCGTCCATGATCGGCATCATCAGGTCGGTGAAGACGAGATCGATCTGGTCGTCGTGCGTGAGTATGCGCCAGGCGTCGCGCCCGTTTTCGGCGAGAACGACTTCGCAATGCCCGTGCAGGAACTTGCTGCCCGCGTAGCGCATCAGCCTGGAGTCGTCGACAAACAGCACACGCCGATGCCGGTTGGAATTATCGATCGCCTGTAGCATGGGGTTCCCTGCCAGCCCACTTTGACGGCGAAGCCGTCTCCCTCGGTCGAACCATTCTGCGCCAACGCGCGCTGCCGTGCAACTTGCTCTATTGCGGCGCTATTTCCCGGATATAGATGCGCTGGCTGTTGCCGTCGAACAGTCCGAAGGACGCGCGGGCCTGCGGGTCGTCACCGTAGTCGCCATCGTCGTCGAGGTCGTCGCGCAGGAACGACCAGTCGGGATCCAGTCCCAGGAAGACATCCACCCAGCCGGGTGAGCCCGGTGTGGTGAAGTGGATCGAACCGATTCCCGACGCCAGAGTGAGATCGCTTTCGGCCACATCGATCGAAGTCGTGCCGCCGCCCAGCGAGACCGAGGTCGTGCCGTCCCCCACATCGCCTCCGGAACTGGCGAGCGACACGTCGGCGGTCAGGTCGAGCGCGGTGCAGTTGTCGTCTCCGTTGACCAGCCAGGTCGAGCCGTCCCAGTACTCGGTGCGCCAGGGGAGCTCGAGCGGACCCAGTTCGGAACCGATCGCATTGTCGATGACGACGCGACCGAATCGCAGTTCGGTCGAATCGATCAGCCCGCTGCCGGCAAGCGATACGCCGTCGCTGTCGACGGGTGCGGTTGTGACCTCGTAGTCTGGATAAGGGCCTTCAGGGCTCGATCGCGGCAGCGAGAGTTGGGCGCTTGCATCGCCAACACCCATCACCCAGCCGACGGTCTCGCCGTTGATGTCGGGTGTCGGCGTGGCGGAAAGGTTCAGGTCGCCTCCGCCGAGGAATGCGAAGGCGCCTTCGTAGTTGCCGGTCGTGTTGCCGCCGGCGTTGCGGGCATACAGCGTGAACGTGGTATCGAAGCGCTCACCGATATAGGTGAAGTCGCTGCTGCATCCACTGAGGCCGGCACGGTCGATGATATCGCCGCTGCCCAGCTCGAAATGATCGGGAATGAAGCGCCCGACGTGATCGACCTGGGTGCCGACGACATCTGCGGTTCCCAGGTAGGCACCGCTGGCCAGGCGAGGATTGAGCGAGACGATGCCCACTTCGGGCCACGAGAACTCGCCGCAGGCCGTGCCGGCGGTCGCGCTGTTGCCGTTGCAGTCGGTTGCGAAGTTACCGAAGCCGCCGACCAGGCCGGGCTCGACACCGCCCGAAGGAGCAAACAGGTCGAGCTCCAGGTCCACGCCTTCCGGAGTCGATTCCTGCCCGAAGTTGGGCGTGATGCCGCCGCTGGCGTTGCGCGCGGCGACCGTGATCTCGAAGTCTCTGCCGGCCGCGATGAAGACGTCTCCGGTCTCGTCGGTAGCCGCCGGGTTGTCCGGGATGTCCAGCGTGAAACGGGCAGGGCGCGCCACGAACTGACCCTGGCCGGTCATGACCAGCCCGGCCTCGTCACCGCTGCCGACGTACTCCGCGTTCATCGCCACGTTGCCGACATCGGGGTAGCGGAGTTGGAACTGGCCCACGCCGTTGCCGTCGAAAGCGATCGGGATGGTGGTTCCCGGTGATGCCGTGGCGATGAGGCTGCCGTCGATTTCCACCTGCAGGCTGCCGCTGCCCGGATTGAAGTACTGCGACCAGAAGTCCAAGTCCTTGGTCTCGTTGTCGAAGCCGGGCACGCATTGTTCGGGATTGTTGGGGTCGCTGCGTACGGCCGCAATAGTGCCGTTGACCAGCGAATCCGCCACGTGGTCGGCAATGTCGATCACGAATCCGGAGTCGAAGAACTCCATCTCGCAGTTCGTCTCCACGCCGCCGGCCGTGAAGCAGCGAGTCGGATTGGCTGCCGCCGGATCGACCGCGGCGGCTCCCAGCGTTACGACGCCGCCCGGGGTGTACTGCAACGAGACCTGGGTGCTGCCCGTAAACGTCACGGGATCGGGGATCCAGTTGGCTGCAGGCGACGTGAGATCGATTTCGACAGGGTCGGGGTACAGCGACGTGCAATCGACGTCGGCACAGGCCTGCACCGTGATCGTGCTTTCCGAGCAGGTCAGCCCAGTCGCCGGATGAATCAGCCGGATGTGGTCGTAGCCCGTATCGCAGGGCCGGGTGTTCTGGTAGAGATCGCTGACTTCTCCGGCATCCAGAACATTGCCGAACATGTAGACCTCGTCGATGAAGCCTTCGGCGTTGTACTGGCCACCTGGATGAGCCATCAGGCTCAAACCTCCCGACGCGTCTTCGAGCGCGTTCGGGCCGGAAAAGCCGGTATCGTCCGCGAATGAGCCATTGATGTAGAGCTGCGCGTCATCCGTGCCCGAATCGTAGGTGGCTACGAAGTGCACCCACTCTCCGCTCAGGGGATTATTGGACGCATCGGGTGCAACGGGCACGCGAAGCGACTGCAAATTGCCGTTCGACTTCCTGATGATGAAGACCCAGGCGTCGATGAATCCATAGGGCCAGCTCCAGGTGTAGTTGCGATCCATGTAGACTTCATAGCGTTCTGGCCATTGGCCGCCCACGGTATTGCCGTAGGCCATGATGGAAGGCGTGCTGTTGGTTTGCCATTGATCCGGCATCCTGACCCAACCGGCCAGGGAGAACGTATCGGCGTTGTTGACCAGGGAAGAGCTCGGTGCGACCACGCGCTGGCCGGAGTTGCTCATGTCGGCGTAACCACAAGTCCCTGGGCTACCCGCAATGGCGGGTTCATTGTCGTCGGTATCGGCGCCGCCGACTGAAGTCGCGTCGAGGGCGTTACCACTGGAGTCTGTCACCTCTCCGCTAGCACCGGTCCATTGGGATTCTTCCATGAAATAGGAAAAGATCGCGCCGCTTCCACCGCCATTGCAGGTCCTGGTGGCGCCCCAATGTGCGGCGACGTCGGATGAAGATCGGACATCGGCGTAGAGGCGGAACTCGTCGAGAGTGCCGTCGAAGAAACCGACCGGACTCGAGCCGTAGCTCACAGCACCGAAATACAGGTCGCCCGATGTGTTCTTGTTGGTGTAGTCGAGCGAAACGACGTCTTGCGAAACTCCGCCGATCTGACCACTTTCATCGAACAGATAACCTTGCACCCGGACATTGTCCGAGTTGCCTAGTCGTTCCAACGTGGCCGTGAAGAAATACCACGTGTCAATCTGCAGTGATTGATTGGAAAGGGTTACGGAAGTGTCGCCGCCCCAGCGATTCCAGAGCTCCATCCTCAGGCGATTTCCGGAGACGTGAACGCGATACTCCTGGGACGCGTTGCCGTCGCCCTTGTGAATGAGTGTGCCGCCGCTCGAGGACATCCGGAACCATCCACCGACGCTCATTGATTCAACACTATTCAGCGGTGACAGGGAGCCGTCATCCGGTACGCGGACGTAGTGTTCCGCGTTGACATACCAGGGCCATTCGTCCAGGTTGAAGCCCTGGCCGCGAAACCGGCCGCCCCGGCAAACCTGGGCCGGCTCGGTATCAGGCAGCGAATTGTCGTTCGCGGCCGTGCGCGCGGTGCCGTTGTTGCCCCCGGCGCTGTCGACGACTTCGCCGTAAGATCCGCTCCAGGAGGATTCGTCCATCCGCCACTCGGAGATGAGCTGTGCTTGGCCGAGAGTGCTCCAGCCGAGCGCCAGCAGGAAGAGCGGAATTGCTGAAATGCGCATGCTGATCCCTCCTAGTCGACCACCTGGGCACGTACCGAGCGTCTCACGAATACCGGATCACTCAGGCTTCCCCGAGACGCCGTCACTTCGAGCGCATAGATTTCGTAGCTGTTTCCGCCCTCGTCCACGGTCGTCTCGGAACAGGCAAGAAAGGTCTCGTAGCCCAGGACGTTAGCGGAGCCTCCGGCGGGACACGCGTGGTTCAGTGTAATCGACTGAATAGCCGTTTCTATTCGAGCAACCGCCGCATACCAGGCCTGTTCCGCCAGGCCGGCGCGCGCCTGGCTGAGATGCTGGGTGCTGGAAGTCAGCGCCACGACCGCGGCGAACAGCACGACGACCGTGATCAGGAAGATCCCGACGAACAGGGCGGCGCCGCGTTGTTGTCTGATCTTGATCATGGCGTGTTCAGTACCTGTGCCTGTCCCAGCAGGAAGATCGACTCGCCTTCGTCGGCCAGGTCGAGCCTGACGGTCAGCAGGCCGCGGCGGGCCGAAGTGCCGGGGTTGTAGGCGAACTGGCAACTGGTCACATTGTCGGCGACCAGGTTTCCGGCGCCCGAGAGGGGGTTACCCAGCTGGCTCAGAGCGTACCCCGACCACCGGCGCAATTGGCCGCCGCCACAGGAATAGCGCACCGTGCGGCTTATCACGTGGAAGCGTTGCTGCGGCGAATGCGTGGCGAAGGGCGGTCCGCTGCCGCCGCTGTCATAGCTGATCGAGCTGCCGCTCACAGCCGTGATGGCCGCGATGTTGCCACCAGTCCAGGCATCGTAACCGGGCTGGCCCGTGTTGTAGACCGACAGGCAGTGGCCTGCGTTCGTGCCGCAGTCTGTGCCTGCGCTTCGGGTTTGCACGGCGCCCGCATCCAGCAGTCCGCCGAGCACGTCGAAGGAACCCGATGACTGTGCCGGCACGAAGATATCGCTTCCGCCGCCGGGCGCGGGTAGCCTGCGGTATCGTCCGCTGGTCACCGTCGAGATGAACTCGATCCGGTTGCCAGAAACCACCAGGCTGTTCGGCAGGGCGTTGCGCACTTCGCGGGTGATGCGGTTGACGGCCAGGTCGGCGGCGTCGACCAGCATGGCGCGGCGTTCGATGTCCGCGGCGGCCTGGAAGGGTGGCAGGATGAAGACCGTGGCGACGACGGCAAGAATGCCGACCAGCACGATCACCAGGATCAGCTCGATGAGGGTGAAGCCGCGCGACCTGGCCCGTATATTGCCCCCGCGTGCGTAGCGAACCGGTTCAAGGGTGCGTCCTGGTGGGCTTTCGCGACCGAGGTGCGCGCAAGCGTATTGGCCGATACGTTGAGCACGCCGACCGAGCGAAAGGCCGCCAGGGCGTGCCATTGGGCCGGTGCAGTAGCTCGTGGGGGCAATATGCGGGCTAGTCGTGAACATAGCCAGTCCCCGGTTCCACGATGATGACCTCGCCGCTGGCCAGCGTGATGTTCAGTCCGGCGGCCGTTCGCCCCATGGCGTCGAAGATAACTGCGCCGCCGGCGTCGATCTCCCCATTGCCCGTAAACGCGCCGCCGCGGGTGGGATGGGGCAGGGGCGTCGATCCGCTCCCGCAAACGCCGCCACTGCCGCCCGCACCGTTGTATGCCAGGCTGTAGCTGTCGGCCGCAGCGTTGATGGTCGCCTGCACGTGGCAGCCCGAACCGATGGCGGTCTTCTGGGCGTAGCGCAGGGCGTTGATCAACTCCGAGGCAAAGGCCTGCCGCTCGAAGCCCTGGATATCGATGCGAGGTGCCACGAAGGCCGCCAGCACACCCACGAGCACGAGAATGATCACGAGTTCGGTCAGGGTGAAGCCTTGTTGGCCGTGGCCGGGCATCTCAATAGGCTCCTCGCTGGCTTTGAAGCGAGTAGTTGACGCTGCCGGAGGCGTGGGAAACGTTGACGGTGATGCCGGCCGGTGCATTGCCGCTTACGCTCACGGCAACCTGATAGTCGTTCAGCGCGGCAATGGCGTTGCCGAACTGGTCGGTGGGGGATTCGTTCAAGCCGTCATAGCAGCGGATCGAGGCCCAGTTGCCGCGGCCGCCGGTGCAGTCACCGGCATCCTGGTCGTGCTTGCGCAGCAGGATTTCGTCCATGTAGCCCGTGGCAATGGCGCGGGCCTGGGCCTGGATCATGGGGTCGGAACTCTTGGCAGTGGGAGTAACAAATGTCGTAAGGATGGCGGCACCAAATCCTATTAGCACCAGAGCCACTATGAACTCAATAAGAGTAAAACCCCGGCTGTACGCAATTCCTGGCTCTGAGGTTTGCCTGATGGCGCTTCTTGGATAAAGCCTAGAAATGCTCATTGCGCTAGTCCATCGACTTGTTTCGCGTCTGACTGTCGCACAAGATCTGGTTCTTGGATGGTCCAAGACAAGCAGGCTCCCGGAAAAACGGGAGCCTGCTTCGTGTGTTCACCTATCCGAGTATTACGGAGTGGAACACAGGCCGGATGCGCTGAAGTCGACCGTCGTGCAACTGAAGCCATCGGAAAGAGTGACATCGATCGTGCAAGAGGCATCGGTGGCGCTAGCAGATGCATTGCCCAGATCGGTGTTGTTCAGGATTTCAGTGGCCGTTCCGGGCACCCCGCGGTTCGTAACAGTGTCTTCGGCAATCAGGATAGCCGCGGAACTGTAGAGCGCGCCTTCGATGCCTTCGCAGGTAGCCGTCTGGGCCTCGGAAGTCAGGTCAACATAGCGCGGCACGGCCACGGCGGCCAGGATGCCGAGGATCACGATCACGATCACGAGTTCGATCAGGGTAAAGCCGCCCTGGGTCTTCTGAATATTGATGTTTTGCATTGGTCAGATCTCCTTTCGGTTGATTGTTCCGACTGGGGCCGCGGCCCTGGTCGAATTTCCGGGTTGTCCCAGCAGTTGTCGAACCGGCCGCAGCCGTCTCGGTACTGCGTCGGGGGTGACAACCCACAGTCAATGTAATGCATTATCCATGCCAATTTCTTCTTCAGGTCAAAAATCGGCGAAAAACGGGGGGTTTCGGAAAGGTTTCGGGGACTCGGCAAAGACCGGGGTGACGGGATTTGTCAGATTCTGCGCCGGGATTCAGCCGAAAACCGGTGCAATCTGCTGCATGAGCAGTGTGGTCGAGGCGAGCAGGACCACCAGTCCGACCAGCGCGAGCAAGATTGCGGCCCAGCGCCCCTTGGACGGACGGTCCTGGCCCGAGACGTCCAGATCGTGCCAGCGGTTGCTGATGGCCTCCAGGGGCTTCAGCAGGCTCGGACGGAGGAGGACGACCAGTCCGACCAGAAGGGTGAAAGCCTGGCCGAGCAACAGGGCCCATAGCAGGATCGAGGCGGAAGAACCGCCGTCGAGAACCGCTGACATTTCCGCGCGGGTCAATTGCCAAAGACAGAAGGACCCGGCCGCAATCATAAGAAGGCCGAATATGCGGTGGTGGCGATAGACCAGCCGTTCGATTCGCCACTGTCGGTCGAGCAGGCGGAGGGCCGCCGTCAGTCCGCCCCGACGCTCGTTGGGGTCTTCGACGCCGGCGAGAAGCGCCAGCGCGCCGGTCAACAGGCCGATGGCCAGCACGAGCAGGACGACGAGCACGGTGGAGACGAGAATGGTAGACGCGCTCATGCCGTCTTGACCCGGTTGCGGCCGCCGCTCTTGGCCGCGTAGAGCGCTTCGTCGGCGCGGGCGATGGTGCGATGGATTCCTTCGCCGGGCTGGTGCTCGGCCAGGCCGATCGAGACCGTGCATTCGATGGGGCCGTCGCAGGTGGTGAAGGGCTGGTCGGCCATTGCCTTGCGCAGTCTCTCGGCGGCCAGCCCGGCCCCGGACAGGTCGGTGTCCGGCAGGATCGCGAGGAATTCCTCGCCGCCGAAACGCCCGATGTCGGCCACCGTGTCGTCCACGCGAACGAGCCAGTCCGCGCCCCGCAGCACGGTGGTGGCACGCCGGGCGAACTCCGAGAGGACGTCGTCGCCGGCCTGGTGGCCGTGGCGGTCGTTGACCAGCTTGAAGTGATCGAGGTCAAGCACCGCGATGCAGAATCCCGAACCGTCCCGGGAGGATTTCTGAGCCGCCGCTTCCAGCCGTGCGATCAGCCGCCGGCGATTGGGCAGCCCGGTCAGTTCGTCGTGCTCGGCCAGGTGGCGTAGCCGTTCGGTGGCTTCGTGCAGTTCGCGGTTGCGACGGCTCAGCGCGCGGCGCAGGTTGGCCATGTAGCTGCCGAACCAGGCCAGCCAGACCATCAGGGTGGCGAAGCCGGCCAGTTCGAGCACCACCACCTGGGTCGAGGTCGTGATCTGTTGCGTGGCGATGTCGTGCACCACGATGGCCGTGTAACCGGTCACGGCGACCAGCGCCACCAGCATGAATTCCCGCTGCCTGAGCTGGAACGCACCGAAGAACGCAGCCATGATGAAAAGCGTCAAGAGGATGGTGCGGCCTTCGCCGGCCTTGGCGATGATCCACAGACCGATGAAGATGGCAAAGAGGATATGGACCAGCGTCATGCTGGGGTCGCGGAACCGGCGCGACCAGCCGCTGCGCAAGGCCAGGTGGAAGAACAGCAGACTGATCAGCACGATCAGCACCAGCAGGCCCATTTCGAGAAAGCCCACTTCGAGGATGCCCAGTGCCCAGGCGGCGCCGGTCAGCAGGATCGACACGAACCAGGCCAGGGTGGCCAGCTGCAGGCGCCGGAGACGAACCCGGCGACGCTCCGCCTCGCGGTTCGCAGCGTCGTGGCGCGGTCCGGCCGCCTGCTTCATGGGGTCTCCAGCACTTCGGGAATGTTGTCCTCGGGGTCGGGCCATTGCGGATTGTCCATCGCCTCCAGGGCGATGCCGCGCAGTGAATCGGCCTGCGCGTTATACCGTTCGTCGCCGTCATTATCAAGATAACGCAAGCGAACCTGCCAGGACAGTTCGACGGGATCGCCCTGCGGTTGGTGAGCCAGATACTGCGGAAATCGGACGCGGTAACGTAACTGCCGGGTGCTTTGGTCGTAGTACCAGCTCCCGGCGGGAATGTCAGCGTCCCCGGCGGACGGGACTTCGCCAATATATCCTGCCGGCACCTGGGCCAGCAGGTCCATCGGGTTGCCCCGGTCCAGTTCAGCGGCGCTTTCGAGACTGTCTTCGACGATCCGCTCGGTCACTTCCAGGCCGAGTGCGGAACGCAGGGCGCCGACAGTGTTTGCGACGTGGGCGGCTTCGGCGTCGCCGCGCAACGGCAGCAGGCGCCAGGAGGCGATCAGGAACAGCAGGCCTACCAGGACGATGACGATGATCAGTTCGAACAGGGTAAAGCCGGACTGCTCGCTGGAAGGCGTCGAGACCTCAGCCCAGCGCGGCACGGCCAAGGTCCCACATCGGGAGGAAGACGCCCAGCGCCAGCACCAACACCAGGATGGCCAGGAAGATCAGCAGGATCGGTTCGATGTAGGCGCTGAGGTTGTTCAGGTCGTAGTCGACCTCGCGTTCGTAGTACTCGGCGGTTTCGGTCAGCATGCTGTCGACGTCGCCGGTCTCTTCGCCGATGCCGAGCATCTGCAGAACCAGCGGCGAGAACAGGCCGGTCGCGGCCGCCGTTCGCGAAAGCGACTCGCCGCGCTCGATGCCGGTGCGCATGTCGTTGACCGCCTGGCCGATGTACTCGTTCTCGACCGCACGGGCGGTCAGGGTCAGGCCCTGGATGAGCGGCACGCCGGAGCGGTAGGTCATCGAGAAAGTGCGGGCAAAGCGCGCCATCGTGCCCTGGAACAGGATCTTGCCGACCACGGGGAAGCGGAGTTTGAGCCGGTCCCAGCGATAGCGCCCGTTCTCGGTGCGGATCCAGGCCCTGAAGCCCAGGAGCGCCGCGCCGATCGCCAGCAGGATCACCCACCACCAGTCGGCCGTGAAGTTCGACGCGCCGATGATGATGCGCGTCGGCAGGGGCAGCTCGGCGTCGAAGCGGTCGAAGAACTCGGCGAAGGTGGGGATGACGAAGGTCATCAGGATGGCCACGGCGATGAACATGGCCGTGATCACCATGATGGGGTAGCGCAGGGCCTGTTTGAGCTTGGCGCGGAAGTCGCGTTCGAGCTCCAGGTAGTCGGTCAGCTGCGAGAAGGCCTGCTCGAGATTGCCCGAGCTCTCGCCGACGCGCACGATGCTGACGAACATGGTCGGGAAGACCTTGGGGTTCTGCGCCATGCCGCTGGCCAGGTCGCGGCCGGACTCCAGGGCGTCGACGACATCCTCGATGGCGTGGCGAAGCTGGGGGTTGCGGGTCGACTCGCCGACGTTGCGCAGGCCGTGAATGATCGGCACCCCGGCCTTGCTCAAGGTGTACATCTGGCGCGTGAACAGGATCAGGTCGTTGATGCCGGGCTTGTCCATGCCCAGGCGCTGACTCAGGGAAACGCTCTCGGTTTCGACACTGGGCGCCGACTCGATCTCGATCGGCGTGATATCGAGACGCATCAACTGCTGGGCGACCGCATCGGTCGAGTCGGCCTCGACTCGGCCGTCGACCAGTTGCCCGCGGGCATTGCGTCCTCGCCACTGGAAAGCGCTCATCAGGACACCTCATCACCGATGGTGGTGTCCATCCGGCTGTCGAGCAACTCGTCCAGCCCCCCGGCCAGGCGGATGACTTCCTCCAGCGAGGTGATGCCTTCCCGCGCATAGTCCAGGGCGCAGTCGAGCAGGGGGCGGTAGCCCTTGCGGTTGCGCGCCAGCGAGGAGAAGGCCGAGGTATCCATGCGCCGCAGCGCGTCGGTGAGCTCGTCGTCCATTTCCAGCAGCTCGTAGACGCCGATGCGCCCGCGGTAGCCGGTGTTGGAGCAGTAGGCACAGCCGCGGCCGGCGCGGAAGCGGATGCCATCGGCCGCCTGGTCGCCCAGGCGCGCGCGAACCCAGGCCAGCTGCCCGTGGTCGGGCTCGGTTTCCTCGCCGCAGGAATCGCAGACTCGACGCACCAGGCGCTGGGCGATGACGCCGTCGAGCGCGGCGGCCACCATGAAGCCCTGGGCGCCCATGTCGACCAGGCGCATGACGGTCGCCGGCGCGGAGTTGGTGTGCAGGGTCGAAAGCACCAGGTGCCCGGTCATGGCGGCGCGCAGGCCGATCTCGGCCGTTTCGCGATCGCGCATCTCGCCGACCATGATGATGTCCGGGTCCTGGCGCAGCGCGGTGCGCAACACGCGGGCGAAATCCAGGCCGATCTTGCGATTGACCTGCACCTGGTTGATGCGCGGCAGCCGGTACTCGACCGGGTCCTCGACGGTGATGACCTTGCGACGCGACTGGTTGATGTGATTGAGCGCCGCGTAAAGGGTGGTGGTCTTGCCCGAACCCGTCGGCCCGGTGACCAGCACCATGCCGGAGGGCCGGCTGATCAGCCGGCGGATGCGCGACTCCATCTCGGGCGGGATGCCGAGCCGGTCGAGCTCGAGCAGGCCGGCGGACTGGTCGAGCAGGCGCATCACCATCGATTCGCCGTACTGGATGGGCATGGTCGACAGGCGCACGTCGATGTTGTGGTCCTTCACGCGCACCGAGAAGCGACCGTCCTGGGGCAGGCGCTTTTCGCTGATGTTGAGCGAGGCCATCAGTTTCAGGCGCGTGACCAGCGCGGAGGCGACGCGGCGGCCCTCGATGACCTGTTCCTGGAGTTCGCCGTCGACGCGCTGGCGGATGCGCAGGACGGATTCGTCGGGCTCGATGTGGATGTCGGAGGCGCCGATCTGCACCGCATCCTCGAACATCGACTGCAGCAGCTTGATGACCGGGGCGTCGACCTGGCCCTCGTCGTCCTCGAGCTGGGAGATGTCGTAGTCGCTCTCCGAGAGCTCTTCACCGAGCTCCTCGGCCAGCGAGGAAATCTCCTCGGTGCGACGGTAGACGATGTCGATGGTGCGGAGCAGGTCGGACTCGCGCACCAGGACGATGTTGATGGGCTTCTTGAGGATGCTCCTGAGCGCGTCGAAGCCGAAGATGTCGGTCGGGTCGGCCATGCCGACGGTCAGTTCATCGTCCTTTTCGGCCAGTACGATGGCGCGGTAGCGGCGGGCGTGGGTTTCCGGCAGGAGCCGCACGGTCTGCGGCTTGAAGTTGTAGTGCTTGAGGTCGATCACCGGGATGTCGAGCTGCCGGCCGAGGAAATCGAGCAGGTCGTCCTCGGTGACGTGCCCCATCTGCACCAGTACCCGGCCGAGCTTGTGGCCGGAGCGCTTCTGTTCGCCCAGGGCGTCCTCGAGCTGGCGCTCGGAGATCATCTTGTGCTTGACCAGCAGGTCGCCCAGGCGGATCTTCTGTCGCGGCTTGCGCACGTTGCTCATTGCGGCTCTCCGGTGATGGGGGCGAGCGCGGCCAGGCGCTGGCGCGCGAAGCGGGCCGCCCGGTCGTCGTCGCCTTCGAGGGCCCGATTGTAGGCCTTCGCGGCTTCGGCCGGATGCTCCAGCGACTCGAGGGAGGCGCCCAGACCGATCCAGGCCGCGCCGCTTCGCGGAAGTATGCCGGTCAACGCGCGGTAGTGCTCGGCTGCGGCGGCGTGATCGCCGGCCTGGCGGTGCGTGGCGGCCAGCAGCAGGTGGTATTCCGGCGCCTCGGCCATCGCCGGCGCGTGGTGGCGCAGGATGTCGCGGGCGCGGGCGATTTCGCCGCGCTCGAGCAGTTGCCGGCCGAGCAGGGCGGCCAACGGCGCGGGCTCGCTTGCCCGGCCGAGTCCGTCGTCGAGAACCCGCATGGCCGAATCGTGACGGCCCCGGCGCATCAGCGCTCCCGCCAGCAGCTCGTAGGGTTCGGTGAGCTCCGGGCGGTCTTCGGTCAGTTGCCGAAGCCGCGACTCGGCGCGCTGGTACTGGCCGCGCGAGAGCATGCGCTTGGCCGTTGCCAGGAGATCCTCCTGCCCGGCCTCGCCGTCGGCGCGGCGAATCGAGATATTCGGTTCCGGCTTCGGCGCCGGTTCGGTCTCCCGGGCCGGCGTGCTCTCGAGGGGCTCGGGGGGTTCGGGCTGTACGGGCTCCTGCCGTGAAGGACCGCCCCTTGGACGCTCCGGGTCGACCCGGCGCTGCGCAGTGGCGTCGGTGCTTTCCGCGTCGCTCGTCGAGCGCGACGGCGTTTCTTCGGACCCGAGTTCGGCCGGCTTGCGTTGTGACGGGGCGTCGCTTTGCGTCTCGGGCTTTCCGGCATCCAATACGGCGTCGGGTGCCGGGGTCGTGCCGGCGCGGGCGGTCAGCGTTTGCGGTTTGCGGCCGTCGCCGATCGGCGAGGTGTCTTCCAGGCTCAGGTGCAGGACGGCGCCCACGGCAATGGCGGCCAGTAGCCAGAGCGTCCAGCGGGGAGAGCGGCGTCGAGCGCGCCGCGCCCGGGGCTGTTCGGTCGAGCGGGGCGCATGCGCCCCCTCTGTCGCCTTGCGCCGTTCCAGGTCCTTGAGCACGTCGTTGATCAGGCTCATCCCCCACCTCCCGCGAGCATTTCCAGGGCCAGGAAGGCGCCGAAGGCGACCAGGCTGAACGCCGCCACCCGGGCGGCGGGTGCGAGTCGGGGCCACCAGAGCTGTCCGGCGGTGTCTTCGGTGTCGGCAACGGCACGCCGCACGTCGAGCGGCGTCACTTCGGCCCTGCCGCGGCCCCAGGCGGAGAGCAGGGCCTTGTCGGCGAGCACGTTGACCAGCCGGGGCACCCCGCCGCTGGCGCGGGCGATCCGCGCGACCGAGCGGGGCGAAAACAGGCGCTCGCTGCCGCCGGCGCGCTCGAGTCGGTGAGCGATGTAGTCGGCCACGCCGTCGTGATCGAGCGCTTCGAGCCGGCAGGAGTAGGTGATGCGCTGCCTCAGTTGCCGGAACTGCGGCATCGCCAGCCGGCGATCGAGTTCGGGCTGTCCGAAAAGCACCACCTGAAGGAGCTTGCGCTGCTCGGTCTCGAGGTTGGTCAGCAGGCGCACGGTTTCCAGGGTGCTGGCCGGGAGCGCCTGGGCCTCGTCGATCAGGAGCACCGGCCGGAGGCCGCGCGCGGCCATGGCGGCGAGCTCCTCCTGGAGCCGCTCGTGAACGACCTGCTGGGTCGGGCGAGCGGGCAGTTCGATACCCAAGTCGCGCGCCAGGGCGGTGCGCAGCGTGCCGGGCGACAAGTGCGGGTCCGGAAGCCAGGCCGTCACGAACGGGGATTCGAGCTGGTCGAGCAGGGTCCGGCAGAGCAGGGTCTTGCCCAGTCCCACTTCGCCGACGACCTTGATGAAGCCCTCGCCCTGTTCCAGGGCCACCCGCAGCGTGGTCAGCGCGTCGACCTGGCTGGGTTCGGGGTAGCGGAAGGCCAGGTGCGGCGTAAGCCGGAACGGTCGCTGGTCGAGTCCGAAATGCTCCAGGTACATAGCGTAGCGATCAGCGCGGCCAGGTGTCGTCGCCCATCTCGCCGAGCCGGTCGAGCGCCCCTTCGGCCTCACGGGCCCAGGTGCGCGGCGAGTCGATGACGATCGGTCGCAGCAGGATGACCAGTTCGGTCTTGACGGTCTGTTCCTGCCGGCTGCCAAAGGCCTGGCCCAGCAGGGGAATCCGGCTCAGGCCCGGCGTGCCGAAGCGCTTTTGTTCCGAGGACTCGCGCATGAGTCCGCCGATGACGACCACCTGGCCGTTGCGCGCCCGGATGATGCTGTCGGACTGGCGAACGCTCGAAAAGGCGAGGGGCAGGGATTCCTGTTCACCGCCGACGGTGAAGGTCTTGGTCTGGTCCTGCACTTCCGAGACGGTCGGGTGGACGTGCAGGATGATGTCGCCCTGGCGGCTGATCTGCGGCGTGACGTCGAGGGCGATGCCCGAGAAGAAGGGCGTCAGTTCGACCGAACTGGCGGCGGTGGTGCTGGCCCCGCCCGTGGCCGTGCGGCCGGTCACCCCGGTGACGAAGAACTCGTCGGTGCCGACTTTGATGACCGCCTTCTGGTTGTTGATGGTGGCTACCCGCGGGCTCGACAGCACCCGCGTGACGCCTTGGGTCTCGAGCAGCTCGATGAAAGCGTTGAAGCTGCCGGTATCGGCTGTCAGGACAGTGCTGCCGCCGAAGGCCTGGGTCTCGAAGCCCTGGACGACTTCCCCGGGACTGACGGCATAAGGCTGCTCACTGATGGCCGATCGCCCGTCGCCGAACACATTGGGGCCGGCGACCTGGCCGAAGCCGAGCAGGCGGCCGTCGACGTCCTCGAGCGCCTGCCAGTTGATGCCCGAGCGATACGCATCGCGCAACTCCACCTCGACGATCTTGGCCTCGAGGATGACCTGGCGCTGCACGCTGCCCTGGATGGCCTCGAGCAGTTCGGCCACGGCCCGCTGTTCGTGCGGCATGGCGCGAACGGCGACCACGCCGGAGATCGGGTTGAGCATCACGTTGCGGCCCTCGGGGCTGTCGAAGATGCCTTCGATGGCCGTCTCGAGCTGCGCCCAGAAGTCCGACTCGCTCTCGGTCTCGATGCGCGTGCCGGTGGAAATGTCGTCGCCGTTCTGTCCGGGCAGGTGCTGCGTCGACCCCTGGCCGCCGAACTCGTCCTGCAGGGCGTCGGGGTTGTCCGTGGACTGCCCGGAACTGACGCGCGTTCGAGAGGAACCCTTGCGGTTGACGTCGAGGTAGCTGACCTCGTAGATGCGGTTCTGCAGTCGGGGCGGGCGCACGATGTAGCCGGTTTCCGTGCGCTTGTACTCGAGTCCGTAGACTTCCCGCACGATGCGCATGACCTCACCGATGGTCACGTCCCGCAGCTCCAGGGAAATGGTCTGCTCCACGTCGGGGTGGACCACCATGTTCAGGTCGGCATCGGCCACCAGGCTCATCAGGAACTGACGCGCCGGCGCGTTTTCCACCGTGACGTGGAAACGCTCTTCCGGCGGCGGCTCGAAGGCGGGCGCGGCTTCGGGCATCAGGATGTCTTTCGTTTCCTCGACGTCCGGCGCCTCGCGCGTGGCCGCGGCTTCGAGCTCGCTGCGTATGTTGCGGTCGATTTCCGCGGCCCGGTCGCTGGTCGCGGCGCAGGCCGCCAGGCCCGCGACGAGCGCTGCAGCGGTCAGGAATCGTGTTGGCGTGTTGTCCATGGGCAGCATCGGTCTCAGAATCCGTCGTTGTCGTTTGTCAGGTGCGTGTCGATGTTCAACTCGATCGTTTCGCCGGCGCGAACGAGCACCACGCGGCCGGGCTCGATGACGCGGATTTCGGCGTCGCCGAGGCGCTCTCCCTCGCGCAGGCGCTGGCCATCGATGATGGCGATGCGGCGCTCCGGCGCCAGCAGGATCGACTGCAGCCGGAAGGGTGCGCGTTGCTCTTCGCCCGACCCGTTGCCGAACCAGGCGGCGATTTCCGCGTCTGTCGGCGGGCGGGTGGGGTCGCGCGTTTCGCCTTGCGCGAACGCGGTACTCGCCAGGGCAAGCGTGAACATCAGCGGGATCATTCGCATGTCAGACTCCCAGCCAGCGATCGTCGAGGGTGACGCTGTAGAGCATGAGCTCCACACGATTGGTCGGCCATTCATCGACCGTCAGTCGCAGCGATTCCCAGAAAACGCCGCGGGGCAGCTCCGCGGTTCGGTCGAGGTAGTTCCGGATTCCGTTGAAATCGCTCTCGATGACCACACGGACGCGGTGAACGAACAGCCCGGGTACGGGGTTGCCGGAGGCGCTCTCCAGCCGGCCCGGTGGCAGGTTTTCCAGTGCCACGATGTCGACTCCGGCGCGCCGCGCGAGGAGCCCGGCCAGAACCGAAACCGACTCCCTCGGCGTGGCGATGCCGCCGTGACGCTCGGCCAGGCGGACTTCCAGCGCGTCGATTTCTTCCCGCAGGGCATCGCGCTCGGCTTCGAGCTCGCGATTCGGATCGCGCCCTCGTTCGCTCGCCAGTTGCTGAAGGTTCTGGGTGAGGGTCGCGACGCGCTCGCGAACGTTCTCGAGTTCGGTCCGAACCGTCTCCTGGCGCTGCCCCAGCGCTTGCATGGTGGAGAAATCCCAGATGAGGAAGATGACCGCGAATACGGCCAGCATCAGGAGCGCCCGTTCACGCAGGCTCAGGCCGTTGATGCGTTCGGCGATCTTTCCCACTCGCGCACGCATGCTCATTCGGCTTCCCTCGCGGTCGTGGAGATGGTGAAGTCGATGCCGGGCTGTCCATCGCCGCGCTCCGACAGGCGAACCTGTCGGAAGCCGAGCCCGGAGAACTGCTCGAGCTCCGAGAGCTGCGACAGCCAGGCGGGAATCAATCGCGCTTCGAGGGCGTTGCCCTCGGCCGTGAGCGTCTCTCCCTGGTCGGCCATGTAGAGCTCGGTCAGCCAGAGCCCGGCGGGAACTTCTCCGGCCAGCGCGTCCAGCCTGGCGAGCAGGTCGAGCTCCGCGGCCGGCATTCGGCGATCGAGGGCCGCCAGGCTTTCGCGAAGCCCTTCGCGCCGCTCGCGAAGATTCTCGACTTGTGCCACGAGCGCGGCGTCGGGTTCCTCGGGCGGCATGTTCGCCTGCAGTTCGGCAACCTGCTCGACTGCGCGCTGCTCGGCCTCCTGCTGGCGCTGCAGTTCTTGCTCGAGACTGGAAACACGCTGACCGACGAGAACGGACCACAGCACGAGCAGCACCACGAGCCCCAGTGAGAGCCAGGCGATCGTCTGCGCAGAGAAAACGATCCTTTCCTTGCGGAAGATCGGCTGGTAGAGGTTGATCTGCTGATTCACAGGCTGACCTCCTCATGCCGCAGCGCGCCGCCGAGGGCGATCAGGAACTCGGAGAGAAATGCGTCCGGCAGCTCGAGATCGCTGGACACGACTTCTTCGCTGCGGTAGCCGTCGACCGGAATGCTCAGTGCATCGCCGAGGGACTCGACCAGGCCTTCGTGGGCTGCAAAGCCGGGCAACACGCGGAGGGCAGCGACCGGCGGCTGGCCGAAATGGCTGTCGTAGTAGTCGAGAGAGCGCTGGACCTCCAGGGCGATCTGGTCATACGAAGCGTCGGGATCATCGAGTAGCTGTTCGGTGCCGGTGGCCAGGCTGCGGCTCAGGTACAGGCTGCCCTGACGCGTGATGGATATGATGCCGTGGTCGTCGCTGAAGTAGAGCATGGCGACGCCGCGCACGTCCTCTTCTAGCTGTGCCGCCAGGTTGCGCAGCGCCATCTCGGTGATATCGATGACGCGCAGGTCCAGGTCGGCGTTCTCGACCAGGTCGATGTATTCCCGAACCTCGCGCGCCCGTGCGGCGACGGCATACATCATGGCCTGCCCCTGCGGACGGTTGTTCTGGCCGGGGATCTCGAAAACGTCGATGACGGCGTCATCGATATGAAAGTCGATCAGGTTGCGAACCTTCCATCGAACCGCGGCCCGCAGCTCCGATGGATCGACGCGTGGCGCCTCCACGAGAAGCAGCTCATACTGGCCTTCCGCCATCACCAGGTTGACCAGCGAACCACGGTCGGGGACGGCCTGTTGTACGACGCGTTCGAGCTCCCTGTCTCCGCCCAGTTCCAGGCATTGCGCAGACACCAGGCGCGGCTTGCGGCCCCGCTGGTGATCCACCGCTGCCGTGGCGAGGACACGCGGAGTCAGGTACAGGCCGGTAATGGCCTGGTTTCGCGCACGCTTCCGAAACAGTTTCAATTGTCTGTCCCCTTTATTGTCGTTATCGGGCCGTGTGGCGCATCGCGTACCGATTCGAGCCCGCCAGGAGCTGCTGGTTCGGCAGGGATCGGCTGCAAAGACTCTTGTGATAAAGGTTTTGCAACTGATTGATCAGGCTGTGAAATGTATCGCAACCCCGGGCATCGGTCAATTGCTCTGTTCGACATGCAGTGCAGTTTGAAGCATTGAAACTGTCACTATTTCTACAAGACATGTGCCTTGAGCGCAAAAGTCTTGCGGCAGTTGGCTCGTGGGGTCCGGGTGTGTGTGTTGCGTCACATGTTTGTCCGGGAGGAGGTCGTCAGTGTCCTGGAGCAATTGACGGGCACCGACAAATTCTGCGGGCAATCACGGATGTCAACGAATCCGCCGCCACGGCCTGCAACTTCCGGGGCCCCTTGTTAGTATCGCTGCCGTTCCGCTGGCTTCGGCGCCCGACCTCGTCGCGACCGACGTATCGAGCGACAGACCGATCGCGCCTCGGCATCACGAATGCCGCACCGTTGGCGGTGGATTCGCAGAGCAATCATTCAGGAGAAAGCCAGATTCATGTCGCATCAGGCATTTTCACCCGAAAAGCAGGATTTCGGACGCGATCCCGTCGATGTCCGGGATACCGACCACTACCAGAAGGAATACGTCCATCGTTTCGTCGACAAGTGGGACGAATTGATCGACTGGGACGCGCGCTATCGCAGCGAAGGGGACTTTTTCGTCCAGTTGCTGAAGGAGCGCGGGGCCAAGCGGGTACTCGACGTCGCCGCGGGTACCGGCTTCCATTCGGTCCGGTTGATCGAGGAAGGCTTCGAAGTCTGTAGCGTCGACGGCTCGGCGGAAATGCTGGCCAAGGCCTTTGAAAATGGCCGACGAAGAGGGCATATCCTGCGCACGATCCAGGCGGACTGGCGCTGGCTCAATCGTGATGTGCACGCGACCTACGACGCCGTGATCTGCCTGGGTAATTCGTTCACGCACCTCCACACCGAGCACGATCGGCGCAAGACCCTGGCCGAGTTCTACGCCACGCTCAA
The DNA here is from genome assembly GCF_003410055.1 of Wenzhouxiangella sediminis. Classification (GTDB taxonomy): domain Bacteria; phylum Pseudomonadota; class Gammaproteobacteria; order Xanthomonadales; family Wenzhouxiangellaceae; genus Wenzhouxiangella; species Wenzhouxiangella sediminis. The sequence continues at coordinate 1,746 of NZ_QUZK01000004.1, read as the reverse complement.
GCACGACGGTTGCCTGATTCTCGACCAGCGCAACTACGACGCAATTCTCGATCACGGTGCCTCCAGCTCCCACAAGTACTACTACTGCGGGCGCCAGGTCAGCGCGGAACCGGAGTACGTCGACGAGGGCCTGGCGCGTTTTCGCTACTCCTTTCCCGACGATTCGGTGTTTCACCTCAACATGTTCCCGCTCAGGCGCGATTACACGCGCAGCCTCATGAAGGAAGTGGGCTTTCAGGACGTTACGACCTATGCCGATTTCGAAGAGGACTCGGGGACGGACGGCGAAGAGCCGGACTTCTTCATCCACGTCGCCGAGAAGCGTTACCGCAACCCGGAAGCTTCTGAAGCTACGGACCAGGAGGACTGAATGAGCAGCCAGGCTTACTCACGGGTCGTCCAGACGGCCCGGGACTACTACAACAGTGACGACGCCGACAATTTCTACTTTCACGTCTGGGGCGGCGAGGATATCCACGTCGGTCTCTACGACTCCGACGAGGAACCCATTGCCGCCGCCAGCCGACGGACCGTTCAGCGGATGAGCGAGGTGCTCGGCCCCCTGGACGAGAGCGCTCGCGTCCTGGACCTGGGCGCCGGATACGGCGGTTCGATGCGCTACCTGGCGCGCGAGTTCGGCTGCCGCTGCGTTGCGCTCAACCTGAGCGAGGTCGAGAACGCCCGGGATCGAGAGAAGAATGCCGAACAGGGCCTCGACAAGCTCATCGAAGTCGTGGACGGCGACTTTACCAACCTGCCGTACGAGGACGGCAGCTTCGATGTCGTGTGGTCGCAGGACGCCATCCTGCATTCCGGCGACCGGGCCCGCGTCTGCGCCGAGGCCGCCCGCGTGCTCAAACCGGGCGGGCGCCTGATCTTCACCGATCCGATGCAGTCCGACGACGCCGATCCCGAGCGGCTCCAACCGATCTACGACCGGATTCACCTCGATTCCCTTGGCTCGCCCGGCTTCTACCGGCGGACCCTGGAGGCGCTGGGGCTCGAAGAGGTCACCTGGGAGGACCACGGTGACCAGTTGCCACGTCATTACGCTCGAGTCAGGCGGGAACTCGAAGCCAACGAAGAGGCCCTCCGTGAACGCGGCGTCAGCGACGACTACATCCGGAAAATGAAGGCCGGCCTGCAACACTGGGTTGACGGCGGCAAGCGCGGCGACCTGGAGTGGGGCATCTTCCTTTTCCGGAAGCCGGACTGAACCGGTCCGTTGGGCCGGCCGGGCTTGGCTTATCCTGCAGCGATTGGGTACAATGCCCGGCTTGATCCAGGATCGCCTTCACAAGAGACCCTGGGTCGATCTGGAAAACGTGTTTTGGAGAGGTGCCGGAGCGGTCGAACGGGCTCGCCTGGAAAGTGAGTGTACGGTAACCCCGTACCGAGGGTTCGAATCCCTCCCTCTCCGCCATCATTAAAAAACCCCGCCCCGAGCGGGGTTTTTTAATGATCGGGGAGGGGGACTACGGATTTGAGCCCCGGTTCGACCCGAGCGAAGCGAGGACGATGCGCAGCTACCCGTAGCGAAGCGAAGGGCAAGCGCCGTCAGGCGCGCAGTCAATCCCTCCCTCTCCGCCATCATTGAAAAACCCCGCCCCGAGCGGGGTTTTTTGTGAAATCGAAACGGCCTTCGCAGAATTGGATGCGAGCGTTTACAATTCAGCCTCCAAGACGGAGAGGTGGCAGAGCGGTTGATTGCACCGGTCTTGAAAACCGGCAAGGGTTAGCGCCCTT
>NZ_QUZK01000003.1 GCF_003410055.1 Wenzhouxiangella sediminis | reverse complement strand
CGGAAACGAAAAAGCCCCATCCGGGGATGGGGCCTCTTCGAATTTGGCGCGCCTGGAAGGATTCGAACCTCCGACCGCCTGGTTCGTAGCCAGGTACTCTATCCAGCTGAGCTACAGGCGCGTTGTGAAGCGGGGCATTATCGGGACCCGGGGTCGATCTGTCAAGCCTTGACCGGAAATCCACTCTCACCCGGCAATTGATTCACTATTGTGGCACGATTCAGGGTAGGGAGCTTGGTTTCAAAGGGTCGTTGGCACGACCCCCGACCGGCATATTTGATCTGGCTCAAAAGGTGCATATCAAAAGCATCTAAGATGAGCCCAGGCAAGTTGCCGACACACCCAACTGGAGGGCAGACACCATGAAAAGACCGCTGTACACCATTCACTGGCTCGGGGCGTTAGGTCTTTCCCTTGCCGTGACTACGGCATGCGGGGCCGAAACATCCTCGTCCCCGTCCGCGCAACAGGACGCCGAAGTCCATGCCGCCGAAGTAGCCAAGTCGGCAGCGGGCGACATGGCGGCCGGCGAGAAGGGCTACAAGACGCATTGCCAGGCCTGCCACCAGGCCGACGGCAGCGGGCTGCCCGGCGCCTTTCCCCCGCTGGCCGGCAACGACAACATCATGGGCAACGCAGAGTACGTGATCGAGAACGTACTGGCAGGCCGCCAGGGTGAACTGACCGTCAACGGGGTGACATACAACGGCGTCATGCCCGCAATGAGCTATCTCAGCGACCAGGACGTAGCCGATATCGTGACCTACGTCCTCAATTCCTGGGGCAATGACGGCGCCACGATCACGGCCGATCAGGTGGCCGCCCAGCGCGCGCAGCTTGGGCAGGAAGACCGCGCCGAGGGTCAACGCCATCCCGGCGCCACGGAAGGTGAAATGGCCTACCGCGGCTCGCCTTCACCCATCGAAGGCGGCAAGCAGGTGGTAACGCCCGGGGCGCCGGCCATGACCGAGGCCGAGTTCGAGCGCTCGCAACAAATCTATTTCGAACGCTGCGCCGGCTGCCACGGCGTGCTCCGGAAGGGTGCGACCGGCAAGCCTCTGACCACCGACATCACCCAGGAAAAGGGCACGGAATACCTCAAGGCCCTGATCAACTTCGGTTCCCCGGCGGGGATGCCCAACTGGGGCACCTCGGGCGAACTCACCGACGAAGAGATCGACATGCTGGCCCGCTTCCTCCAGCACGATCCGCCGCAGCCGCCGGAATGGGGCATGCCGGAAATGCAGGAAAGCTGGGTCGTCCACGTCGCACCCGAAGATCGCCCGGAGTCGCCGCAGCACGACTACAACGTCGACAACATGTTCGCCGTCACCCTGCGCGACGCCGGCGAAGTCGCCATTATCGACGGCGACAGCAAGGAGGTCATTTCCTACGTTCCGACCGGCTACGCCGTGCATATCTCGCGTGCTTCGAGTTCCGGACGCTACTTCGCCACCATCGGCCGCGACGCCAAGGTCGACCTCATCGACCTGTACATGAACCCGCCGCAGGTGGTCGCCGAAATCAAGATCGGCATGGAAGCCCGCTCCGTGGAGAACTCCCGCTACGAGGGCTACGAGGACGAAATCGCCATCGCCGGCGCCTACTGGCCGCCGCACTACGTGCTGATGGACGGCCAGACCCTGGAGCCCAGGAAAATCGTCTCCACCCGCGGCATGACCGTCGACACCCAGGAATACCATCCAGAGCCCCGCGTGGCCGCGATTGTCGGTTCCCACCAGCACCCTGAATTCATCATCAACGTCAAGGAAACCGGCCAGATCCTTCTGGTCAACTACGAGGACATCGACAACCTGCAGGTGACGACCATCGGCGCCGCGCCCTTCCTGCATGACGGCGGTTGGGACGCCAGCGGTCGCTACTTCATGACCGCCGCCAACGAGTCCGATCGCATCGCCGTGGTCGACGCCAAGGACCGAGAGCTCGAAGCCCTGGTGCCGGTCGAGCGCATCCCGCATCCGGGCCGCGGCGCCAACTTCGTCCACCCGGAATACGGTCCGGTCTGGGGCACGAGCGCGCTGGGCAATGCCAACATCACGCTCATCGGCACCGACCCGGACAACCATCCGGAGCACGCTTTCCAGGTCGTGGAAATCCTCGAAGGCCAGGGCGGCGGCTCGCTGTTCATCAAGACCCATCCCGAGTCGGACAACCTCTGGGTCGACACGCCGCTGCACCCCGAGGCCGAGAAGTCGCAGACCGTCGCCGTGTTCGACATCAACAACCTCGATGCCGGCTACGAGGTCCTGCCGATCGCCGAATGGGCCGACCTCGGTCCCGGACCCAAGCGCGTGGTGCAGCCCGAGTACAACATGGCCGGCGACGAGGTCTGGTTCTCGGTGTGGTCCGGCATGGAAGAAGAGTCCGCCATCGTGGTCGTCGACGACAAGACCCGCGAGCTCAAGCACGTCATCAAGGGCGAGCGGATCATCACGCCGACCGGCAAGTTCAACAACTACAACACTCGCAAGGACATCTACTAGGCAGTCCGTCCTTTCAAGTCGTTTCAGCGCGCCCCGGTCTTCCGGGGCGCTTTACCATCGAGTCGAGGAAAAATGCATCGAATCAACCTTATTCTGGCCGCCCTGCTCTTCGCGCCCGCCATTTGCGCGCAGGCCGAGCGCGAGACCGAAGGCGACCGCGACGAACAGGCGCGTGAACTCGATCCCATCACCGTCGTGGCGCACCGCCAGCCGCGGCAGCTTTCCGAGGTGGCCGGCACCGTCACCATCATCGGCAGCGAACGGCTCTCCCGCGACATGGTCTTCGACGCCGAAGACCTGGTCCGCTACGAGCCGGGCGTGACGATCGACGGCGGCGGCACCCGGTTCGGCTTCAACGGCTTCCGGATTCGCGGCGTCGGCGGCAACCGGACGGCCGTCCTGATCGACAACGTGCCGGTCTCCGACCAGTTCGATATCGGGAGCTTCGCCGACACCGGCCGGGGCCTGCTCGAGCTCGGTCTGGCACAACGCGTGGAGATCCTGCGCGGCCCGGCCTCCACCCTGTACGGCTCGAAAGCGCTCGGGGGCGTCGTGGCCGTCTCCACCATCGACGCCGACGACATCATCACCGACGGCCGCGGGGGCACGCGCATCTCGCTGAGCGGAGCGACCGACAGCGACCGGACCCGTGTCACCGCCGCCCGTGCGTTCCGGAGCGGAGATTTCGACTTCCTGCTCGCCGGCGCGGCGCGCCGGGGTTCGGAAACCGAAGTGGCCGATCGACCGGAAGACACGCCGATCGACCTGCTCGATCGCGAACACGCCGCGGTGCTGCTGCGCGGCGGCCTCGACACCAATGCCGGCCGGATCCGGCTCACCCTCGACGGCATGCGCGAAACCCGCGATGCCGACATTCGGGCGATGATCGGAAGCGGGCGCCTGGTCTTCACCGAAGCATTGCTCGGCGACGACCGGCGCCAGCAGTGGCGCATTCTGATCGACCAGGAGCTGGCGCCTTTCGGTCCGGTCGCCCGGGGGCACTGGCGCGCCTGGCACCAGCTGACCGACGTGCTCCAGGAAACCGACGACTTGCGTCCGAACGCAGGGCCGCCGGTGGGCGTTTTCCGCCGCTTCGAGTTCCGGCAGGAAACCACGGGTATCGGCGCCGACCTGGAATCCGAGACCGAATGGCTGGGTCGGGACCACCGCCTCGGCTACGGTTTCGAGCTCAGCCGCTCGGAGGTGGTCAACAAGCGCGACGGCCTCCAGACCAACCTCGATACCGGCGAGACGACGAAGACCATCATCGGCGAGACCTTCCCGCTCCGCGACTTCCCGCGCAGCCGCGTCGACGAGCTGGGCATCTACCTGCACGACGAGATCCGCCTGTGGCAGGGCGGGCCGACGCTCAGCCCCGGCATTCGCTACGAGTACTACGACCTTTCCCTGCTCGACGATCCCCTGTTCGATTCGTCGTTTCCGGAAGCGGAGACGACCGAACTGACGACCAGCAGCTGGCTGCCCAAGCTGGGCCTGGTCTGGCCGCTCGGCGACTCGATGGAGTTCTTCGCCCAGTATGCGCGCGGCCTGCGCGCCCCACCCTTCGAGGACGTCAATATCGGCCTGGAGTACCCGCAGTTCCGGGTGCGCGCGATCGCCAATCCCGACCTGGAACCCGAGAAGGGCCGGACATTCGAGGCCGGCTTTCGGTGGCGCGGCCGCGACACCCTCGCCGAGTTGGCCCTGTACCGCAACGACTACGAGAACTTCATCCAGACCCGCGCGCCGCTGGGCTTCGACCCGGCCAGCGGATTTCTCCTGTTCCAGTCGGTCAACCGCGACCGCGTGCGTATCGAGGGCGGCGAGCTGCGCCTGCGCCAGCGTCTCGGAGGCGGATTCAGCGCGGAACTCGCCGGCGAGTGGTCGCGCGGCGAGGACCGCACGACCGGTCGCAACCTGCCCGGCACCTCGCCACCCAGCCTGATTGCCGAGATCGCCTGGCAGTCGCCGGATGCAAGCATCGAGACCCGTCTGGTCACCACGGCGGCCCGCGGACAGCGAGAGCTGGTCGACGAAGAAGGCGAGCCGCTGTTCTCGGCGCCAGGCTACGCAACCGTCGACTGGCTCACGCGATGGTTTCCGAGACATGACCTGGAAGTCGGCCTGGGCCTGTTCAACCTGACCGACCGGCAATACTGGCGTACCGGCCGCGTGATCGGGCGCACCCCGGACGACCCCACCCTGCCCCTCCTGGCCGAGCCGGGTCGCTGGGCGATGCTGAGCCTGACCTGGCACCGCTGATCGCGTTAATCTGGAGAACCTGACTGGTTCTCCGGAGCGCGGACATGCCGCACCATCGCCTGATCATTCTCGGGGCCGGCACTGCCGGCCTCAGCGCCTGGAAACAGGCCTCTGCCGTCACCGACGATGTTCTGATGGTCGATCCCGGCCCGCTGGGGACGACCTGCGCACGCGTCGGCTGCATGCCTTCCAAGGCCCTGCTGCAAGTCGCGCGCGACGTCTCGGCGACCCGCACCCTGCACCAGGACGGCCTGCTCGGCGGCCCGCAACCCCGCCTCGACGGCGCGCGGGTCATGCAGCACGTACGTGAACTGCGCGACCGATTTGCTGCCGGCCCCGTCCGCGCCGTGGAGAAGATGGGCGATCGCTACGTGGAGGGGGCGGCCCGCTTCACCGCCCCGGACCGCATCGAGGTCGACGGCACCGGCTACACCGCCGATGGCTTCATCGTGGCGATCGGCACTCAACCGTTCGTGCCCGATGCCTGGCGGTCCCTGGGCCAGCGCCTCCTGACCAGTGACGACCTGTTCGAGATGAAGGACATTCCGGCTCGCGTGGCCGTGATCGGCGCCGGCGCCATCGGCTGCGAAATCGGCCAGGGCCTGGCCATGCTGGGCTCGAAAGTCCACCTCTTCGGTCGCGATCCGGGCCTGGCGGGCATTGCCGATTCCACCATCAACGACATCATGCGCGAGGCCCTCGGCCGGCAGCTCCACCTTCACGACGGCGAGGACGCGCACCCCGAACCGAGCGCCAACGGTGTGACCATCCGATTTGGCGCCGAGTCGTTCGAAGTCGATACGGTCATCGCCGCCGTCGGCCGACGCCCGTCCATCGAGGCACTCGGCCTGGAGACGCTCGACGTGCCGCTGTCCGATAGCGGGCTGCCCCGTATCGACGCCGAGACGCTGCGCGCCGGCGATGCACCGGTCTGGTTCGCCGGCGACATCAACGGCATCCGCCCGATCATGCACGAGGCGGCCGACGAGGGTCGGCTCGCAGCCTGGCAGGCCCTTCACCCGGACGCCGGGTGCATGGCCCGGCGCGTGCCGATGGGCATCGTTTTCACGGAGCCCCAGGTCGCCTGGGCGGGCGCGAGGCACGACGAGCTGCCGGCGGACGCCCTGACCGGCACCTGCGACTTCGGCCGCCAGGGCCGCGCCATCATCATGGGGCACTCCCATGGCCTGCTGAAAGTCCATGCCGACGCCTCGGGCCGACTCATCGGGGCCGAAATGGCCTGCGCAGGAGCCGAACACCTCGCGCATGAGCTCGCCTGGCTCATACAGCAGGACGTGCACGTCGTCGACGCCTTGCGACTGCCTTTCTACCACCCGGTACTCGAGGAAGGGCTGCGCACCGCATTGCACGGCATTCGCCGCCAGTTGCCGGGGCGCGATCGGCGGCCCGACCTGCCCCTGTGCGAGGACGGCGACGATGTCCTGCCCGGTGTCTGACCGCTCTGGTCCCGATCAACACACCAAAGCGCGGCGGGCGTAGGCTCCGCGTCGCTGTCCGCCGATCGCCTGGCGAAAGCGAAAAATCCTCCCCGATAACCAGCTCCTTTTGACCCTGGTCAAATCGCGGCCCGCCCTGGACCCTTAACATGCACCTGAAATGCATGTTAAGCGTTTCAACGACTGAAATTTCGCTCGTAAAGGAGCTGCAAAATGAATCTCTTCAAGTCCCCGACCATCGTCACCGCCGCCCTGGCCTTCGGCCTTGCCGCCGGCGGTCTGAACGCCGACGACCGTCTCGTCCACGACGGCGAGTTTATCGTCGACGGCAAGATCTTCGGCCTGCCCGAAGCACGCGTCTACACCGAGGATTACAGCGGCCCGCCCGTGGTCGGCGGCTACCTCACGGCCGTGCCCAACCTGGCCGAACTCGACTACGAAGGCAACCGGACGCACGAAGTGCGCATGGACGTCATCGCCCAGCAGATCGAGGTCGCGCCCGGCAAGTTCTACAACGCCTGGACCTTCGGCGGCAGCGTGCCCGGCCCCACCCTGCACGTGCGCGAAGGCGACCGCGTCGTCTTTACCATGAAGAACCGCTCCGACGAGCCGGTGGTCATCACCGAGCCGGTCGCCGGCGGCAGCCCGTTCTTCGCCCAGGTTCAGGCCAATCCGATCCAGAACAACCAGCCCGCCGTCAGCCCCATGCCGCACTCGATGGACTTCCATAGCGGCACCGTGGCGGCCAACGACAAGTGGCAGACGATTCCTCCGGGCGCCACCATCCAGTTCAACTGGGTGGCCAACTACCCGGGCGTCTACATGTACCACTGCGGCACGCCCAGCGTGCTGATGCACACCGCCCAGGGTCAGTACGGAGCCGTCGTGGTCTCGCCGAAGGAGGGCTTCCCGACCGAGGCCGATCGCGAGTACGTGCTGGTGCAGTCGGAGTTCTACCTCACCGAGGACGAATACAGCGGTGGCTACCGCTACGACCACGCGGCGGCCATGGCGCGCGACCCGAGCCAGGTCACCTTCAACGGCCACGTCAACGCCCTGCACGACGCGCCGCTGCGCGCCAATGCGGGTGAACGGGTTCGCCTCTACGTGCTGAACGCCGGCCCCAGCGGCACCTCGAGCTTCCACGTCATCGGCGCCATCTTCGATCGCGTCTGGTACGAGGGCAACGTCGAGAACGAATGGCGCGGCATGCAGACGGTCCTGCTCGGAGCCAGCAACGGCGCGGTCATGGACTTCATCGTGCCCGAACAGGGCAGCTACAAGATCGTCGATCACGAGTTCGCCGATGCCGAACGCGGCGCGGCCGGCACGCTGGTCGCCGGACCTCGCCAGTAAGCCCATACCGACCGGAGCCGCCGCCATGCGCACCCTGCTGATCATCCTGACGCTCGTCCTGCCGCCGGCAGTCGCGGCCGAAGACGCCGGCATCGTGCTCATCGGCGGCGGCGACTGGGAACTGCCCATCGTGCGGGAAGACACCGGTGCCCCCGGACGGGTCGAGGACTTTCTGCTCGACGTCCGGCAGGTCAGCAACGCCGACTTCCTCGATTTCGTTCGCGCCAAGCCCGAGTGGCGGCGCGATCGGGCCCCGGGCATCTTTCGCGATGCCCGCTACCTGTCGCACTGGCCGCAAGCCGACGCACTGGGAGTAGGCAACGCCGCACCGAACCGTCCCGTCACGCACGTGTCCTGGTACGCCGCCCGCGCCTACTGCCGGGAAATGGGCGGCCGGCTGCCGACGATGACCGAGTGGGAATACGCTTCCGAGAAACAGCGCGACACTCTGAGCGTCGCGCCCGAGGACTACGCCCACGAGCTGTTCAGCTGGTACGCCAATCCCGGTGCCGGCGCCTTGCGCCCGGTCGCCGAAGGGCCGGCGCCCGGCCTGGGCATCCACGACCTCCACGGGCTGGTGCTCGAGTGGGTGGAAGACTTCCAGCTCGTGCTCGGCCGCGGCGACGACATCGACCTGCTGACCGGGTCCTGCGGCGACACCGCGCGATTCCTGCCGGAATTCGACGAAGCCCACTACGCCACGTTCCTGCGCTTCCAGTCGCGCAGCAACTACCAGCCCGACACGACCACGAGCACGCTGGGTTTCCGGTGTGCCTATGACCCGGAGTAGGATCATGAAACTGTTCACGCTCACCGTGATGGCCGGCACGCTGCTGGCCGCCGTGACCCAGGCCGCAACCCCGAACTCGGGGCATGCCGGCCACGATGCACACGCCCACCACACGCCGATGCAGGCCGAAACCGTCGACCACGGCCACTCCCTCTTCCACCTGGGCGCCGACTGGCGGACCCAGGCCGGCGGACCCTTCCGGCTCGAAGAACTGGCCGGCCGGCCGACGATCATCACCATGATCTACGGCTCGTGCACGACCGCCTGCCCGGTACTGGTCAACGACGCGCGCCGGATCGACCGCGCCGTGCCCGAAGCGATCCGAGATGAGCTGCAGGTGGTGATCGTCAGCTTCGACCCGGCCCGCGACACACCGGAACGCCTGGCCGACTATGCCGCCGACTACGAGGTCGATCCGGAACGCTGGCAATTCCTGCACGGCGACCCGGCCGACATCCGCACGCTGGCGGCCATGCTGGGGGTTCGGTATCGGGACAACGGGGACGGAACCTTCGACCACAGCAACGTGGTCACCCTGCTGGATGCCCAGGGGCGCATCGTCGAACGCAACGAAGGACTGGCACGTCCGGTCGAGCCCATCGTCGAAGCGCTCGTCAAGCTTCGGGGCACCCGACAGGCGGCCGGCATGGCGGCCTGGTAGTCAGGCCGATCGAGCAAGTCGCCGCTCAGCGATCGAGCGCGGAAAGCAAACGGCCCGCGCGTTCCTCGATCGCAGCGAAATCACCCGCGGCGACGAGCTGCGGGTCGAACAGCGGCGCGACGAAACCGATGCCGTGCGCACCGGCAGCCAGCCAGTCGGCAGCGTTCTCCTCGGTGACGCCGTGCGTGGGCACGATATTGAGAAACGGCATCGGTCCCAGGCAGGCCTTGACGAAATCCGGACCGATCCCCGGCGCCGGGAACAGCTTCTGGAGCCCCGCGCCGGCACGGTGGGCGCGAAGCATTTCCGTGGGCGTATGCGTGCCGGGCATGGCGGCCACGCCGAGGCGTCCGGCAGCCTCGATCACCGCCTCGTCGGTCACCGGCGAGACCAGGAAGCGGGCCCCGGCTTCAACGGCCTTTTCGGCTTCCTCGACCGTCAGGACGGTACCGGCCCCGAAGAGCACATCGGGATAGCGTCGTGAAAAATCGGCGATCAGCTCGTAGACCCGGGGGACGGTCAGCGTGAACTCGCAGATCGTGAAGCCACCCCGGATCGCCGCTTCCATCGCCTTGAGCGCGGCATCGGCGTCGTCGGTGCGGAGAATGGCGGAGGCGCGGGTCTTGCCGAAGTGAGCGACGAAATCGTTGGGGGTCATGGCTTCGAGGTTTCAGGTTTCAGGTTTCGGGTTTCAGGTTTCAGGGAGCGGCTCGTCGCCCCGAACTTGATCCGGGGCCTTCCATGGCTTGGCGACTTCGGTTGGAAGGTCCCGGCTCTGGGGCCGGGATGACGCTTCGCGTCAGTGCGGGCATCAGAGTGCCGCCTTCAGGGTATCGGCGACGCGGTCGATCTGTTCCTCGGTCATTTCCGGGAAGATCGGCAGGGACAGGCAGCGTTCGGCTACGGACTCGCTGTGGGCCAGCGACCCGGCGCGGCTGTAGCCGGAGAAAGCCGGCTGTCGATGCAGCGGCGTCGGATAGTAGACGGCGCTGGCGATCGAGGCGTCCCGCAGGGCGGCCTGCATTGCATCGCGCCGACCATCCGGCACCAACATCGTGAACTGGTGGTAGACGTGCCGGCCGAGACCGTCTTCGAAGGGTATCTCGAGCGCCGTGTCCGACAGGCGCTCGCCGTAGCTCGCGGCCACGCGCCGCCGCTGGCGATTGAATTCGTCGATATGGCCCAGCTTGACGCGCAGGATGGCGGCCTGCAGTTCATCCAGGCGGCTGTTGTAGCCGACCACTTCGTGCAGGTAACCGTCCACGCGGCGACCGTGGTTGCGCAGCATCCGGATCTCGTCGGCCAGCTCGTCGTCGCTGGTCGTGATCAGGCCGCCGTCGCCGCAGGCGCCGAGGTTCTTGCTGGGGAAGAAGCTGAAGGCGCCGGCCAGGCCGATGCTACCCGTCTGCTGCCCGTCGTGGGTCGCCCCGAAACTCTGGGCACAGTCCTCGATCAACGTCAGATCGCGCTCGTCGGCGATCGCTGAAAGCGCGGCCATGTCGGCCGGTTGTCCGAACAGGTGGACCGGCAGGATCGCCCGGGTGCGCTCGGTCACCGCCGCGGCCACTCTCTCGGGATCGAGATTGAAGGTGCGCGGATCGATATCGACGAATACCGGCTCGGCGCCGCAGTAGCAGATCGCCTCGGCCGTGGCGATGAAGGTGAACGGCGAGGTAATCACCTCGTCGCCGGGCCCGATGCCGGCAGCGCGCAGCGCCAGGTGCAGTGCGTCGGTTCCGGAGGCGCAACTGACGGCATGGGCGACGCCCAGGAAATCGGCGAGCTCGGACTCCAGTGCCTGGACATTGGGGCCCAGGATGTAGCGAGTGCCCGCCATCACCTCGGCGATGGCGGCGTCGATTTCCGGCTTGAGACGCTCGTACTGAACGCCGAGGTCGACCATGGGAATCGGCTTCATGCCGAACGCACTTCACCGGTCGCGGGGCGCGAGTCCACCATGGCGGAAATATGCATCGCCGTCTCCAGGGCGCGCAGGCCGTCCTCGCCGGTAACGACCACGGGCGTGCCGTCGCGCACGGCCGAGACGAAGGATTCGATCTCGCGCCTGAGCGCGTCGTTTTCCTCGAAGGAGGATTCCTCGCGCAGGATTTCGGGCACGCCGGGAAACATCTCGCGCTCGCCGATGCGATGAACGGCCAGGCCGCAGTTCTGAAAATCGATCGAAATGTAGGCCTCGGGCTGGAAGATGCGCATGCGCCGCTCGGATTTCACGCTCACCCGGCTGGAAGTGACGTTGGCCACGCAGCCGTTCTCGAATTCCAGGCGGGCGTTGACGATGTCGAGTTCGTCGGAAAGCACCGAGGTGCCGTTGGCCGCCAGCGAGCGGACCGGACTCTTGACCATGCCCAGGATCAGGTCGATGTCGTGGATCATCAGGTCGAGCACGACGTTGACGTCCGTGCAGCGCGGCTTGAACGGCGCCACCCGGTGCGACTCGATGAACAGTGGGTTGAGCTTGAAGCCGCCGAGGTCGAGAAACGCGGCATTGAAACGCTCGAGGTGACCGATCTGGAAGACCACGCCGCGTTCCCGCGCCAGGCGCGTCAGCGCCCGGGCTTCCTCCAGCGTACTCGCGATGGGTTTTTCCAGCAGCACGTGCACGCCGGCGTCGAGAAAGTCGCGGGCGATGTCGTAGTGACGAACCGTGGGTACGGCGATGGAGACGGCATCGACTTCGCCGATGATGTCGCGATAGTCGGTCAGGGCGCGGCAGCCGCAGTCTTCGGCCGAGCGATGGGCTGCCTGCTCGTCGATGTCGACCACGGCGACCAGCTCGGCGGTGTCGATAGCGGCATATTTCTGGGCGTGAAAACGGCCCAGATAACCCACTCCGACGACGGCGCACTTGGTCAGTTGCATGATGATCGATCAGACATGTGATGCTCGCGACCCGAGCGGCCCGCCTCCCCTGTCTTCGGACCCTTCAAGCGCCATCCTGCGGGTGTGGAGCTCGACTGTAAAGAGTGGCGGAGAGGGAGGGATTCGAACCCTCGAACGGGGAAAACCCGTTACCGGTTTTCGAGACCGGCGCATTCAACCACTCTGCCACCTCTCCGGAAACCGCGCATTATACCGAAGGAGATGCCGTCTCGCATTGCGATTTTCGGGCATTTCCCAGCAACCAGCTTCTCTCGCAAAGGCGCTATGGCGCAAAGGACGCGATGGAAAAGCAGTGAACAGGACATCAAAACCCCGAGTTCACTCGCAACGTATACCCTGCGAGGTTCTCGATCGAATTCATTCATTATTCTTGTTTCTTTGCGAACTCTGCGCCTTTGCGCCATTGCGAGAACGCTCCAGCACAACGCCTTTACAAGCGCTCCCGCAGCCAGTCAGCCACCGAATCCAGGGCGCCCGGCAGCGCCGAGACGTCGCTCCCCCCGGCTTGTGCAAAGTCGGGCCGGCCGCCGCCCTTGCCGCCGACCTGGGAGGCGACATGGTTGACCAGCTCGCCGGCCTTGAGCTTGCCGGTGAGATCCTTGGTCACGCCCGCGACCAGGCGCACGCCGCCGCCCGCGGCCGTGCCGAGCACGATCACGCCCGAGCCGATCTTGTTCTTGAGCTGGTCGACGGTGTCGCGCAGGCTGTTCGGGTCGGCGCCCTCGAGATGGGCGGCGATGAGCTTGACGCCTTCGACATCGACCGCCTGCGAGGCCAGGTCGGAGCCCGCCGCCGAGGCCAGCTTGCCCTTGAGCCGCTCGAGTTCCTTCTCCAGTTCTCGCGAGCGCCCCAGGAGCTGGCCGATTCGGTCGGAGAGCTGCTCCGGGCTGGTCTTGAGCTGGCCCGAGGCCTCGCGCACCGAGTGATCGAGCTTCTGCAGCCAGTCGACGGCCACGCGCCCGGCCACCGCCTCGATGCGGCGCACGCCGGCGGAGATGCCGGTCTCGGAGACGATCTTGAACAGGCCGATGTCGCCCATCCGGTCGACGTGCGTGCCGCCGCACAGCTCCATGGAGAAGTCACCGAAGCGCAGCACGCGCACGTCGTCGCCGTACTTTTCGTCGAAGAAGGCCAGCGCGCCGGCCTCGATGGCCTCGTCGAAGGGCATTTCGCGTACCTCGGCTTCGACGTTGGCCTGGATCTGTTCGTTGACCAGGCGCTCGATTTCCGCCAGTTCCTCTTCGCTGACCGGAGCGTGGTGCGAGAAGTCGAAGCGCAGCCGATCCGGGGCAACCAGCGAACCCTTCTGCTGGACGTGCTCGCCGAGCACCGTCCGCAGGGCCGAGTGCAGCAGGTGGGTGGCCGAATGGTGGCGCACGATGTCGGCGCGGCGCCGCGAGTCGATCTGTCCCGACAGGCGGTCGCCGATCTTGAGCGAGCCGTCGGCCAGCCGGCCGACATGACCGTGGAAGGCCCCGGCGAACTTGCGCGTGTCGGTGACTTCGAAGCGCCCGCCCTGGCCCTCGAGCCGGCCCGTGTCGCCCACCTGCCCGCCCGATTCGGCGTAGAAGGGCGTGCGGTCGAGCACGAGCACGGCCTCGTCGCCGGCAGACAGAGAATCGACCGGCTTGCCCTCGACCAGGATGGCCAGCACTTCGGCGTCATCCACGGCGTGCTGCTCGTAGCCGAGAAAGCGCGTCGCCGGCAATTCGGCGATCAGCTCGGCCGGCATGCCGTCGGCGCCGGTAAACTTGCCGGCCGCCCGCGCGCGCTCGCGCTGCTGGTTCATGGCGTGCTCGAAGCCTTCCTCGTCGACCGTCAGCTCGCGCTCGCGGGCGATGTCACGCGTAAGATCAACCGGAAAGCCGTAGGTGTCGTAGAGCTTGAAAGCCACGCCGCCGGGAATCTCCCGGCCATCGAGATCGGCGATGACACCCTCGAGCAGCGTCATGCCCTGATCCAGGGTTTCGCCGAATCGCTTTTCCTCGCGTTCGAGCACATCGGTGACGAAATCCTGCTTGTGGACCAGCTCCGGATAGGCATCGCCCATGACTTCGGCCAGCGGGGCGACCATGCGGCTGAAGAACAGGCCCTCGCAGCCGAGCTTGTAGCCGTGGCGGATGGCGCGGCGGATGATGCGGCGCAGGACGTAGCCCCGGCCCTCGTTGGACGGCAGCACGCCGTCGACGATCAGGAAGGCGCAGGCGCGGATGTGGTCGGCGATCACCTTGAGGGAAGCCGAATCACGATCCTGCGCCGCGGTCAGTTTCGCGGCCGCGTCGATCAGATGCCGGAACAGGTCGATGTCGTAGTTCGAATGCACGCCCTGGAGAATCGCCGCCAGGCGCTCGAGGCCCATGCCGGTATCCACCGAGGGGGCCGGCAGCGGGCTGAGCGTGCCGTCGGAGGCGCGGTCGTACTGCATGAAGACCAGGTTCCAGACCTCGATATAGCGATCGCCGTCCTCCTCGGGCGTGCCGGGCGGTCCACCCGGCACTTCCGGGCCGTGGTCGTAGAAGATTTCCGTACAGGGGCCGCAGGGTCCCGTGTCGCCCATCGCCCAGAAGTTGTCGGCCGCGCCGATGCGCGAGAAACGCTCCGGGTCGACGCCGATCTCCTGCAACCAGATGTCGGCGGCCTCGTCGTCTTCCTCGAAGACCGTCACCCAGAGCTTCTCGGGCGGAAAACCGCACACCTTCGTCAGGAACTCCCAGGCGTACTGGATCGCCTCGCGCTTGAAGTAGTCTCCGAAACTGAAGTTGCCCAGCATCTCGAAGAAGGTGTGGTGGCGAGCCGTGTAGCCGACGTTCTCCAGGTCGTTGTGCTTGCCGCCGGCGCGCACGCAGCGCTGCGACGACGTCGCGCGGGTGTACGAGCGCTTCTCGGAGCCCAGGAAGACGTCCTTGAACTGGACCATCCCGGCGTTGGTGAACAGCAGCGTCGGGTCGTTGGCGGGCACGAGCGGGCTCGACGGCACGATGCGATGCTCGCGCTCGGCGAAGAAATCGAGGAAGGCCTTTCGGATATCGGCGGTGGTTTTCATCGGGTCTCGAGAATCGGCGAATCTGGTCGAAGACATATAGTTTAAGGGCTCCCGCCGCAAGGGCGGGGCCCGGTTGCGTCATCGCGAAGAATCGGCGGGAATTTCCGTTTCACGGCAAGGCTTGTCCCTCGCGATTGCCGTGGCAACGGACGGCTCGGCGCCCGCAATCATCTTCCACGCATCGGAACGCCACCCAAGACGTGCACCCACTCACGCTTGCCGGGGATTGGCCCGAATCTTGCTTGTAAACCATTGAAATCACGAGCCGTGCGAAGTCGCCGTCCAAGGGAGCCCATCATGCTGAACCAGAGCGCACTGCCGTCTCCGCCCGACCGGGTCCCCGGCGGCAAGCGACCGGCCGTGTCGCTGTGCGGCGATCTGGCACGGCGTATGCGGCAGGACCTGCGGCTGGCGATCGTGACGCTCTACACGCTGTGCGTGATGGCGACGGTCACGCCCTTTGCCGCCTACCGCATTATCGAGGGACAGTTTCTGGTCGGCATGTCCGACCTGACCATCGTCGCCGTGTTCACCGGCCTCGCCGCGCTGGCCTGGAACCCGGGCTGGACACGTCTGGCCGCCAACATCACTTCCGGCGCGGCGGCAGCGGCAGTCATCGCGGTCGTGCTCGGGCTGGGACTGAGCCCGCTCTGGATGTTCAGCACGCTGGTCGGCAATTTCCTGATGGCCGATCGCCGCGTCGCGCTACTGGTCAACGGCGCCATGATCGGGGCCGTCGCGCTGCACCCGGCGTCCTCCTCGACGCCGACCGATCACGCCACGCTGATCGCCGTGGCGATCATGACCAGCCTGTTCAGCCTGATCTTCGCGGCGCGCGTCGACAGCCAACGACAGCGGCTTTCCCTCCTGGCCGAACGCGACGGGCTGACCGGGGCGTTCAATCGGCGATCGCTCGACCGGGACCTGCCCGCATTCGTCGAAGCCTCCAAGCGCTCGAAGGAACCCTGCTGCCTCGCCATCCTGGATCTGGACGACTTCAAGCGCCTAAATGACGAGGCGGGCCACGACGCTGGAGACCGGGTCCTTGTCCGGCTAGCCGGGGTCGTGACTTCGGCAACGCGCGAGCAAGACCGCTTCTATCGCTACGGCGGCGAGGAGTTCGTCCTCTTGCTGCCCAGGACCTCGCTTGAAGGCGCCCGGCACGCGCTGACGAAGCTGCGCAGCGCTTTCGCGCAGGACCGTCCCGCCGAAGAGCCCGCGGTCACGTTCTCCGCCGGGCTGTCCGAGCACGCCGCCGGGGAGTCACCGGAAGACTGGCTCATCCGTGCCGATCGCGCGCTCTTTCGGGCAAAGCGCAGCGGCAAGGACCGCGTCGAAACGGAGTAGCGAGGCATGACCACACCCAACAGACCGCCGACGAAGCTCGCATCCGCGAATCACGCCCGCCCCCCGCGATCGGCAGCCCCGCGCAGCGTGGCCGAACGCATGAAGAGCGATCTCCGCCTTGCCGTGGTCACGCTCTACGCGTTCAGCTCCCTGTGCATCATCGGCGCTTTCGGGCTCTATCGCTTCTCGATCGGCGACTGGCTGATCGGTCTGGCGGATATCGTGATCGTTACGGTGTTCTGCTCGATCGCCCTGCTGGCCTGGAATCCCCGCTGGACGAGACGGGCGGCCAACCTGTTCGCGATCGCTGCAACCACGGCCGGCCTGACCAACGTCGTGGCGCTGGACACCAGCGTGATGTGGATCTTCGGGCTGCTGGTCGGCAACTTCCTCATGGCCGACAAGCGGGTCGCCGTGACTGCCAGCGCCGTCGTGATCGCCTGCGTGGCACTGGATGCCGGCAACTTCGCCGGCCCGACCGACCAACTCACGTTCATCGCCGTCGCCACCATGGTCAGCCTGTTCAGCCTGATTTTTTCGGCCCGGGTAGACAGTCAGCACGGCGAACTCACCCACATGGCGGCCCACGACGCCCTGACGGGCGCGCTCAACAGGCGATCGCTCGACCGCGATCTTGCGGCTCTCGCCGCGGCCAACCGGCCCGCTCTCCAGCGCCACGTACTCGTGATACTGGACGTGGACGATTTCAAGTCACTCAACGACAGCCATGGGCACGAAGCCGGCGACAGGATTCTGTCCGAACTGGCCGAGCTCGTCGAATCCCGAAGC
The DNA here is from genome assembly GCF_003410055.1 of Wenzhouxiangella sediminis. Classification (GTDB taxonomy): domain Bacteria; phylum Pseudomonadota; class Gammaproteobacteria; order Xanthomonadales; family Wenzhouxiangellaceae; genus Wenzhouxiangella; species Wenzhouxiangella sediminis. The sequence continues at coordinate 90,720 of NZ_QUZK01000003.1, read as the reverse complement.
AGAATGGACGACCGCTTCTATCGCTACGGCGGCGAAGAATTCGTGCTGCTGCTCCCGAACACCGGGCTGGAGCAGGCTCGCGGCCTTGTGGAAAGGCTGCGCGGCGTACTGGCCGGCAAGCTCGCCGGCCCGGACGGGCCGGTCACGGTTTCGATGGGGCTGGCCGAACTGCTCTGGCGCGAATCGGCCGAAAGCTGGCTGCGGCGCGCGGACTGCGCCCTGCTCGAAGCCAAGCGCGCGGGCAAGGATCGCTGCAAAGTCGCCTGAGCGCCCGACGGGCAAGTTCAGTCGAACAGTTCCCGAATATGTTCGTGGGCAAAGCCCCGCCGCGCCAGCGCCTGCTGGCGGCGCGACTTTTCCTTCAGGTCGGCGGGAGGCTCGGGGCCGTATCGCTTCTCGTACCAGTCGGCGGCAATCGCGAACCAGTCCGGCGATTCGGTTTCCAGGGCCCGCGTGATTTCGGCGCGGTCGAGACCGCGCTCGGACAACTCGGCCCGGATGCGCATCGGCCCGTAGGCCCGGGCCACGCGCTGACGCACGAAACTCTCGGCAAAGCGGGCCTCGGACTGGAGGTTCTCGTCGGCCAGCTCGTCGATAACGACCTCGACGTCGCAGTCAGCCCAACCACGCTGCTTCAGCTTTCGAGACAACTCCAGCCGGGAATGCTCGCGCCGCGCCAGCAGGCGCAGCGCGGCTTCGCGTATTTCGGCCGGATTGGCGTCATCCGTTTCGGTCAAGCCGACACCCCGATCAGCCCGCCTTGGATTCGGCTTCTTCCTGGGTGGCCTGCGTGGCCGCGTCCATCGACTTGGGCAGGAGCTTTTCGCGGAGTTGGCGTTCGATGTCGGCGGCCATGTCCGGGTTGTCCTTGAGGAACTGGCGTACGTTGTCCTTGCCCTGACCGATCCGGTCGTCGCCGTAGCTGTACCAGGCGCCGGACTTCTTGACCAGGCCGTGCTCGACGCCGAGCTCGATCAACTCGCCCTCGCGCGAAATGCCCTCGCCGTAGAGGATCTCGAAAACCGCCTGCCTGAACGGAGGCGCCATCTTGTTCTTGACCACCTTCACGCGCGTCTCGTTGCCGACCGCTTCGTCGCCGCGCTTGATCGCGCCGATTCGGCGAATGTCCAGGCGCACGGACGAGTAGAACTTCAGCGCGTTGCCGCCGGTGGTGGTTTCGGGGCTGCCGAACATCACGCCGATCTTCATGCGGATCTGGTTGATGAAGATCACCAGGCAGTTGGTGCGCTTGATGTTGGCGGTGAGCTTGCGCAGGGCCTGGCTCATCAGCCGCGCCTGCAGGCCGACGTGGGAGTCGCCCATCTCGCCCTCGATCTCGGCCTTGGGCGTGAGCGCTGCGACCGAGTCGACCACCACGATGTCCACCGCGCCGGAGCGCACCAGCATGTCGGCGATTTCGAGTGCCTGCTCGCCGGTGTCGGGCTGCGAAACCAGCAGGTCGTCGACGTTCACGCCGAGCTTTTCGGCGTAGCTGGGGTCGAGCGCGTGCTCGGCGTCGACGAAGGCCGCCGTGCCGCCGGCCTTCTGGGCCTCGGCGACGGCGTGCAGGGTCAGCGTGGTCTTGCCCGACGATTCCGGGCCGTAGATTTCGCATACGCGACCGCGCGGCAGACCGCCCACGCCCAGTGCGACGTCGAGGGCCAGCGAACCGGTCGAGACCACCGGCACGTCCTTGCGCCCGGCGTCGTCGCCCATGCGCATGATGGCGCCCTTTCCGTACTGTTTCTCGATCTGGCCCAATGCCGCGGCCAGTGCTCTTTTGCGATTGTCGTCCACGATTAAAGTCCTCTTGCTCGATTCGTTCGGTTGCTGCCGCGATCTGCCCGGATTATCTCACAGGGCAGTCGTGATCCAAGTCGTATTCCGCCGATCACCGGCCTTTCCTACAGGCACTCGCGATCATGTCTTACGCGCAGTATAGGCAGGCCGTTCTCAAATCCCGAGAACGCCCGGAGAAACCTTACCGGTCCCCGGCAAATCATCGGGTTGGGGTACCGCCACTCAAGCTTTCAGCGCCCACCGCCGCAACACGCGGTAGGGTGAACCGGGAATCGACTCGACCAGCACGAAATCCCCGATCGGCCAGATCAGGGGCTCGGGGACCGGCATCCGCGGCCGCCGCAATACCTGGCGGAACAGGGTCACATGCGGCCGGAACGGGCGCTCGTCGAGGCGAACCCCAAGGCCGACCATCCGCCGCCACAGCACGCCCTGCAGCTCGCCCAACGCCTCGGGCGCGTCACCACCCAGCCACGCCACCCGGGCGCGCGGAAACCAGCCGAAGCGATCCAGTTCCAGCGTACAGGCGCCCTGCTCGATCTTCCCGGCGACCTCTTCGAATGCCGCCAGGCGCTCCCCCGGCTGGTCGCCAAGAAAGACCAGCGTCAGGTGCAGATTGTGATCGGGCACCCGCCTGCGACTGACTCGTCCCAGCGCTTCACGGCGCTCGATGATGTCCCGCCGCACCCGGTCGTCGGGCCATAGAGCGAAGAACAGGCGTCGGGTTGCTTCCGGCATTCGGGCGGTTTCAGGTTTCAGGGTTCCGGAGTTCGGGGGCGTTTGCGCGGGTGGCGTCACTTGGCCAGGCGCTCGAGCAGGCCCTGCAGGGCCATGGCGGCGCTGGCGCGGCGGATTTCGTCGCGGTTGCCGACCAGGCGGTGTCTTTCGGTTTCGACCACGTCGTCGGGCAGCGCCCAGCCGAAACAGACCGTGCCCACGGGCTTTTCCGGGGTGCCGCCGTCGGGGCCGGCGATGCCCGTCACCGACAAGGCGACGTCGGCCCGGCTGTTGGCGACCGCACCGTGCGCCATCGCCGCGGCCACCTCCTCACTGACGGCGCCGAAGCGGTGGAGGTCGCCTGGCTTGACGGAAAGCAGGTCGGCCTTGGACTCGTTGGAATAGGTCACCAGGCCGCGCTCGAACCACTCCGAGCTGCCGGGCAGGTCGGTGCAGACCTTCGCGATCCAGCCGCCGGTGCAGGACTCGGCCGTGACCAGCCTGCGCCCGAGCCTCTTCAACTCGGCCGCCAGGGCGGTGACCAGCATCGAGAGCGCTTCATCGTCGTTTCGCATTGCCATGGCTCCTATAATGCCTTGAATGAAGGTTTCCAGGTTTCAGGGTTCAGGTTTCAGGGCGGGCTTCGGCCGGGTTTTCCTGAACCCTGAACCCTGAACCCTGAACCCTGAAACCTAGTCTCTGCCGTCGACCAAAGCCAAAGGCCCAAGCCGATACCACCGCAATGTCAGACGCCCCACCCCAGCACACACCTCTCATGCAGCAGTATCTCCGGATCAAGGCCGATTATCCGGACATCCTGCTGTTTTTCCGCATGGGCGACTTCTACGAGTTGTTCTATGACGACGCGAAGCGTGCAGCCGGTCTGCTCGACATTACCCTGACCCACCGCGGCAAGTCGGCCGGCGAGCCCATTCCAATGGCCGGCGTGCCCTACCACAGCGTCGACGGCTATCTCGCCCGGCTGCTCAAGAAGGGCGAGTCCGTGGCGATCTGCGAGCAGATCGGCGACCCGGATACCGCCAAGGGACCGGTCGAGCGCAAGGTGGTGAGAATCGTCACCCCGGGCACGGTCACCGAGGAATCCCTGCTCGAGGAGCGCACCGAACGCCTGCTGGCGGCCATCCTTCCGGGCAAACAGGGCTTCGGCCTGGCCTGGCTGGACCTGGCCGGCGGACGGCTGCGCTGCTGCCCCCTGGGCTCGGCGGCGGAACTGACCGCCGAGCTCGAGCGCCTGCGGCCGGCCGAGATCCTGCTGCCCGAGAACGCCGGACTGCCCTTCAATCGCGAAGGCGCGGCGGTGCGCGAGCATCCGCCCTGGGCCTTCGACGCCGAATCGGCCGAACGCGAGCTGTGCCGCCAGTTCCGCGTCCAGGACCTGTCGGGCTTCGGAATCGAGGGCCGCGGGCCCGAAGTCGGCGCCGCCGGCGCACTGCTCGGCTATGCGCGCGACATGCTCTCGGGCGAACTGCCGCACCTGGCCGGCATGCGCGCCGTACGCCCGGCAGAACACCTGGTGCTCGACGCCGCCACGCGCCGCCATCTGGAAATCGACGTCCACCCCGACGGTCGCAGCGAGCACACCCTGGTCGGGCTGATGGACACGGCCGCAACCCCCATGGGCAGCCGCAAGCTCAAGCGCTGGCTCACCCATCCGCTGCGCGACCGCACCGCCCTGGGCGCACGCCACCAGGCGGTGTCGGCGCTGATGGAGACGCACGTCCACCCCGACCTAGCGGAGCGGCTTTCCGGCCTGGGCGACATCGAGCGCGTACTGACCCGGATCGCGCTCAAGACCGCCCGCCCGCGCGATCTCGCCACGCTCAGGGAGGGGCTGGGACGGCTGCCGCAACTTGCCGAAGGCCTGGAGCGGGTGTCCGTGCCGCTCCTCGACGAACTGCGGGACGACCTCGCCCCCTGCCCCGACCTGTCGAAGTTGCTCGAGTCGGCGGTCGTCGAGCAACCGCCCATGGTCGTGCGCGACGGCGGCGTGATCGCGGAGGGCTACGATGCCGAACTCGACGAGTTGCGCGGCTTGAGCCAGAACGCCGGCGACTTTCTCGTACGCTACGAAGAGCAGGAACGCGAACGCACGGGAGTCCAGACGCTCAAGGTCGGCTTCAACCGGGTGCACGGTTACTACATCGAGATCGGCAAGACGCACGCCGACAAGGTGCCCACCGAATACAGCCGTCGCCAGACGCTCAAGAACGCCGAGCGCTACATCACCGAGGAACTCAAGGCCTTCGAGGACAAGGTGCTGTCGGCGCGCGAACGCGCCCTGGCAAGGGAGAAGGCGCTCTACGAAGCGCTGGTCGATCGCCTCGGTGGCGAGCACGGCCGCCTGGCGGTCATCGCTGCCGGCCTGGCCACGCTCGACGTCCTGGTGACCTTCGCCGAACGGGCCGAGACCCTTCGCCTCAATGTACCCGAGCTCGACGAGCAGCCCGGGGTCGACATCGTCGAAGGCCGCCATCCGGTCGTCGAGCGCGTCCAGGACGAAGCGTTCGTTCCCAACGACTGCCGGCTCGACCCGGACCGGCGCATGCTGGTCATCACCGGCCCCAACATGGGCGGCAAGTCCACCTACATGCGGCAGGCCGCGCTGATCACCATCCTGGCCCACGCCGGGGCCTTCGTGCCCGCGAAGTCCGCCCGGATCGGCCCGATCGACCGCATCTTCTCGCGCATCGGCGCAGGCGACGACCTGACCCGCGGGCGCTCGACCTTCATGGTCGAAATGGTCGAGACCGCGAATATCCTGCACAACGCCACCGAGCATTCCCTGGTCCTGATGGACGAGATCGGGCGCGGCACCTCGACCTTCGACGGCCTGGCCCTGGCCTGGGCGGTGGCCACCGAACTGGCCCTGAACCTGCGCGCCATGACCCTTTTCGCCACCCACTACTTCGAACTCACCCGCCTGGCCGAAGACCACGAAGGCATCGCCAACGTGCATCTCGACGCGCGCGAACACGGCGACGAGATCGTCTTCCTGCATTCGGTGCGCGAGGGCCCGGCCAGCCAGAGCTACGGCATCCAGGTCGCGCGCCTGGCCGGCGTCCCCAAGCCGGTCATCGCCCAGGCGCGCAAGCACCTCGATCGCCTGGAGAACGAGGCCGCCGGCGCCAGCAGCCCGCAGCTGGGCCTGTTCGGACAGGCGTCCACCCGAGGCGCCGGGTCTGAGGATTCTCCGGTCGATCCGGTACACGACATGCTCGAAGATATCGACCCGGACGATCTCAGCCCGCGGGAAGCGCTGGACTGGCTCTACAGGCTCAAGAAGGTCGACGGCTGAAGGGCAGGAGTCACCACCACAGATAGGCCAGTAACAGGCCGCCCAGCACGATCCGGTAGATCACGAAGGGTTGCATGCCGATGCGCTTGATGAACGCCAGGAAGAAGTGGATGCAGGCGTACGTGCTCAGGGCCGACGCCGCGAAACCGAGCAGCAGCAATCCCCAGGGGGTGGTCAGTTCGGTCGAGGACAGGTCGCGAAGCCCGAGCACGGCCGCGCCGGTAATGACCGGAATCGACAACAGGAAGGAAAAGCGCGAAGCCGCCTCCCGCGTCAGCCCCATGAACAGCGCGGCGGTGATGGTGATGCCCGAGCGCGACGTTCCGGGAATCAAAGCCAGCACCTGCGCGAATCCGATCACGAGCACGCCCCGTAGCCCCAGCTGGTGCTCGTCGCGGTCGCGCCTTCCCCGCCAATCGGCCCAGCCCAGCAACAGGCCGAAGACGACCAGGGACGTGGCCATGACCCAGACCGCGCGCAGCTGCTCCTCGGCCACGTCCTTGAGCAGAAAACCGAAAACGACCGCCGGCAGCGTGCCGATGATGATCCACCATGCCAGGCGCGAATCGGCGTCCGGCTGCCCCCCCACAAGCGAACCGAACCAGGAACGCGCCATGGCGAGCAATTCCCGCCTGAAGTAGGCGACCACGGCGACCAGGGAGCCCGCGTGCAGGATGATGTCGAAATCCAGCCCCTGGTAGACCCCGCCGGTCACCCAGGAATAGAGCACCAGATGCGCCTGGCTGGAAACGGGGAGGAATTCCGTCAAGCCCTGGATGAGGGCGATCAGCAGTGTCTGCAGCCAGTCCACGTTCTCTCCTTGATGCCTTACCCGCCCCGGCCCTTCATCGATCGCCGCCGGCTGCTTCGTAGCGCCGGGCTCGCTCGGATCCGCGGATGCGCTCGAGGGCGATCGCCGTCAATACCTGTTCCCGGCGCCGGGGCGAAAGCCCCGAGACGTCCGTAAAGCGTGTATCGTCGCCGTCGAGCAGGACGCGACCGTTGCCGTCGCCGCAGAAGACATCCACGATACCGCGTTGCGAGCCGCGCAGGTGAAACGCGCAGCTGCCCTCGGCTTCATCGGTTCGGAACGGGCTGGCCTGAGTGGCGTCGGTGCAGACTTCCCCGGACACTCGCTGGCGCATGCCCGCGACCAGGTCGCCCAGGCCGTGCACCCGATCGACCACCGGCGCCCCCTGCCACTGTTTGTCGACCATGAACATCGGGATCCGCGAGGCCGCCCCGCGCCCGAAGCGTTCCTGCTCCTCGGCGCTGATCGGCGTCATGCTGCGGTGGTCGCTGACCACGAGCAGCACCCCGGAGTCGAAGAATCCGCGCTCCTCGAGCCGGTCGTGGAACCACGCGGCCCAGCGATCCGCGTAGCGGAAACTGCCCTCGATGTCGTACGCGCCGGTCTCGGGGTTGATGTAGGGCTGGTGCGTACTGACCGTCTCGAGCACCAGCAGGTAGGGCGAATCCGCCTGGTCGCCCGTCCACTGCAGGGCGCGCCGATAGAGCGCCTCGTCGGCAGCGGCATGGAACGCCACCCGCTCCCAGTCCTCGTAGAACGGATGCTGGTTGCCCTCCACGTAGTCGAAACCCAGGTCCCTCAGCCACTCGCCCTTTCGCAGGAACGACAGGGGACCGGTGGTCAGGAAAGCGGTGCGGAAACCGGCGCTACCGAGGACCTCGGCCATGCCGCCGTCGATGCCCCAGGCGTGCCCGAATTCGGCCGCTTCGAACAGGTGCTCGAACGGTGCCCACAGCCGGACACCGCCGAGAATGTTGACCAGCCCCTCGTTGGTGCTGAATCCGCCGGCGTGCAGGTTGGTGTAGCGCACGTTTTCCATTGCCAGCGCGTCGAGTTCGGGCGTCCAGTCGAGGTGACCGCCGAAGGCCGGGCTCTGGTAGCTCGACCAGGATTCCAGGATCAGGACGATGACGTTTCGACGATCGACCGGCGAACTTTCGCAGCTGCGCGGCAGTATTGCGTCCTGCTTGTTCCGTATCGCCTCGATCCGCTCCGGGCTGTAGCGGACCGACTCGGTGGTGGCCGAGTTGGCCTGCAGGAAGTTCCGGTAGATCCAGCTGTTGACGAAATCCGGGGCCGGGCCGAAAGCCGCCACACCGGTGGAAACCAGCCCGACCAGGACCAGGCTCGCCATCATTACTGGCGAAGCCGACCTGGGGAGCACGGCCGGGAGCGACACCAGGCCCACGAGAAGAACGATCAGCAACACCGCCGGCACCACGCCGCCGGCCCAGGCCGCGAACTGCTCGACCACCAGGCCGATGCTGAGCCCGTAGACGGCGATATCGGCCAGGAAGAGCCGGATGCCGAAGGCATGCAGCAGGTAGACGTCGATGACGTAGCCGATCAGCAACACCGACAGGACCAGGCCGCCCAGCCAGCGCAACAGGCGCCAGGGCGAAACGATGACCATCGCCAGGAGGACGCAGGCAATGGCCAGCACCCACAGGTCCTGGACGATCGAAGGCAGGAAGAAACACCCCTCGCAGGCCACGACGGCCCCGTAGTGATCCTCGACCACTCGGGCGCGCAGCACGAACAGGGCCAGGATGGCGGCAATCGCCACCCAGGGCCAGGTCACCGCCACCAGTTGGGATTTCGCGCGGGGCACGGGATCGTTCGATTGACACGATGTGGAAAGAAGGACCGGTATGATACCTTTCAACGGCTTCGACGGGATCTGCCCAATCGGGGCGCTCGGGGAGGAAGGACATGAAAGCACTGCGCATCGTCATATTGACCGTGGCCCTGGCTGCAGCCCTGATGCTGCTCTTCGCCGGGCCGGGCACCCGCCTGGAACTTTGGGATTTCCGTTTCGGCTTCACCCTCATGCGCTGGGCGCTCTACGGCGGCCTGGCGGCGGCCGGGCTCGGCGTTCTCCTGCTTCTGCTGCCCGCGGCACGGCGCGGCGGCGCGCCCATCCTGCTGGCGGCCATTGTGGTGGGCGCCGCCACAGCGGCCGTGCCCTGGATGTTCGTCCAGAAGGCACGCTCGGTACCGCCGATCCACGACATCACCACCGACACGGTCGATCCGCCGGAATTCGTTGCCATTGCGCCTTTGCGCTCGGACGCTCCCAACCCGGTTGCCTATCCGGGCGCCGAGACGGCCGAGCAGCAGCGCGAAGCCTATCCGCACATCCAGACCCTGCGGGTCGACGCCTGGCCGGCCATCGCCTTCGAGCACGCCCTGGAGACGGCTCGAACCAAGGGCTGGGAAATCGTCGAGGCCGACGAGTCACAGGGCCGCATCGAGGCGACGGCCACGACGTTCTGGTTCGGTTTCAAGGACGACGTCGTCATCCGCATCCGCGGCGACAACGGCGGCAGCGCCGTGGATGTCCGCTCCAAGTCGCGCGTGGGCCGGAGCGATGTCGGCGCCAACGCCGCGCGTATCGAGGCCTACCTCGAAGACCTCCAGGCCCGGCTGCAGTCCTGATCGCGAAGCGTCAGTCGGCGTCGTGGCGGGCAAGCGCCCACTCGACGTGTTCGCGCACGAGTCCGGAAGGATGTTTCCGGCGCGCCCGAAGCGCCCCCACCACGCGTTCTGATGTCGTTGCATTGCCGAGCGCCACAGCCAGGTTTCTGAGCCAGCGCTCGTAGCCGGTGCGGCGGATCGGGTTGCCCTCGGTGCGCTCGAGGAAGGTCGTTTCGTCCCAGCCGAACAGCTCGACCAGGTCGCCGGCGTCGAGATCCTTGCGCGGCGCGAAGTCCGCCTCGCCGGTATGCTGCGCATACCGGTTCCACGGGCAGACCATCTGGCAGTCGTCGCAACCGAACACGCGGTTGCCCATCAGGGGCCGGAGTTCGACGGGAATCGATCCTTTCAACTCGATCGTCAGATAGGAGATGCAGCGCCGGGCGTCGAGCTGGAACGGCTCGGTGATGGCCTGCGTCGGGCACACGTCGATGCAGCGCCGGCAGCTGCCGCAATGCTGGCTCACAGGCCGGTCGGGCGGCAGCTCCAGGTCGGTGTAGATTTCGCCGAGAAAGAACCACGAACCGGCATGGCGATTGAGCAGGACGGTGTGCTTGCCGATCCAGCCCAGGCCAGCCTTTTCGGCCAGCGGTTTCTCGAGGACCGGCGCCGAGTCGGTGAACACGCGGTGCCCGAACGGGCCGATCTCGCGCTCGATGCGATCGGCGAGTTTCTTGAGGCGCTTGCGGATCAGCTTGTGGTAGTCGCGCCCAAGGGCGTATCGCGAAACCACGGCACGATCGGGCTGCTCGAGCAGTTCCTCGACCGGCCGCGCGGATTCCGGCAAGTAGTCCATCCGCGCAACGATCACCGAACGCGTGTCGGGGTGCAGCAGGGCCGGACGAGACCGCTTGCGCCCGTGAGCCGCCATCCAGTCCATCTCGCCCTGCCGCCCTTCGGCCAGCCACTCGTCGAGACGCGCTTCATAGCCCGACAGATCGGTGTCGGCGACACCGACTTCGGCGAATCCCAGTTCACGGCCCCACTGACGGATCTTTTCGACCAGTTCGCCGGTGTCGGGCTCGTCTTGCCTATAATCGCGGCCATGACTCATGCGCGCCATTATCCCATCGTGCCGCTGTATCGTGCCGAGTCCGTGCGCGAACTCGACCGTCGGGCCATCGAGGTTCACGGCATCGACGGCTACGACCTGATGCGCCGGGCCGGCCGGCGGGCCTTCGAGATCCTGCGCGGGCGCTGGCCCGAGGCGCGGGCGGTCACCATCTGCTGCGGCGGCGGCAACAACGGCGGCGACGGCTACGTCGTGGCGCGCCTGGCCAAGGAGGCCGGCCTGTCGGTCCAGCTGATCGCGATGAAAGCGCCCGATGAACTCGCCAGCACGGCCGCGCAGGCGGCCCGGGACTGGCTCGCCCTCGGCGGGACCGTGGAGAATCCGGACGAGCGACTGCGCGGCGACGTGATCGTCGACGCCCTGCTGGGCACCGGGCTCGATCGGCCGGTGCGCGACGACTACGCCCGCCTGATCGACCACATCAACGATGAAAGACGGCCCGTCCTGGCCGTGGACGTGCCCTCCGGCCTGAACGCCGACACCGGCATGCCGCAGGGGCGTTGCGTTCGCGCCGAGGCCACCGTCACCTTCATCGGCCGCAAGCGCGGCCTGCACACCGGCCAGGCCGGCCGCTGGTGTGGCGCCGTGCTTTTCGATTCGCTCGAAACACCCCCCGCGATCCACGAAGGCATGGCGGCCGACGCGATGCTGCTCGACGCGTCGCAGTTGTCCGGCTGGCTGCCGCCCCGACCTGCCGACACGCATAAGGGCGACCTGGGTCGACTGCTGGTCGTCGGCGGCAATCACGGCATGGCCGGCGCGCCGGTCCTGGCCGGCCGGGCCGCGCTGCGTACCGGCAGCGGACTGGTGACACTCGCCACCCGGGCGCAGAACGCCCTGCTCGCCCCCTCGATCCAGCCCGAACTGATGAGCCACGGCGTCGAAACGCTCGAGGCGTTCGAGCCGCTCGTCGAACGCGCCGACATCCTGGCGCTGGGCCCGGGGCTGGGGCAGGACGACTGGGCACGCGCACTGTTCAAGCGCGCCGTCGAGAGCGAACACCCGATCGTGGTCGACGCCGACGGGCTCAATCTCCTGGCCGGCGAACCGACCCGGCGCGGCAACTGGATCCTCACGCCCCACCCCGGCGAAGCGGCCCGGCTGCTCGATACCGGCGTGGCCGAGGTGCAGGCCGACCGTTTCGCGGCCGTCTCGGCCCTGGCCGAGCGCTTCGAGGCAGTCGTCGTCCTCAAGGGGCACGGCAGCCTGGTGGCCGGACCGGGCTCGGGCGTGGCCGTCTGCCCCCACGGCAACCCCGCCATGGCGTCCGCCGGCATGGGAGACGCCCTGACCGGCATCGTCGCCTCGCTGATGGGACAGGGTCTCGGCCCCTTCGACGCCGCCTGCGCCGGTGTGCTGGTCCACGCCCTGGCGGGCGACCGCGCAGCCCGGGAACGTCGCCAGGTGCTGGCCGGCGACCTGATCGAAGCGCTCGCGCGGGTGTTGCCGACATGAATCAGTCTAGGACCTTCGAGCCCGCCGACGAAAGCGGCACCATGGCCCTGGGGGCCGAACTGGCCGAACTGTTCGCCGGGGGCGGCATCGTCTACCTGTCCGGCGACCTGGGTGCCGGCAAGACAACGCTCGTTCGCGGCCTGCTGCGTGCGCTGGGTTTCTCCGGACGGGTGAAGAGCCCCAGCTACGGCCTGATCGAGAGCTACACGATCGACGGGCGCGACATCCATCACCTCGATCTCTACCGCCTGGGACACGGCGAGGAAATCGCCTACCTGGGCCTGGAAGACCTGCTGAGCCAGGACAGCCTGCTGCTGGTGGAGTGGCCCGAACGCGGCGAAGGCTGGCTGCCGGCTCCGGACTGGCGCGTACGCATCGACGACCGTGCCGGCGGCGGACGCAGCATTACCGTGCAGCAGACGAAGGAATCGACGCAAAGCGCGTGAAAACCGGCCACAGGGGCTTTTCCGGCGCGGCCTTGGTACAATAGGCGGTTTTCACCCGCTGCGAGACCATCCCACAAGGAGACGCGCGTGAGTATCATCAACAAACTCGACACCCTGCGCAAACTCGGCGGCAAGCCGCTGACCACCGGCCTGGCCGACGACGTCATCGAAGGCTTCGCAAAGAACGACCCGAGGCTCGGACAGGCGGTCGACGATGCGCTGGGCGTCCTCGAGTGCTGGCGCGAGGCCTACCCCGACCTGATCGGCATCGACGAGCTCGACCAGAAGGAAGCCCTGCAGTCGGGCTACGTCAACTTCTACCCGGACGATTGCGTCAATCCCTACGTGGCGCTCGCCGCCCGCGGCCCCTGGATCATCACGACCAAGGGTGCGGTCCTGCACGACTCGGGCGGCTACGGCATGCTCGGCCTGGGCCACGCGCCCGAGGCGGTGCTTACCGCGATGAACCAGCCGCACGTCATGGCCAACATCATGACGCCGAGCTTCTCACACCAGCGTTTCTACGATGCGCTGACGGCGGAAATCGGCAATCGCCGCGAAAACGGCTGCCCGTTCCACCGTTTCCTGTGCATGAATTCCGGCTCCGAGGCCGTAACGGTCGCCGGCCGCATTTCCGACATCAACGCCAAGCGGATGACCGATCCGGGCGGGCCCAAGGCCGGATACAAGCTCCACCGGCTTTCGCTCTCCGGCAGCTTCCACGGCCGCACCGACCGGCCGGCGCGCTTCTCCGACTCCACCCGCAAGACCTACTCGCAGCACCTCGCCTCCTACCGTGACGAGGACACGCTGATCACCGTCGAACCCAACAACGTCGAGCACCTGCAGCAGGTCTTCGACTGGGCCGAGAAGAACAAGGTCTTCATCGAGGCCATGTTCATGGAACCGGTCATGGGCGAAGGCAACCCCGGCATGTCGATCACGCCCGAGTTCTACGCCGAGGCCCGCCGCCTCACCGCAGAGCACGGCACCCTGCTGTTGATGGACTCGATCCAGGCCGGCCTGCGCACCCAGGGCGTGCTGTCGGTGGTCGACTATCCCGGCTTCGAGGGCCTGGAAGCCCCGGACCTGGAAACCTATTCCAAGGCGCTCAACGCCGGCCAGTACCCGCTCTCGGTCCTGGCCATGAACGACAAGGCCGCCGGCCTGTACCGCAAGGGCGTCTACGGCAACACGATGACCGCCAACCCGCGCGCGCTCGATGTCGGCACGGCGGTGCTGCGCCAGGTCACGCCCGAACTGCGCGACAACATCGTCGAGCGCGGCCGGGAATTCCTGGAAAAGTTCGGCAAGCTGGCCGAGGAACTCGACGGGCGCATCACGCGCGTCCAGGGCACCGGCCTGCTGTTTTCCGTCGAACTCGACAGCAACGTCTACAAGGCCTACGGCGAGGGCTCGACCGAGGAATACCTGCGCATGCACGGCATCAACGTGATCCACGGCGGCGCCAACTCCCTGCGCTACACCCCGCCGTTCGGCATCACCTCGGACGAAGTCGACCTGATCGTCGAAGCGACCCGCGACGCGCTGCTCAACGGCCCGCTGCGCAAGTCCGAAGAAGCGGCCTGACAAGAGCCGGGTGCGGCGGCCGAGAGGCGCCGCGCCCGACCAGGCCCCCGGCATCTCATCCTGGCGCGCGGCACCGCCGCGCTGCTATATTCGTCGACAGTCCCGCCCCAGGATGCGTCGATGCGGACCGTTTTCTTCCGGCTGGCTCTGGCCAGCTGCCTCCTGACTGCCCTGCCGGTCGTCATTTCGGCGGCTGCGGCCGCCGAGCCAACCCGCGTCCCGCCAGAGGCCCGCTGGACGGCCATAAGCAGCGAAGTCGAGGCCCGCATCGAGTCCCTGCTGGAAACCAGTCTTTCGGACGCCGGCAAGGTCTCATCCAGGATCGATGAACTCCGCGTCGACCCCGGACTTTCGCCGGCCGAGCGTGACGCCGTTCTGTACGGCTACCTGCAGCGGCTGCGGCGCTTGCCCCCCGGCACCCTTCCCTCATTCATCCTGGATCGCCTTTCGGCGATGCCGCCGCTGGCCGTGACCGGGCATGAAGAAGGCCCGCACCACCCGGTGCCGCTTTTCAACGTCGCGGCGGCCGCCCGCGGCCTGGCCAACGAATGGGACTGGCGCGAGGGATTCGAGCAAGTTACGAGATCTGCCGACACCGCGGCGCTGGCTGGCGCACTCGCCACGGCCCCTGCCGACGGCGCGAGGTACCGCGGCATGGTTGCGGCCCTGGAGCAGCTCCCCCGCTACCGGCTCGATGAGCTGGCGCTACAGTGCGCATCCACACCGATCGGCTGTGGACCGGGCCGTGTCGAAATCGAGTTGGCTCGGGGCAACGTGGGCTGGCTCGAGACGTGGATTGCCTCGGCACAGGCGCCCGAGCTGGCTGCGCAGCTGCCCGGACTTCGCCGGCAGCTGGCGCGCGAGGCTGCCGACGCCTTGATGCTCGTCGCGATGCAGCATCCGGACAAGAGCATCGCGGCCCTGGCGATGAGCGACCTGACCGATCACCTGCCCAAGTCTCCGCAGATCCGCCGCGAATGGGGTGCCCACTTGGTCGGACTGCTCGACGACCCGGCCCTGGGAGGTGCAGCGGCACTGCAGCTCGCCCGCATGGACAACGAAGACTGGCTGCAGGCCGCCGCTTCCCGTCCGCTGGGCGAAACCGGTCGCCGGCGCCTGGAACTGCTCGCAGAGTTGGAATCGGCCCTCGAGTCGGGCCGACCCGATCCTGAGGATGCACCATGATCAGCGCTAGGTCTGTCCTCGCGATCACGCTCCTGGCGGCCGCTCCCAACCTGCCCGCCCAATCGATCGTCGACTGGACCGAAGGGCCGGGTCGCCTGGGCCTGGGCTATCCCGTGCCGATCCCCGTCGATACACCCCTTCCCTTCGACGGCTTTCGCAGTCATGCCGGACTGCACGCGCGGCATCAGGACCTGGCCGCCATGCACGATTTCGTCTCGTCGACGATCGTCGGGCACACCCGCAAGGGCCGTGATATCTGGGCCTATCGGATCGGCCGCGGTGGCGACAGCACATTCGAGGGGCTGCCGCGCGGTGCCCTGCAGTTCACCGGGGGCATTCACGCCCGCGAGTGGCAGTCACCGGAAGTGGTGACCGGCCTGATGGAACTGCTGGCCGAAGAGAGCGGCGACCGGCACTGGATCGACTTCGTCCTCGACCAGACCAGCATCGTGCTCATCCCCGTGCTCAACGTCGACGGCTTTCTTCAGACCCAGCGCTATCCGAGCAGCAACTGGCTGGACGTCGACAACCGCTATCCCGACACCTCGCCCAGGGACGGCCGCATGCGGCGCAAGAACCTTCGGGGGGCCGACCAAGACCTGACGACGAGCACGGGACGCCTTGCCGGCGTCGACCTCAACCGCAACAACGAGCCCGCCTGGCCCGGACCGCCCCAGACCGGAACCGCCGTTGATCTGACCTACCGCGGCCCGGCCCCGGCCTCCGAACCGGAAACGCAGGCCCTGATCAGCGCGGCCGAGCTGGCGCCGGGGGAGCAATTGCGCTTCTACGCCGACATGCACTCCTTCAGCAAGGTCTTCTTCAGCGTCCTGACCGACAACCAGCGGCGCAACGGAATCCAGCGGCGCGTTCTCGAGTTGGCAGCCGATCACCACGCTGCCCTGCCGGGGCGCAAACGCTACATCGACGACCCGTCCCACATCGATTTCGGTATCGGTACCACTTCGGAGTATTTTGCGAGCGAATTCCATGTTCCCTCCCTCACCTGGGAGATCGAGCCCGGCCAGGCCACGGGCGCCGAGTACGGCGGCTTCGGCAACAATGGTCACGACGGTTTCATCCTGCCCGAGAGCGAAATCCGTCGGGTCCGCGAAAACCTGGCGGAAACGATGACCGCAATCGCCTATCACATGGCCGGCCCACCCCATGTCGTTCGCGCGGAACTGTTCGATGAGTCCGGCCGGTTCACGCTCTGGACCGCCCGGTGGATGCCGGCCGAAGAAGGTCGCAGGCAGGCGGTCACGCGCAGCGTTCGGCCCCTGTCGGCAGGCGAGGCCTATCGACTGCGGGTGACATTCAACAAGCCAATGCGCTGGCGAGAAGACGGCGATGTGGTGCCGTTTCCCGGACGCGCCGCTTCCTCGCTGGACATCGAGGCCGGGCTCGCGCTCGGAAATGAGACGCTGTCTGTTGTCGCCGGCGAGGCCGAGTGGCACCGGCAACCCTCGACCTGGCAAGGTCGCCGTCCCCGCTACCGCGACGATACGGTGACGATTCCGATTCGACTCGAAGACAACCAGAACAACATCGCCCTCCTCGAGGGATCCCGAAGCCGCAGCGTCACCCTTGTGCTCGCAGCCGAGGACATGACCGGGCACAGCCTCGACGCCGACCCGGCAACGCCAGCCGGATTCCGCTGGGGCGCCTGGCGGGACTACGACGGTGAACTGGGCCCCGACCTGGGCGGTCGCGACCGAACCCTGGCCCTGGCGGCCACGACCCGACAAGCCGATCCCGTCATCCCGGTGAGCGCAGGCCATTCCGCCATGTGGTTCAACCCCGACCGGAGCGGTGAAGGCTGGGTACTCGAAGTGCTTCCCGAAAACCGGGCTGTGGCCTACTGGTTCACCTTCGACGACGAGGGCCGTCCGAGATGGCTGGTCGGCAACGGCCGCATTGAAGGCAATCGCGTCGAGTTTCCCGAGCTGATAGCGGCCAGCGGCGCACGGTTCGGACCGGATTTCGATCCGGAGGATGTCGAGACCGCCACCGTCGGCTCCGCCCGCATGGTATTCGACGGCTGCACCGGTGGCTGGTACGAATACGAGGCCTACGGCTTCCATCGCACGATCGATTTCCAGGCACTGACATCGACCTGGAACGCGCCCTGCGGCCCGAACGTCGGATTCCCCGACATCGAGCGGGCCGGCGAGAGCGGCTCCTGGTACGACCCGGCGCAAGCCGGCCAGGGACTGACGGTGCAGTGGATCTCACCGGAACAAATGATGCTCGTCTGGTTTACCTTCGATGCGGAGGGACGGCCTTACTGGATCATCGGCCTGAGCCGGGCGGGCAGCACCGATCCCGTCGTCTTCCCCGAACTGCGCGCCGTTCGCGGGCCGGTATTCGGAGACGATTACGATCCCGGCGCCCTCGAACAGACTCTCTGGGGCCGGGCCGAACTGTCCCTGGACTGCGCCCAGGGGCAGTTCGAGTACGAGACCGACATCGAAGGATTCGTTGGCGGCGTCCTGCCGCTGGAGCGCCTGACTCGCTTGGCCGGGCTGGAATGCCCGTAGAAACGGGCTAGCCGAGCAGGCCGGTCAGGATCATCATTCCGGCCGCCAGGGCGACGGTCAGGCTGGCCAGGGCCAGCAACTCGCCGGCCACGGCGCCCAGTTGCCGGGCATGCTGGCGGAACGACTCGCGACGATGCGCGCGTGGACGGGCCTGGCGTATTACGATTGCGACTTGCATGGCTGAACTCCATCTCATGAACGTGAGAGCAGTTCAGCACGGGCCCTTCTCAGAACCTGAGAAAGGCCCGGGGGCAGGAACTCAATCGGAATCGTCGTCCTCGGCGAGTTCGCGCTCCATCTCGGCCAGGGACGCGTGCCTCAGGTCCTTGCCCTCGACCAGGTAGACGATGTATTCGCCGATGTTCTTGGCATGGTCGCCGATGCGCTCGATGGATCGGGCCACCCAGATGGCATCCAGGATGCGGCGCGTGCTGCGCGGCTCCTCGACCAGGTAGGTGTGGTACTGGCGCAGGGCCGCCTCATAGTCGGCGTCGACGTTCTTGTCCTCGCGAACGAGATCCACGGCCACTTCGGGCGCGAGCCGCACGAAACCGTCGAGCGCATCGTGGAGCATGCCGCGCACCGTGGTGCCCATGATCTCAAGCTCACGGTAATTGTTGCGCGGGCGATCTGCTTCGGCCAGCGAGATGGCCATCCGTGCGATCTTCTCGGCCTCGTCGCCGATGCGCTCTAGGTCGTTGATCGTCTTGAGCATGGCGACGACCAGGCGCAGGTCGCTGGCCGTCGGCTGGCGGCGCGCAAGGATGAAGATGCAGCGCTCGTCGATGGCCTTTTCCATGTCGTTGACGCGATCGTCGGCCTCGACGACCTTCTGCGCCAGTTCCGTGTCGCCTTCGACAACGGCACGGGTCGCATCGCTGATCATTTCCTCGGCGAGCCCGCCCATGGTCATGACCTGCTGACGCAGTGACTCCAGCTCTTCGTTGAACTGGCGGGAAATGTGCTTGTCGAGATGCAGCTTGTCCATGATCTGATTCCTCCGGGGATCGCGGCGGGCTTAGCCGTAGCGCCCCGTGATGTAGTCTTCGGTGGCACGCCGCCGCGGATTGGTGAACAGGCGCGACGTGTCGTCGAACTCCACCATCTCGCCCATGTACATGTAGGCCGTGAAATCCGACACGCGTGCGGCCTGCTGCATGTTGTGGGTCACGATGACAATGGTATACCGATCCTTGAGTTCGATGATCAGTTCCTCGACCTTGGCCGTGGAAATGGGATCGAGTGCCGAGCAGGGCTCGTCGAGCAGGATGACTTCCGGCTCGATGGCGATCGCGCGGGCGATCACCAGACGCTGTTGCTGACCGCCGGAGAGCCCGAAGGCGTTGTCATCGAGCCGGTCCTTGACCTCGTCCCACAGAGCCGCCGAGCGCAGTGCATTCTCTACCACTTCGGCGAGCTTGCGGCGATCGTTCACACCCTGCAGGCGCAGGCCGTAGGCCACGTTCTCGAAGATCGACTTGGGAAACGGATTGGGCTTCTGGAACACCATGCCCACGCGCCGACGGTGCTCGGCCACGTCGACATCGCGGTGATGAATATCCTGTCCGTCGATCAGGATCTCGCCCTCGATGCGGCAGATGTCGATCAGGTCGTTCATGCGGTTGAAGCAGCGCAGCAAGGTCGACTTGCCGCAGCCGCTGGGGCCGATGAAGGCGGTGACGCGATTGCGCGGAATGCGCAGGTTCACGTTCTTCAGTGCCTGGTCTTCGCCGTAGTAGAGGTTGAGGCCCCGCGTTTCAATGCAGATGTCTTCGCGCTCGATATTGAGCGCCTCGCGGTCCTGGCTCACGGACACGCCGGTCGGAACCTGCACGGACTGTTCTCGATTCTCTTCCATCATTCTCTTCGCGCTCTTTGCGTCTTTGCGGTTAGCTTGCTTCAATCACTTTCGGACCGGTACTTTTCCCGCAGGCGGTTGCGGATCGCGATCGCCGTCAGGTTCAGGATCAGGATCAGGGCCACCAGGGTCAAGGCGGTCGCGTAGACGAGCGGCCGCGCAGCTTCAACGTTGGGGCTCTGGAAGCCGACGTCGTAGATGTGGAAACCCAGGTGCATGATCTTGCGCTCCAGATGCACATAGGGGAATTCGCCGTCGACCGGCAGGCTGGGGGCCAGCTTGACCACGCCCACGAGCATCAGGGGCGCAACCTCCCCGGCCGCACGCGCCACGGCCAGGATCAGGCCGGTCATCATGGCCGGCGCCGACAAGGGCACGACCACCTTCCAGAGCGTCTCCCACTTGGTGGCACCGAGTGCCAGCGAACCCTCGCGCACCGAACGCGGAATCCGGGCCAGGCCTTCTTCGGTCGACACGATCACCACCGGCAGCGTCAGGAGCGCCAGGGTCAGCGAGGCCCAGAACAGGCCGGGCGTTCCGAAGGTGGGCGCCGGAAGTCGTTCCGGGAAGAACATCTCGTCGATACTGCCGCCGAGCAGGTAGACGAAGAACCCGAGCCCGAACACGCCGAACACGATCGAAGGCACACCGGCCAGGTTGTAGACCGACACGCGAATCATGCGAAGGATCGGGCCCTGCCGCGCGTACTCACGCAGGTAGATCGCGGCCAGCACGCCGAAGGGCGTGACCAGCACCGACATGATCAGCACCATGACGACGGTCCCGAAAATCGCCGGGAAGATACCGCCTTCGGTGTTGGCTTCGCGCGGATAGCCCGTCAGGAAATCGGCGATGCGATGCCAGTAGAAACCCAGCTTGCCTGCCAGGCCGAGCGCATTGTTCTTCGACGCCATGACGATCTGGTCGAGATTGATCGCCACCTCCCGCCCGTTGGCGGTCCGGGCGTAGAGAACGTCACGCTCGGCTCTCGCCTGCAGGTCATTGCGCTGGGCCCGAAGGTCCTCGTACTCCGTCTCGAGCGCGGCACGGCGGGCCGCCAGGTCGGCCATGACCGCCTCCCGTTCGGCCCCGGTCACGCCGTAGTGCTCAAGGCCGCGCTCTTCGAGACGAATCTCCTCGAGCTGGTTGTTGATGCGCCCGATCTCCTGGCGCTCGATCCGATCGATCTGTTCGTGCAGTTCGTTGGCTCGGGCGATTCGCGCCTGCAATTCGCTCCAGAGCCCTTCTCCGCCGGCTACCGTCTCGCCATCTTCTTCGATGCGCAGCGGGTAGCCGTAGAAATTGCCCCACTCACGGCGCTCGATCATCATCGCGTCTTCGGGATAGCGCCACTCGCCCAGCGCCGCTTCGAGGTGCCAGACGAAATCGCGCCCGGTCAGGTCGCGATTGCCCACCTTGAAGAGATGGCGCGTGATGACCTGGGCGTCCTCGTCGATGAACTCCCCGGCCTCGCGAACGCGATCTGCCGGCAGGGTCTCGCTGTCGACCGTTTCACCGAGAATCACGGACTGGCTTCCGTCGACCGCCGTCACCGTGGTCTCCACCAGCGGCGCCGGCCAGAAATGACTGAACCCTCGAACGGCGATCAGTAACAGCAGGCCCACCACCATGATGACCGAGATGCTCAGCGCACCGCCGATCATCCAGATCCATGGATCACCGGACTTGAACCATTCCCTGAACTTCATATCCGCGACCTCAAAGATTGCTGTACCGCGCACGCAGTCGCTGGCGCACGATCTCGGCGATTGTGTTGACGATGAAGGTCATTGCAAAAAGCACGAGACCGGCCATGAACAGAATGCGGAAGTGGGTCGAGTTGACCGCGGTTTCGGGGAGTTCGACCGCGATATTGGCCGACAGCGTGCGCATGCCTTCGAAGATATTGAAATTGACGACCGGGCTGTTGCCCGTGGCCATCAGGACGATCATGGTCTCGCCCACCGCCCGGCCGAACCCGATCATGACCGCCGAGAAGATGCCCGGGCTGGCCGTCAGCAGAATGACGCGCGTGACCGTCTGCCAGGGCGTGGCACCCAGCGCCAGCGAGCCCTGGGTGAGGTGCTTGGGCACGGTGAAAACGGCGTCCTCCGCGATCGAAAAGATCGTCGGAATCACGGCGAAGCCCATGGCGATGCCGACCACCAGTGCGTTGCGCTGATCGTAGGTGATACCCATGTCGGTAAACCACTGCCGCATGGATCCGTCGAAGAACCAGATTTCGATGATCGGGGACAGCTCGACAAGACCCCAGACCAGCAGGCAGATGATCGGCATCAGGATCACCGCCTCCCAACCGCCCGGAATCCGGTTCCGCACGCTTCTGGGCAGCTGGGCCCAGGCCCAGGCGAACAGGAGGAAGGCCAGGGGCAGCCCGACCAGCACCGTGAACACGACCGGGATGTGATTCTCGAGGAACGGGGCCAGCCACAGCCCGGCCAGGAAGCCGAGAATCACGGTCGGCAGGGCCTCCATGACCTCGATGGTGGGCTTGACCATGCCGCGCAGCTTCGGCGACATGAAATACGCGGTGTAGACGGCACCGGCGATCGCCAGGGGCATGGCGAACAACATGGCAAAGAAGGCTGCCTTGAGCGTGCCGACGGTCAGGGGCACCATCGAATACTTGGGCTCGAAGCTGTCGGAGCCCGACGACGCCTGCCAGACGTACTCCGGATCGGAGCGCCCTTCATACCAGACCTTGCCCCAGAGTGCTTTCAGGGAAGCCTCCGGATGCTCGTTCCAGAGATCGAGCTCGGTCAATTGGCCGGCGTCGTCCTCGAAAATGATGCGATTGTTGACCGGCGAAACCCCGACGTGGACGAGTGGACGATCCGATACCTTCTTCAGCAGCAGGGTTCGCGCCGAGGTCCCGTAGTGCACGCCCAGATGGCCGCTGTCGTCGACGACCACGAATCCCTTGCGGGCATACTCGGCCTGGATATCGGTAATCGCTCCCGGATGCTGTTCGAAATCGCGCGCCCGGGCCAGGAAGAAGATGTTGTCCCCGGCGTCCTCGGTCTCGTCTCGAACGAGAAACCACTGGGACAGCTGACCCGTCGATGTGCCGGCAACGATGGAAAACGTGCCGTTGAGGTACTGGAGGGCAGTGATCGACTCATCGCCGTCGGCCACTCGTCGGCGATCGCGGACCACGGCCTGGCCCGGCTTGGCGATGTCCCAGTAGACAAGGTGCCCATCCGTGTCCGCCCCGATCAGGTTCCACAGATTGGCGCTCAGTTGCAGGTGCGTGACCGGCTCCGGTGCGTCGGGCAGCTCGTAAGCCTGTCGGCGCACCTCGCGTTCGCCGGTCAGAGAACCGGTGCTCACACGGAAGCGCACGAACATCATCCGGCCGTCGGCGGTCCGGGCGGCCACGCCGATGTCATCGCGCGAATGCTGCACGGCAATGGTATCGAGCGCTGCGCCGTTGTCGTCCACGAGCACGGGGTCGGCACCGACGGGAAACTCGGGCGCCGGGACCACCCGGCGCACGCCGGCCTCTGGAAACTGCAGTTCAAATCCGTGCCGGACGATGATGGCCGTGCCGTCGCTCAACCCGAATGTCACCAGGCGGGCCCGCGGCTCCCCATTGCCGACGCTGGTCACCTCGATGCCTTCGGGCACGGCCAGGTCGACCCGGCGAATGACTTCTCCGTCGCCAAGGTGGAAGTAGACCAGCTCGCCGTCGCGGCTGTAGCGCATGCCGATCTCGCCATAACGCTCGAGCGCCAGATAAGCCGGCTCGGCGCTTCGCGATCCCTCCGCCACGTAACTGGCTTGGGTATCCACGGACGCACCTTTGAGCAAGGGGAAGACTTCACTGAACAGGTAGACAAAAATCAGCGCCAGGGCGACGACCACGCCGCCGCCACCCGCTCGCACCATCCAGCGCGCCGCGCCGTCTGCGAGGTATCTGCGACGTCGGCGTCGCGCCATCGCATCGGCACTCGGCAGGAAGCTTGTCCGCTCGCCGGCTGTATTGGCGTTGCTGTTCATCACGAAACCCTTTTCAATGGTTCGGCTGTTTCGGGGCATTCATGCCGGTGTGGCGCCGAATCAAATGGCCCCGGCGGAAACCGGGGCCGATGGCTCTGCATGCAGCCCGGCTGGAATTACTCGATGCCCAGCTGCGCACGAATTCGCGCCGCGGCCGACTCCGGCAACGGAATGTAGCCGTCGCGCAGGACGACTTCCTGACCCTGGCGTGAAAGCACCAGACGGAAGAACTCGCGCTCGAGCGGCGGCAGTTCGCGATTGGGCTGCTTGTTGACGTAGACCAGCAGCAGGCGGGAAAGCGGATAGCGGCCGTTGGCACCGTTTTCCGCCGTGGGCCCGAAGCACTGGTCGCCGCCGACTTCGGTCAGCTCGATCGCCTTAACGCCCGAGGTGTTGTAGCCGATGCCCGAGTAACCGATGCCGTTGAGCGACTCGGTCACGCCCTGTACGACGGAGGCCGAGCCCGGCTGCTCGTTGATCGAGGGCTTGAAGTCGCCGCCGCACAGGGCGTTGTCCTTGAAGAAGCCGTAGGTGCCGGACACGGCGTTTCGGCTGTAGAGCGTGAAGTCGCGGTTGGCCCAGTCGCCTTCGAGACCCAGCTGGCCCCAGCGCGTGACATCGTCGGGCGCGCCGCAGCGTCGGCCCACGGAAAACACCGCGTCGACCTGCTCCATCTTCATGCACTCGATGGGATTGTCCTTGTTGACGTAGACCGCCAGCACGTCGATCGCGGTGCCGACCTGGGTCGGCGGATAGCCGTGCTTTTCCTCGAAGGCCTGGATTTCGGACGAGCGCATCGGGCGGCTCATCGGGCCGAAGTTGGCCGTGCCTTCCGTCAGGGCCGGCGGCGCGGTCGAGGAGCCGGCGCCCTGGATCTGGATATTGACGTTGGGATAGTAATCCTGGAACTCCTCGGCCCACAGCGTCATCAGGTTGTTGAGCGTGTCCGAACCGATGGACGACAGGTTGCCCGAAATGCCGGAAACCGGCTCGTAGTCGGGCAAGGCCGGATCGACTTCGGCCTGGGAAAATGCCTGCCCGCTGGCCAGGACGGCGGCAAGGGCGGAATACTTGAACAGGTGCTTGATCATCGCGATCGGACTCCTTGGGAAATCTGCTTGCGCATTCTATGACTGAAAAATGACAGTTCGATTACACGGCACTGCTGCGGCGCTGGCGTGTCGCGCAGGCCCGCTCGGAAGGGAACACGCAGCGGAATATGCTGCCCACGCCCGGCTCGGACTCGACGTCCAGCTCCGCCCCGTGGCGCTTGAGGACGTGCTTGACGATCGCCAGCCCGAGTCCCGTGCCGCCCTGGGCACGGCTGTGCGAGCTGTCGACCCGGTAGAAACGCTGGGTGATGAACGGCAGGTGCCGGCGATCGATGCCCACGCCCCGGTCCTGAACCTCGAAAACGAGGCCGCCGTCGTCCGCCTCGTGCCAGCGCACCGACACCGGGCGCTCTGCCTCGCTGTAACGAAAAGCGTTGATGACCAGGTTCGACAGGGCGCTGTAGAGCTCGTTTTCCACGCCGTGCAGACAGCGCTCGGTTTCGATATCGATATCGAGCGGGTGCGCCTCGGCATCGGCGAGCACGGCATCGCGACCCAGGCGGCGGATGAGTGCGGGCATGTCGACCGGGCTGTCCATCGGCGCGTCGCTCTCCTCGGTTTCGAGACGCGACAGCTCGAGTAAATCGTTGACCAGGTTGTTCATCCGCTGGCACTGCGCACGCATCTGCCTTACCGGCGCGCGCCAGGCCGGGTCGAGATCCCGATCCTCGACCATCGAGTCCAGATAACCGCCGAGGACAGTCAGCGGCGAGCGCAATTCGTGAGACGCGTTTGCGACGAAATCCCGCCGCATGGCCTGGAGTCGATGCAGGCGGGTCACGTCGCGAATGAGCATGAGATACTGCTCGTCTCCGTACGGCACGATACGGAGCATGAGCCGCCGAGTCGGATCGACCGGCGAAGGAATTTCGAGTGAGCGTTCGAAGTCCCCGACCTCGATGAAGGCCACCAGGCGCGGGCTGCGGATCAGATTGGAAACCGGTTGACCGAAATCACTCCGGCTGGTCAACCCCGCAAGCGTGCAGGCTGCCTGGTTGTACCAGAGGATCCGGAACTCCCGATCCAGCACCAGCGTGCCGTCGGGCATGGCCGCCGTCGCCTCCCGGAATTCGCGAATCACGGCCGCCAGGCGCCGCTTGCTCAGGTGGTGACGGCGCCGCAATCGATAGTAGTCGTCGAACAACTGGCCCCAAACACCCCAGGAAGAGGGCGGATTGCGTCGCCGACTGCGAAGCCAGCTATCGAGCCGGTAGAGCTGGTGGCACCAACGGCCGAACAGGATCGCCAGGGCGAGCAGCAGAAACCAGGGGAGATATCCAAAAAAGAGGGCCAGCACGAGAGCTCCGGCCAGCAGGGCGGCCAGGAAAAGAAGCTCGCTGACCCACGCGCGAGGCATCAGGCTGCTTGCACCGCCGAAAATCGGTAGCCCGCGCCGCGGACGGTCTGGATGTAGCTGTCGAAGCCCAGCGGCGCCAGCGCCTTCCTCAGACGCAGCACGTGAACATCGACGGTGCGCTCCTCGATGTAGACCCCGCCGCCCCAGACGTAATCGAGCAACTGCGTGCGCGAGTAGACGCGATCCTGGTGGGTCATGAAAAAGCGCAGCATGCGGAACTCCGTCGGTCCGAGATCGATCGGCTTGCCGTTGCCCGTGACTCTGTGGCTCGCCGTGTTGAGCACCAGGCCGTCGACCTCGATCTCCTCGTCAGCACCCCCCGGCGCGGTGCGCCGCAGCAATGCGTTGATTCTCGCGATCAACTCGCGGGCCCCGAAGGGCTTGGTGACGTAATCGTCCGCCCCGCTGTCGAGCCCGCGCACCTTGTCGTCTTCCATGGTACGGGCGGTCAGCATGATGATTGGCAAGTCGCGCGTCATTTCATCACGGCGCAAGCTGCGCGCCAGCTCGACGCCGCTCGTGTCGGGCAGCATCCAGTCGAGCAAGAGCAAATCGGGCAGGTCGTCGGCGATGCGCACGCGGGCGGTCTGGCAATCTCCCGCCTCGATCACGCGAAACCCCGAGCGCTCCAGATTGAAGACGATCATGTCGCGAATCGCCTCGTCATCTTCCACTACCAGGATGGTCTGGGTATTCATGGCAAGCCTTGCAGTCAACCTGGCATCATTGCAGCAGCGTCATGTGACAGCCCCATGACATGACCGTGACAGGCTCTCTACAGTTGCCTTTGTACTCCGATCGGGGTCGGTTTTCCAGCGATTCCTAGCGATAGTGTCCCAGCGCTGCCTCGAGCTGGCTCGAAACAGCCTGGCGCAGGAAATCGGGCGCAAGGACCTCGATATCCCTGCCGTAACGCAAGATTTCCATGACCAGTTCGCGGCTGCGGCCGAACGGCACGGAAAGTTCGAAGCGGCCGTCCGGCCGCCATTGCGTCCGCTGCTCGGGATGCCAGACCTCGTCGGCGGCCCACCGCGCGGCCTCCGGGCTGAATCGGAGCAAGGCCTCGTGTTCCGCCGGCCCCGAGAAGATGCCGAATGCCTGGTCGAAGTGCAGCGCGATGTCCTCCTCCGGGAGTTCGAGACTCTCCTCCTCCAGGCGCCGGATCTCGCGGATTCGTTCCAGGGCGAAACTGCGCAGGCCCTCCGAGCGGTGGCACCAGGCATCCAGGTACCAGCGGTCGCGATAGCTGGTCAGGCGCTGAGGCGACACTTCCCGTTCGCTGACATCGTCGCGCCGGCGACCGTGATAGGTGATGACCAGGCGTTCGCGCCGGAACAGGGCCTGCATCACGTCCTCGAACAGTTCGGCCGGTACCGGCCGTCCGGCGTCGTGCCGGATATTGATGCGCCCGGGCTGGGTCGAAAAGTCCAGTCCCTGGGCATCGAGCAGCTGGTTGATGCGCTGCTGGACGCCCTCGAGTTCATCCTCGAGCAATCCGGGCTGGACGTTGCCCAGGACGTGGCGGGCAGTCAGCAGGGCCTGGAGCTCGTCGGGACTGATCCACAGGCCGGGCAGCTCGAAACTGCCGGCCAGGCTGCGGTCGTAGTAGAAGCCGCGACCGTCCGGATCCTGTTCGAGGGGCGCGCCGAGGTGGTCGCGCAACTCGTTGATCAAACGGTAGAGCGTCGCCTGGGAGCAGCCGAGTTCGTCCATCAGGTCCTGTCGCGCGATCGGCGTACGCCGCTGGCGCAGGATATCGTGCAAGTGGTAGAGACGTTCCCGACGACTCAAGAGCGCCGGGCCTCGTAACAGGCGCTGCAGAGGCCGTAGATTTCGAGCACCTGTCGGTCGGGATGGAAACCTTCATGCTCTGCCGCCTCGCTGAGATTGCGGGTGAGACCGGGCTCGTGAATCTCGATCACCGCCTGGCACTCGTCGCAAATCAGGAACTGGCCCTGGTGGGATTCGGCCGGGTGGAAACAGCTGACGAAGGCGTTGAGCGACTCGAGCCGATGGATGAAGTGATTTTCCAGCAGGAACTCCAGCGCCCGGTAGACCGTGGGCGGCGCCGCGTTGGGCTGCTCGGCCTTGAGCTGGTCGAGCAGGTCGTAGGCCTTGACCGGGCCATCGGCCGACAAAACCAGTTCGAGGACCCGCCTGCGCGTCGGCGTCAACCGCAGCCCACGCTGCCGACAGCGCTGCTCGACCTCACGAATGACCTGGCTGGAGTCCATGGCCAGATTCTATCAGGGGGTGGGTTTGAAAATCTTTAAAACGCAAAGACGCGAAGACGCAAAGAACCCAGAAGAGAAACGATCGAAAGCATCGACCAGTCTTTTTTAATTCTTTGCGTCTTTGCGTCTTTGCGTTTGAAAGGTTTTCAAGAACCGATGCCCGCCAACATCAGTCCTGGGCAGCGGCACGGTCGGCGATGTGGGCCAGGGCGCGGTCGATGCGGGCCAGGGTGCGCTCACGGCCCATCAGCCACAGGGTCTTGTCGATCGCGGGGGATTCGCCGTGGCCCATCAGCGCCACCCTCAGCGGCATGCCGATCTTGCCGAATCCGATCTCCAGTTCGTCCACCGTAGCCTGGACGGCCGCCTGCAGATCGTCCACGCGCCAGTGAGCCAACCCGGCCAGCCGGTTGCGCAGGTTCTCGAGGGGCTCTCCGGCCACCGGCCGCAGGTGCTTCTTCGCGGCTGTGTGTTCGTACTCGGAGAAATCTTCGTAGAACGGTCGGCTGCGCTCGACGAGCTCAACCAGGGTCTCGACCCGTTCGGCCTGCACGGCAACCAGGTCGGCCAGCGACGGACCGTTCTCGGTATGCAGGCCGGCGTGCTGGAAATGCCAGACCAGCTCGGAGTGGACCTCGTCGTGGTTGCCCTCGCGCAGGTAGTGCTGGTTGAGCCAGTTGAGCTTGGCCGTATCGAAGCGCGAGGCCTTGTGGTTGACGTCGGCGATGTCGAACAGCTCGATGAGCTCCTCGCGCGAAAAGATCTCCTGATCGCCGTGGGACCAGCCCAGGCGGGCCAGGTAGTTGATCATGGCGTCGGGCAGGTAGCCCTGCTCGCGGTAGCTCATCACGCTGACGGCGCCGTGGCGCTTGGAAAGGCGCGCACCGTCGTCGCCGAGAATCATCGGCACGTGCCCGAACTCCGGCGGTTCCACGTCGAGCGCCCGGTAGATATTGATCTGCCGCGGCGTGTTGTTGATGTGGTCGTCGCCGCGGATGACCAGGTTGATGTTCATGTCGAGGTCGTCGATGACCACGGCGAAGTTGTAGGTGGGCGAGCCGTCGGCACGCATGATCACCAGGTCGTCGAGCTCGGCGTTGGACACTTCGATGCGTCCGCGGACCCGATCGTCGAAGGCCACCGAACCCTCGAGCGGATTGCGGAAGCGAATCACCGGCTCGACGCCCTCGGGCGCTTGCTCGAGGTTGCGGCAGTGCCCGTCGTAGCGGGGCTTTTCGCCGGCGTCCATGGCCTGCTCGCGCAGCTTCTCGAGGCGCTCCTTCGAGCAATAGCAGCGGTAGGCCTGCCCGTTGTCCAGCAGCCGGTCGACCACTTCGCGGTAGCGATCCATGCGCTCGCTCTGGTAGAACGGCCCCTCGTCGGCATCCAGGCCCAGCCAGGCCATCCCGTCGAGAATGGCCTGGACCGATTCGGCCGTGGATCGCTGACGGTCGGTATCTTCGATGCGCAGGACGAACTGCCCGCCGGTGGCACGTGCCGCCAGCCAGCAAAACAGCGCGGTGCGCGCACCGCCGATGTGCAGGAAACCGGTGGGCGAAGGGGCGAATCGGGTCCGAATCGGTCGGGTGTCGCGGGCCATGGACGGAACGCTCGAAGGGAGAAAAGCCGGCTATTCTAGCAGAGGAGAACGGCTTAAGCTCGGGCGCCAAATCCGCTATAAAGGGCATCGTGATCCACCTCGCGGCGACCGCATGATCTTCCTTCGCCATCCACTTCACGCCCGCGCAGCAACGGCCGCATGAACGGCCGGGCGGCGCATGAGGATCCGGGCACGCCGGGCTGGCAGCGCAGCCTGCTCGAGCGGCTCCGGACGCTGGGTCAGTTGCTGCTGATCGCGCTGGCCATTGTCGTCGCGACGACCTCGGGCGACAGCGGCCTGAGCCATGTCGAACGGATCGAGGCCCGCGGCAGCCTGGTCATGCTGACGGTCAACGGCGCTTCGACCTACTACCTCGGCGCCGAAGGCGAAACCGGTTTCGAATACGAACTGGCGCTGGCCTTCGCCCGCTATCTCGGCGTGCCGCTCCAGGTGGTCACCGTGCCCAGTGTGGGCGACCTGGTACCGGCCCTCCTGGACGGCCGCGGCGACTTCGTGGCCGCCAACCTGACCCGCACCGCTTATCGTCAGTCGCAGCTGCGCTTCGGGCCGGCCTACGAGGAAGTCGTGCCCACCGTCGTGTATCGGCGCGGTTCGCCGCGTCCGCGCTCGGTCGAGGAACTCGCCGACGGCCGCCTGGCAGTCATGGAGGGCACCGTCTACCTGCCCCTCCTCGCCCGGCATGACGTGGCCGTCGAACCCGAGATCCGCCGCCACGCAAGCATCGAGGACCTTTTCGAGGCGATCAGCAACGAGGAAGTCGATTACACGATCATCGACTCCAATATCCTCGAGCTCAACCGCCGCTTCTTTCCGGCCATCCGGCCGGCCTTCGAGCTGGGCGAACCCCAGCCGCTGGCCTGGGCGACGGAACGATCAGACGATGATTCCCTGGTCCAGGTCATGCGCGAGTTCTTCCTGGTGGCCGAGGCCGACGCGGTGCTGGCCGACTTGCGCGAGCGCCACTACGGTCATATCGAGAACTACGAGCCCGTCGGCACGTTCACCTTCATGCGCCAGATCCGCGAGCGCCTGCCCGAGTTGCGCCCCTTGTTCGAGGAGGCGGCCCGGGCGCACGACCTGGACTGGCGGCTGCTCGCGGCCGTGGGTTACCAGGAGTCGCACTGGGATCCGTCGGCGGTCTCGAGGACCGGTGTGCGCGGCATCATGATGCTGACCCGCCGCACCGCCCGCCAGCTCGGCATCGACAATCGCGTCGATCCCGAACAGAGCATCATGGGCGGGGCGCGCTACCTGCGTTCGATGATCGACCGCGTTCCGGACCGCATCGAGCACCCCGACCGCCTCTGGCTGGCCA
The DNA here is from genome assembly GCF_003410055.1 of Wenzhouxiangella sediminis. Classification (GTDB taxonomy): domain Bacteria; phylum Pseudomonadota; class Gammaproteobacteria; order Xanthomonadales; family Wenzhouxiangellaceae; genus Wenzhouxiangella; species Wenzhouxiangella sediminis. The sequence goes on along the minus strand of NZ_QUZK01000003.1, from coordinate 59,574 downwards.
TGGCCGCCTACAACATCGGCTACGGCCATCTCGAGGATGCCCGCGTGCTGACCGAAATCCGCGGCGGCGATCCCGACCGCTGGGTCGACGTGCGCGAGTCCCTGCCGCTGCTCACCCAGGAGCGCTGGTACAGCCAGACGCGCTACGGCTATGCGCGCGGCTACGAGCCCGTGCAGTACGTCGAGAACATACGGACCTTCTTCGAAATCCTGCTGTGGATGGAAGGACGCGACCACCCGCTGCTGGTCGACGTGGACTCGCCCGAAGCGACGCCCGCCGGTGAAGACGAAGAAACCGCGACAAGCGGCTCGGACGCGCAGTAAAAGCCTCGGTCCGCCGAAAAGCAGTCAGTCCTCGGCCAAGGACTCCTGCCAGAGACAATGACCGGCGCTCTCGCGAATCGCTTCCAGGCGGTCCCGGTGCGCGGCAAGCTCGGTCTCGTCGGCCCGGCGCACGACCAGCTTCGATACGTCCACGTCGACCACCGCTTCGCTGCCGGCATCCGAACCGTCCCGGTCGCCGGACAGATCCAGTGCCAGGTCGACCTGGCCGCCGGTCATCGCCAGGTAGACCTCGGCCAGCAATTCGGCATCGAGCAGGGCGCCGTGCAGCTCGCGACCGGAGTTGTCCACCTCGTAGCGCTTGCACAGCGCGTCCAGGCTCACGCGCTGGCCCGGATGCAGCTCGCGTGCGAGCATCAGGGTGTCGAGAATCGTCGCGTGCTCGCCCACCCGGGTGGGCTCGTCCAGGCGCGCCAGCTCGGCGTCGAGGAAGCCGACGTCGAAAGCCGCGTTGTGGATGACCAGCTCGGCGTCGCGGATGAACTCGATGAAGTCCCCGGCCAGGTCGGCGAAACGCGGCTTGTCGGCGAGGAAATCGTTGGTGATTCCGTGGACGGCCATGGCCCCATCTTCCACGTCCCGCTCCGGATTGATGTAGACGTGGAAACTGCGCCCGGTCTGGCGCCGCTCGATCATCTCCAGGCAGCCGATCTCGATGATGCGATGCCCTTCCTGCGGCTCGAGGCCCGTGGTTTCGGTGTCGAGAACGATCTGTCTCATCGCTTGGTCCTTAAAAGTCAAAACCTTTTTGTCCACAGATGAACACAGATAAACACAGATAAAGACAAAGAAATGAAGTAAAAAGTGAAAAGTGAAGAGCGAAGAGTCAGGAGTCAGATGTTTTCGAATAGCACTTTACTGTCGTCGCTTTGACCGACCTGGATCAGCCCCAATCGCTCAAGGCGACTGTGTCATTTCATAAAGATTACTTGATTTCATCTGTGTTTATCTGTGTTCATCTGTGGACAAATCTGTTTTTGATTTTCATGATTGTTCGCGAGCCGCCGTACTCGCCAGCTCGTCGGCGCGTTCGTTTTCCGGGTGGCCGCTGTGGCCCTTGACCCAGTCCCATTGCACCTCATGCCGTTCGCGCGCCTGGTCCAGGCGCTGCCAGAGTTCGGCGTTCTTGACGGGCTTCTTCGCCGCCGTGCGCCAGCCGTTCTTCTTCCAGTTGGTCATCCACTCGGTGATGCCCTTGCGCACGTACTGGGAATCGGTGGTCAGCACGACGGTGCAGGGCCGCTTGAGCGACTCCAGGCCCTGGATGGCCGCCATCAGCTCCATGCGGTTGTTGGTGGTCTCGGCCTCGCCGCCGGACAGCTCCCGTTCGTGACCGTTCCAGCGCAGCAGCGCGCCCCAGCCGCCGGGCCCGGGATTGCCCAGGCAGGCGCCGTCAGTCCAGATGTGCACCGGCTCACTCATGCGGCGCGACACTGGCTGGGCACGGCCGATCCGCCGACCAGGCGCGGCTGGCGAAATCGCAGCGGCTCGACGCGCGCCGGCTGCGCCGGCTTGCGCGCCACGAGGACAAGGACCGGCACCAGGCCCGGCACCAGGCCTCGCACCTGGAGGCTGGCCGAGGTCGACAACCGAAGATCGCAGCGCAGGTGCATCCACTGGAACTGCGGCCAGCTGGGCAAGCGGAGCGCCGTACGACCGAGCTCGCGCCAGGCGAGCCGGTGCCAGGGGTTGGCCGAAACGGACACCAGCACGCCGCCGGGCTTGAGCACCCTGGAGGCCTCGCCGAGCAGGTCACCCCGTATGGCCGGCTGCCAGACGTGGCGAAGCAGCACGGCCGGGACGCTGTCGTCGTCGAGCGGCCAGCGCTCGAGTTCCGCCTTGTAGGGCCAGCAGCAGGACTCGGCGTCGATCAGAACACGGCTGCGCCGCAGTTCGCTTTTCGGCGAGGCACTGGCCGTCGGCGCGACTTCCAGGATCCAGTTCGGACGCGGCTGCGCGAACCCGGCCTCGACAAGACGGGTTTCAAGGGCCTGCAGGCCGGAAAAACCGGCCGGCATGCGGCGCGCGTTAGAATGCTTCTCGGACACGCAAAAAGGATACCAGACGGAGCCCGAGATGCCGCTGTCGATCGACGCCATTCCCACCCTGGAGAGCAACTACGTCTGGGCCCTGCACGACGGCAGGCACGCCCTGCTCGTGGATCCCGGCGCGTCTGCCGCGCCGCTGCGCTGGCTGGCGGAGAACGGCCTGGCGCTGAAGGCGCTGCTGATCACCCACCACCACTGGGACCATACCGACGGCATCGACGACATTCTCGCCGAGCACCCGGTACCGGTCTACGGCCCCGAGGACCGGCGCATTCCCCAGGTCGATCACCCGCTGCGCGAGGGCGATCACGTCGACATCGAAGCACCGGAAGCGCATTTCGAGGTACTGAGCGTGCCCGGGCACACCAGCATCCACCTGGCCTTCTTCGGCCACCGAATCGTGCTCTGCGGCGACGCGCTGTTCTCGGCCGGCTGCGGCCGGATGTTCGAGGGCACGCCCGAACAGATGCTGGCCTCGCTCGACAAGCTGGCCGAGCTGCCCGCCGACACGCGGGTGCTCTGCGCCCACGAGTACACGGTGGCCAACTGCCGCTTCGCCCTGGCCGTCGAGCCCGGCAACGAAGACCTGCGCGAGCGCGCTCGCGAGGCCACGGCCCTGCGCGAAAAGGGCGAGATCACCCTGCCCTCCCGCATCGGCGCCGAGCGCCGCTTCAATCCCTTCCTCCGCACCCGCGAACCGGCCGTGATCGATGCCGTCCGGGCCCACGATCCCGATTGCGGCAGCGACCCGGTCGAGGTCTTCGCCGCCCTGCGGCGCTGGAAGGACGACTTCTGAACATGGTCGATCTCACGCGCGTTCCCAGAATCGAAAACGTCGACGCCGCGACCTTCCAGGCCGACTACAAGAAGCCGGCCCGGCCGGTGGTCATCGAGCGGATGACCGAATCCTGGCCGGCCCGGCGCAAGTGGACGGTCGAACACCTGAAGGAGCGCGCCGGGGACGTGGTCGTCCCGCTCTACGACAGCCAGCCCTCGCGCGACCACAAGCACCAGCACGCGCCGGCGGCGCGCATGCCGCTGGGCGAGTACATGGAACTGCTGGAGAAAGGTGAAAACGATCTGCGGCTGTTCTTCTTCAATTTCTTCAACACCATCCCCGACCTGACCGAGGACTTCGAGTACCCGGATGTAGGGCTGAAGTTCTTCCGGAAGCTGCCCGTGCTGTTCATGGGCGGCAAGGGATCGCGGGTGCAGCTGCATTTCGACATCGACCTGGCCGACATCATGCTCTGCCATTTCGGCGGACCCAAGCGCGTGCTGTTGTTCTCGCCCGAGCAGACGCAATGGCTCTACCGCGTCCCGTTCTCCTTCAGCGCGCTGTTCGACGCGCGCGTGGACGAACCCGATTACGAGAAGTACCCGGCCCTGCGGCAGGTTCGGGGACAGGTCGCCGAGCTGGAGCACGGCGACGTGCTCTACATTCCGCCCGGCTGGTGGCACTTCGTGGAATACCGGGAAATCGGCTTCTCGATGTCCCTGCGCGCCTTCCCGCGCACGCCGCGCAACCTCTCGCGGATGATCTACAACCTGCTGGTGCTGCGCACCGTCGACGGCCTCATGCGCAAGACGGTCGGGCAGCCGTGGAACGACCGCAACGAGCGGCGGGCGGTGACGCGGACCAACCAGAGGCTGGCGCAGGTCCGTTGACCGACCCCGCCGAACGGCGGGGCCGGATGGTTGCCTATTACTCCAGGCCCAGCGCGGCGAGTTCGACGCGCGCTGCGGCCCCGTAGAGCCGGCTGGCTTCGCCCTCGACCGAATCGCCGGGCACCAACTCGGGCCAGAGTTCGGAAAGGTCGCCGACGATGGACTCGACGCGCTCGACCACTTCCGGCGCCTGGTCGCGCAGATCCTGCGGGAGCTCCCCGAGGCGCTTCATCGCGATCTGCGTGAAGCCCCAGGCGTCCTGGTATTCGTGCGCGTTGACCAGGCGACCCTCCTCCACGCCGATGGCGTACTCCTCGCCGGCCGTTCGCAGCAGGCCCATCACGCTCAACAGCTCGTCCGACAGCGTCGTTTCGGCCGTGTCTTCCGCGGCCCGGATGGCTTCGACCAGGGCCTCGTAAGCGGCGGCCACCCCGGCCTGCTCGGCGCCCTTCTCCACCGCTGTGGCCAGCGCGGAAAGCTGGTCGTCGAAGGCCCGGCCGCCGCGATGTTCGATGGCCGGAACGAGCCCGGCGTAGAGTTCGTCGCGGGGATGCTTCATGTGCGTGCGGGCCATGTCGGCCTCGCCTTGCGAGTAGAGCGTGAACCCGACCATGAGATGGCCCCGGATAAGGCCCAGTCGGGTCAGGTAGGCCGGGGCGTCTGTCTTGATGTCGACGGGTGCGGCACCTTCCCCCTCTCCTTCGCCTTCTCCTTCGCCCTCGCCGGCATAGGCCTGGCTGCCTTCACCCTCGCCCTCGCCTTCACCGGGGCCCTGGGCGCTGTCCTGGACCACGACGGTCGAAGCCGAGCCGGGGTCCAGCCCCGTGTCCTGGTCGGCCGCCACGACCGAAGTGCCGAACAGGGCCACGCTCATGCTGATCCAGAGTTTTCTGCGTTCGTTCATGCTTGGTCCGGGGATGATTCGGGGAAGCCGAAAGGCTCGCATAGATGAGATTGATTTTCAATACCAACTCAGCCAGAATCGCAGTTCCCTCTCTCGTTCGATAATTCGCCCATGCTTCTCCAGATTGCCGACTGCCTCGAAGCCTCCGACCTCGAAGCCGTTGTCGAGACCGCGGCGCGCGCCGACTTCACATCCGGAGAAAACACGGCCGGGCGGGTGGCTCGAACGGTCAAGCACAACCTGCAGGCCGAGGACTCCGCCGAGATTCGCGGCCTGCTCGAGCTCGTCGAGCGGCGCCTGCGCGCCAACCCACTCGTCCAGTCGGTGGCCCGCCCGATGGCCTTCGTCAAGCTGCTGCTCAGCCGCTACGAACCGGGCATGGCCTACGGGAGCCACGTCGACAACGCCCTGATGAAGGGCCAGCGCACCGACCTGAGTTTCACGCTCTTGCTTTCCGACCCTGCCAGTTACGAAGGCGGTGAACTGGTGATGGAAGACAGCAGCGGCGAGCGCGCCTGGAAACCGGCCGCCGGCAGCCTGCTGCTCTACCCCAGCACCACCCTTCATCGCGTGGAAGAAGTGACCCGCGGCGAACGCCTGGCCGTCGTCGGCTGGATACAAAGCCGCGTGCGCTCGGCCGAGCAGCGCGAACTCCTGTTCGATCTGGAAAGGGCGATGAGCAGCGAATACGACGCCCGGGGAAAGACCAACCAGTACGACCGGCTCAGCAAGTGCTTCAATAATCTCCTGAGAAGATGGCTGGATTGATCATCGCTCATGGACCCTGTGTCGCATTGGGGACGCCGACCGCTCAGCTCTGGATCAAGCTTCCGTCGGCACGCCTTGCGGTGGCCTGATCCACGACGAGTTGCAAGTGAAGTCCCGACCGGGGATCGAGCCCTTTCAATAGTTCGTCGACTCGCAGAGTGACTTGAGTACCATCTGCAAAGCGTACCTTCATTTCGCGATCTCCCTGCTTTTCGAATTCCTGGACGACGGAGAGCACTGCCAAGTGGGATCCCAACCAACCGAGTGCCCGAAAGCGCCTGTTCCACTCGTGCTCGTAGTAATCGTTCACGTCAGCCTTGAGCTGATTGCGTGCAAGACCGGCGGGCGAATCATCGGCACCGATCAGCTCGACCGCGCTTTCGACTCGGGTAAGGAAACCTTCCCGATCCGGCCCCTCCCTCAGGCTGCGGACGAAGTCGCGCGCTTCGGCATGGACACTGGACTTGTCGCCCTGAGTGCTGACGGCTGAACCAGCACTAGCTGCATGACCTCCGAAGGCAAGGCAAAAAAACAAAGCCACGCTCACAACTGAGCTGCGTCGCAAAGACACGGCCTGATTCGGACGATTTGATCGATCCATGACAGACTCCCCGAACTCAACGTCAATCCCCTTTCAGGACAATAGTTTAGGCACGAAAGCAGTCGTTGCTCAAGGACACCGGCTTGGTCGCTGGCGCACCAGGTCATCAGGTAGAGCCGTACATTTGACGGGCAAAGATCCAGGAATCGGTTGCAAAAACCGGGCGGCAGAACTAACCTTAAATATCTTTCAATCGCGATAAAAGGATATAGTCATCGACCTGGACCGCGTGGGCCGCCACTGCAGCCTGCTGGGGGACGCGACCCGGCTGAGGCTGCTGGCGTTGCTCGAAACCGAGGAATTGACGGTGGCCGAACTGGCGCAGATCACGCGCCTGGCGCAGCCGCGCGTGTCCACGCACCTGGCCCGCCTGCGCGAGGCCGGGCTGGTGGTCGACCGGCGCGACGGCGTGTCCGTCTACTACCGCCTGGGCAACCCCGACGACAATCCCGAGCTGCACCGGCTCTGGACGCTGTTCCGGGACGGCCTGGACGATGCGGTCGTGTCGGCCGACGCCGAGCGCCTGCCCGAGATCATGGCGCAGCGCGCGGCCGGCCGCAACTGGCCCGACTCGGTGGCCGGCGACATGGAGCGCCACTACTCGCCGGGCCGCACCTGGGAGGCCACCACCCGCGCGCTGGTCCAGCTGCTCTCGCTGGGCCGGGTGCTGGATGTGGCATCCGGCGACGGCGTCATGGGCGAACTGCTCGCCCGCCAGGCCGAGCGCATCGACTGCGTGGACGTTTCCGAAAAGGTCGTCGCCGCAGGCCGCGAGCGCGTCAAGCCGCTTACGAACGTGCAGTTCCATCTCGGCGACATGCACGCCCTGCCCTTCGACGACGACGCCTTCGACAGCGTGCTGATGATGCACGCCCTGACCTACAGCGATCGCCCGCAGGCGGCGCTGGCCGAGGCGGCGCGGACCATGAAACCGGGTGGACGGCTGGTCGGTGCCACGCTCAGGAAGCACCGCCACAGCGCGCAGGTGAAGACCTTCGGGCACGCCAACAACGGCTTCACGCCGCGCCAGCTCGCCGGACTGATCGAGAAGGCGGGGCTCGACACCGCCTTTTGCGACGTGACTTCCGTGGAACGCAAGACGCCGAATTTCGAAATCATCACCTTTCTCGCGGAGAAACCATGACCCGACTGCAATGGCACGACCCCGACGGCGTCGAGGCGCTGTTCGGCGCGCTGGGCGAGCGCATCCTGCTGCTCGACGGCGCCATGGGCACCATGATCCAGAACGAAAAGCTCGACGAGGCCGCCTTTCGCGGCGAACGCTTCGCCGACCATTCCGACGACCTCAAGGGCAACAACGACCTGCTCACGCTCACCAGGCCCGAGCTGATCACGCGCATCCACGACGATTTCCTCGAAGTCGGCTGCGACCTGGTCGAGACCAACACCTTCAATGCGAATCGCATCAGCCAGGCCGACTACGCCCTGGAGGATCTCTCCGAGGAGATCAACCGCGAGGCCGCCAGGCTCGCTCGCCAGACCTGTGACGCCTGGAGCGAAAAGACCGGGCAGCGCAGGTACGTGGTGGGCGTGATCGGCCCGACCAACCGCACGGCCTCGATCTCGCCGGACGTGACCAACCCCGGCTACCGCAACATCGACTTCGCCACGCTGGTCGAGGCCTATACCGAGGCGGCCCGCGGCCTGCTCGACGGCGGCTCGGACCTCATCCTGATCGAGACCATCTTCGACACCCTCAACGCCAAGGCGGCGATCTACGCCGTCTACGAGGAGTTCGAGCGCCGCGGCGAACGCTGGCCGCTCATGATCTCCGGCACGATCACCGACGCCTCCGGCCGCACCCTGTCGGGCCAGACGCCCGAGGCCTTCTACTACTCGGTCGAGCACGCCGAGCCCTTCTCGGTGGGCTTCAACTGCGCGCTCGGGGCCGACCAGCTCAAGCCGCACATCAAGGCGCTCTCGCGCGTGGCCGATTGCCTGGTCTCGGCCCACCCCAATGCCGGCCTGCCCAACGAGTTCGGCGAATACGATCAGACGCCCGAGGAGATGGCCGAGATCATCGAGGGCTTCGCCCGCGATCGCCTGGTCAACATCATCGGCGGCTGCTGCGGCACCACGCCCGAACACCTGGCCGCGATCGGCAAGGCGATCGAGGGCCACTCACCCCGTCCCATCCGAAGCAAGAAAGCGGCATGAGCGATACCGAACAGCACAAGCGCCACACGCGACTGAGCGGCCTCGAGCCGCTGGTGATCACGCCCGAGCTGAACTTCGTCAACGTCGGCGAGCGCACCAACGTGACCGGCTCGGCGCGCTTCAAGCGCCTGATCGCCGAGGAAAAGTACGAGGAAGCCGTCGAGGTTGCCCTGCAGCAGGTCGAAAACGGCGCGCAGATCATCGACGTCAACATGGACGAAGGCCTGCTCGACTCCGAACAGGCGATGGTCGATTTCCTCAACCTGATCGCGGCCGAGCCGGACATCGCCCGGGTGCCGGTGATGATCGACTCCTCGAAGTGGAGCGTGATCGAGGCCGGCCTGCGCTGCCTGCAGGGCAAGGGCGTGGTCAATTCGATCAGCCTCAAGGAAGGCGAGGAAGCATTCCTGAAAGAGGCGCGAAAGATCCGCCGCTACGGCGCGGCCGTGGTGGTCATGGCCTTCGACGAGGAAGGGCAGGCCGACAACGCCGAACACATGGTCGAGTGCCTGTCTCGTGCCCACAAGCTGCTGACCGAAGACGCCGGCTTCCCGCCGGAAGACATCATCTTCGACCCCAACATCTTTCCGGTGGCCACCGGCATCGCCGAGCACGACAACTATTCTGTCGAGTTCATCGAGGCGACGAAGGCGCTCAAGAAGCGCTTTCCGGACTGCCACGTCTCCGGCGGCGTGTCGAACATGTCGTTTTCATTCCGGGGCAACAACCCGGTGCGGGAGGCCATGCATTCGGTCTTCCTCTACCACGCCACGAAGGCGGGCATGGACATGGGCATCGTCAACGCCGGCCAGCTGGCCGTCTACGACGACATCGACCCCGAACTGCGCGAGCTGGTCGAGGACGTCGTTCTCAACCGGCGATCCGACGCCACCGAGCGCCTGCTCGAAGCCGCCGACAAGTTCAAGGGCGACGGCAAGCGGGAAGAAAAGGACGAGGCCTGGCGCGAGAAACCCGTGGCCGAGCGGTTGAAGTACAGCCTGGTCAAGGGCATCGACAAGCACGTCACCGAAGACACCGAAGAAGCCCGCCAGCAGTTCGACACCGCACTGGAGGTGATCGAGGGGCCGTTGATGGACGGCATGAACTACGTCGGCGACCTGTTCGGCGAAGGCAAGATGTTCCTGCCGCAGGTGGTCAAGTCCGCACGCGTGATGAAGAAGGCCGTCGCCTACCTCGTGCCCTACCTCGAGGCCGAGAAGACCACCAAGGAGAAGAAGGGCAAGGTGCTGCTGGCCACGGTCAAGGGCGACGTCCACGACATCGGCAAGAACATCGTCGGCGTGGTGCTGGCCTGCAACGGCTTCGACGTCCACGACCTGGGCGTGATGGTGCCGGCCGAGAAGATCCTCGAGGAGGCGCGCAGCTCGGAGGCCGACATCATCGGCCTGTCCGGACTGATCACGCCCTCGCTCGACGAGATGGTCAACGTCGCCGAGGCGATGAACGAGGCCAAGTTCGAACTGCCGCTGCTGATCGGCGGGGCGACGACCTCGCGCGCGCACACCGCGCTCAAGATCGATCCCGTCTACCCGGGCCCGGTCTGCTGGGTCAAGGACGCCTCCCGCTCGGTCGACGTCGTGCGCAAGCTCGCCAGCAAGCAGCACCGCGAAGGCTACGCGGCCGACATCCGCGCCGACTATGAAGAATACCGTGAGCGCAGCGCCAAGGGCCGTCGGCGCAAGCCGCTGGTCTCGATCGAGGCGGCCCGCTCCAACGCCTTCCGGCCGGACTGGGACGAACACCGCCCGGAAGCGCCCAAACAGCCCGGCCTGCACGTCTACGAGGACTGGCCGATTGACGAACTGGTCGACTACATCGACTGGACGCCCTTCTTCCAGACCTGGGAAATCAAGGGGCGCTATCCCGACATCCTCGAGGACGAAGAAGCGGGCGAAGCGGCCCGCAACCTGTTCCGCGACGGGCAGGACATGCTCCAGCGCATCATCGACAACGACTGGCTGACCGCCCGCGCCGTCTGCGGCCTGTGGCCGGCCGCCCGCGACGGCGACGACGTGCTGTTCTATACCGACGAGAAGCGCGACAAGGTCGCCGAACGCATGGTCATGCTGCGCCAGCAGGCCGACAAGCCCTCGGCCAACCTGTGTCTGTCCGACTTCGTGGCCGACGCCGACAGCGGCATCAAGGACTGGGCCGGCCTGTTCGCGGTGACCACGGGCATCGGCCTGGAAGAGGCCCTCGAACAGTTCCCGGCAACCGACGACTACAGCCGGATCCTGCTGCAGTCGCTGGCCGACCGCCTGGCCGAGGCGCTGGCCGAAGCGCTGCACCAAAAGGTCCGGCGCGAAATCTGGGGCTACGCCGCCGACGAGGCGCTGGACAACAAGGCGCTGATCCGCGAGAAGTACCGCGGCATCCGCCCCGCCCCGGGATACCCCGCCTGCCCCGATCACAGCGAGAAGGTCAAGCTGTTCGAGCTGCTCGACGTGACCGACAGGATCGGGATCGAGCTGACCGACGGCTTCGCCATGAAGCCGATGGCCGCCGTCAGCGGCTACTACTTCGGTCATCCCGAAAGCAAGTACTTCGTGGTCGGCAAGCTCGGGAAGGATCAGGTCGAAGACTACGCCGAGCGCAAGGGCATCAGCATCGCCGAGGCGGAGAAATACCTGCGGCCGAATCTCGATTACTGAGAATAGGTTTCAGGTTTCAGGTTTCAGGGTTCAGGTTTCAGGGCGGCAGCCGGAACCAATGCGGGCGGCTAAGCCGTGGGATGCCTTGCGAGACCGACAGGAAGCAATAGAGCCTTTCGGTTTGCGGAATCAAATCGCGGCGCAGCCGCCTCGCACAGCCAGCCGTTCCACCATCATCCGGAACCCGGAACCCCGAACCCCTTCTTTCCTGAAACCTGAAACCTGAAACCTAATTCTCACCAGACCAGATCGTCCGGCACCGGCGGATAATGACTGCCGTCGTCCTCGGGCTCGTCGCGGCCTTCCAGGCCGGGGACCAGGTCCGGGGCGACCTCGCGATACTTTTCGAGCGTCTCGAGTGAGACGAGCAGATACGATCCCCGCAGGTTGACCACGCCGATTTCACCCTTGTTGAGCTGCTCGCGCTGCTCGGGCGTGCACAGCACGCGGCGAATGCGGCCCATGTGCTCGAAATAGCGCGGCACCTCGGCGTCCTTTCGGTTGAGGGTGTTGCCCTTGATGATCGCGTCGAGCTCGAGGTTGCGCCGGCGGCGTTCCTCCTGCTCGGCCACGCGGCGCTGCTTCTCGGCCTCCTTCTCGCGCACTTCGGCCTTGCGTCGGGCCGCGTAGGCCCGTGCCAGGTCCGAGTCCGCGGCCTTTTTCTTGCGCGCGGTGCGTTTTTTCTTGGCCGGCGCGCTATTGCGGGCCTTTTTCGGGCCGGAATGGCCGGCGCCGGGCTTGCCCCGACGCCGGTTCTTCTTCAGCTGCTCTTCGTCAGCCAGCCCCGACTTGAGCAGGGCGTCCTGCAATGTCCCCATGACGAAGCGCTCTTCCGTCTTATTCCTGGGATTCGCTGTCGGCCACTTCCAGCAGCTCGACTTCGAAGATGAGGGTCGAGTTCGGACCGATCGGGCCCGGACGGCCCTGTTCGCCGTAGGCCAGTTCGGACGGAATGAAGAACTCGTACTTGGCGCCTTCGCTCATCAGCTGCAGCCCTTCGGTCCAGCCGGGAATGACCTGGTTGAGCGCGAAGGTGGCCGGCTCACCCCGGTCATAGGAGCTGTCGAACTGCGTGCCGTCGATCAGCGTGCCCTTGTAATGGACGGTGACGCGGTCCTCGGCGGCCGGGCTGGCGCCCTCGCCTTCCTCGATCACTCGGTACTGCAGACCGGAATCGGTCACCATCACGCCATCGCGCTCGGCGTTTTCGGCCAGGAAGGCCTCGCCGGCTTCCTGGTTGGCGCTCGCCTCTTCCTGGCGCTGGGCCTGCATCTGCTGCTGGCGACGCTGCATGAACGCCTCCCGCTCGGCCAGGGCCTCTTCCTTGGTCAGACGGGTTTCCTCGCCGTTGTAGCTGGCGCGAAGCGCCTCGACCAGGAGGTCCAGGTTCAGGTCCATGTCCTGTTCGGACAGGGAGCCGCCGATGTCCATGCCGATGGTGTAGCTGAGGCGCTCCTCGGGCGTGTCGAGGGTCTCGTCCTGGGCCAGGGCCACCGTCGAAACGCTCGCGGCCAGCACGGAGCCGGCCAGAATTCGGGCAATCTTCATGGAATAAAACTCCTTGGGAATGGGAAACTTGAGTGAGCCTGTGACCAGCCGAATGGCGGTCGGTTCCAGCCGAAAAGTCTACCAGATCGAGGAAGCGCGCTACGAGCGCGTGTTGTCGGTGAAAATACCGCTTGACTCTGTGGTGGTGTTTTACTAGACTAATACACCAACACGACAGCCAAAGGAGCTGACCATGTTGCCGATATCCAAGCACCGCACGCTCGTCATCCCGCACCGGCTGGCGCTGGTCGCTGCCGCGGTGTGCCTGGCCCTGTCCTTCACCTCCGACCGCGGAGACGTTCAGGGCCACCTCCAGGCCGACGGGGACCAGCCCATCGAACAGATCGAGGCGGTCAACGGCGGTTCGGCCTCGGTCGGCCATTCCGACCAGACGGCACGCTCGAGCCGCGGCAGGGGCAACCCCAGTCTCCTGCCCTGGTTTTCGGGGCTGACGCACTGACGATGGAAGCGCGCTGGGACGACAACCAGCCGATCTACTGGCAGTTGCGGGAGAAAACCGTTGCGGCCATTCTGGACGGCACTCTGCGAGAAGGACAGCCCCTGCCCTCGGTGCGGCAGGTGGCCGTTGATTTCCAGATCAATCCGCTGACGGTGTCCAAGGCCTACCAGTCACTGGTCGATGACGAACTGGTCGACAAGCGGCGGGGCGTGGGCATGTTCGTGCGCGAGGGCGCACGCAGCAAGCTGCTGGCAAGTGAGCGCAACCGGTTTCTCAATGAAGAATGGCCGCGGCTGGCCCAGCGGATCGAAAAGCTCGGCCTGTCGATCGAGGACCTGATGGCCGCAAGCGACAAGAAAGAGGAGAGCAATTCATGAGCCTGACCATTCACGCCCGGGACCTCAAACGCTATTACGGCAGCAACCGGGCTGTCGACGGCATCGATCTCGAGATCCCCTCGGGTCGCATCGTCGGCCTGATCGGCCCCAACGGCGCCGGCAAGACGACGGCCCTCAAGGCGATTCTCGGCCTGACCGGTTTCGACGGCCAGCTCGAGGTGCTCGGCCGCAAGCCGGACAAGGACCGCGACGAGCTGATGGAAGACGTGTGCTTCATCGCCGACGTGGCCGTCCTGCCGCGCTGGGCACGGGTCTGGCAGGTCATCGAGATGACCGAACGCCTGCACCCGCGTTTCTCCCGCGAGCGCTGCATGCATTACCTGAAGAACACCAAGGTCAAGCAGAACACCAAGGTCAAGGCACTCTCCAAGGGCATGGTCGTGCAGCTGCACCTGGCGCTGGTCATGGCCATCGACGCCAAGCTGCTGGTGCTCGACGAGCCAACGCTCGGCCTGGATATCCTTTTCCGCAAGCGCTTCTACTCGAATCTTCTCAACGAATACTTCGACGAAGAGCGCACGATCCTGATCACGACCCACCAGGTCGAGGAAGTCGAGCACATCCTGACTGATCTGCTGTTCATCAAGGACGGTAAACTCGTGCTCAACGCCACCATGGACGCCGTTCACGAACGCTACCGCGAAGTCATGGTCAAGCCCGACCACGTCGAGGAGGCGCGCGCCATGAACCCGATACACGAGCGCGTGCTGTTCGGCCGCCATATCTTCCTGTTCGACGGCGGCGACATCGCACGCCTCAAGGAGATCGGCGAGTTGCACCGACCGAGCGTTGCCGACCTCTTCGTGGCCCTGATGGGCGAAGAGTACGAGAACGGTGAGAGCACGGAGGAAGCAGCATGAGCACGCGATCGATCAGCACCATGTGGACCCTGATGCGGCGCGAGCTCTGGGAGAGCCCGGGTGCATTCAAGTGGGCCCCGATCACGATCCTTGGCCTGACCCTGTTCTTCATCGTCTTCGGGCTCATCCTCGGTTCGCGCTTCGACAACGAGATGGCCTTCACGCTGGACGCCATCCGGCAGTTTGCCGATGTGCCGACGGACCAGAAGCGACTGTTCGTCACCGGCGCGCTGTTCGCGGTCTCGGGCCTGTTTTTCCAGATTCTTTTGCTCGTGCTGCTGTTCTATCTTTCCAGCTGCCTCTACGACGAGCGCAAGGACCGTTCGATCCTGTTCTGGAAATCCCTGCCCGTATCGGACACGATGACAGTGGCCTCCAAGGTCCTCACGGCCTGCCTGCTGGCGCCGGCGATCTACCTGGTGATCGTCGTGATCACGCAGCTCATCGTGCTGCTGATCGCCACCGTTTACGGGTTCATGGCCGGCATCAACCCCTTCACCGCGTTCTGGCTTCCCGCCAGCCTGCCCAAGCTGTGGTCGGTCATGGCCTTGGGCCTGCTCATCCAGGGACTCTGGCTGCTGCCGGTGTATGCCTGGCTGGTGTTCTGCTCCTCCTGGGCGCCGAGAGTACCAATCCTGGTGGCCGTGGCCGTACCCGCCGTGATCTCGCTGTTGCAGCATGCCTGGAGCCTGCTGTCGAGCTTCAGCATGCCGGAGCTCAACGTGGGCCTGATCATCCTCAAGCGCCTGGGCAGCGGCATCCTGCCAAGCAACATCGGTTGGCGGGTCGAATCGAGCGGCAACAACATCGATCTCGCGGACGTCGAGTTCAGCGAGGAGTTGTTCATGAGCTTCTCCAACAGCCTGGAATACCTGGCGCGACCGGAGATGTGGGTCGGCATCGGCATCGCCCTGGCCCTGCTGGCGGGTTCGATCTGGTTCCGCCGCCGCGCGACCGACACTTGATTTCGACTCGCATCGCCATTCCCGCCCTGGCCGCAGTGCTGGCCGGGGCGTTCCTCCTCGCCTGGCAGCAGGCGCACTGGAGCTTCGTGGCGGGAACGGCCCTGTCCGCTGGAGCGCCGCTGGCCTTCGTGCTCCGGCAGCGCTTCAGCGCAGCTCCCCTGACCGCGCACCCGCTGGTCGTTTCCATCGCCAGCGGACTCGGCTGCGTGGCCGTGATGGTCGCCGAAACCCGCTTCGGGCCGGACCATCGCTGGGCGCTGTTCATCGCACTGGGGGCGCTGGTCATCTGGATGCTGTGGCAGCGGGGGCAACGAGGCCGCTCGCGGGCGCACCGGAACCGAGGGTTACAATCGGGCGGCGAGTGACAAGTTGACGCGTCATTTGACGTTACTAGTGAGAACCTTGAAAGCGCATAGCCCATGAAACTCGATTCACCCTTCATTCGTCTTCCCTACCGCTTCGATGCCGCCGGCGTCCTGGAAGAAATCGACGGCGTGGCCGATGCCGATGCCTGGCAAGCTCACCCGAGGAATCTCGAGGGCCACCGGATCCTGCCTCTGGTGACCGCTGAGGGCGGAAATGATGCCGGCCGGATGGAGGGCAGGATGCAGCCGACGGAATGGCTCGAGAAACTGCCCTCCCTGAAGAGCCTGCTTGCATCGCTCGACACGATCGTCGGACGAGCCCTGCTGGTCAGGGTCAAGCCCGGCCGGGCGGCGCAACGCATGGTCGACGCCGGCGCTTACTGGCACCGTCGAGCACGCGTTTTCATGGTCGTTGCCGGCGGCGAAGGCGCCGAATGGCAATGCAGAGACTCACGAGCGACCATTCCCGCCGGACAGGCCTGGCTGATGGACGGATGGGGAGGCTACGAGTACACGGCCGCGCCGGATGCCGAGCTGATCTACCTGGTCGTCGACACGGTGGGCTCGGCCACGTTCTGGTCGACGGTCAAGTCGGCCGACAGGCCGCTCGACTCCGAACGCGAAACGGGCATGAGCCCCAGGCAGGTCAATCTCGGGGCCGGCTCCCGACAGCTCGATACCGAAACGGTGCGGGTCGGTCGCGTGATGTCGCCCTGGGAGATGGAGAGCCTGATCAAGGAGATCATGGCCGAACTGCGCAGCGTCGTGCCGACGGAGGCGCCGCATCTGCCCAAGCTGGAAGCAGCCCTGGACCAGTACATCAACCAGTGGCAGGGCATCCACGCCCGGCACGGTGACGACGAGGCCGGCGACGCGGCCTACCGCCAGGCCATGGAACAGCTGGTCGCACAAGCCGGGATGTTCGCAGGCAACTGGAAGCTGCCGAACGGCCTCGACGTGGCCCAGGCCCTCTACCAGACCGTTGTGCTCGGCGCCCTGCGCGACGACGAAGGCAAGCCCGTGGTCATTGTTCCCCCCGGCGCACGCACGAATCGGGAGCCGAAGGCAGCTCCGGCATCGAATCACGCAGAGTCCGGTCAAGACAACGGTGTAGAACCGGCCATCGGCGCCCCGAATCGTGCACCCGAGCCGCCCGGCGGCCCGGCGGCCGCGAAGCCCGGCCCGCCGGGAGCGGCAACCCCGGAGAACGGGGCTCAGGATCCCGACTTGTCACCGCTGCGCAGCGTGCACACCGCCAGCATGCCGAAGCTGCTCCAGCAAGCGGCAAGCTCGCTGCTGGTCAGCACCTACCAGGCGGGCAAGCTGGTGATCGTGCGCGAGAACGAAGGCAAACTCAATACGCATTTTCGCGTCTACAATCGTCCGATGGGCCTGGCCAGCGATGGCGGCCGCATGGCGCTGGGCACGGCCTACACCGTCGAGTACTACCGCAACATGCCGGAAGTGGCACGCAAGCTCCCCCCTGAGGGCCGGCACGATGCGGCCTTCCTGCCCCGGCACGGTCACATCACCGGCAATATCGACATTCACGAAATGGACTGGGCCGGCGACGAACTCTGGCTCGTCAACACCCGCTTCTCCTGCCTGTGCACGCTCGACAACGAGCACAGTTTCGTCCCGCGCTGGCGACCGAAATTCATCTCCGGCTATGCGGCGGAGGACCGCTGTCACCTCAACGGACTGGAAGTGGTCGACGGACGTCCGAAGTACGTCACGGCCCTGGGCACTTCCGATACGGCCGGTGGATGGCGCGAAAACAAGGCCGGCGGCGGCGTCCTGATCGATGTCGAGAGCGACGAGATCATCTGCCGTGGCCTGTCCATGCCGCACTCGCCACGCTGGTACCAGGACAAGCTCTGGGTGCTGGAGTCGGGCAACGGCACGCTGGCCACAGTCGACCCGGACAACGGCCAGCTCGAAACCGTGGCCGAGCTGCCCGGGTTCACACGCGGCCTGGATTTCCTCGGGCCTTACGCCTTCGTCGGCCTGTCCCAGGTGCGCGAGTCGGCCGTATTCTCGGGGATATCGCTGACCGAGAGAGTCAGCGAGCGAAACTGCGGGGTCTGGGTGGTCGACATCCGCTCGGGACAGACGGTCGCATTCCTCAAGTTCGAAGACGCGGTGCAGGAAGTGTTTGCCGTCTCGGTTCTCGGCGGGATGCGCTTTCCCGAAGTGCTCGGGGGCAACGACAAGCACCTCGCCATCAGCTACTCGCTGCCGGACGAAGCACTGAAGGAAGTCGTGCAACCCCGCACGGCCGCTCACTGAAGCCGCCAGCGGGGCAACGCCCGCGTCCGACCGCTACTGAGCCGGCCGTGCCTGGCTGACCTGTTCGCCGGGGTTCTTCAGCTTTGCCTTGCGGAACCAGTGCACGCGGCACTCCAGGCCGCGGGGGCTGCGCCCGATGTAGACGAATTCGATGCGCGGCCAGACGGGCATGCGACCCGTTTCGCCGAAGCGCTGGTTCTCCAACTCCAGCAGCACGCCGATACAGGGCCAGTCGTGTTCCTGCGCGTCGGCCTCCAGAAGGCGCACGGCCTTGCGCAACAGGTTGTAAACCACCCGGGTATGGCGCCACTTCGGCGAGACGAAACTGCGGTAGTAATAAACCGGCTGAGCCAGTTGCGGGGGCCACTGAGGCACCGCCGTGCCGACTGCCGCG
The DNA here is from genome assembly GCF_003410055.1 of Wenzhouxiangella sediminis. Taxonomy (GTDB): domain Bacteria; phylum Pseudomonadota; class Gammaproteobacteria; order Xanthomonadales; family Wenzhouxiangellaceae; genus Wenzhouxiangella; species Wenzhouxiangella sediminis. The sequence goes on along the minus strand of NZ_QUZK01000003.1, from coordinate 41,115 downwards.
ACCTCGCCGTCGGCATCGCGAGCGAACATCACGACCTGACTCACCCGGCGGCGAGGATCCTGCCCACCCGGCAGCGCCTTCTCCCGCTTCCAGAATTCGATGACGTCCTGCGCATCCTGCTCGGTCAGTTCGGTCCAGCCCGGGTGGTAGGTGAACTGGGGCGTGGCGCCCTCGCCTGCCTGATTCATGTATGGATTCTCTTCGCTTGGCTCCAACGCTCAATGTAACGAAATTCACTGCGGGGGGCGGTCATTCAGGCCTGCATCCGCAATTGCTCTTGCGCATGAAAATGATTTGCGTTTAGAATCGCCGCGCGCCATCAACAACAGTTCTCAAAGGACCCTTCGTGATCAAGAATCTCCTGCTCACCGGCCTCGCTCTGGGCGCGGTCGCCACTGCGCTCGCCGAGGAAGCGGGTCGGGACACCGAGTCGCAAGCCGAGCGCGAGGAAAGCGCGCGAGCCGTCCAGCAAAGCCTCCAAAGCGTTCTCGACCGCGTGCGCATCGTCGGCTCGAGCGCAGACGCCCGCAGGCTGTCCGGAACGGGCGCCGTCATCGACCCCGGGCAGATGGCGGTCGAGTCGCGAACCGACATCAATCAGCTGCTCAAGACCGTGCCGGGCGTCTATATCCGCGAGGAAGACGGCGAGGGCCTGCGTCCCAATATCGGCATCCGGGCCGCGGCCGGCGGCCGTTCGAGCAAGATCACCCTGCTCGAGGACGGCGTGCTGATTGCACCGGCGCCCTACTCCAACCCGGCCGCCTACTATTTCCCGCAGGTCTACCAGATGCACGCGGTCGAAGTCCTCAAGGGCGCGCCCCTGCTGCGCTACGGCCCCCAGACGATCGGCGGCGTCGTCAACCTGGTGACCACGCCGATTCCGTCGGAAACCTCCGGTCGCATCGTCACGACGATGGGAGAGAACAGCGAACACAACACGCACGCCTGGGTCGGCGGCCGCGAAGGCGGCTTCGGCTGGCTGGTCGATGCCGTTTACCGCAACAGCGAGGGCTTCAAGCACATCGATCGCAGCAATCGCGACACCGGCTTCGACATCCAGAGCTACCTGGTCAAGTTCGGCTGGGCCGGCGAACGCCAGAGCCTGCAGTTCAAGGCGCAGTACTCCGAAGAGACTTCCAACGAGACCTACGCCGGCCTGACGGACCGAGACTTCGAGCGCGACGCCAACCGCCGGTACGGCCTGTCGGAAATCGATCAGATGGACAACGACCACCAGGGCTTTTCGCTGGCCTGGGATTTCGACCTGACCAGCCAGATAAAGCTCTCTGCGCTTGGCTATCGCAACGAATTTGCCCGCGACTGGTTCAAGACCGGCATCGGCGCGTTCGTGGACGCGGCCAATGCCGGCGACGCCGAGGCCCTGGCCATCCTGCACGGCGAACAGGACTACAGCGGCCTGGGCTACAAGCACAACAACCGCGAATACGAATCCTATGGCCTGGAACTGGGTCTCGACGCCATCTTCGGCGACCATCGCCTGCAGCTCGGCGTGCGTGATCACAGCGACCGCATGGACCGATACCAGCCGGTCGAAGTCTACGATCAGCTCGACGGCAGCCTCGTCTACCGCGACACCGTCGCGCCGACCGGCAGCGACAACCGCCTCGAAGGCGCGGACGCCCTGGCCTTCTGGGCGCTGGACCAGTGGCAGGTCACCCCCGACTTCAGGCTGGACCTGGCCTTGCGTTATGAAGATGTCGAGACATTCCGGCGGCAGTTCGCCACGCCCGAGCGCACCGACGAACCCGCTCGCCGCAGCAACTCGACGGCCGAGTGGCTGCCCGGCGCCGCCATGACCTGGGACTTCCACGATCGATTCCAGCTACTCGCGGGCATTCACCGCGGCTTCGCCCCGCTGGGCGGCGGTGCCACCGAGAACGACGAACCCGAAACCAGCGTCAACTACGAGCTGGGCTTACGCCATTTCCGCGGCGATCTTTTCGTCGAACTGGTGGGTTTCCTGAGCGACTTCGAGAATCAGGCAGAAGTCTGTTCCATGGCCAGCCCCTGCAGCAACGGGGCGACCTCCGGCAGCTTCGTCACCGGCGAGGCGGTCGTCCGGGGCATCGAGTTCCAGTTCGGCCATGAGTGGCAAGCCGGCAAGCTGACCATCCCGCTGAGTTTCAACTACACCTACTCCGACGCCGCAATCAGCGAGGACAACCCTGTAACGGGCGTCCTCGACGGCGACACGCTCGCCGACATTCCGGAGAACATCTTCAGCCTCCGGCTGGGCATCGAACATACCGGGGGCTGGGACAACCATTTCGTCGCCAAGTACATGGACGAAACCTGCGTGCAGGTGGGCTGCAATCGCAACGACGACCCGTTCGATCGCACCGAGTCCCTGTTCGTACTCGACTGGATCTCGCGCTATGCCGTCACCGAGGACCTGACGGCTTTCGTCCGGGTCGACAACCTGCTGGATCGGCAGGTGATCATTTCTCGCCTGCCCGACGGCGCCCGGCCCAATAAACCGCGCACGGGCACTGTGGGCCTGGACTACAGCTTCTGATCCCGCGGGGCGGGCTCCGGTCGCGGCCCGGTCGCCCGCCCCGCCCGGCCGACATTGACGCCTGCCCCGCACCCGCCTATCGTGACATCCACCGTCAGCAGAAACGAACACACAGCAGATGAAGATTCACGTACCGGCCGCCGTCACCGCCGCGCTCATTCTGTCGAGCTGCACCTGGGTCGAACTCGAACGGGGCGCCGAGGGCGTGCGGCTCGTGGAACCCTCTCACGTACTGAATTGCGAGCGGCTGGGCACGACCACCACGTCGGTCAAGAGTCGCGTTGCCGGGGTCGAGCGCGACCCCGACAAGGTGGCCGCCGAGCTCGCCGACCTGGCGCGCAACAGCGCCTGGGACATGAACGGAGACACGATCGTCGCCGACGGCCCGGCGCGAGACGGGGAACAGCGGTTTGTCATCTACCGCTGCCGCAGCCGCTAGGAAGCCGCCGGAGAGCTACTGCGCGAGCGCCTGACGGCGTCCGGCGGTGCTCGAAATCCTCATGTATATCTACATACACTGCGGTTCCTGCGCTCCGTCGGCCACCGTCAGCCACTCGCTCGCGACGCTCTCCGGCGGCTTCCTCGCAATTCTGAGGTACTGCGCGAGCGCCTGACGGCGTCTGGCAGCGCAGTGCCTTGAAGCGCGTGCTCGAACCGGTCAATCGGCCCCGAGGGCGGCGAGAATGGCCCGGCAGAAAGCGGGCAGGTCGCCGGGCACGCGGCTACTGATCAGGTTGCCGTCGACCACCACTTCCTCGTCGACCCATTCGGCGCCGGCATTGACCATGTCGTCGCGGATGGATGCAAAAGACGTGACTCGCCGGCCGCGGACAATGTCGGCAGAAACCGCCATCCATCCCGCATGGCAGATCCAGGCAACCGGCTTTCCGGCTTCGTTCAACTCGCGTACGAACTCGACCATCGACTGATGCCGACGCATCTTGTCCGGCGCCATGCCGCCCGGAATCACGACTGCGTCGAAATCTTCGGCACGGACATCGTCCACGTTCTCGTCCACCGCCACCGCATAGCCCTTGCCGCTGTGATAGACATCCTTGCCGGCACCGATCACCGAGACGCGGGCACCGGCCTCCATCAGGCGCAGCCGCGGGTAGTGCAGCTCGAGCTCCTGGTACTCGTCTTCGGCCAGGATGGCGACGTGCTTGTCGTTGAAACTCATTCTCTCCTCCTTTTCAGGCTGTTCTCATTCCACTCTATTGATGCCCTGTAGCGTCGAGATCAAGCCCCTGACCCTCTCGACTGAGCAACGAGTGCTACGACGCAGCACGGTGGACGGCCGTTCGATTCGACACCCTTGGGCATCAGCCCCTTCAGGCACCGCCGATGATCCCGTGCCCGATCATGCCCATCAGGAAGCCGGCGACCGCGCCCAGGGGCGGCGCCCAATGCCGCTCGAGGCGCGCCTGCGGTGCGATGTCCTGGAAAACGAGGTAGAGGATGCCGCCGGATGCGAAGAGCATGATGGAGGCAACGATCGCCTGCGCGTCGACCAGCAGGAAGAAACCAGCCAGGGCGGCCGCCGGCCCCAACAGACCGATAGCGCTGAAGGCGACCAGGATCCTGGAGGATGTCGCATGCGTCTTGGCCTCGATTTCCCGATAGGCGTTGAAAGCCTCCGGCACATTTTGGAGCGCGATGAGAACAGCCAGTAGCACGGCAGTATTCGATCCACTGGCAAACACCGCCCCCAGCGCCATGGCCTCCGGCAGAAAGTCGGCCAGCATCGCGGCGAGCTGGCTGGCGGACGTGGCCTTGCGCGCAAGCCACCAATCGAGCCCGAAAAAACACAACCCGCCGAGGACAAACCAGCCGGCGGAGGCGGACAGGGGAAGACCTTCCATGCCGTTGGGCACGAGGACAAGGGCGACCGCCGACAGCAGGGCACCGCCGCCGAAGGCGATGATGGAATGACGCAGCTCGGCCTCCAGCCAATCGGGCCGAATGCGTTCGGCCGACGCCAGGGCCGCGCCGACCGGGACGCTTACACCCGCCCCGGCGGCGATCAGGAGCACCGCGATCCATTCAGGCATTTCGACCAGCCTCCCTGACTGCTTTGCGATGCGCGCCGGGCCCTCAGGTCGCGACCTTGAAACCCTGCTCGCGAATCTGGTGGATCCGGTCGCGGATCTCGGCCGCCTTTTCGAACTCGAGATCCTCGGCCGCCTTGAACATTTCCTTCTCGAGCTTCGAGATCTCCTTCGCCGCGTCTTCGGGAGAGACCGGCTCGACGACGTATTCGGACTCGCGTTCCTCGGCGACCCTGCGCGCCGGCTTATTCTTGCCCGGCATGTGCTGGGCGTCGGCCATGATGTCGGCGATGTTCTTGCGGATGGTCTGCGGCGTGATCCCGTGTTCTTCGTTGTAGGCGATCTGCTTGGCCCGCCGGCGTTCGGTTTCCTCGATGGCGCGCTTCATCGAATCGGTGACCTTGTCGGCATAGAGGATGGCCTTGCCGCGTTCGTTGCGGGCCGCACGACCGATGGTCTGGATCAGCGAGCCCTCCGAGCGCAGGAAACCTTCCTTGTCGGCGTCGAGGATGGCCACCAGCGAGACTTCGGGCATGTCCAGGCCTTCGCGCAGCAGATTGATCCCCACCAGGACGTCGAAAGCGCCCAGCCGGAGATCGCGGATGATCTCGACGCGCTCGACCGTGTCGATGTCCGAATGCAGGTAGCGCACGCGGACGTCGTGCTCGGCCAGGTACTCGGTGAGATTTTCGGCCATGCGCTTGGTCAGGGTGGTCACCAGCACGCGATCGCCCTGCCCGACGCGGTCGCGGATCTCGGACAGCAGGTCGTCGACCTGGCTGCCGACCGGCCGCACCTCGACCTCGGGATCGACCAGGCCGGTCGGCCGCACGACCTGCTCGGCCACGGTCTTCGAATGATCGAACTCCCACTGCCGGGGCGTGGCCGAGACGAGCACCATCTGCGGGGCGCGTTCCTCGAATTCCTCGAAAGTGAGCGGCCGGTTGTCCATCGCCGAGGGCAGGCGGAAACCGTAATCGACCAGCGTTTCCTTCCTCGCCCGGTCGCCGCGGTACATGCCGCCGATCTGCGGAATGGTCACGTGCGACTCGTCGACGATCAGGATCGAATCCTTGGGCAGGTAATCGAAAAGGGTCGGCGGCGGGTCGCCGGGTTGCCGGCCGGTGAGGTGACGCGAGTAGTTCTCGATGCCCTGGCAGTAGCCGAGCTCCAGCATCATCTCGATGTCGAACTCGGTGCGCTGCTTCAGGCGCTGCGCCTCGAGCAACTTGCCGGCCCGCTCCAGCTGCTCCAGGCGTTCCTTGAGTTCGGCCTTGATCGCCTCGACGGCGTCGAGCACCACCTGTCGGGGCGTGACGTAGTGCGTCTTGGGAAAGATGGTCAGCTCGTCGGCCTTCTCGTGCACCTCGCCGGTGAGCGGATCGAAGAAGCTGATGCGCTCGATCTCGTCGTCGAAAAGTTCGACGCGAACGGCCTCCATTTCCGAATCGCCCGGGAACATGTCGATGACCTCGCCGCGCACCCGGTAGGTGCCGCGGCGCAATTCGAAATCGTTGCGCGAGTACTGCATCTCGGCCAGGCGGCGCAGGATCTCGCGCTGCGACATGCGCTCGCCCACCTTCAGCGGCAGGGTCATCTTCAGGAAGGAACTGGGATCGCCCAGGCCGTAGATCGACGAGACGGTGGCGACGATCAGCGAGTCGGGGCGCTCGAGCAGCGCCTTGGTTGCCGACAGGCGCATCTGCTCGATGTGTTCGTTGATCGAGGCGTCCTTCTCGATGAAGGTGTCCGACGAGGGCACGTAGGCCTCGGGTTGGTAGTAGTCGTAGTAGCTGACGAAGTACTCGACGGCGTTGTCCGGGAAAAACGCCTTGAACTCGCCGTAGAGCTGCGCGGCCAGGGTCTTGTTGGGCGCCATCACCAGGGCCGGGCGCTGCACGCGCTCGATCACGTTGGCCATGGTGAAGGTCTTGCCCGACCCGGTCACCCCGAGCAGGGTCTGGTGCGACTCGCCCGCGCCGAGCCCCTTGACCAGGGCGTCGATCGCAGTCGGCTGGTCGCCGGCGGGCTGATAGCTCGACGCCATGCGGAAACGCCTGGTCATTGTCCTGAATCACTCATCAACATTGCTGGGGCGATTATAATCATGACCTCGTTCGTGGCCGTGACCGGCCGCAAAACCCGAATCCAGTAGGGAGTTCTATCGTGACTTTTCGATTTGCATCGCGCGTCAGCCAGGTCAAGCCTTCCGCCACCATTGCCATGGCGGCCAAGGCCGGCGAACTCAAGGCCGCCGGCAAGGACGTCATCTCGCTGAGCATGGGCGAACCCGACTTCGACACGCCGGCCCACATCAGGAAAGCGGCGGCCGAGGCCATCGAAGCCGGCCAGACCCGGTACACGCCGGTCGACGGCACCCCGGAGCTCAAGCAGGCCGTGATCTCGAAGTTCCAGCGCGACAACGAACTCAGCTACGAACCCAACCAGATCCTCGCCTCCACCGGCGCCAAGCAGAGCCTCTACAACCTGATGCAGGCGCTGATCGGCGAAGGCGACGAGGTGCTGATTCCCGCGCCGTACTGGGTGTCCTACCCCGACATGGCCCGGCTGGCCGGCGGCGCACCGGTGATCCTCAACACTTCGGCCAAGAACAACTATCTGGTCACGCCTTCGCAGCTCCAAGCCTCGATCACCGACCAGACCCGCCTGCTGATCCTCAACTCGCCGAGCAACCCCAGCGGCCGCGCCTACACCCGCGAACAGCTGGCCGCCATCGGCGAAGTGCTGCTCGAGTATCCCAAGATCGTCATCTGCACCGACGACATCTACGAGCACATCTGGTGGGCCGACGAGCCGTTCTCCACGCTCGCGCAAGTGGTGCCCGCCCTACAGGACCGCACCCTGGTGGTCAACGGCGTCAGCAAGGCGTACGCAATGACCGGCTGGCGCATCGGCTACACCGCCGGCCCGGCCGAGATCATCAAGGAAATGAAGAAGATCCAGGGCCAGAGCACTTCCAACCCCAGCTCGGTCAGCCAGGCCGCCGCGGTGGCCGCCCTCAACGGCGACCAGGCCTGCGTGGGCGAGATGTGCAAGGCCTTCAAGGAGCGCCACGACTGGCTGGTTCCGGCATTGAACGAACTGCCGGGCGTCAGCTGCGAGCCGGGTGAAGGCGCCTTCTACGCTTTCGCCGATTTCAGCGGTGCGATCGAGAAACTGGGCTTGAGCGACGACATCGAGCTGGCCGAACACCTGCTCGAGAAGGCCCTGGTCGCCTCGGTGCCCGGCACCGCCTTCGGTACCGCCGGTCACCTGCGACTGTCCTTCGCCTGCGGTCTCGATACCCTCAAGACGGCGGTCGAACGGATCGGCAACTCACTTTGAGCAGCGAGTACACGGCCATGAGCGACGAACCCACGAACAGCGGGGATCAGGAACCCGAAGACAGCGGGGGCATCCGCCTCAGCGCCGTGGAAGCGCGCGTGCTGGGCTGCCTGGTGGAGAAGGAGGCAACCACCCCGGACGCCTATCCGCTGACGCTCAACGCCACCGTCACGGCCTGCAACCAGAAGACCAGCCGAGACCCGGTCATGAAACTCGAACCGGGCCGCGTCGGCCAGGCCCTGCGCGAGCTCGAGCGCAAGGGCCTGGTGCGGCACCAGTTCTCGTCGCGAGCCGAACGCTACCGGCACACGGCCGAAAAAGGTCTGGAACTGACCGAGGGCCAGCTCGCCGTCCTGGCCCTGCTGATGCTGCGCGGCGGGCAAACGATCAACGAACTGCTGACGCGAACAGAGCGGCTCCACCGCTTCGACGACGCCGACGACGTCCAGTTCGCGCTGGAGCGCCTGGCGCAGAAGCAACCCGCCATGGTGGTCCGGCTGCCGCGACGCCCCGGCCAGCGCGAGGATCGCTACATGCACCTGCTCTGCGGCCCGGTCGACCTCGAAGCCGAGCTGGCTCCGGAGCCAGCCGCTCCCGAGCCGTCACGAGCAGGCCCCGACCCGGATCTAGTCGCGCGCCTCGAAGCGCTCGAAGAGCGGGTGGCCGAGCTCGAGGCGCGACTGGGCGGAGAGGATTAGGCAACACCCAACCGCTCTCCACGAGCGCCGGTCCCACGATGCCGCGCGCTTTTTTCCTACACGACTTCCCGTAATCGGCCGGATGATGCCAACGCCGGTCGCGGGCGATGCTGGAGGCCTCCACTCGAAAACCACCAAGGAGGCTCCCGTGTCCAAGCGCGACTGTTCCGGTTTCACCATCATCGAGCTGATGATCGCCATCTCGCTTCTCGCGGTCATCCTGACTCTCGCCGTTCCGGCCTTCGGCCGATTCATCGAGCAGCAACAGCTGACGGCCACGGCCAACCGGCTGGTCGGTCACCTGCAGTTCGCGCGCGGCCAGGCCATCACCCGCGGCACCCTCGTAGCCGCATGTCCGAGCCGCGACGGCCGAACCTGCACGGGCGGCAACCGCTGGGAACAGGGCTGGATCGTCTACCTCGATCCTGAAAAAGCGGGTCAGCCGGCGGAAGGCGGGGATGTGTTGCGGGTGGTACAGGCCATGCCGGAGCACGTCATGCATTCGGGCGGACGCCACCGGGTCCGCTTCAAGGACAGCGGAATGGCCTACGGCACGAACCTGACCATCCGGATCTGCTCAAGGGGCAACCCCGAAGCGGCCCGAGCGGTGATCGTCTCCAATCCCGGCCGAGTCCGCGCGACCCGCGAAGTCGATCCCGCCGAATGCGGCGGCTGACTCCTGCCCCCTTGCAGCCACGACTCGCGCGGAGTAGGATTGAAACGGTTGTTTGAATCGAGCGTTTCAATTGTCCGTTTCGACCCGTGATCGCATTCTCGACGCCGCCGAGGGCCTGTTCGCCGACCAGGGCTTCCACCTGACGACGCTCAGGCAGATCACCCAGGCGGCCGAGGCCAATCTGGCCGCGGTCAACTACTACTTCGGGTCCAAGCAGGAACTGATCCGCGCCATCTTTCGGCGCCGCCTGGATGCCCTCAACGCCGCCCGGCTGGAGCGGCTGGACGCCATCGAGGAAGACGACAGCCGGGCCGACCTGGAAGCCGTGCTCGACGCCTTCGTGGAACCGGCCCTGGAATTCACCCGCGGCGGGGACGCCGAAGGACAACGCTTCATGCAGCTGCTGCTGCGCGCCTTCGCCGACCGGGACACGGCGCTCCACGAGGCCATGCGCCAGGAATACGCGCACGTCATGCGGCGCTTCGCGGACGCCGTGTCCGCCGCCCTGCCGGGCGCCGATCGCACTCGCCTCAGGCACCAGCTCGATTTCATTGTCGGCGCCTTGACGCTGACCATGGCCGAATCGGCCCTGAAGGACACCCGCATCATTGCCGCCGAGCTGGTGCAGTTCGCCGCAGCCGGCCTGCGCGGCAGTCTCGACCACCGAATCCCTGAAAGTGCCCGACGCACTCTGGAGGCAACATCATGACCTGGTTGTTGATCATCGCACTCGTCGTCGGCCTGCTCGCGCTGGCCTGGTTCCGCTCCCCTTCCTGGCTGGCCGCACTGCTCGCCATCGCCGCCCTGGTGGGCACGATCTGGCAGGCGGCGTCCTGGCCGGTCATCACGCTTTACGCGGTGACCGCCGTGGCCCTGACCGTGGTCGCCATCCGCCCCTTGCGCCGGGCGCTGGTCTCCGACCGCCTGTTCGGTTGGTTCAAGTCGGTCATGCCGTCGATCTCCGATACCGAGCGCGAGGCGCTCGATGCGGGCACCGTCTGGTGGGACGCCGAGTTGTTTTCAGGCCGCCCGCGCTGGAAGAAGCTGTTCGGCATCGACAAGCCGGCGCTATCCGCCGAGGAACAGGCCTTCCTGGACGGCGAGGTGGAGGAACTGTGCGCCATGCTCGACGAATGGCAGATCAACAAGGACCTCAAGGACCTGCCGCCGGAAGCCTGGCAGTACATTCGGGAAAAGCGTTTCCTGAGCATGATCATTCCCAAGGAATACGGCGGTCTCGGATTTTCATCGCAGGGCAACGGCGCGGTCGTCACCAAGATCGCCACCCGCAGCCTGTCGGCGGCGGTGTCGGTGATGGTGCCCAACTCTCTCGGTCCGGGCGAGCTGCTGATGCACTTCGGCACCGATGAGCAGAAGAATCATTATCTACCGCGTCTGGCCAGGGGCGAGGATATCCCCTGCTTCGCCCTGACCTCCCCGCTGGCCGGTTCCGACGCCGCCTCGATGCCCGACGAAGGCATCGTCTGCAAGGGCACGTACAAGGGCGAGGAAGTGCTCGGCCTGCGCGTGAGCTGGGACAAGCGCTACATCACGCTGGCGCCGGTGGCTACCGTGCTCGGGCTGGCCTTCAAGGCCAAGGACCCGGACGGCCTCCTGGGCGACCAGAAGAACCTCGGAATCACCTGCGCACTCATACCCACCGAAACGCCGGGCGTCGAAATCGGCGATCGGCACCTGCCCGGCGGCAGCATCTTTCTCAATGGTCCGACCCGCGGCAAGGACGTGTTCATTCCCCTCGACTGGGTCATCGGCGGGCGCGAGCGCGTCGGCCAGGGCTGGCGCATGCTGATGCACTGCCTGGCCGCCGGCCGCGCCATCTCCCTGCCGGCCCAGAGCGTGGCCAACGGCAAGCTCACCAGCCTGACCACCGGCGCCTACGCACGCGTGCGCTACCAGTTCAAGCAGCCGATCGGCTACTTCGAAGGCATCGAGGAGCCGCTGGCCCGCATCGCCGGCGAGACCTATCGCATGGAGGCGGCCCACAAGCTCACGCTCAGCGCGCTCGACCACGGCGAAAAGCCGGTCGTGCTTTCGGCCATTCTCAAGGCGTACCTGACCGAGGCGAACAGGCGCGTTCTCAACGATGCCATGGACGTCCACGGCGGCAAGGCCGTGGTCGAGGGACCGAACAACTACCTGTCGATTCCCTGGCAGTCGATTCCCGTCGCGATTACGGTCGAAGGCGCCAATATCCTGACCCGCTCGATGATCGTCTTCGGGCAGGGCGCGATTCGCTGCCACCCCTACTTGCTCAAGGAGATGATGTCGGCGACCGACGACGACCCCAAGGCCTTCGACAGCGCCCTGTTCGGACACATGGGCTTCGTGATCTCCAACTTCGTGCGCGCCCCGCTGCTGGGACTGACCGGCGGCCGACTGAGCCGCGCGCCGGTGTCGGGCCCGACGGCCGGCCTGTACCGCAAAGTCAATCGCCTGAGCGCCGCCTTCACCCTGGTGGCCGACCTGTGCCTGCTCATCCTCGGCGGCAAATTCAAGTTCAAGGAGAAGCTGTCGGGCCGCCTGGCCGATGCGCTGGCGCACCTCTACATGGCATCGACCGTACTGCGCCGTTTTGAAGACGACGGCCGGCCGGAAGAAGACCTGCCGCTGGTCCAGTGGGCCGTGGCCGACAGCCTGCACCAGGTCGAGAACGCGCTGTTCACGGTGCTCCAGAACTTCCCCCTCTCCGGCCTGGGCGGCCCGTTGCGCGTGCTGCTCTTCCCCTGGGGCCGCCGGCATCGCCCGGTCGACGACCGCACGACCCATCGCATCGCCCGCCTGACCATGGAGGCCTCGCCGAGCCGCGAACGCCTGATCGCCGGGGCCTACCAGTCACGCGCCGACGACGGCACGGGCCTGCTGGCCCAGGCCTTCGAGGCCGTGTTGAAGGCCGCCCCCGCGGAAATGGCCGTGCGCAATGCCCTCAAGGTCGTGCCGACGCCGGTCAACGTCGACGAAGTAACCGCCAAGGCGGTCTCGGCCGGCGTGATCAGCGAAGAGCAGGCAGCGGACCTCAAGCGGGCCCAGGAACTGACGGCGAAGGTCATCGCCGTCGACGAGTTCACGCCCGAGGAAATCGGCGGCCAGCAGGCCATGCAGCCGCCGGTGGCCAAAGCCAGCTGAAACCCTGCAACCATGGAAGACACGGAAATCGCGGAATGATCAAGCTTTGCCCGTGCGATTCCGTGCATTCCGTGGTTCGTGCTTTTTGTTAACCATCTCGAACGCACAAGGACGACAAATGACGGATCACAAGCTCCAGGTACGACGTGCCGCGGTACTCGGTGCCGGGGTGATGGGGGCGCAGATCGCCGCCCACCTGACCGCCGCCGGCATTCCGGTCGATCTCTACGACCTGCCCAGCGACGACGGCCCGCGCAGCAAGCTGGCCGCCGAAGGCATCAAGCGCCTGACCAAGCTCAAGCCCGCCCCCCTGGCCCGCAAGGACCTGGCGGAATTCATCCGGCCGCTCAACTTCGCCGATGACCTCGAAAGCCTCGCCGACTGCGACTTCATCATCGAAGCCGTGGCCGAGCGCATGGACATCAAGCGCGACCTCTACGGCAAGATCGCACCGAATATCCGCGACGGCGCGATTTTCGCTTCCAACACCTCGGGCCTGTCCATCACCGACCTGTCGAAGGAACTGCCCGAGAGCCTGCGCGGGCGTTTCTGCGGCGTTCATTTCTTCAACCCGCCGCGCTACATGCACCTGGTGGAGCTGATCCCGCACGCCGGCACTGACGCGAAGGTCATGGACCTGCTCGAGGATTTCCTGACCCGAAACCTCGGCAAGGGCGTGGTCCGGGCCCGCGACACGGCCAACTTCATCGGCAACCGGGTGGGGATGTTCAGCCTGCTGTCCACCATGCACCACGCCGACCGCCTCGGCCTGGGTTTCGACACCGTCGACGCCCTGACCGGCCCGGTCATCGGACGGCCCAAGAGCGCCACCTTCCGCCTGGCCGACGTGGTAGGGCTCGACACCATGGGCAACGTCATCAACACGATGAAGAACCAGCTCGAGGGCGATCCCTGGCACGCCTGGTTCGAGCAGCCCGACTGGCTCAAGCGGCTGATCGAGGCCGGTGCCGTCGGCCAGAAGGCCGGCGCCGGGGTGTTCCGGAAGGAAGGCAAGACCATTCGTGTCCTGGACCCTTCCACCGGCGAGTACCGCGACACCGACTACAGCCTGCCCGAGGACGTGCAGAAAACCCTGGCCATCAGGGATCCGGGCGAGAAGCTGGCCGAGCTGGCCAAGTGCGAGAACGCGCACACCGAGTTCCTCTGGTCGCTCCACCGCGACCTGTTCCACTACTGCGCCTACCACCTGGCCGAAATTGCCGACAGCGCACGCGAAGTGGATCTCGCCATCCGCTGGGGCTACGGCTGGAAGATCGGTCCGTTCGAGATCTGGCAGTCGGCCGGCTGGCAGGCCATGGCCAACCTGGTCAAGCGCGATATCGAACAGGGCCGCACCGGCGTGGACGCGAACCTGCCCGACTGGGTCGGCAGCATCGAGGCCGCGCACACCCCCGAGGGCTCCTGGGCGGCCGACGAGGCGCGCTACCTGCCGCGTCCGGACCTGCCGGTGTTCCAGCGCCAGTACCAGCCGGTGCGCCTGCTCGGTGAGAAGACCGAATCCGGCAACACGGTCCACGAGACCGATTCGATCCGCCTGTGGACACTGGACGACGACATCCTCATCGCCAGCCTCAAGAGCAAGATGGCGGTCATCGACAACGGCGTCGTCGACGGCCTCAACGAGGCGATCGAACGCGCCGAGTCCGGCTACGAGGGCCTGGTGATCTGGCAGCCCAACGGCCCGTTCTCCGCCGGCGCCAATCTCAAGGCCGCCGCCGAAGCCATCCAGAAGGGGGACTTCGACAGTGTCCACGACCTGGTCGCCGGCTTCCAGGCGGTCAATCTTCGCCTGCGCTACTCGACCGTTCCCTCGGTGGCCGCGGTGCGCGGCCTGGCCTTGGGTGGCGGCCTGGAGCTGGCCATGCACGCCGCCACGCGCGTGGCCCACCTGGAAAGCTACATGGGCCTGGTCGAAGCCGGCGTCGGCCTGCTGCCGGCCGGCGGCGGCCTCGGCACCCTGGCCATGCAGGTCGTTGACGACACGAAGGCCGGCGACACCTATCCCCTGCTCGAGAAGCGCTACAAGCAGGTCGCCATGGGCCAGGTGGCCGGCTCGGCCATGGAAGCGCGCGAGATGGGCTACCTGCGCGAACACGATCGCATCGTCATGCACGAACACGAACTGCTGCACGCCGCCCACTTCGAGGCGCGGGCGATGGCCGCGGCCGGCTACCGGCCGCCGATGGCGGAAAGGACCTTCCCGGCCGCCGGCGATGTCGGCATCGCCACGCTCAAGATGCTGCTGGTCAATATGCTCGAGGGGCACTTCATCTCCGAGCACGACTACGAGATCGGCCAGCGCATCGCCACCGTGCTCTGCGGCGGGGAGATCGATCGCGGCTCGAAGGTCGACGAGGCCTGGATCCACCGCCTCGAGCGCGAGCATTTCCTGGAACTGTGCGCCATGGAAAAGACCCAGGAGCGCATCGCCCACATGCTCAAGACCGGCAAGCCGATGCGGAATTGATGGAAGGTTTCAGTGTTCAGGGTTCAGGTTTCAGGGAAGCCTTCGGACACGAAGCAGGTGCCTCGTGCCTTGAACGCTTCCCTAAACGCTGGTGCGACGGCTTCTCCAATCGAGACCGTCCTGAAACCTGAAACCTGAAACCTATTCCAGAACAGTTGCCGAAAGCCACTGAATCAAGACCAGACACCAAGACATCCGAGGACTCCACCATGAGTGACGCATACGTAGTCTCCGCCGTAAGAACCCCGGTTGCCCGGGCGTTCAAGGGCGCCTTCCGCAACTACCGCCCTGACGACATGCTGGCCCACGTCATCCGCGAATCGCTGGCCGAAGTGCCCGGCCTCGATCCGGCCCGCGTCGAAGACGTGATCGTCGGCTGCGCCATGCCGGAAGCCGAACAGGGCATGAATGTCGCCCGCATCGGCGCCCTGCTGGCCGGCCTGCCCGACAACGTGCCGGGCGTGACCGTCAACCGCTTCTGCTCCTCAGGCCTGCAGACCATCGCCATGGCTGCCGACCGCATCCGGCTCGG
This sequence comes from Wenzhouxiangella sediminis, assembly GCF_003410055.1. Classification (GTDB taxonomy): domain Bacteria; phylum Pseudomonadota; class Gammaproteobacteria; order Xanthomonadales; family Wenzhouxiangellaceae; genus Wenzhouxiangella; species Wenzhouxiangella sediminis. The sequence continues at coordinate 25,648 of NZ_QUZK01000003.1, read as the reverse complement.
AGAGGCCGACGTGATGATCGCCGGCGGCACGGAGACCATGACCATGGTCCCGATGATGGGGCACAAGGTGGCCATGAATCCGAAGGTGTTCGCCGACGACAACGTCGCCATCGCCTACGGCATGGGCATCACCGCCGAGAAGGTGGCGAACAAGTGGGGCGTCTCGCGCGAGGAACAGGACGAGTTCGGGTACCAGTCGCACCAGAAGGCGATCAAGGCCATCGACGGCGGCGAGTTCACCGAGATTCGTCCGGTGACGGTGACCAACCGCGTGCCCGGCCCGGACGGCACCGTACGCGAGATCGAGACCGTCGTGGACACCGACGAGGGTCCGCGCCGCGACACCACGCCGGAGGCATTGGGTAAGCTGCGCACGGTGTTCGACGCCAAAGGCAGCGTCACCGCGGGCACCAGTTCACAGATGTCCGACGGCGCCGGCGCCCTGGTGCTGGTCTCCGAGCGGGTAGTCAAGGAGCTGAACCTGCAACCCCTGGCCGTCTTCCGCGGCTTCTCCGTGGCCGGCGTGCCGCCGGAGATCATGGGCATCGGCCCGATCGAGGCCATCCCGAAAGTGCTCAAGCAGACCGGCATCGGCAAGGACGAACTCGACTGGATCGAACTCAACGAGGCCTTCGCCGCCCAGGCCCTGGCCGTGATCCGCAACACCGAGCTCGATCCGGACAAGGTCAACCCGCTCGGTGGCGCGATCGCCCTGGGCCACCCGCTGGGCGCGACCGGCGCAGTCCTCGCAGCCAAGATGATCCACGGCCTGCACCGCCGCGACCAGCGCTACGGCATGGTCACCATGTGCGTGGGCACCGGCATGGGCGCCGCCGGCATTTTCGAAAAACTGTAAGCACAAGAAACCGCTGCAAAACGTAGCGAGCGGGTGTCTGACGGTGGCCGCCGGAGCGCAGGAACCGCAGCGCAGGCGAAAGCACGGTGCGGTTTGCGCGCAGCGCAAAAAGCGCCGGGCTGCAGCCGTGGCGCGTGTATGTGCTGATACATGAGGATTCCGAGCACGCGCTTGACGGCGCGCCGCCCTGGCTTCTTTCCTTCGGAAAACCGTCCAGGGCTCTGCGCCTGCGCTGCCGGACGCCGTCAGACGCACGCGCAGTAGTTTTGCAGCGGTTTCGAAAAAAAGGCGGCGCAGGGGATGCGCCGCCTCAACCCCCCAGCGAGTCCCGGGCAGGACTCTCCTGGGTGCGCCCGTACCAGCAAACGGGCTGACCTGCCAAAGGTGTTGCCACACAGTCTGACAAAAGTCCGGACACCCGGATAGAAGCAAGTGCCGCGACGACGGGTAAGAAATCAACCCGACGGCTTGTAGGAAATTTCCTACAAGTGGGAACGGCGATCGCGCAAGCGGTCGCGTAGCTGCGCCTGCCAGTAGATCCCCTGCCCCACGGCGCGGCCGAGAGGCCCGCCGGCCCAGACCGGCCGCCAGCGCTCGAACTCGGCCAGGCGCCGACCGTCGCCGCAAAGGGCTTCGGCCATGATCTCGCCGGCCAGCGTGGTCGTGGCCATGCCGTGGCCACCAAAGGCGAGCGCGTGCCAGACGCCGTCCCGGTTCCGGCCGAGCAGCGGCATTTCATGGCGCGCATAGCTCATCCACCCGCCCCAGGCGTACTCCAGTTGCACATTCTCAAGGTCGGGAAAGACGCGCGCCAGGTCGCGCCGCATCAGGCGGCGAATGGCGGCCGGCGAGCGGCTGGCCATGGAGATGCGGCCGCCCCAGAGCAAGCGGGTGTCGGGCAAGGGCCGGTAGTAATCGAAGGCGAAACGCGTGTCGTAGACGGCCACCGGACGCGGCAGGTGTCGCGGCAGGCGATCGCCGAGGGGTTCGGTAACCGCGATGTAGGTGGCCACGGGCTGCAGGGCGCGCTGCACCGACGGCACCAGCTTGCGGTCATAGCCGCCGGTGGCCAGCACGAGTTCGTCGGCCTCAAGCGTTCCCCGTTCGGTTTCCACCCGCCAGCGGCCGCTGGATCGGTCGACGCTCAACGCGCGCGATCGACCGAAAACCCGGCCACCCGCGGTCTCGATGCGCTCGGCCAGCCCGCGAATATGCCGCAGCGGGTGGAAATGGAAACTGCCGGGCTCCAACAAGCCGCCGCCGTACCGATTCGAACGCACCCAGTCGTTCATTCTGGCGGCGGGGATCCATTCAAGTTCGAAGCCGAGCCGCCGGCGCATCCGCTCGGCCGTGGCCTGCATGGTCTCCGCCTCGTCGAACCAGTCGGCGAGGAGCACCCCGGCGTCATTGACGTGGCACTCGATGCCGAAGCGCTCGATGCGCCGGCGAATCAACGCAACGGCATCGCGCGTGTAGCCGTGCAGGCGGGCGGCCGCTTCCTCGCCCACCTGGCCGATCAGGGCGTCGTTGCCCAGCGAGTAGCCGGCAAAAACGAAGCCGCCGTTGCGGCCGGAGGCGCCGGCACCCGGCCCCTGATCGTCGAGCACGACCACATCCTCGAGGCCGCGCTCGATCAGGCCAATCGCCGTGGCAATGCCCGCAAGGCCGGCGCCGACGATCGCCACGCGGCAACGCTGCCGCCCCTCGAACACCGGCCAGTCCCGCGATCCGGCCTTGGACTCGTACCAGCTCGTACCCGGCCAGTGTTCGGCACCGGTGTTCATGGCAGCCCGCCGCTCAGGTGATAACATGATGTGGATAACTCAAAGGAGGTGCTCATGGGCAAGTCAACCAAGTACGAAGCCAAGGTGCCGGACGAAAACGGCATCATCCCGTACACCGACGAAGAGCATAGCGTCTGGCGCGACTTATATGCACGCCAGATCGAGGTCATCCGGGGCCGGGTCTGCCAGGAATTCCACGACGGACTGGACATCCTCGACCTGCCCCACGACCGCATTCCCCAGCCCAAGGAAGTCTCGGAGGTGCTGCGCGAGCGCACCGGCTGGGAAGTGGCGCCGGTACCCGCGCTGATCAACTTCGACAAGTTCTTCAAGCTGCTCTCGGAGAAGAAGTTTCCTGCCGCATCCTTCATTCGCACGCGCGAATCGATGGATTACCTGCAGGAGCCGGACATCTTCCACGAGATATTCGGCCACACGACCATGCTCACGCACCAGGCTTTCGCGGACTTCACGCACGCCTACGGGCTGGCGGGGGTCAAGGCCTCCAAGAAGGAACGCGTCTTCCTGGCCCGCCTGTACTGGTTCACGGTCGAGTTCGGCCTGATCCAGAACGGCAGTCAGCTGAGCATCTACGGCGGCGGCATCGCCTCCTCGCCCGGCGAAACCGTCTACTCGCTCGAGAGCGATGAGCCCATTCGCCGGCCGTTCGACCCGATCGACGCGCTGCGCACGCCGTACCGCATCGACATCTACCAGACGGTCTACTACGTTCTCGACCGCATGGACGATCTGTTCGAACTGGCCAACACCGACCTGCTCGCCCTGATCCGCAAGGCACGCGCGCTGGGCGAGTTCGAACCCACCTATCCACCCAAGAACAAGGAAGCAGCCTGATCATGTCCGATACCCTGACCGACAAGAAGTGCGTCCCCTGCGAAGGGGGCACCGATCCGCTCGACCGCAATCGCGCCGAGGAGCTGCTCGCGCAGATCCCCGGATGGCAGATCGACGCCGACGGCAAGAAGATCTATCGCCGCTTCGAGTTCAAGGGGTTCTACAAGACCATGGCCTTCATCAACGCCATGGCCTGGATCGCCAACCAGGAGGGCCACCATCCGGACTTCGAAGCAGGCTACAACTTCTGCCTGATCCATTTCACCACCCACGCCATCGACGGGCTGAGCGAGAACGATTTCATCTGCGCAGCCAAGGTCAACGCACTGCTGGATGAATAAGCCCTCGACGGCCCGTAGCGGGGCCCCGCTGGCCGAAGATCTGGCCAGGGCCCGGGCGACGGTCAACGAGATCATCGTCGACAAGGGCGAGGTCATCGACCTCGCCTTCTCGGCCCTGCTCGCGGGCGGGCACCTTCTGATCGAAGACCTGCCCGGGGTGGGCAAGACGACGCTGGCACAGGCCCTGTCCCTTGCAGTGGGCGGCGACTGGCAGCGAATCCAGTTCACCAGCGACATGCTGCCGGCCGACATCCTGGGTGTCTCGATGTTCCGCCGCGAAGGCGAGCAATTCGAATTCCGCCCCGGTCCGATCTTCGCCAACGTCGTCCTCGCCGACGAAATCAACCGGGCCACGCCGCGCACCCAGTCGGCGCTGCTCGAGGCCATGGCCGAAGGCCAGGTCACCGTCGACGGGCGAACGCACGAGTTGCCCCGCCCGTTCTTCGTGATCGCCACGCAGAATCCGCTGGACCTCACGGGCACCTACCCCCTGCCCGACTCGCAGCTGGACCGCTTCCTGCTGCGCACCCGAATCGGCTATCCGTCGGCGGCCGAGGAACGCCGCCTGCTGACCGAGCCCGATCGGCGCAACCTGCTCAAGGACATGGAGCCGTCACTCGATCCGAACCGGGTCATGGAGCTGATCGGACTCGCCGGCGAGCTCCACGTCTCCGAGCCGGTACTCGACTACATCCAGGCCCTGGTTGCGGCCACGCGCTCGCATCCTGCGGTCAAGGCGGGGCTGTCCCCGCGCGCGGCGCTCGCCCTGATCCAGACCGCGAGGGCGCACGCCCTGGTCATGCAGCAGGATTTCTGCCTGCCCGACAACGTCCGCACGGTCTTCCCGGCGCTGGCCGGGCACCGCCTGCAGCCGGTTGCCGAATCGGGCATGGACGGCGACGCGGTGGCCGCGGAGATCCTGGAGTCCACCCCCGTTCCCTGATGGCCCAGGCCACCGGTTCACGATCCGGTTCGCGGCGCCCGAATCTGCTCGATCGCTGGCTGCGGCGGCGCACGCGCCTCGACCTCCCGCTGACGCTCGCCTACCGACGTATCTTCATCCTGCCGACCCGGTTCGGATGGATGCTGGGCGTCCTCATGGGCGCGATGCTCATCGGCAGCCTCAATTTCAACAACAACCTCGGCCTGCTGACCACCTTCCTCATCGCCGCCACCGCGGTCAATTCCATGCTGCTGGCCTTCCGCAACCTCGACGGCCTGCACCTTCGCCACGGCAAGGCCCGGCCCGTGCATGCCGGAGAGCCGGTCGAATGGCGGATGGCGGCGATCAACGAATCGGCGCGGGACAGGACGGGCCTGCAGCTCGACTCGGGCGAGGCGGCAAGCGGCTTCGACGTGCCGGCCGGAACCACGCAAGAAGTCACCGTCCGGCTGCCGGACCGGCATCGCGGCTGGCACCGGCCCAGAAGGATGCGCATCCAGACTACCCAGCCGCTCGGCCTTTTCCGGGCCTGGTCCTGGATCGAGCCCACCTCGCGCTTTCTGGTCTGGCCCAGGCCGGCCAGCGGCGCGCCGCCCTTGCCCGAAGGAGGCGACGACCGGCAGGGTCTGCGCAGCCAGGCCCTCGAAGAAGGAGAGGATTTCCACAGCCTGCGTGAATGGCGGGAAGGCGACCCGCTCCACCGCATCGCCTGGAAGGCGAGCCAGCGCCACCAGACACTGCTGTCGCGACAATTTCGGCGCGAGCGCTCACGCGAGGTCTTTCTCTGCCTCGAGCGCGCTCCCGGTCGCGATCTCGAAGAGCGGATCGGCATCGTGACCGCCTGGATCCTGCGGGCCGAGCAACAGAAACGCCCCTGGATCCTCGAAATCGGCGCGCAGCGACTCGGCCCCGATGCCAGCGAACGCCACAAGCACGAATGCCTCCGGGCCCTGGCGGAACTGTGAACAGGCCTGCAACGCACCTGCCGCTCGGCCCCGTCGCCTGGACCGTCGCCACCTTCCTGGTTGCGGCCCTGCCGCACCTGCTGGCGATGCCGCCGGTGCTGGGCGTCGTAGTGTTCGCGCTGTGCGGCTGGCGACTGCTGGTGGCCCGGAAACGGTGGCGCCTGCCGCCGGGCTGGCTGCGACTTCTGCTGACGATCGCGGCAATCGGGCTGCTGGCGGTCAGCTACGGCGGGCTCTGGGGCCGGCGCGCCGCCACCGGCATGCTCTGTTTGATGCTGGCAGCCAAGATGATGGAACTGTCGCGCCTGCGCGACCTGCGCATGGTGGCCTCGGTCTCCCTGTTCCTGATCGCCAGCCAGTTCCTTTTCAACGAGCGGCTCGTCCTTCTCGTCTACCTGTTCGGCGGCGTGCTGCTGGCTCTCGCCGCGCTTCTTCGAATCCAGCAACTCGACGTCAACCGCCGAACCGCACCGGGCGGCGATGTGGCGCTGCTCCGCCAGAGCGCCTTACTGCTGGTGTCTGCCCTTCCGATGGCACTGGCCCTCTGGGTGACCTTTCCCCGGCTGGCCGAGCCGCTGTGGGGCCTCCCGGACGAAGTGATGGACGGCAAGACCGGGCTGTCCGACAGCATGTCGCCCGGGTCGATCGCCAACTTGTTCCTTGACGACTCGCCGGCTTTCCGCGCGGAGTTCGCCGGCGAGCCGCCGCCGCCCAGCCAGCGCTACTGGCGCGGCCCCGTGCTGTGGCGCTTCGACGGAGACACCTGGGAACGCGCGTTCCTGCCCTCGCGCACCGAGGCGCCGCGCGTTCCGCCCGGATCGAACGACTACCGCTACACCGTCCAGCTCGAACCGCATGAGCGTCGCTGGTTGTTCGCCCTCGACCACCCCGTCCGGGTACCACAAGACGCGCGACTGTCGCTGGACTTCCAGCTGACCCGTCGGAATCCGATCACGACCCTCACGGAGTACTCGGTGCGCAGCAATCCGGATTTCACCGACATGCCGAGGCTGCCGGTGACGCTGCGGCAACTGGCAGTGAGCCTGCCCGAGGACCGCAATCCGAGAACGCGCGAGATGGCGCTCGAACTTCGCGAGCGATTCGAAGACGACCGCGCGCTGATCGACCACGTACTCGACTGGCTGCGAACGGAGCCCTTCTACTACAGCCTGGAGACGGCGCCGCTGGGGCGCCATGGCGCCGACGAATTCCTCTTCGACCTGCGTACCGGCTACTGCGAATACTACGCCTCGGCCTTTGCCGTGATGATGCGCGCGGCCGACATTCCGGCGCGCGTCGTCACCGGCTATCAGGGCGGTTTCTGGCAGGAAGGCGGTCAGTATCTGCTCGTCCGAAACTCCGACGCCCATGCCTGGGTTGAAGTCTGGCTCGAGGGCAGCGGCTGGACTCGTGTTGACCCGACCGCGGCGGTCTCACCGGCCCGCATCCGAAGCGGTGCGGGCAGCGTGGCCGGCGGCGGCGAAGGCCTGGAATGGCTGCGCGCCCTGCGCAACCGCTACGACCGGCTGCAGCATCTCTGGAATTCCTGGGTACTTGGCTTCGACGCCGACCGTCAGCAGCGCATGATGAACTTCTTCGGCCTGCCGAACCTCTCGCGCACGGGCATGGCGCTCCTCATGGCCGGCGTTCTCGGCCTTATCGTGCTCGCCCTCGCCTGGGCCTGGCTGCGCCAGCCGGCGCGATCGCGCGATCCCGTAAGGCGCGCGTGGCTGCGCCTGGCGCGTCGAATGCAGCGCCGCGGGCTCGGCCCCGGGCTCGGTGAAACGCCATTGGCCTGGGCCGAGCGCGTCGCTCATCGCCTTGCCGACGGAGCGCGTTTTCTCGAGCTTGCGAGGGACTACTGCGCCATTCGCTACGGCGACCGCGGCAACGAGGCCGACCGGCAACGCTTTATCCGCGCAGCGCGGAGATTCCCGGTCCGGCGAGCCGTTGAACCGCGACGCGCCGCCAGCGTCTAAACTGGCAGTATCCGATTCGCCTCAAGCACGAGGAGTTCGATCATGAAAGCCATTCGCCTCGCCCTTCCCGCAATCGCCCTGGCGGCCCTGCTTGCGTCGGGCTGCGCCACGGTGCCCGAACCCCTGGGCGGGGAGTACCCGCCGCTCACGCCCGAGCAATCCGGCGATCAACACGTCGGCCAGCGCGTGCGCTGGGGCGGCAGCATCGTCGACACCCGCCCCGGAAAGGCCGAGACCTGCATCGAGATACTCGCGCGCTCGCTCGACGACAGTGCACGTCCCCGGGGCGGCGACGCCAACCAGGGCCGCTTCCTCGCCTGCCGGGAGGGATTCGAGGATCCCGCGGTTTTCGAGGGCGGGCGCGATATCACCGTCGTCGGCACACTGACCGGGTTCGTGGAAGGCCGGATCGGAGAGTTTCGCTACGTCTATCCACGCGTGGCCGCCGACACCCTGTTCCTCTGGGGCGAGGAGCGGCCGGTGCGCTACTACCACGACCCCTGGTTCTACGACCCCTGGTGGCCCTACGCGCGGTTTCCCTGGTCTCACTCGCGCTGGCATTTCTCCGGACACATCATCATCACGGACTGAATACGGCCGGGCGACCCAGCGAACTGTTTTTTGATACAGTAGCAGGATGCAACTGACCGCGCGCCAGCAGCAGATCCTGGACTTCATCGAGCAGCGGATGGCGGCCGACGGCCTGCCACCCACCCGCGCCGAGATCGTCGAGCATTTCGGCTTCGCTTCGCCCAACGCCGCCCAGTGCCACCTGCGGGCGCTGGCCGAGCGCGGCGCCATCGAGCTGCGGCCCGGTCGAGCCCGGGGCATCGTCCCGCTTCGCACCTCGCCCGCCCCCGAACCGGACGCGACCACCACCCGCAGCCTGCCCGTCATCGGGCGAGTCGCCGCCGGCTCGCCGTTGCTTGCAATCGAAAACCTCGAAGACGAAATCCGGGTCGACGCCGAACTGTTCCACCCGGCGCCCGACTACGCGCTGAAGGTCCGCGGCGACAGCATGGTCGGCGCCGGAATCGACGACGGGGACCTGCTTCTCGTACACAGAACCCCCGAAGCGCGGGCCGGCCAGATCGTGGTTGCCCGCATCGACGGCGAGGTCACCGTCAAGCGCCTGCGCCGCAAGGGCCGGGGCATCTTTCTCGACAGCGAAAACCCGGCCTACGCGAGCATTCACGTCTCTCCCGGCAGCGATTTCGCCATCGAAGGACTGGCCGTGGGCAGCATTCGCGCCTTCCAGCCCGCCTGAACTTGCGAGCGCCGTGACACCGCATTGAGTAAACTGTCGCTCAGTCCGACCAAACCAATCAACCTCCAGAGGATCAGCAAAATGACCCGAAGGTTTTCAACAATCGTTCTCCTGGTCAGCGCCCTGCTGGCGACGGGATTCGCCCACGCCGAACAGATTTCCGCCGAGTCCCTGGCGAAGATCCCCAATATCCAGTCGGTGTCGATCAGCGCCGACGGGGAGCACCTCGCGGCCATCATCGCCCTGCCCGGCTCGGACAACAGCGAGACGGCCCTGGCGACCTGGGAACTGGACAACATGGGCCAGGACCCGGAAATCACGCCCAGCGGCGACAAGATGAAATTCATCGCCGCCAGCGCCCTGAAGGCTGGCCGAATGCTCGTCCTCGGCCGACAGGAATGGACCGGTCGCCTCGGCGGCTGCGGCGAAGGCAAGATGTCCGGCGCCACCCGGACCTTCGTCACCAAGGCCTACCTGACCGACGCCGAACACGAAGAGTTCGAAGAGGCCTTCGCCCAGAACGTACGACGCATCGGTATCAGTGAAAACACAGAGCGCTGCCTCGAACTCAGCGGCGAAGCCAACCTGGTCAGCAACCTGCCCCTGGATCCGCATCGTGTGATCATCCAGCAGCTCAACGGCCTCACGCTACAGGGCAACTACTACCTGTACGACCTGCGCGACGGCAGCACCGAGTTGCTGGTCAGCTCCAACGCCGGCAGCTCGCCCAGCCTCTTCCACCCCCGCACCGGCGAGGTCCTCGCCCGCAGCGATCTCGAATCGGTCGACGGCGAATACGTACAGCGCATCCTGCTGCGCAACGACGAAGGCGAGTTCGAAGTCCACGACAAGCTGACGACCAAACTCAGCGAGCGCCACTCGGTCACGATCGAGGGTATCGACGAGGAAAGCGGCAAGTTCTACGTGCTCACCGACCAGTTCTCCAACCAGGTCCAGGCACGCATGTACGACCCGGCCAAGCGGGACTACGATCCCGAGCCGCTCGTCGCACATGACAAGTACTCGATTTCGGGGCTGGTATTCGGCAACCGCCGGTCGAACTTCAACCAGTTGCTGGGCTTCCGGATCGCCGGCCCGCGCATGCAGACCGTCTACGTCGACCCGACCATGCGCAGCATCCAGGACGGCCTGGAGCAGGCCTTCCCCGACCAGCACGTGTCGATCAACGGTTACACCGACGAGATGACGACCGTCCTGTTCAGCACCTCGAGCAACCGGCATCCGCCCACCTACCACCTGTTGCGCGACCGCAAGCAGGTCGAGACCATCGGCAGCCAGCGCCCCTGGATCGAGCCGGAAGACATCGGCGAGCAGCGCTGGGTCACCTACGAAGCCCGCGACGGCATGGAAATTCCGGCCATCCTCGACCTGCCTGCGGGCTGGGAAGAGGGTGACGAGCCGCTGCCGACGATCATCCACCCTCACGGCGGGCCCTGGGCGCGCGACAGCATGGGCTGGGACGCATCCGGCTGGGTCCCCTTCCTCACCTCGCGCGGCTATGCCGTACTGCGCCCGCAGTACCGCGGCTCCGCCGGACTCGGCCGTGAGCTCTGGATGGCCGGCGACCGCGAGTGGGGCAAGAAGATGCAGGACGACAAGGACGACGGCGCCGCCTGGCTCGTGGAACAGGGCATCGCCGACGAGGGCCGCATCGCGATCTTCGGCTACTCCTATGGCGGCTTTGCCGCGGTGGCGGCCACCGTGCGGCCCGACGGCCCCTACAACTGCGCCATCGCCGGCGCCCCGGTCAGCGACCTGGGCCGCCTGGGCGTGACCTGGAGCGACAACCGCCTGCAGCGCATCCTGCAGGGGCAGACCGTCACCGGTATGGACCCGATGCGCAACACCGACAAGGCCGACATCCCGATCCTGCTCTACGTCGGCGACCGCGACGTGCGCACGCCGTCCTGGCACGCGGAGAACTTCTACAACGCGGTCAAGGAGCACGTGCCTGCACGCTTCGAGCTGGTACCGGACATGCCCCACAGCATGCCCTGGTATCCGCGCCATCAGACCCAGACCCTGGGCCTGATTGAGGAATTCCTCAGCAGCGGCCACTGCGGGATGGACACCCGCGCCTGACCTGGGCGCTGACGACCCGCTTTCAGCAAGCCCGCCGCGTCTCTCGATGCGGCGGGTTTTCTTTTGCCGACCTGGGAAGATTTCGCGTCATTGCTTGACTTGTACATTAAGTGCAACCCGCGCACACAATTGGACATGCCAACAACAAAATTCAATTGTTGATTAACTTCTCGTTTTAAGCAATCAAATTTGATTCATCTCCCTTACGTCAGAAGCCCGCCCCGCCCACTCAGCACGCCAGATGCTTATAGCTGAGAGTTTTCTTGACACATTCTGACAGACTCTGATACACCTATACGCGCTACCAAAAATGTAGCAAATGGCGTATGAGCAGCGAGGGGGGAGTGATGTACCCGGCAAAATCGGTCATCCTGCTTGTTCGCGTCTTTTTTGACATCACATTGTTAGGAGACGGGAATGAAACCAATTGCACCACTCACGATTGCTATCCTGATTTCAGTCACACTGCTTCCGCTTTCAGCAATTAGCCAGGAGCGCCCCAACCCTGCCATAGAAGCAAAAGCTGTGGCTTTGGAAATTGCAAATAGTCAGGCGTCGATTCGATCCGAAGCTGAACTCCAGCAGAATCTTCGCTCCAAGTCCAGCCCCCTCCACCAACTGTCTCCCGGAGCCAAAGAGCGCCTGATTGACAGTCTTGTGTTCACGGAAACTGGCTTGGGCAGCATGCGCACCGACGACATCAGCCGCGAACTCAGCGAACAGCAAATTTACGAGCTAGCGAAACTTTTTGGAGTGCAATTTGAACTTCCCAAGCTCATTACCCCTTCCGTATACGACAAGGAGGATCAAGCACTCTACAGGCTAATCCAACAGCCAACTACCGAAGGGGAACTCCAGTCCTGTGGTGGCTGGCCTCCCAGCGATTCTGGCTGCCTTGAAGACGGTGACGTTTGCGTGCAAATGGGAGGCGGCAGAACATGCATGCCGCTACCAATGAACGTCTGCTTCAGCAACTGCGAGTCATCCGGTTAATGTCCACCAGGGGCGGCTTGGCCAATGATGCCAGGTCGCCCCATCTCCGGTGTATCAATCACCACTAGTCAATATGCAGCACATGCCGGCCTTGCTCCGCTTTGATCTAACTCTATTGCCGGAAGCACCCAAGCCTTCAAAATCTGACCAGCGCGTAACCCATAGAGCCCCACTCAGAGGCACTGAATGAATGCAGTTGGATGTGTTCAAGAACTGACATACCAAAGGCCTGTTCAGGCCATAGCTGGAGCCACCGCCCTCAGGGGGGCACTACTAGTCGGAATATTCACGGCAGTCTTTCTGGGCTTGTCTTCAGCCGTGACTGCAACCCCAACCGATGATAACCATAAAGAGCGCTTGAGACACGACATCCTATTGGGTTATCCAACGCATCACTCCACTACTGACCATCAATACAAATCAGACCTGTATCCGACCCGACAAACTTCAAACTGGGTACAAGATACGTTTGACCGACTTTACTCTGCAGATGATTTCGCCTCAGAATTAGGTTCTGTGAGCCATGAAACCCTTCGGCTCCGGTTTAGTGCGGCCTCAACAGCCGTCTTCTTTACGCACAGCACGAGGCACCTGCGATTCTTGGAGCGCGCTTTCGATGAATTGAAGCAAAGGGAAGCATCTACAGCGTCAGACTACCGGGTGTTATTCAAACACTACATACGACTTCGGGAGTTCAGAAAAGCCGCCCAGCTCTTCCCCGATAACTGGCCCGGTCTATCGGACCACATTCCCCAGATTACTGATAATGACACTGCACAAGCCCCACATAGCGTGGAGTCCAGGCCCGTTTGGAGACTCGGCGAGAACCATTCAACCATGGCTAGATCAACTCTCGACTTGTCAGGAACACACGTAGTCGTGACCTTCGACCCAAAGTGTAGCGCATCAATGCAGGCCGTAGAAGCGATACGAAACAATCGGGAATTGAGCTCCATCTTCAGGCTCCAAGGCTGGTTCCTGATCCCACCGTCATCAAGCCTCTCGATCCCCACGTTACGTGAGCTCCCGAGCTTTGCTCCTATAGGCCAACTAGCCTTCATTGACAAGAGGTCTCAATGGAGCGAAATCCCTTCTTGGTCAACTCCGGCATTTCATATCTACATAGACGGCAACCTAGTTGACGTAATGGTCGGATGGAAAAGCGAGGAGAGCTTGCGTGAGTTCTTGGCCAAGCAGAGAATCATGGTTACGGAATAAGGCCTCGAATGGCCCATTGGTGGTATAGCAAGCCACTTGCGCCCCCGATGATTGGAAAGTCAAAATCAGCTAGGACATTTGCGGACCCCGAGGGACCAGTAGTGAACTGAGCAGCTTCGGTCTTTAATTGCGCCAGCAAAGATCCGGAGTCAGCCGTGCAACCATGACTCTTGCCCTGGACCTAGCCCAGCCACGGATTCCAGGGACAGCGGCCCACATATCTCACTCCTGCAGGCCTTGAATGCGATGCATGTTATCAATGAGCTTATCCAGGGTTGCGGAGACCTCATGCCACTCCGCGCTGGGCGCCGCCGGACGAAATGCTTCCACGACGGAACTGCAGCTCTACCCTGCCGATTATCGCTTGAGCCGATCTCTAAATGTTGAAACCGTGAGCTTCTCGGCCGCTCCTTCCTTCCGCAACGTAGTCACAATTAATTCTCGGGAACATATATGGTGAGTGGACACCCCCACGAAAGAAAGAGATGTCCACACCAAGCCGACAATAGGAAAAAAGGGGCGGCGCTTGCACGCCGCCCCAAAAGGGTCTTCAGAAGCGTTCGTTTGCTTAGAAGTAGTAGTTGAACCGAACGAAACCGGTCCGGCCACGCGGGTCATACTGCGTAGCAGCAAGCGGGATATTTCCGCGGCGCTGAACGCTCGAGGACACGAGCGGCGGCTCCTCATTGAAGAGGTTGCGAACGCCGGCGAGGATCGACCACTTATTCTGTTCGTAAAGAACGGAAATCGTGTGGTACAGGCCGCGCTCAGCGGTGATGTCCTGGTAAGCCGGATCGAAACCGAAGTACGTGGTTTCTTCGTCGACGAACTTCTTCAGGTCGGTGCGACGGATGTATTCAATGTAGTAATTGAACGTCCAGTCGTCACGCGTGAGAGACGTGCGCAGGTTGCTGACCAGCTTCGGTCGACCGATGATGCCGTTGCGATCATTGTCGTCAAAGCCCTGGGCCAGGCTCGGGTCGAACAGCTGTTCGAGGTCCTCGAACACCCAGGTGCTCTGGTTCTCGACGACCAGGCGACCGAAGGAGAACAGACCGTCGTAGCGGAAGTTGACGTCAACACCGCGGGTCTTCTGACGGTCCACGTTCAGGAAAGAATCGCGAACTTCCGTGATGTTATACGGAGCGGTGGGGTGGTCTCCCGCGTTGCGGTCGAAAAGATCGCAGAAGGCGTTCGGGTAATTCGGCGAACCGTAGCAGCCGCCCAGGATGGAACCGGCACCCAGCTGGGCCACCTGGTCCTCTACTTCCATCTCGAAGTAGTCGACAGCGATACTGAAGTCCGCGAACGACGGCGTGAGAATCAGGCCGGCCGTGAACGAGTTCGAAGTCTCGGGCTCGAGCACGCCAAGACCACCGCCGGACACGATCGTGGCGGAAGACGAAGCACCAGCGTCATAGTCTCCCGGGATGCCGGCAGCAGCACAGTTATTACGCAGCGTCTCGTTCGTGCTCTCGGCCCAATCGATGCAGGGATCCACCGCCAGCTGGCTCAGGAAACTGGTCTGATCACCCAGGTACAGCTCATACAGAGCCGGAGAGCGGTAGGAGGTGCCGTAGGTGCTGCGCAGGCGAACCGTCGGGTTGATCTGCCAGTTCAGGCCGGCCTTCCAGACGTAATCCGAACCCGTGGAGTCGTAGTCGAACCAGCGGCCCGACGCATTGAGGGTCAGCGACTCGAAGGGAGTCTCGCCGGCCAGGAGCGGCAACTCGATTTCCGCGAAGCCTTCCACGACGGAATCATCACCCTTGGTGACCTGAGCAGAGGAAGAACCCCAGAGGTCACCGTCCTGCGAGAGCTGGCTCGGCACGTCGTCGATACTGAAGTCACGATACTCGGCACCGAAAGCAACACCGACCGGGCCGGCCGGCATCTGGAACAGGTCACCGGTGATGATGCCCGTGGTGACGAACTGGTCGTAAACCGTGTTGCCTGTGTGAACTTCACCGATGGTCGCAACCAGCTCATCCATGCGCTGACCGCTCAGGATCTCCGGGCTGTAGTAGGGGAGCTGCGGAGCGCGAGTATCGAACCGGACGTCACCGGAACGCGAGGCCACGATGCCGTTGCTGGTGTAGTCACCATCGGAACGCGAATACGAAGCGTCGACGCTCCAGGTCCACAGGCTATTGCCGATCGAACCTTCAAGCCCCGTGGCCACATAGTAGTAGTCGACCTCGACATTGCTGTTCGACGGGTAAGGAATGATCGGGCGACCGATCCCAGAGGGCACCGGCGTGATGTAGTCCGGACTGTCAGGATAAACGTAGCTCGGGATCGGGGCGTTGGCGCCGCCGGTCTGCGGGAAGAACTGACGCCAGCCTTCGGCCGTGGTTTCTCGCTTGTTGTAGAGCCACTCGGTGTCCCAGGTCACGCCGCCGGCGAAGTCCAGGTTGAACTCCGAGGCACCGTACAGGCTCATGCGTTCCTGGCGGTTGATCGCGGTCTCAGAGGCTGCGAACGGGAAATTGGTCACAATCTCGTAGTAGGCTTCACCGTTCGAGCCCGGATCGTCATACCGCAGAGGGGTGCGCGGACGGTAGCCGGGGATCAAACCAATGGTCTCGCCGCCCGGGGACGGAATGTAGCGTACACCGGTAAGCAGGTCATCCACTGCATTCGCAAACAGATTGTCGCAACCGGCCAGGTCGGTGCCGGCCAGAATCGAGCGGTCTTCCCGATCGATGCGATTGCCTTCTGCGTCGTAGAAGAGGTCCTGCGGGCACTCAAGAAAGTCGCGATCGCGGTGCCGCAGTTCTTCCTGGAGGTGGTACTGCGCAGCAACGACGACACTACCACTGGCGAAATTCCAACCGTAACCGGCCGAGCCCTGATAGGTGGCGCCGCCGGCCTCTTCGGGCTGGCTGATGCTCAACGAAACCTCACCCCCGTCGAGATTCTTACGCGTGATCACGTTCACGACGCCGGCAACAGCGTCAGAACCGTAGATCGAGGAAGCGCCATCCTTGAGAATCTCAGCGCGCTGGACAATCACTTCAGGGATCACGTTGAGGTCAAAGGCGCCGACCTGGCCGCGAACGCCGGCCGGGCCGGGGCGACGGTTATTGAGCACCACCAGCGTGCGCTGGGCGCCCAGACCGCGCAGGGACAGCGAGTTGATACCCGTGCCGCCCTCGATCACGAAACCGTTGAAGGTGTTGTTGTACTGCGTGGAGCCGGCAGCAACGCTGGAACGCTGCAGATACTCCGCCGTGCTGATCTGACCGACCTGCGCCTGCGTTTCGGCAGTGATCACCTGGACCGGCGAGGTGGAACTGTACTCGGCTCGGCGAATCAGCGAGCCGGTAACCTGGACTCGGCCGAGATCGGCGGCCTCTTCATCCTCATCGGCCTCGTCCGTCGTCTCTTCGGCGACGTCTTCTTCCGAGTCGGAATCCTGATCCTGCGCCATGACCGGGTTCCAGATCAGACCCAGCATTGCGAGGAAAAACAACAAGCTGGCGAGGGCCAGCCTACGCTTGATGAGAGTCAACATCCCTTTTTACTCCCTGAAGTTACAAATTGGTTAAGGGAGTATAGCCTCTCGATTCGGGTCGGGCAATCGTTAAATGCCGCCAATTTGTTCACTTTCGTGAACTAACGGAAGCAAAACGGGTCGCGGTCGGCCAGGAATGGAAGGGCCGAGCGGAAGTCGTCGAGAGCGGCCTTGTCAAGCGTGGCCCGACCGCAGGTTTCGATGGGCCCGAGCTCGAGCAGGCGTTTCCCGTCGGGTCCGCGGATGACGGTGTCCCCGGCATAGTCGAGATCGTTGCCGTCGCGACCGCAGCGATTGACGCCGATGACGTAGGCCTGGTTCTCGATTGCGCGGGCCTTGAGCAGGCTGCGCCAGTGATCGGCCCGGGGCGCCGGCCAGTTGGCCACGAAAAGCTGGATGTCGAAGTCCCGGTCGTTGCGACACCAGACCGGAAAGCGCAGATCGAAGCAGACCTGCAGATCGACGCGCCAGCCCTTCCACTCGACGACGACCTGCCGCTCACCAGGGCTGTAGCGCTCATCCTCGCCGCCGAAACCGAATCGATGGCGCTTGTCGTAGGTAACGGGCTCGCCGTCGGGCGGCAGGAAGATCATGCGGTTGAAGCGCCTGCCCCCGCCGCCGTCGATCACGAGGCTGCCGCAAATCGCGGCGCCGCGCGAGCGCGCCTGCTCGCGCATCCAGGTCACGCTCGGCCCGTCCATGGATTCAGCCTCCAGGCCGGCGTCACCCAAAAAGCCGGTGGAGAAAGTCTCGGGTATGACGTAGAGATCGCAGCCGGGCTGGGCGTCCATCATCGCCGCCAGGCGGCGGCGATTGGCGTCCGGATCCTGCCAGACGAGGTCGGCCTGGACCAGGCCGACCTCGAGGGTCTCGGCAACGTCGTGCGCTGCCGACACCGATCAGGCCTTCCGGATGGCCTCGACCAGCGCGTCGGCGAAGCCGGAGGTCTTGACCTCGGTGGCGTCGTCGCGCTGCCGGGCGAAGTCGTAGGTCACCGTGCCGCCGACGACCACCTTCTCGAAGGCGTCCTCGATCAGGCGACCCACTTCCGGCCAGCCGATGTAGTCGAACATCATCACGCCCGAGAACAGCAGCGAGGACGGGTTGACCTTGTCCTGGCCGGCGTACTTCGGCGCGGTACCGTGGGTGGCCTCGAACACGGCCACATGGTCGGCCATGTTGGCGCCCGGCGCGATGCCGATGCCGCCGACCGAGGCCGCGGCCGCGTCGGAGAGGTAGTCGCCGTTGAGGTTCATGGTCGCCAGCACGTCGAACTCGGCCGGGCGCAGCTGCAGCAGCTGGAACATGATGTCGGCGATGCGGTCCTTGATGACGATCTTGCCTTCGGGACGCTTGCCGTCGTGCTTTTCCCAGAGCTCGTCCTCGGTGATGGTCACGTCGCCGAATTCCTCGGCGGCCAGCTCGTAGCCCCACTTGCGGAAAGCGCCCTCGGTGAACTTCATGATGTTGCCCTTGTGGACCAGGGTCACCGACTCGCGATCGTTCTCGATGGCGTATTCGATGGCCTTGCGCACCAGGCGCTTGGTGCCGAACTCCGAGATCGGCTTGACGCCCAGGCCGGCACCCTCGAAGAATTTGGCGCCCATTTCCTCGCGCAGGAACTTCGCCAGCTTCTCGTTCTCGGCCGTGCCGGACTCGAACTCGATGCCCGAGTACACGTCTTCGGTGTTCTCGCGGAAGATCACCACGTCGAAATCGTCGGGCTTGCGCAGCGGCGAGGGCACGCCCTGGTAGTACTTGACCGGGCGCACGCAGGCGTAGAGGTCGAGCGTCTGGCGCAGCGACACGTTGAGCGAACGGAAGCCTTCGCCGACCGGCGTGGTCAGCGGACCCTTGATGGCCACGGTCAGGTCCTTGATCGCGTCGAGGGTTTCGTCGGGGAAATAATCGCCGTCGTAGATGCCGGCGGCCTTCTCGCCCAGGTAGAGCTCGGCCCAGTGCACCTTGCGCTTGCCGCCGTAGGCCTTCTCGACCGCGGCGTCCCAGACCTTCAGGCAGGCCGGCGTGATGTCGACACCGATGCCGTCACCTTCGATGTAGCCGAGAATCGGCTCGTCGCCGACGATCATCTTGTCGTCTTCGACGCGAATCTTCTCGCCCGATTCGGGCATTGAGACGTGCTTGAAACCCATCTTGCATCCTCTTAACGCGAAAGCCGCTAGTTTACCACCGACGCCTTGATACTCGCTGCCGGTCATGGACTCGAAAAGGAGGGACAAACGCGCCTGGCCGACGGCGGCCGTGCTGGCCCTGTCGCTGCTGCTGCACGCGGGGCTGCTCTTCCTTCCGCTACCCGGACCGCGCCACGAAAGCCCCCGGCGCGACGCCCCGACAGTAACCCTCGACCTTCTGCCCCGGCCCGCAGAGCGCGCCGCTGACAACCCGGAGCGATTGCCGGAACCGGAGCAAGCGCCGCCCGAGCCAACGCAGCGCACGGCAGAACCCGATTCTCCCGAGCCCGAGGTTGCGGCCCAGAGCCCGGCGAAGGAACCCGCACAGGCGGAGGCGGAACCAGCCGTCGCCCCGGCTCCACCCGATACCACCGCAACGGCCGACCGAATGCAGGCCCAGTTGCTGAGCGCCGCGCGCGCCCTCGGCCGGGAAAGCGAACGAGCCGAAGATGACAAGGGCTTGCAGTACGAAGCGGCGCCGGCCCTGCCCTCGCAACCGGGCTGGCTGAATCAGTACACCGGCCCGGTCACCGCGTCGATCGATCGCTGGAAGGGCAACGACGGCAGCCGGAGCGCCCGCATTGTGACCGGCAGCGGCCAGGTCTTCTGCATACGCACCCGCGCGCCCACCATCGCGGAAACCTTCAACCCCTGGATGTCCTCGGCAGTGGGTATGGTGCGTGATTGCGGCCGGGAACGGCCCCGGGCGCCCGACGGGTCGGATCCGTGGGTACGTCGGCCGGAGGGATAGGTTTCAGGTTTCAGGTTTCAGGTTCGCGGCCACTTCCAGGCAGGCTTCGAGCAATTCTTCCTCGGTCGCGAGGATCAGGTTGGCCGCATCGCCCAGCGGGATGTAGCAGTCGGCGCCGGTCAGACGCTTGATCGGGCGATCGGCCACGCCGGCTTCGACCAGGGCGGTGACCACGGCTTCGCCGATGCCGCCGTCGGGCCGGCCCTCGTCGAAGACGACCACGCCGGAACATTCGCCGGCATGCCGGGCAATGGCTTCGACGTCGAGCGGCTTGAGCCAGCGCAGGTCGAGGACGCGGACGCGCTTGCCCTCCTGCTCGGCCAGGGCGCGTGCGCAGCGCAGCGCCATGGGCACGCCGTTGCCGAAAGTGATGACCAGCAGGTCCCGGGCCGCTTCGTCATAGACGCGCGGCGTGAACATCGGCAGGTGCTCGCCCGGAGCGGGGTAATCGAAGCTCCACTCGCCGTCGTCCTTGGCGTGCAGGTCCTTGGTCATGTACAGGGCGATGGGCTCGAGGAAGGCCGCCACCCGGCCGTCGACCTGCGCCAGGGCCGTCATGGTGCGCAGCATGTTCACTGCGTCGTCGCCGCGGGAAGGACAGCCGATGACCAGCCCGGGAATGTCGCGAAGGGCGGCAATCGAGTTGTCGTTGTGGAAGTGGCCGCCGAAGCCCTTCTGGTAGCCCAGGCTGGCAATGCGCATCACCATCGGGTTGCGGAAGCGGTTGTTGGAAAAGTACTGCAGCGAACAGGCCTCGCCGCGGATCTGGTCGCAGGCGTTGTGGAAATAGGCCAGGTACTGGATTTCCGGAATGGGCAGGTAGCCCATGGCGCCGTAGCCCTGCGCCAGGCCGAGAATCGTGGTTTCGTCGAGCAGGGTGTTGAATACTCGCCGCGGCCCGAAGCGCCAGGCCAGCCCCTTGGTCACGGTGTAGACCCCGCCCTTGCGACCGACGTCCTCGCCGAAAGCCAGCGCCTGCGGGTACTTGATCAGGAGATCGGTCAGGGCCCGGTTGATCTGCACGGCCATGTGCTTGGCCGGCTGATTCTCCGGCAACAGGCGTTCATTGCCGAACACCCGCATTCGCTCCTCTTTCGAAGGCATGTGCGCCGCCTCGCCAGCGACGGCGTCCCGGCTGAGCGGGGCGAGCGGCTGCATGACCTCTTCGCGCGTGGTGATCCGCCCGGCGCCGTCGGCGCGGTCGGCCTCGGCCAGGCAGCGTTCGGCCAGGACCTTGTAGCGCTCGCGTACCTGCGCAGGCGTCATCAGGCCCCGGCCCACGACCGCCTCCGCGGAGGTCTTGAGCGGGTCGCGCCCCTCGGCAGCCTCCAATTCGGCGCTGGGCCGGTACTCGATCTCGAAATCGGTGCCGGCATGGCCCATCAGGCGCGTGGTCTTGAGGTGCAGGAAGACCGGGCGCCGCCGGGTGCGACATTCGTCGACCGCTCGCTGGACCGCGCCGTAACCCTCGACCAGGTCGAGCCCGTTGGCGTAGTGGTAACTGATGCCGTGGCGAGCCCGCATGCTTTCGGCCACCCAATTGGTCGGCGTCGGTACGGAGATGCCGATGTCGTTGTCTTCGCAGACCAGCAGCACCGGCACGGACAGGCTCTGGTGGCGCGACCAGGCGCAGGAGTTGATGGCGGTCTGGGCGGCCGCGTGGTTCAGGCTGGCATCGCCGAAGCTGCACACCACGATCGAGTCGTCGGGCACCGGGAGCTCATGGCCGCCTCCCTTGCCGTGCGCGATCGCCAGCGCCGTCCCGACCGCCTTGGGCAGGTGGCTGGCGATGGTCGAGGTCTGGGGCAGGACCCAGAGATCGGGGTGGCCCCAGACCTTGTGACGCCCGCCCGAGGCGACATCCTCGCGGGCAGCGGCAAAGCTCAGGCAGGTGTCGCGAATAAAGTCCAGCCCCTGGCGCTTGCGGTAGCGCTCGGCCATGAACCCGCCGGAGCGATAGTGCAGGAAGGCCGGATCGGTCTCCCGGGTCAGCCGCCCGACCATCGCGTTGCCCTCGTGGCCGGAAGAACCGATGGTGTAGAAGACCTTGTTCTCCAGGCGCTTGATGCGCGCCATCAGATCGAGCTGGCGCGAAACCATCTGGCTGTCGAACAATTCGAGCAAGTCGGCGTTGGGCAAACCCGGCCGGTCCACGACGGCCACCCGCCCGCCCTCGATGGCCGCGAGGTGGTCGAGGAAGTTCTCGTCGACGACTTCGGCACGATTGATATTACGGTTCGACGCTGGCTTCGACATCAGGGATGCTCTGCTTCAAACGAAGGGGCTTCGAATTCGGCTCAGGTTTCAGGTTTCAGGTTGCAGGTTTCAGGAAGAAAACAGATGCTCCGGACTCAGGAATCTCGCCAACTTTCTTGCACTCTCAGCCAGTACGGCGGCCAGCTTGTCGGCAACGCACGCGCGTACTCTGAAGCGCTCCTGAACCCTGAAACCTGAAACCTGAACCCTTCATTTGATTTTTAAAACGCGTTATGCCCCGTCAGCTCCCGACCGATCACCAGCTGGTGCACGGTCTCGGTGCCTTCATAGGTGATCACCGACTCGAGGTTGAGGGCGTGGCGGATGGCCGAGTACTCCAGCGTGATACCGGAACCGCCGAGCAGGTCGCGGCATTCGCGGGCGATGTCGAGGGCCATGCGCACGTTGTTCCACTTGGCCAGCGAAACCTGACTGGGGTGCAGCTTGCCCTCGTCCTTGAGCCGGCCAAGGCGCCAGGAAAGAAGCTTGGCGCTGGTGATGCGGCGCGCCATGTCGGCCAGCTTGACCTGCGCGCTCTGCGTGGCCGAAACGGGTCGGCCGAACAATTCGCGCTCCCCACAGTAGTCGAGCGCTTCCTTCAAGCAGGCGGTGGCGGCGCCGATCGGCCCCCAGGTAATGCCGTAGCGCGCCTGGTTGAGGCACGACAGCGGTCCCTTGAGCCCCTTGACGTTGGGCAGTCGGTTGGCGTCGGGCACGCGCACGTTGTCGAAATAGAGTTCGGAGGTAATGGAAGCCCTGAGCGACATCTTGGCGTGGATCTCCCGCGCCTCGTAGCCGTCGAAGTCCTTCTCGACGATGAAGCCCTGGACGCCGTCGTCGGTCTGCGCCCAGACGATGGCGATGTCGGCGATGTTGCCGTTGGTGATCCACATCTTGGCGCCGTTGAGGATCCAGTCGTCGCCGTCCTTCCTGGCGCGGGTCTTCATGTTGGACGGATCCGATCCGCCGTGCGGCTCGGTCAGCCCGAAACAGCCGATCACGCGCCCGGCCGCCATCTCGGGAAGCCAGCGTTCCTTCTGCTCCTCGGAGCCGAAGGCGTGAATGGGATACATGCACAGCGAGGACTGCACGGACACGAAACTGCGCAGGCCCGAGTCGCCGCGCTCGAGTTCCTGGCAGATCAGGCCGTAGCTGGTGGCGTTGAGGCCGGCACAGCCGTAACCCTCGAGGCTGGAGCCGAGCAGGCCCAGGTCGGCGATCTCGGGGATGAGTTCGGCCGGGAACCGGGCTTCGTCGAAGCACTTCGGAATCAGCGGCAGGGCCTTTTCGTCGACGAAGCGGGCGACGGCGTCGCGAATCATCCGTTCCTCGTCGGAC
Source organism: Wenzhouxiangella sediminis (assembly GCF_003410055.1). GTDB lineage: Bacteria > Pseudomonadota > Gammaproteobacteria > Xanthomonadales > Wenzhouxiangellaceae > Wenzhouxiangella > Wenzhouxiangella sediminis. The sequence continues at coordinate 2,290 of NZ_QUZK01000003.1, read as the reverse complement.
AACAGGTCGTCGATTTCGTAAAGATCGAGCGGATCGAGTGAGCGCATGGACTATCGAATCGTGGATTGAGTCAATCGTCCCATTGTACGTGATCGAATCGGCAACAGGCACCGGAATGCGTGCCGCCCGCCGCGAACCCCTGCTTTTGACCGCCCAGGGTCGGTGTGGTATCAAGGAGCGTGTCGGGCGTTGGCTATCGGCGCACCCGGCGCAGCATCCGAGGCGCCTTCCGACCATTCCCCGCCCGGTCCGTTCATCGACACGGAGGTGGAACATGAAGTACCTGAGCACGCTGATCTCCGCTGCGGCCCTGGCCGCGCTTTGCCAATTCGCCGTCGCGGCCAACGGCGAACCCGCCAAGGCCCGCGTGGTCGGCGGCCCGCCCGACCCCGTCCAGTACCTCTACGAGGTGGAGCTGACCGCCATAAACGGCGAGCGCATCATCCCGCGCGAGATGCTCACGCTCGAACCGGGCGACTACACCCTGACCGCCCGCATTCCGGCCCAGGTCACCGAGCCGGCCGTGGGGCAGCGCAAGCGCCGCTGGGATCGGCACGTCGACTTCGACATCACCCTCGAACCCGGCCGCGACTACAGCGTTCGGGTCAAGTGGAACCGCAGCAGCCTCGAAAAGCCCTACGAGCTGCTGATCGAGGAAATGGACTGATCGCAAACCGTCCGGAGTGAGGGTCGGGCGCCGGCCCTCCCGCCCCGGGCTACGGACAGTTTCCTCAGCGCCGGCCGGCTGGGTATAATAGGCGTTTAACCATTTCCACCTGGCGAAACACATGCTGAAGCGAATTCTTGTCGTTGCGGTTGTCGCTACGATTGCGGCGACGATCAGTCACGGCGCACTGGCGCAGAACCAGAACGAGGGCGACGCAGAACGCGGTCGCGTGATTGCCTACACCTGTTTCGGCTGTCACGGCATCCCCGAACAGAAGAACGTCTACCCGACCTACCCGGTTCCCAAGATCGGCGGCCAGACCGAGAGCTACATCGTCTCGGCCCTGAAGGCCTATCGTGCCGGTAACCGCCAGCATCCCACGATGCGGGCACAGGCCAACACGCTCAGCGACCAGGACATCAACGACATCGCCGCCTATTTCGTCAGCCTGCACGAAGGAGACGACTCATGAAGGCTCTTGCCCTGACCCTCGCCGCCTCCGTCCTTCTGCTGTGCGGCAGCAACGCCCTTGCCGCCGGCAGCGCCAGCCGCGGCCTCGAAAAGTCACAGGCCTGCCAGGCCTGCCACGGCAAGGACGGCAACCTGGCCGTCACGCCGGATACGCCGATCATCGCCGGCCAGCACGCCGGTTACCTGGAATACGCCCTCAAGCAGTACCGCTCCGGCGAACGCCAGAACGCGCAGATGAACGGCTTCGCGAGCGGGCTCAGCGACCAGGACATCGCCGACCTGGCGGCCTGGTACGCCAGCCAGGAAGGCCTGGTGACGCCGCAGCTCGACGAGAACTAGGCTCGCGGGCTCCATCGGAACCCGGCGCGAAAGGGCCGCCCCGTTGGGCGGCCTTTTTCGTTGGGGATTCATTCGTTTGTGGGGGTCTCGAACCTCGCGGGCGTTAGTCGGGACGGTGCTACTGGTCGCGGTCGGAGCTTCGACAAGTCAAAATCTGTTTCGCCCGGGCTCGCTTCGCGAGGTTTTGCGGCGACTCACTTTTGTCAATCGCGACAAAAGTAAGCAAAAGCGCTCTTTAACTTCAAAGTCCCACGCTTGGTTGTCTCAGGAGCTGGAAGACTGCGGGGGCTGGCCCCTTTGGTTGGCGGGCTTCGCGACGGCCCGGCTGGTCGCGTGATGCCCGGGATACTTGCTGAAAGTGGCCATGGGAAGGATCCGGGGCTTGCGCTCCTGATCGGTTACACCGCGCGCCTCGCGCGCGCCAGCTGGCAGGATTCCAGCCTATAGATAGGTGATTGGCCCGGACGGGCCGCTATGCCGGCGATTTTCGTGGGAGCGGCTTCCAAGCCGCGATGCCGACCTTGGGCCTTGTCATTGCGATCTGGAGATTGCTCCTACGGCCAGGTCGCCGCCTTCGATGCCGAGCCGCTCTCGTGTCGGCTTCGCCCCATTCCCGCTACATCCACCGGATCCTCCGACGGCATCCTCGCGAAGCCACCGCCCCGAAGGGGCCAGCCCCCACAGCCCCCTAAGAACCGAACCAACCGAGCGTGGGACTTTGACTTTGAAGAGCGATTTTTGGTTACTTTCTTCGCTCTGGAAAAAAGTTACCCGGCGCAAGAGCCTGCGAAGCAGGCCGGCCGGAACGCCTTT
>NZ_QUZK01000033.1 GCF_003410055.1 Wenzhouxiangella sediminis | reverse complement strand
TCGGCCGCCATGCGTTCGGCTTCGGCAGCAGCCTCGGCTTCGGCCTGTCGGCGCGCCTCTTCCTCGGCCGCCATTCTTTCGGCCTCGGCCTCGGCTTCCGCCTGGGCTTCCATCTCGGCCTTCATTTCGGCTTCCATACGAGCCTGTTCGGCTTCGGCAGCATCCCGTTCAGCGGCTTCGGCTTCGGCCTGCGCCTCCGCCTCGGCCTGCTGCTCGGACTCGAAGCGGTCGGACATCGACGCCTCTTCCGACTGGGCCGGCTCCTCATCGGCGACCGGCGCCGTTCCACAGCCGACGAGAACTGCGCCCGCCAGGACGGCGGCGAAGATCGTCAGTCCGGGTTTGATGTAGTTATCTGTCATTGTGACCTCCGCTCTAGAATGAGTAGCTCAGCGAAGCCGCGAGGAAATCGCGGTCGCTCAGCAGGTTGTTCTTACCGGCACCGAAGAAACTGGTGTACGAAACGCCGGCCTGCCAGCGCGACAGGTAGCTGAAGTTCACACCCAGCGTGACCTGCTTGCGGCCTTCGATGAAATTACCGCCGGGTCCGGGGGCCACGCCGTTGACGTCGTGATTGAAGGCCACGCGAGGCGTCATGTTCCAGGCCGTGCCGAACACGTTGTTGTAGGTGGGCGCCACGACCAGGCGATAGCCCCAGCTGGTGTCGGTGACGTAGCCGCTGGTGGTGGTGATGGGGCTGCGTGAATTGCCGCCGGTCTGGCGTGACGGCCCACCGAAGGTGTCCGTACCCGACCCCTCGAAACGCAGTTCGCTCGGATCGGGCAGGTCCCATACGTGGGTCATGCCGAATTCACCGACCACGGCGATCTGGTTGGCGCCGAGCCAGTTGCCCGGACCATAAAGCTTGGTCAGGGTGAACTGGGCCTGCGAGACTTCACGACGCTCGTAACCCTGGATGAAATCACCCGGCTCGTAGTCGCCGAGCTGGCTGATGAAACGGTTGTAAGGCTCCGGGATGGCCGCGTTCAGGGGCGACAGGCCGGCATAGAGGAGCTCGACGTCGTCGATCTGGATCGGCAGGTTCTCGCGGTAGCTCACCTCGCCGCCCAGGGACCAGCCCGAAACGGTCGTGTTGAAGCTCACGCCCCACAGGTCGATATCCTCCGGATACTCCACGATGACGGCACCCGAAGACGGCGCCGAGTTGGTCACTGCCCGGCCGGACAGCACCGGCAGGCGGCTGTGATAACGCAGGTGATAGAAACCGAACTCCGTCTGGTTCAGCCAATCGGCGTAGTACCGGAAAGCCAGACCGTACTGACCGTGCTCGTCGGGCTTGTTGTCCGCCGCCCTCGGGAAGGAAGCGGCACAACCGGCACCGATGAGCTGAATCGGCAGGTTGCGATCCGACGCCCCGAAGTTGCCGTTCCGGCAGACCGTTTCATACAGGTCCGGATTATTGACGGGCTGGGGCACCAGGCCGAAGTTCAGCATGGCGTAGCGGCCACCTGCGGTGGCGAAATCATTGGTGGCGAAGTAGGTCCCCGAAGGCTCGGCTTCGACCTCGTCCCATTCACCCAGCACCAGGGCTTCCATGGAAAAGTTCGGCGTGATGCTCAAGCTGCCCCAGAGCATGTTCTGGGGAAGGAAGGCATCCTTGAGCTCGGCGCCCGCGGTGCGCAGGGCCGTCACGTCGACGGGGTTGATGACATTGATGCCGCCGGCCAGGAAGGTGCTCTCCCCCCAGCTGACCACCTGGCGCCCCAGTCGCATCGACAGGAACTGGTCGCCGAGCTCGAAGTCACCGTAGATGTAGGCATCGAGCAAGCGTGCCCGCTCACCCGCCTGGTCCTTGGCGCCGTCGGGCAGTTCGTCCATCCCGCTGAGCGTGAAGTCGTAGAAGTAGTTGCCGCGGACGAAGGCGCCGAAGTTGTCGAAGTTGATGGCCAGCTCGGAGGTGATGCGGGCCTGGTTGAAGATCGGATCCCACTGGTCGAAGTTCAGGTTGCCGTCGTCCGAGTTGGCCGAGAATCGGCCGGGCGTGGCAATCTGCTGGTCCAGCGGCAGCTGGAAGACCGTCGGGTCGAACTGGGACTTCGCAACGAAATCCGAGTCTCGTTCCTCGGCGCGAACGCCGATGCCGTAACTCACGGTCGAGTCCAGCCGGATCTCGACCTCGTCGGTACTGAAGTCGATGGCCTGTGCCTGCTGGGCTGCCAGGGCCAGACCGATGGCGCCGGCCAGGATGCCGGGCTTTAGCCCGAGACCGCGCCGACTCTTGTCAATTGCTTGGCGTTTCATGTTCGGAATCTCCCTCTCAGTCGTCGGTCTGGATGAGTGACGGATCGCCGATAACGACCGCTGCGCCACCGGATGCCACCATGCTGGCGGCCTCTCCCTGCATTTCGGCCGTCACCGCCGGATTGGCGGACGGGTCGAGCAGCGAACCGTGGCCGCCCTGCAGCAGGCGGACCGCACCGCGGATGCCCATCGGGTCCTGCGTGGTCTGCGTGATCGCATCCAGGCCCATGATCCGGATCAGCGGCTCGGTGCCCGACAGGGGCGCGCCTTCGACCGCATTCGGAACCACGGAGTCACCGGCGACCTGCTGCAGCAGCACGGAGTTCTGGGCCGTCGTCACTGCACCCCAGTTGATCGGATCGGCCGAATCGATCACCGTCTGCGCGGCCAGGAGGAACTGGTAGTAATCAGGCGAGAAGGGCTCGACGCCGGCCGATTCGAGACCGGCGCGGATGCGCGGCCCGAATGTCTCGGAGCCGGCGAGCAGGTTGGCGACACCACCGCCCGGCACGGAGAGCACACCGTTGCCCACGGTCGGCTCGACGGCCAGGAAGGGCGTACCCGCCATGGCGCCGAGCGAGATGCCGACGAAGTTGATGTTCGAACCGTCCAGGTCCGTCGTCCCGTCGCCGTCGATGTCCATCTCCGGCACGTTCAGCGCCAGCGTCGACAGGTCGATCTGCGCCTGGCGCAGGTTGTCTCGCGAAGTCAGCAGGCTCTGCAGGTTGATGAACCAGGCACCCGAACCGTCGATCATGCCGTCGGGGCCGGGAGCACCGGTCTCGTTGTTCTGCAGGTCCAGATTGAAGGTGCGCTCCATCGACGCCGGCGCGAAGGGCGTGTTGTCGATGTAGAGCGGACTGGCCTGGTCGGTGATGCCGTGCAGCGGCATGTCGATGGCGACCACCGCGAAACCCTGCGAAGCCATGGTGTCGGCCAGGGCCAGCATCTGCGAACGATTGCCGGTGATGCCGTGCTGGAAGATCACCACGGGCCAGCCCGCTTCGGGACGCGTTTGCCCGGACATTTCGTTGGGCACGGTCATCAGCATCGGAATCATCGGACGGGCGGTTTCGACCGGGAAGGGATTGGCCACCGTGACGTTCGTCGAGTCTGGGCTCAGTCCCACCTGGTCGAAGGGCGGAATGTAGTTGCCCGGCGCCGCTTCCCAGAACTCGGTCAGGGGCGCGGTCGGATTCTGCTGCGTGGGCACACCCAGGAAGTAAGGTACTTCGACGACGCCCATGTAGAGGTCGGCGATGCCCGGAGAGGCGCCCGGCGGAAGGACGTCGGCCGTGGTCAGGCAGGTATCCGGAGCGACGCAGGCCTGCGCCACCTGGCTGCTGGTCGGGCCGATGGCCGAACGCAGCTTCGAGAGCACCGGCGTGATCGACTGGGTGGTGGCCGTCGAGGACAACACGATGCTGTCACGCGCGACGCCCTGCGAGCCCGCCGCGGCCAGGTGCGTGTTGATGATCTGGCGAAGCGGTTCGAGCGCCTGGGCGGTCGGATCGTCGAGCAGCGGATCGGTGCTGTTGCCTTCGCCGTCGACCAGCGACTCGGGCCGCTTGGCCAGGAAGTAGGTCTGGGCCGGCGTGGCCGGGTTGCCGCTGGTATCCGTGATGCCGTCGGTCAGGACCGCCATGTACGCCGTCATCTCCTGCAGGGGCTGGAGCGGCACGATGGCGATGGTCTGCCCGTTGGGATCCGAAGGCGCGACCGCAGCCACATAGTCCTGGCCCGGAACCATTTCGCGGTTGACGCCGGCGACGGCCGGCTGCCCCTGCACCATGGTTACCTCGTAGAAGCGAACCGTGCTGCCCGGAACCACGCTGGCGGGATCGATCGGCGCGCTGAAGTTGAAGGTCCACGGCGCGACCGTGCTGAAGCCGTCGAGCGCGTTCATGGCGACCGCGGGATCGCTGTAGTCGGTCGGGTCGGCAACCGGGATGTTGAGCGTCAGGTCATCCGTCCCGGACAGCAGCAGCGTGTTGGGAAACGGTATGGCGCCCCCGCTTGGATCGAATACGGCGGTGATGACGCCGTCGACGGGATCGCCGTCGGGTTGGGTGGCAGGATCTTGGTCAACGGCGCGGTCCACGCTGGAACTGCCGCCGCAACCGACCAGCCACAGCAGCGCGAGCGCGGGCGCCAGGAATCGGCATGACTTCATCAGATTTCTCCCCAAAGCAGAGATGTTTTATGTATTGCTCAATACTGTCCGGTATGGCGCAGTATCGAGTTGTTCCGTCTGTATGATATGAACATGTTCTTTACTTTTGCAAGCAGCCGAGGCAGGCAGCTCCTGGCCGCCCTGGGACCGGGTTTGCTGATGGCCGGGGCAGCCGTCGGCGTGTCCCATCTGGTGCAGTCCACGCGTGCCGGCGCCGAGTACGGGACCAGCCTCCTGGCGCTGGTCCTGCTGGCGTGCGTGTTCAAATACCCCTTCCTCGAATTCGGCCCGCGTTACGCGGCGGCAACCGGCGAGAACCTGCTGCAGGGCTACCGCCGCCTGGGCCGCTGGGCACTTGGGCTGTTCGTGATCATCACCCTGGGCACGATGCTCATCATCCAGGCCGGGGTGACGGTGGTGGCGGCGGGCCTGGCGGGGCTCGTTTTCGGGCTCGAGGCTTCCATCACGCAGCTTTCAGCCGGCGTACTGATCGGTTGCCTGGCCATCCTGGCGATCGGGCGCTACAGCGGACTCGACCTGATGATGAAGATCATCATGGCCGCGCTGGCAGTTTCCACCGTGGCTGCCGTGGCGCTCGCTCTCGGAAGCGAACCGGATTGGGGCGCACTCGACCCGCTCGCCAATCTCGATGCCGTCTGGACGGCGAGCGGCTTCGCCTTCGTGCTGGCGCTTCTCGGCTGGATGCCCATCCCGCTGGACGTGGCCGCCTGGCATTCGCTGTGGACGCTCGAGCGAGCCGAACAGACCGGCCATCGACCCAGCGTTCGGCATGCCGTCATCGACTTTCAGATCGGCTACGCCGGCGCCACCGTCCTGGCCGTGCTGTTCCTGCTGCTGGGCGCCCTGATGCTCCACGGTAGCGGAGAAGCCCTGCCGCAATCGGGCGTGGCCTTCGCCGGCCGCCTGGTCGACCTCTACGCGCAGACCCTCGGGGAATGGTCGCGATCGATCATCGCCGTTGCCGCGCTGACGACCATGTTCTCGACCACGCTCGCAGTCACCGACGCCTACCCGCGTGCTCTGCGGGCACTGATCGAGATGAGCGGCGTCGCCACCGATGAGGGCTCGGCCGAACACAAGCACCGCGCCCGCTACATCGGTGCGCTGCTGCTGGTCTCCACGGGCGCCCTGCTGGTCATCCACTACTTCGTGCAGCGCTCATCCGGGTTCACCGCCTTGATCGATTTCGCCACCACCGTGTCCTTCCTGGCGGCTCCGGTCATCGCCTGGCTCAACCTGAAACTGCTGACCAGCGAACACACCCCGGCCGAGCATCGGCCGCGCGGAGCGCTGCTCGCCCTGGCGCATGCCGGCCTGTGGTTCCTGGTGACCTTCTGCGCGATCTGGATTGCCTGGCGACTGGCCTGAAGGGATCGGACCGAAAGCCGGTCGGCGCGATGTGACGGGCATTCTCGAGAACCTGCCGCGCCGACGTGACGTGCTGGTGATCGGCTGGCGAGGATCAGTCGCCTCTTGCGGGATGACGGACAATGAGCAGGCGATCGACGCCGATATCCGACATTGTCTGCTCGACCCCACCGGGCCAGACGATATCGATGCGCTCGACGTGATCGACTTCGCCGAGGCCGAAAGTGAGCGGCATCTCCACCTGGGAGAGATAACCACGGGCCGGCATCAAAGTTCGATACTGCGATACGCCGTTCGCTTGCAGCCTCACTCGCGCGCCGATGGCGCCCGTGTTCTGCTCCGGACCCTCCAGGCGGATGCGCAACCAGTGATTGCCGTTATCGAGATCGTTGCGCAGCAGCAAGGGCCGACCGCCGACCTGGGTAAGCACGACATCGAGATCGCCGTCGGCGTCGATGTCGGCGTAGGCCGCGCCGCGGCCGACGATGGGAGTCGAAAGATCGCCGGTCCGGGCGCCGGGCACGGGCTGGTAGGTGCCGGGGCAGTCCGCGCCGCAATTCCAGAACAACTGTGCGGCCTGGCGGTAGTTCTGGCTGGCCTGCACCTGGTTGATTTCGTTCTCCACGTGTCCGTTGGCTTGCAGGAAGTCCAGCCGACCGTCGAGCTCGTAGTCGAAGAAGAACACGCCGAAGGTCAGGGCCGCTCGGGTGGCGGAGCCGAGTCCTTCGCCAATGGCCTGGTCGACGAACTGCGGCAGGACACCGTGCGACACGTAGAAGGAAGTCATTTCGTTGGCAAAGTTGCCGATGGCCACGGCCGTTGACTGGTCATTGCGGTGGCGGGCCGCATCGACACCCATCGCGCCGGTCGCCATGCCGTTGCGGTCGAAGCCCAGGCCCCACTCGGTGCCCACCTCTTCGAAGCGGCCTGTGCCGTCATTGTGGAACACGAAGTTCTGAACCGTATCGTTGGCGACCACCAGGTCCATCCAGCCGTCGCCGTCGAGGTCGACCGGCCTCACGGCCAGGCCCTTGCCGACGGGCTCGCCGGTGGCGGGGTTTCGCACGTCGAGACCGGCAGCGCTCCCCACCTCTTCGAATCGCCCTTCGCCGTCATTGCGATAAAAGTAGTCGCGCGTACCAGCGAAGTTCATCGGCGGACCGTATGCGCGGCCGATACCGGTCAGGCGATAGTCCACCTCCAGGTCGATCTCGCGCGACCACTGAACGTAATTGACCACGTACAGGTCGAGATCACCGTCGTTGTCGGCATCGAAGAAAGCCGCGCTGCTGCTCCAGCGATCAGCCTCACCAGCGACCCGCGCCTCGTCGGTGACCTCGACGAACCCGTCGACGCCGTTTCGGAACAGGCGGTTGCCGCCGACGGCCGTGGCAAAAACGTCGACCCGGCCGTCACCGTCGTAGTCGCCCACGGCCACGCCCATTCCCTGGAAGTGCACGCCGTCGAATCCGACTTCGGTAGTGACTTCCCGGAAGTGTCCCGCGCCGTCGTTCTCGTACAGCCTCAAAGCGTTCGGACGAGGCGCCGCGCTCTCCGGGGCAAAGGACCAGCGATCGCCGTTGACGAACAGCAGGTCAGTGCGACCGTCATCGTTGTAGTCGAAGAACGCCACCCCGCCTCCCATCGTCTCGGGCAGCATGCGATCGCCATAAGCACCGTTGAAATGAATGAAATCGATGCCGGCCGCCCGCGTGATGTCGACAAATCGCGCAACCGGCGGTTCGGGCAACCCCGATGGCTCCAGCAGTTGCCCCAGCTCGATCTCGGCCTCCAGCACTGCAGGCTCTGGCTCGCGCTCCTGCCACCATCGAAGCACCAGGAAGCCGACGACGAATGCCAGGGCAACGGCAACAATTACCATCGACCATGCGAACACGCGGCCGATGATCGCGTCGTCCTGCTCGAGGGATTCCTCTTCGAATCCGGTGTCGTGCTTGTTCATGGTTGCTCGATCCGCTCGATCACTTCGGGAACACCAAGCGGAAACGCATCGGCGCCTTCCCGGTGCAAGTCATAGATCACCACCGGGTCGGCGGCATGGTCGGCGGCGGGATCCCGTCGCCGGGCAGCGGCGATGGCCCGGTCGCGCGCATTGTCGTCCACGCGGTAGCGCTGGTATTCGCTCGAATGCCAGGCTGCGCCCTCGGGATCGCCGAGTTCGCCGGCCACTTGCGCCAGGTTGTAGTGCGCCGCGGCATTCTCGGGATCCTGCACCAGGGCGCGGTCGAACCACTGCCTGGCGGCGCGCAGTGCATCAAGCCGGGCCTCGCCGCCGCGTTGACTGGCCAGTTCTCGCCAGGTCAGTCCAATGCGGTTGAGCAGGCGATAGTCGCGGGAGAAGTCGAAACCGCGACGGCGCGCTTCGTTGAAACGCGTATCGGCCAGCGCCTCGAAGGCTTCCAGGGCCGCCTCGAAGCGCCCTTCCTGGAAGAGCAACAGACCGCTGAACCAGGCCAGCGACCAGGCCGGGGGCGGATCATCATGATCGGCCGCTCGCTGGAGCGCTTCAGCTGCCTCGTCCAGGCGGCCCTCCTCCAGGTACACGCGCGCCAGGTTGAGAGCGCCGGCACTTTGCCCGAGCGCCTCGACCAGCTTGAACGACTCTTCAGCCTGGCGAAGCTGGCGGCGCTGGGGCTTTCTGAGCGCGCCGATTCCGTAGTCGTTGAGCCGCTGCCACTGCGGGATGTCCCGATCGGCGACAGTGACCGGGCGGGCGGCGCGGCCCACAGGGAAGCTGACCTCGTCTTCGGCAAGCACGGTGATCGGCAGGTCGTTGCGCGCAAATGGCGGCCCGTCGACGTGCCGCATCAGGGCCACGTCGAACTTCCGGTAGTGAACGCGGGCACGCACCGTCAACTCGCCCTCGATCGATTCCGGCACGGCCAGGCGGTAATGGACGACATCGGCCGCGCCCGGGGGAATCTGGTGGTTGTAGAGCGGCACGAAGATGTCTTCGGGGTTGCGCCGTTCGATGCGGTTGCCATCGCGGTCGAGCACATAGGCATTGATGAAGTGCGACCAAGGGTCGACGCGGTGCTCATCCCGCTCGATTCCGCCGCTGCGAGCGATGATGCGACCGTCGTGCTCGACCTCGACTTCGACCCAGACCTGGTTGGAGTCGGCCGTGCCCTGCGTGAAGTGGTGCCCCATTCCCGTCGTTCGAACCACGGTCTCGAGGAGATACTCTCGACCGGGCTGCAGGGCCGGGACGTCGGGGCGGATGGGCGCGACCAGCGGTCCATCGATACGCCCTTCCTCACGTAGCGCAACCAGGTCGACGCGCAGCGCCTTCTGCAGAAATGCTTGATGCGATTCCACCACTTCCCCGGGCAGGCCGACCATGCGCGGAATGGCGGTATTGGCGGCCGGAAACATGTGATCGTGAACGCTGTAGAAGTCGTCTTCGCCTCGTCGGCGGGCGCCGAAGTCGTCGGAAGCCACCGTCGGCATATGACAGCCTGAACAGTTCTCCTGGGCCTGCTCCGGATAGTAGAAGCTGCTTACGCCGTGTCCGGACACGCCGCTGAGCAGGAAGGAATCATAGTGATTCTGGCCGCGGAGCCACTTGTAGTCGTTGAGGTGCTCGGGCAAGTGGACCTTGTGGCAGGTACCGCAGAACTCGGGCTCGCGGTGCAGCGGTTTCAGGAAGGTCTTCTTGTGGAAGGCCGGCTTGGCCTTGATCAGCTGCGCATTGACCCACTGCAACAGGGAATCTTCGCTGAAGGCGAACGGATAGTGCACCGGCTCCTCGACGGTGAAGTCGCCGTTGCCGCGCGGGCTGTTGACGTTGGTGATGGCGTGACAGGAAGTGCAGGTGATGCCCGCATGCGCCGTCGGGTGATTGACGTCGTCGTAGTCGGGATCGTCGAAGGCGCCCGAAAGCAGGGGCACCAGGTCATGGCAGCCGGCACAGAAGCGCGCCGCTTCCACGTTGCCGTCGCGCTCGAGGGCGAACTCTCGCGTGTTGCGTACCGACATCAGGTAGACCGGATTGTTGAACGATGCCCAACGGTGCATGCTGTTCTGCCACTGGGCGTGCACGTCGGCGTGGCAGTCCGCGCAGTACTCGTCCATCATCAGGGTCTCGGCCGGTATGAAGTCGCCGGTGGCCGAACGCGTCAGGGCCGGACGAAAATCGGCCTCGCCATACTGCCCCGGGCGGTTCCACTGGCGCGGATCCTGGGACTGCAGCGCGACCAGGCCGAGGGCGAAGGCGGCACCGAGACCGGCCACAACCAGCCCGGATCGCCACCGGATGCGCGGGCCGGCCAGTCGGTGGAGGACGAACAGCCAGATGCAGACCAGCGGCACCAGCACGTGCAGCCAGTAGGCGCCCGCGCGAACCACTTCGCTGCGCACCTGGAAGAAATCGAAACGCACCAGCGCAAGGCCGCTGACCAGCAGGACCAGCACTGCCGCGAACAGGCCCAGGCCGGCGTAGACCGCTCGCCGGTTGGGCCGGCTCCAGGTATTGCGCATGTGTACGCCGATGAACACCAGCGCAGGCACGACGAGCATCAGCCCGAAGACCAGGTGGAACAGGAACATCAGTTGGTAGGTGTAGTCCTGGTAGGTTTCGCCGGACAGATGCTCGACCAGCGTGATGCCGCCCAGGTAGACCGAGTTGACCAGCAGCAGCGCAAAAAGCCCCAGCACGGCCACCAGCAGCCATCGAAGGCGCGGGCCGACGGCCTTGCGCGGACGCTTGCGTTGTGTCACTCAGTATCCTCCCCGAAAGCGCGTCAACTTGCCCCGACCCGCGGTGTCGTCCTCGGACGGATTCGAAGACCCCGGCAGCGGGCCGACGGTTTCGCCGTCGCGGGTGTAGAGGTCCATGTCCTTGGCGTAGCCGCGAATTTCGAGAATCACCTCCCGACGAAACCCCTCCGGCGCTGCCGGCGGCGCGGCGAACTCGAACAACACTTCCTCGCCCGGGCCCAGTACGGCGAAACGGTCGTCGGCCTCGCCGACCAGGTCCCCGACCGGGCCGAATGCCGTGTAATAACCGGTCGGTGCCTTGGTGTCCCAGAACGGGCTTCGATCCGAATAGTCGTAGTAAGGCCGCCGCTGATCCAACGTGTCGCGCCGGGCGAAACCGGGGCGACCCAGGCGCGCACGCTCGACGTCGAGCACGCGTACGGTGGCCGAGCCGGGCGCCGGCTCCGCGTGGGCGACAGCAACGCGATCGAAGTAGATTTCCAGGTTGGTGCGAAGCCGCAGCGCGGTCGTGCCCGCCGGCAGGCCGTCGAGCGGCAACGACATCTCCCGCGGCATGCCGGCCGGGTAACCGAAATGCCGGTAGACGGTCTGCCATTGCCCCCCGGCGCGCGCCTCCAGGGTCGGCGCGGCGTATGCCGCATCCGCCTGCCAGGCCGAGAAGACGGTCTGCGAATACGGGTACTCGACCCAACCGTCGATGATCAGCACCGGACGGCTGCCGTCCGGATTGATGGGGCGGCCGAAGTCCAGCGTCAACAGGTGTTCCTCGGTGAGCCGTCCGATGAATCGGCGGTCGCGTTCGCCCAAGGGAGCGGCCTCGAAATCGGCCTTGCGCACGGCCTCGGTCACGTCTTCTCCGCGCTCGTTCGTGGCACGCCCGACCGACAGGAGGGAGGCATCCCGATAGTAGACCGCCGCCCCCGTCGGCGCCGGCCCGCCTCCGGTGTGCAAGCGTTCGTCCAGGGTCACCGACCAACCCGGGGGCAAGTCATGCACATGCAAACGCGCCTGGTCCAGGTAAGCGACCTCTTCCATCGGTTCGCCAATGCGGATCGCGTAGTAGCCGTCACGAGGCGCAATGCTGCCCTCGGGAAAGCGGAAATACTCCCACGGCCTCGGCTCGGAATACTGACCGGGCGCCTGGAAGAACCCGATGCCGGCCACGCCGAGCAGGTCGGAAACGAATTCGAAGCGCTCGCCGTCGAAGGCGAACAGCACCGGGCAACTGGCGAGCTGACGCTGCGTTTCCGGGATTCGATGGACCTGACCGGCGGCCAGCGCCATCTCGGTCTGCAGAACGCCGTCGCTCCAGTGCAGCCGCACGAAGTCGAGCCGGTCATCGCCGGCCAGGCCGAACGCGACCGGTTGCAGGCTCTGGCCCGGCGCGGCGTGCCGGTCATAGGTATCGGCCAGCGCCCAGCGATCGCCAAAGCGCGCGACGATGCCGGTTCCGATGCCCGAGGCGTTGGAGCGCATGCCGTCGGCACGCTCGGAGCGGCCGGTCGGCGCGATGGCCAGGAATTCATGGCGACCCGGACCTGCCGGCCAGATCCGCAGCCGACGATCGCCCTGCACGCTCACCAGGCCGGCGAGCGCGGGTCCCCTTGCCGGCGTCATCAGGATTGGCGTCAGAGCCCGGAGAACCGCGGATTCCGATGCAATCGACTCCAGCCGGACCGGATCGGGCCGGAAGGCCAGCACCTCGAATCCGTCCGCGTGGTGCACCAGGAGTTCGGGCTGTCCGTTGCCGGTCAGATCCAGGGCCGCCAGAGACGCGCTCGCGGGCGAGTCCATCTCGATCCTCGCCAACGCTTCTGCCTGCCAGAGACCGTCGTCGCCGGGCCGCCAGCGGTCGATGCCGCCGTCGGGTCGAAGTCCGATCAGGGCCGGCTGGCCGCTGGCCTCGAAATCGGCCACCGTCACCGAAACCGCAGGCGACTGCCTGAATGCCTGGAACGCATCGGTCTCGCGATAGCGCCAGAGCCGATCGTTGAGGAGCACTTGCTGCGGCGATCGATCGTGCCAGGCGACGAGATCGCCGTCGCGATCGGAATCCAGATCGGCCGCCAGGATTCCGCGACTGCCATCATGGCCGGCCAGCATCGCCTCGGTCGTCTGAGCGAGGGCCCGCCAGCTGCCGTCGAGGTTGTTGCTGTAGAGCTCGTTGGGGGCATCGGCATTGACCACGAAAACGTCGAGGTCGCCGTCGTGGTCGGCGTCGAACATTCCGACATCGGCGCAGTCGCCGCCATCGTCGACATCCCCCGCCCCGGGCGCCGGACGCCATTCGTCGTTGCCCGACAGAAGAAGATTCGGGCCGGTCCGGCACAGGTAGACATCCAGCCGACCGTCATTGTCGACGTCGCCCCAGGCTGCAGCCCGTACGCCGTCGAGACCGGCCAGGGGGTGTGAATCAGCGCTTTCGAATCCCTCTTCACGTCCGAGCAGCACGAGCGTGGCGACGGGGTCGGAGACGAACAGGTCGAGTCGGCCGTCGCCGTCGATATCGGCGGTCGTCAGCGAGACCCGGTCACCGCCGGGCGGCAGCGTGGCCGCATCGCGCGAAGCGCCGAACAGGGCGCCTTCCGGCGGCTCGGCGTTGCTCTGGGGCGACTCGCCCGAGACAGCCTTGGCCTCCGCCAGCGGCCCCATTCGCGTATACCGGAACTCGGCGAGATGGGCGCGGGGATTGTCGGCAAAGCGCTGGTAGGCGGCGAGCTGCTCGCCGGCGCGCTCCGTGCGGCCCGCCTGCCGCAACACCAGGGCTGCCCCATAGTAGGCACTACGCAGGTAAGGATCGAGCACGATTGCCCGCTCGTAGAGTTCCAGCGCCTCCTCGTTGCGGCCGAGCTGGGCCAGGGCCTGCGCCGCAAAATAGGCCGCGTAGGCATCCCGGGGCGCGGCCTCGCGGACCGCCCTGAAATGCGGCAAGGCGCGTTCGGTTTCGCCGAGATAGAAGCGCATCAAACCGGCGACATAGTGGGCGCGAACATGGCCGGGATCTTCTTCGAGTACGGACTCGACCTCCGCCAGGGCCCGGCGCTCGTCACCTTCCTCCTGCCTGTTGAGGATCGCGATCGCCTCGTTGACGCGCACTTCCAGCCAGCCGGGATGGGCATCGGCGAGCTCGGCGAAGACCTGCCTGGCTTCCTCGTTGCGATACTGTCCCATCAACCCGACGCCGCGGTTGTTCTGCTCTATAGCAGCGGGCGGCAACTCGGACCCGGAGGGCTGGCAGCCGGCCAGCAGGATGAACAACAGGGCGGCGGACCAGCGGGCAATCCAGTTACGGGTCATGACGAGCCTTTCAGTCAGGGCAGGGTTTTCTTGGCGGCCGCGATGCGCCGGCCGGCCGCCTCGATGCTGAGATCGGCCGCGCCGGCCGGCGCCAGCCGCGTCGCTCGCGCATAGTCGTGAACTTCGGCCCGGTAATGCGCACGGGTGTCGTGCCCCCGTCGACGGGTGCGTTCATGACGAAGCGTTTCGATGTCGATCGGCGCGACCACGACCTTCTCGCCGGGTCCGGGATCGGCCTGGGCGAGAATCCGTCCGTCGTAGTCCACGGCCATCGAGCCGCCCGGCCAGGAGAACGGCGGGTAGTGATGCATCTCCGCGCCCTGGTTGGCGGCCACCACATAGGCGGTGTTCTCCAGCGCACGAGTGCGATTGACCAGCGTCCACCAGTCGGTTGGCTGCTGCGTGCCCCAGGGATCCATGTAGGCGGAGACGCGAATCAGCACTTCGGCGCCGCGAAACGCCAGCTCGCGAATCGTCTCCGGAAACAGCCAGTCGTAGCAGATGGCAACGCCGAGACGGCCGATTTCCGTGTCGACCACGGGAAACGGATCGTCGAGATAGCCGGGCAAGTCGTGCGGACTCGCGTGGACTTCCCAGGGAATCCAGGGATTCACCTTCCGGTATTTCGAAAGGATGCCGTCGGGACCGATCAGCAGGGTCGTGTTGAATACCACGCCAGGCCAATCGTCATCCCGTTCGAGAAAGGTGCCCGTCTGGATGAAGCAGCCGTACTTCTTGGCGAGCCGCTCGTAGAAGTCCGTGTGCTCGTTGGGGAGCGCCACGGCCACGGTATCGAGAAGTTTCCCGGGGTTGTCGTGAACGGGCACGGCGTGGGCGAATTCGGGAAAGACCAGCAGCCGGACGTCGAAGAACGGCTCGTATCCGATGATCGTCTGTTCGACGATCTCGCCCATGCGACGCACCCGATCGGCGATTTCATCGCGATGGGCGGGCGCAGGAAAGTTGGTCTGGCAGGCAGCAGCGTAATACACGTTCGGGCTTCGCGGGAGAAGGACGGCGCTCAAGCATATCACTCGGCCGCCGTCGATGGACCCGCAACGAACGCGGGCATCGCGCGCACATGTCTACAGCGCGGTGCCGGAAGCCCCCCGCTTCGTGGTGCGTTCGATCCAGTCGTCGACGACGCGATCGAGCAGGGCCAGAGGCATGGCGCCGTTGTCGAGAATCACGCGGTGGAAATCGCGAATGTCGAAATCGTCGCCCAGTGCCTCGGCGGCCCGCTGGCGCATGGCCTGGATGCGGAGCATCCCGATCTTGAAAGAGCAGGCCTGGCCCGGAATGACCAGGTAGCGCTCGATCTCGGCAACCACGTCGGTCATCGGCATGCCGGTCACCGAATGCATATAGCCGATGGCGCGCTCGCGCGACCAGCGGTGATGATGCATGCCGGTGTCGACAACCAGTCGCACGGCTCGGAACAGCTCGGCGCGCAGGCGGCCCAGGTCGCTGAACGGGTCATCGTGAAAACCCATCTCGGCGGCCAGACCTTCGGCGTAGAGCGCCCAACCCTCGGCGTGTGCGTGCAGGCTCAAGCTTCGGCGAAAGTCCGGTACGTTCTCCATCGCCTGCATGCGGGTGATCTGGAGATGATGCCCGGGGATGGACTCGTGGTAGGCCAGCGTGCGCATGGCATAGCGCGGGTGCTCATCGACCGAGCGCAGGTTGACGAAAAACTGGCCCGGCCGGCTGCCGTCGACCGACGGGCGCATATAGTAGGCGCCGAAAGCGGTGGCTTCGCGATACGCGGGCACGCGCCTGACCTCGATCGGCGCGGCCGGCCCTTGGTGGAACCAGCCGTCCAGGCCGTCCTCGATCTCGGCGACGATCTCGCGGTAGGCGGCCAGGATGCGCCCGCGGCCGGCATCGGAATCCTCGAAAAGGAATCGCGCCTCCCCGTTGAGGGCGACCATGCGTTCACCCACCGTGCCTTCGCAATAGCCCTGGCCGCAGAGCAGCTCATCCATTCTTGCCGAGATGCGATCCACCTCGTCGAGCCCGAGCTGGTGAATGACCTCCGGGCCGAGATCGGTGGTGGTGTGCCCCTCGAGCAGCCAGCGATAGTAGGCATCGCCGTCCGGCAGTCGCCAGACGCCGTCATTGGTCGGCTCGAGCGCGAGCAGGCCTTCCAGGTAGTCGGCCAGGTGATGATAGGCCGGCACGACCTGTTCCCTGACCACGGCGGCCAGTTCGGCCTCCAGTCCCTCTCGACGTTCGGCCGACAAAGCGCCGCTGCGATCGGCCCGCGCCACAATCTCGGTCACCAGCGGATTGTCCTCGGCCGCACCGTCGACGAATGCGCGCGCATCGCGCATGGTCTTTTCGATGGCAAAACGCGGCGGCACGATGCCGCGCTCTACGCGATGCTGAACGACTTCGACCGCGCCCGCGAAAACGTCGGGGAAGCGTTTCAGGCGTTCGATGTAGAAGTCGACGTCGGCATCGTTGCGCAAGGGATGCTGGCCGGTCATGTAGCCCGGCAGCATGTTGTGGAAGGACATCAACTGATTGACCGGGTAGTCGTGCCAGACGAAAGAAGCACCCTCGACCTGATGCTCGAGCTGCCAGGCCATGATGTCGCGCGACAAGGCGTCCTGACCGTCGAGTGAATCTCTGTCGAAGTCCCGGAGCGTCTCCAGGTGCTGCCGCGCCAGGGCGAGTTCGCGTTGGGTCTTGTCGACCGAGGGCACATCGAGCCTGCCGAGATATCGTTCCTCTTCGGCCGTTCCCAGCGTGTGGGCAGCCATGGCCTGCGGACTCAGCGCCCGCCTTTCGGACTCGACACGCTCGAAGAAGGCGTTCAGTGCGACGCGGGATTCCCGGCCTCCCCCTTCCCCTTCACCCGTTTGAGAAACCGGACTGCAGGCCACCGCCATGATCATGGCTGCGAAGAGGGAGAGGACTATGAAAATTCGGGGCATCGGCATCGTCCGGTCGGCAAGGTCGGTCAGCATACCCGACGCGTGTACCGGCCAGAATACTGGAGGATTCACCCGCTCGTGAATGCCCGCGTGATCGACTATACGGTGTGAAAAAGTCCGAACTGCCAACTCGCATCTGCGTTG
The DNA here is from genome assembly GCF_003410055.1 of Wenzhouxiangella sediminis. GTDB lineage: Bacteria > Pseudomonadota > Gammaproteobacteria > Xanthomonadales > Wenzhouxiangellaceae > Wenzhouxiangella > Wenzhouxiangella sediminis. The sequence continues at coordinate 55,740 of NZ_QUZK01000033.1, read as the reverse complement.
TCTGCAAGCGCCCGTTCACCTGGCGTCGCAAATGGCGCGATTGCTGGGACGAGGTTCGTTACTGCTCCAAACGGTGCAGCAGTGAAGGCCGGCGGCGCAATCGACAGACCCGCAGTGATCAGAAGTCGCCGCCGGGCTGACCTTCACAGCTGTCGACCATCGTCGGCGCGCCTGGATCGTCACTGGCCACCCAGCACTGCCCGAGCGTCGAGCAATAACAGACTTCAGCGGACCATCTCGACAGCAGGCGATTGAGGACGTCGATGGCATCGTCGCTCTCTTCGGCCGGATAACGCAATTCGAACGGACGAACGGATGCGCCGGCCGCAACGACCCGGCCTGTCAGGGAGGTCCTCGACAAGTCGGCGCCGGGAGGCATCAATGCCCGCAGCGCATCGAGATCTTCCACCGGCGAGTCGTCGTGGCGGATGGTCACTCGTTCCACCAGGGCGGGGCCGACCCCGGCATTCTGGACGCTGAGACCGATCGCCAGGGTGCCGTTTTCCAGGGAAGCGAATCCATCGACCTGCAGCGCCGGCCAGATCGAGGCCCGGATCTCCTCGCGCATGACCCGGCTCTGGTCGAAGCTGACGAACAATGCGGCGACGCCGACCACAATGGCGGTGATCGACCCCACGGTCTCGAAGTGCTGGTGCCAGGGGCGCCTGGCGCTGGAACGGTTCATCCCGGATCGTCTCTCGGACGGCGACTCAGGCTCGCAGTCTACTCCGTATCACGAATGACGACGCTCGCGGCCGGACTTCAGGCACGCATCGGCTCACGAGCCGAAGCGGTCGAAGAAGATGCGGTCCAGGTCACCTTCCGTCAGGCTACGGGTGATCGTCTGATCCTCGACCACCCGCTCCCAGGGCTCATCGAAGTCCTGTTCGGTCCAGCCCTTGGTTACCGCGATTTCACGCCAGACCCGGCGGTAGACCACGCGGGCCCGCACCGCCAGTTCGTCGCCGGGCAACGCGGTGGGCGGCAGTTCGAAGGAGAACCGGCCGAGATCCGTCTGCCCGGGCGGAATCGTGCTGTGGGACACGAGCGCATCAGCATCGATGAAATTGACGGGGCTGACCACCGGACCTTCGCCGTTGATACGCCCTTCCAGAACGTGCGCATAACCTCGACCGGCGAGCCCGCCGAAGTCACCGGGCTGGACGCCCGGTTCGGCATCATTCGCCCAGCCGGGCACCTGGTCGCCGGCGACCTGAACGAGAGCCTCGCCGTTGAGTGAGACCTCGACGACCAGCATGGCATTGCGCACGTCCACGCCCGTCGGCCAGTCATGCCCGGTCACCCGGTTGTGAACCCGGGTGACGATTTCCACCCTGGCTCCGGTCGGCTCGATCTCGACCTCCAGTTCGACAGGATCGCCGAGCACACCCGAATAGACGCCCGGGAAACTGTGGTCATGACGCTGTTCGGCGGGGCGTTGCGGTGCCGCACCGATGGCGGCGATCGGTCCCGGCGCGTCGGCCTCCGGCATGTGACAGGTCTGGCACTGCACGCCGGCGGCGGCTGCGGGAGAACCCAGCCATTCACTGTAGGTGTCCTGGCCGGGCGCACCGGTCTCCGGGTTCTCGTACTCGTGGCACTGTGCGCACATCTTCGACGTCTTGAAAAACGGGGCATAAGCCGCCCGCATCTGCCCGAAGCCAACATCGTCAAGCGGCCCCCAGACATGCTCGTGGGTCACTTCATTGCCGCCGCGAAAAGAGAGGGGGAACCGGAACTCGGAAGTGCCCAACAAGTGAATCGACTCGATGTCATCGTTGATGACGTGGAGCTGGTGGCAGCTGGTGCAGGTCACACCTTCCAGCCCGGCCGCGGTCGAGGTTTCGTTGAATTTCACGCCGCCGGGATCGGCCGGGTTCTCGTTGGGCGAGTGGCAGGTCGCGCAGAACCCCGTGTCTTCAGCGTCGTGCAGTTCGGTGAACACGTAGCCGTCGGCCTCGGGGCCGGTGCCGTCCCCGGTGCCGTCTCCAGAGTAGAGATCGCGCACGCGCACATTGACCGCCGCCCGCGAGTGATTGCTCTCCTGCCACTGGGCGTACTGCTCGGTATGACAGCTGCCGCAGCCTTCCGGAGGCGCGCCCACGATGGGCTGGTAGTCCACGTTCTCCTGGTCGGGGATCGGCCGCAGCGAAATGACGATGTCGTCGCCCTCGTCGGCGAGATCGACTTCGGTTTCGTAATTGACCGGAGCGTCGACGGAATACGGCAAGGCAGCCGCAACGGGCACGTTGGTCGCACCGGCGGACACCGGCAGCGCAAATTGCCCCTGGGCGTCGGTGATCACGACATCGAGGGCGGGACGGGCCTGCTCGTGGACTCTCGCGCCGACCACGGGCTGGCCGCTGTCGGCATCGATGACCCGGCCGGTGATTTGCTGCGCCAGGGCCGCCGGAACCATGGTGACGAGCCAGAACGCCAACAGCAAGCGGGGGCCCGGCTGGGCGTTCAATCGGGCGCGGCAGCGCGCGCTTTCAACTCTGGCATTGGAGGCCACGGGCAATTCCTCGAATCAGGGAAAAGACCCTTTTACATTAGCACTAGTTAATGTAATGTTGCAAAAGCACCAAAGTTCGGTCAATCGCCCTGCCGGACCCGGTCAGCCCTTCTTCGGCATGTACAGGTCGGTGATCGTGCCCTCGTAAGCCTCGGCCGCCATCATCACCGATTCCGACAGGGTCGGATGCGGGTGGATGGTCAGGCCGATATCGGCCGCATCGCAACCCATCTCGATGGCCAGGGCCAGTTCGGCGATCAGGTCGCCGGCGTGCATTCCCACGACGCCCGCGCCGATCAACCGGTCGCTGCCCTTCTCGAAGATCAGCTTGGTGAAACCCTCGGAACGGTCCATGCCGAGCGCACGGCCGGAAGCCGCCCAGGGGAACTTGCCGACACCATAGTCGATACCCTGGTCCTTCGCCTGCCCTTCGGTCAGGCCGACCCAGGCCACTTCGGGGTCGGTGTAGGCCACCGACGGAATCACGCGTGCATCGGCGGCACGCTTGTGGCCGGCGGCGACCTCGGCGGCCACCTTGCCTTCGTAGGAACCCTTGTGGGCCAGCATCGGCTGGCCGACGATGTCGCCGATGGCGAAGATGTGGCCCCGGTTCGTTCGCATCTGCCCGTCAACGGCGATGAAGCCCTTGTCATCGACTTCGACGCCGGCGGCTTCCGCGTTGAGCTGGTCGCCGTTGGGACGGCGACCCACGCAGACCAGCACGCGATCGAAATCGGCGCTGTCCGGCGCATCCTTGCCGTCCAGGTGAGCGGTCAGGGCGCTGTCGCCAGCCTCCACTTTCTCGACCTTCGTGTCGAGGTGGAATTCGACGCCCTGCTTCTTGAGGTGCTGCTGCAACGGCTTGACCAGGTCGGCGTCCGCGCCGGGCATGAGCTGTTTCATCATCTCCACGACAGTGACCTTCGAGCCCAGGGCGCGATAGACGCAGGCCATCTCGAGCCCGATGATGCCCCCGCCGATCACCAGCAGTCGTTCGGGCACGTCGGCCAGTTCCAGCGCGCCGGTCGAATCCATCACGCGATCGTCGTCCCAGGGCACGTTGGGAATCTCGATCACCCGCGAGCCGGCGGCGATGATGCACTGATTGAAACCGACGGTGCGCTCGGAGCCCTCGTGCTCGACGACCAGTTCGTGCTCGCCGCTGAACTGGCCCATGCCCTGGACGATCTCTACCTTGCGCTTCCTGGCCATGCCGGCCAGGCCGCCGGTAAGCTTCTCGACCACCGAGTCCTTGAAGCCCCTGAGCTTGTCGATATCGATATCGGGCTCGCCGAAGGACACCCCGTGCTCGCCCAGGTGCGCGGCCGAATCGATCACCTGCCCGACGTGAAGCAGCGCCTTGGACGGAATGCAGCCGACGTTGAGGCACACGCCCCCGATCGAGTCGTAACGCTCGATCAGCGCCACCTTCAGCCCCAGGTCCGCGGCCCGGAAGGCCGCCGTATACCCGGCCGGCCCCGAACCCAGCACGGCGAGGTCATATTCATGATCGTGATCGGTCGGATCGGATGAGGTTTCAGGTTTCAGGTTTCGGGTTTCAGGGCGGCCTTCGTCACCCTCGCCGGAACCGGCGGGCTCTTCGGCTTCGCCAGCGTCATCCGACGACTCCCCTGAACCCTGAACACTGAACCCTGAACCCCTTTCTTCTTCATGATCGGAGCCACCTTCGGCGGAGTCTTCGCCAGACTCTTCGGAAACCTCCAACACGCCAATGACATCCCCTTCCCCGACCTCATCACCTTCTGAGACCTTCAGCTCGACCAGCTTGCCGGCCGCCGGCGACGGAACTTCCATCGTCGCCTTGTCGGACTCGAGCGTGATCAGCGACTGCTCGGCCTCCAGTTCGTCACCCTCGGCGACCAGCACCTCGATGACGGGCACCTTGTCGAAATCGCCGATGTCGGGAACCTTGATCTCTTGTCTATTGCTCATGACATGCGTCTCCAGCTTCTGGAGTTTGTTTGAACCGCAGACTATGCAGATTGCAGCGGATCGGATATCTCCGACCGGGATCCGTGGACAAGAAACCCACGAAAGAATCTGCGCAAATCACCGTGATCTGCGGCTTCCATAAACTCGGTCAATCAGTTTGTCATCAGGCGCAACTGGCCGTCGGACTGGGTCATCTCCAGATCCCGCAGGAAGCTCATCCCCAGCAGGATCGTTTCGCTGCGGCCGGGGCTGATCGCGGCACGCACATCGCGCTGCACAATCTCGCCCAGGCGCACCTCGTCGATGCGCGTCATCCAGCCGGTGACCGGGCCGGCGGCGGTTTCCAGGCCGATTCGGGCCATGCGCTCCAGGCCGAGCTCATCGGCCATGTCCTCGGGCACGGACACCAGCGTGGCCCCGGTGTCGACCAGGAAAGTCACGTCGCGGCCGTTGATGGCGCCGCTGGCGATGAAATGTCCCTGCCGGTCGGAATCCAGGACGACCTCCACGCCACCGCCCACGCGCTGGCTCTGCACCTGCTGGTTGGGGTTGCGCCGATCATCGATCAGGCCCGAAAACACGAATGTCAGCAACAGCAGGAAGCCGACCGCGGCGGCCAGCATCATGCCGAAACCGGTGCGGTGCTGGCTCAAAGCAGCAGGCGCCTCAAATCCTCGAGCTGCTCGGCCAGGTAGCGGGTGAAGCGCGCCGCGTCCGCGCCATCGATCACCCGGTGGTCGTAGGACAGCGACAGCGGCAGCATCAGGCGCGGCTGGAACGCCCCACCATCCCAGACCGGCTTCGTCTCCGAGCGCGACACGCCCAGGATGGCCAGTTCGGGGGCGTTGATGATCGGCGTGAACGCCGTGCCGCCGATGCCGCCCAGGCTCGAAATCGAGAAGCAGCCACCCTTCATCTCATCGCCCTTGAGCTTGCCGTCGCGGGCGCGCGTGGACAGGTCGGTGAGTTCCTGCGCCAGCTCGATCAGGCCCTTCCGGTCGGCATCCCGGATGACCGGCACGACCAGGCCGTTGGGCGTGTCGACGGCCACGCCGATGTGGAAGTACTTCTTCTTGATGAGCGACTTGCCGTCGTTCGACAGCGAGGCATTGAAGTGCGGAAACTGCTTCAGCGCAGCGACCACCGCCTTGATCAGGAAGACCAGCGGCGTCATCTTGGTGCCGGCGTCCTCGGCGGCCTTCTTGTTGGCCTTGCGGAAGGCCTCCATCTCGGTGATGTCGGCCTCGTCGAACTGCGTGACGTGCGGAATCGACACCCAGTTGCGATGCAGGTTGGGGCCGGAAATCTGCTTGATGCGCGAAAGCTTCTCTTCGACGATCTCGCCGAACTTCGAGAAGTCGACCTGCGGCGGCTCGGCAATGTTCAGGCCGACACCGCCGGCTGCGCCAGCGCCGCCGGATTCCATCGTCTGCTTGACGTGACCCTTCAAATCCTCCTCGGTAATTCGACCCTTGCGGCCCGACCCCGAAACGCCGGTCAGATCGACCCCCAACTCGCGCGCGAGCTTGCGCACCGCCGGCGAGGCGTGCGGCAGCTTCGAAGGATCCTGATCCATGCCGTCGAAAGGCACCGGCGGAGCTGGCAGCTCATCGCCTCTAGCGGACCCCTTACTGGCTGAGCGTTCGCCGTCTCCGTCGGATGAGGTTTCAGGTTTCAGGTTTCGGGTTTCAGGGCGGGCTTCGTCGCCATTGTCGGAGCCAGCGGATCCATCAGCCTCCTCAGTGTCATCCGAAGACGCCCCTGAACCCTTTTCTTCTTCATCCCCGGAGCCATCGTCATCGGAAGCCTCCGACTCGCTCTCCGAAGCCACTTCGACAACGGCAATGACATCGCCTTCCCCGACCTCATCGCCCTCGGAAACCTTCAGCTCGACGAGCTTGCCGCCCGTCGAAGCAGGCACTTCCATGGTCGCCTTGTCCGACTCGAGGGTGACCAGCGACTGCTCCTTCTCGATCTCGTCGCCTTCCGATACCAGCACCTCGATGACCGGCACCTTGTCGAAATCGCCGATATCGGGGACCTTGATCTCTTGTCTATTGCTCATCGCATTCGTCTCGTTGTCTGTCTGAGTCCGTGACCTGCGCGCCCATACCCGTTTGCCGTCATACCGTCGTCGGCAACGGCTTTTCGGGATCGATGTTCAGCGCGCTTCTGGCCTTGACCAGCTTGTCGTCGTCGAACTTGCCTTCACGGTTGAGCCCGACCAGCGCGGCCCAGGCCACGTTGTAGCGATCCACCTCGAAGAATCGGCGCAGGTTCTCGCGCGTATCCGAGCGGCCGTAACCGTCGGTGCCCAAAACGATGTATTCATCCTGGGGGACGAACTCGCGCACCTGGTCGGCGAAAGCGCGTACGTAATCGGTCGCTGCGATCGCGGGGCCCTGGCGATCCTTGAGCAGGCCGGTGACATAGGGCGTCTTCGACGATTCGTCGGGTTTGAGCCGGTTGCGCCGGCTGACCTCGTAGCCTTCCTTGCGCACCTCGTTGAAGCTCGTCACCGACCAGATGTCGGCTTCGACGCCGTAGTCGTCCTTCAGGATGTCGGCCGCTGCGATCACTTCACGCAGGATCGAACCGGATCCCATCAGCTGGACGCGCGGCTTGTCCTTGTCGTTTCCGCCCTCGCGGAACAGGTACATGCCCTTGCGAATGCCTTCCTCGGCACCCTCGGGCATGTCGGGCTGCGGATAGTTCTCGTTGAGCACGGTGATGTAGTAGTAGACATCCTCGCCCTCACCGTACATGCGACGCAGGCCGTCCTGCAGGATCACCGCCAGCTCGTAGGCGAAGGTCGGGTCGTAGGACACGCAGTTGGGAATCAGCCCGGCCTGCACCTGGCTGTGGCCGTCCTCGTGCTGCAGGCCTTCGCCGTTGAGGGTGGTTCGCCCCGACGTGCCGCCGATGAGGAAGCCCTTGGCGCGCATGTCGCCGGCCGCCCAGGCCAGGTCCTGGATGCGCTGGAATCCGAACATCGAGTAGAAGGCGTAGAAGGGAATCATCGGCACGCCGGTCGAGGCGTAGCTGGTCGCCGCGGCGATCCAGGAGCTCATCGAACCGGCTTCGGTGATGCCTTCCTGCAAGACCTGGCCTTCCTTGGCTTCCTTGTAATAAGCAAGCTGGTCCGAATCGACCGGCTCGTAGAGCTGCCCGAAGGGAGCGTAGATGCCGATCTGGCGGAACAGCCCCTCCATGCCGAAGGTGCGCGCCTCGTCGCAGATGATCGGCACGACGTGCTTCTTGATGTTCTTGTCGCGCAGCATCACGGTCAGGCAGCGCACGAAGGCCATGGTGGTCGAGATCTCGCGCTCGCCGCTCGATTCCATCACCTTGGAGAAATCGTCCAGGCCCGGCACCTCGAGCTTCTCCGCTTCGACCTTGCGCTGAGGCAGGAAGCCGCCGAGTTCTTCCCGCCGCTTCTTCATGTACTTCACTTCCTCGGAGTCCTCGCCGGGATGGAAGTACGGCACCTCGGAGAGGCTTTCGTCGGAGACCGGCACGTTGAAACGATCGCGGAAGTACTTCACGCCCTCGTCGTCGAGCTTCTTCTGCTGGTGCGAGATGTTCTGACCCTCGCCCGATTCACCCAGGCCGTAACCCTTGATCGTCTTGGCCAGGATGACGGTCGGGCGGCCTTCGGTGTGAGTCGCGGCGTGGTAGGCCGCGTGGATCTTGTGCGGATCGTGGCCACCGCGGTTGAGCCGCCAGATGTCCTCGTCGGACATATCGGCGACCATTTCCTTCAATTCGTCGTATGCGCCGAAGAAATGCTCGCGCACGTAGGCGCCGTCGTTGGCCTTGTACTTCTGGTAGTCGCCGTCGAGCGCTTCTTCCATGCGGCGGCGCAGCAGGCCCTTGGTGTCGCGCGCCAGCAGCGGATCCCAGTAGGAGCCCCAGATGACCTTGACGACGTTCCAGCCCGCACCCCGGAAGAAGCCTTCCAGCTCCTGGATGATCTTGCCGTTGCCGCGCACCGGACCGTCGAGACGCTGCAGGTTGCAGTTGACCACGAAGACCAGGTTGTCGAGCTTCTCGCGGCCGGCGAGCGAGATCGCGCCCAGCGATTCGGGCTCGTCCATCTCGCCGTCGCCCAGGAAGCTCCAGACCTTGCGCTTGCTCGCGTCGGTGATACCGCGGTTGGTCAGGTACTTGAGGAAACGCGCCTGGTAGATCGACATGATGGGGCCCAGGCCCATCGACACCGTCGGAAACTGCCAGAAATCCGGCATCAGCCAGGGATGCGGATAGGAGCTGATGCCCTCGCCGTCGACTTCCTGGCGGAAGCCGTCGAGCTGCTCCTCGCTCAGGCGCCCCTCGAGAAAGGCGCGGGCATAGATGCCCGGCGAGGAATGGCCCTGGATGTAGACCAGGTCGCCGCCGTCCTCGTGATCCGGCCCCTTGAAGAAATGATTGAAGCCCACGTCGTAGAGCGTGGCCGCCGAGGCGAAGCTGGCGATATGCCCACCCAGTTCACCGCCTCGGCGCGCGGCGCGAACGACCATGGCCATGGCGTTCCAGCGGATGATCGAACGAATGCGCCGCTCCAGCGAGCCGTCGCCTGGCATGTTGGGCTCGCGATGCGGCGGAATCGTGTTGATGTAGGCGGTCGTCAGGTCGAACGGCAGATGCGCCCCGGATCGACGAGCGAGCTCGACACAGCGTTCGAGCAGAAAGTGCGCTCGCTCCGGGCCGTCACGGTCGACGACCGCGGCCAGCGACTCGAGCCACTCCTGAGTCTCCTGCGAATCGATGTCGTCGGGATGGGGATACTGTTGCACCATGCCAGTCCTCTCGCGGGGCGTTTTGCTTGTTCGGGCCGGCTATTGTACCGACTGCCCGTGCACGTGTCCGGCAGGGAAAGCCCTTCGGAATCACCATACTGCAGCGTATTGCCGACTCCGTGGGAGACCGATGGATCCCGCCGGGTGATGAGGATCAGGCGGAACCGGAGAAAGCGGCGTGGTAACGAACCTGGCCGGAGGCCGCACTCAATCCATCCGGCACCAATTCCAGCGCCATGAAGTTCTCGGCCGGCGCGCGGAACTCGTTGGACAGGCCGAACTCGGAGGCCGGCCGGAATCCGAAACGCGGGTAGTAAGCGGCGTGGCCGAGGACGACGACACCCCGCGCGCCGAGTTCACGCGCCGCCGCCAATCCCCGCTCGATCAGTTGCCCGCCGATGCCCTGGCCCTGGAAAGCGGGCAACACCGCCATCGGGGCCAGGCCGAGCAGCCCGGCCTTGCCCCGATCGGCCAGATGGACGGGCGTGAACAGGATGTGGCCCACAACGACATCACCGAAACGCGCGACCAACGACAAGAAAGGGTCGGCGCTCTGGCGCAGCCGATCGACCAGGCGCGCCTCCGCCTCGGTCTCGAAGGCCTCCGAATGGACGGCGTGGATCATCGGAATGTCCGAGGCACGTTCGGTTGAGATTTCGATCTTCGTCATGTGATACAGCCTGATGGGTGTTCTGGTTCCCGCCGCTTGCAGGCCAGCAGCAGGGTCCGTTCTGCCGATACGGTGGTGTCGGGCTTTGCGCTAGCCGGAACAGCGCTTCACTCGCGACCGGCCGCGTGCCGGCCCGCGTTGCGGCCCGAAAAGATGCAGCCGCCCAGGAAGGTGCCTTCCAGGGCGTTGTACCCGTGGTATCCGCCGCCGCCGAAACCCGCGCACTCGCCGGCAGCGTATAGCCCGTCGATGGGTTCACCCGCCGCGTCGAGCACGCGTGAGTCCAGGTCGGTGTGCAGCCCGCCCAGGGTCTTGCGCGTGAGAATGTTGAGCCGCACGGCGATCAGCGGCCCCTTGTCGGGATCGAGAAGGCGATGGGGTTTGGCGGTGCGGATCAGCTTGTCGCCCAGGTAACGACGCGCGCCATGGATCGCGGTGATCTGGACATCCTTCGAATACGGGTTGGCGACTTCCCGATCACGGGCCTCGATCTGGCCGCGGATGCGGTCGAGATCGAGCGGGGTGTCCGGGGTGATGCGGTTCATCCCCTCGACAAGCTCGGTCAGATCGTCGGCGACGACGAAGTCCTCGCCGTGATCCATGAAGGCCTGCACCGTCGGCGGCACCCGACCGCCCTTGCGGTTCTTTATGACCAGCGACCACTTCGCGCCGGTCAGGTCGGGGTTCTGTTCCGAGCCCGACAGCGAGAATTCCTTGCGGATGATCTCGCGGTTGAGAATGAACCAGGAATGCTCGTACCCGGTGGACAGGATCCGCTTGAGCGTCGACCGGGTGTCGAAACCCGGCATGCAGGGCGCTTCGAGACGCTCGCCGTTTGCGTCGAACCACAGCGACGAGGGACCGGGCAGAATCCGGATGCCGTGGTTGGGCCAGATCGGGTTCCAGTTCTGCACGCCTTCGGTGTAGTGCCACATCCGGTCGGCGTTGATCACCGCCGCACCCGCCGAGCGGGCGACGTCGATCATCAGCCCGTCGACGTGATGCGGCACGCCGGCGACCATGCGCTTCGGCGCCGGGCCGAGTGCATCGACCGGCCAGTTCTTGCGCACCAGGTCGTGGTTGCCGCCGATGCCGCCGGAGGTCACGATCACGCAGCCGCAGGCCAGCTCGAAGGCGTCGATCACCTCGCGGCCCGAACGCTCGCCCCGTTGCACCGTCGACGGCTCGAGGATGTCGCCGCTCACGCCGGAAACCGCGCCGGAGGCGGTGTGCAGTTCGGTCACGCGATGACGGCAACGCACTTCGGCCCGGCCGGCTTCCACGTGAGCCATCAGACGATCGACGAAGGGTTTGACCACGCCGGGGCCGGTACCCCAGGTGATGTGGAAGCGCGGCACGGAATTGCCGTGTCCGTTCGCCAGCGCCCCGCCGCGCTCGGCCCAGCCGACGACGGGAAACCAGCGCATGCCCATCGAGTGCAGCCAGGGCCGCATCTCGCCGGCGGCGAAATCGATGTAGGCTTCGGCCACCTTGCGCGGCCAGTAGTCCTCTTCGCGGTCGAACTGCGCCGAACCCAGCCAGTCCTGCAGGGCCAGTTCCGGGCTGTCGGCAATGCGCATGCGACGCTGCTCGGGGCTGTCGACGAAGAACAGGCCGCCCAGCGACCAGAACGCCTGGCCGCCCAGGCTGTTCTCGCCCTCCTGCTCGAGCACGATCACCCGCTTGCCCGCATCACACAGCTCGCAGGCCGCCACGAGGCCGGCCAGGCCACCACCGATCACGATTGCATCAGCGTTCATGGAACCAGTATAGACAGGCCACGCGAAAACCTGTCAATCGCCGAACGTGCTCAGTCGGGAGGCAGGGTGGGCACCCAGTCGACCAGGCCGAAGCTTTCTCCGCTGACCCAGGCAACGAACAGCACGTAGATCACCAGCAGCACCCAGGACTCCGCTCGGGAAAGCACCAGGTGCGTGCGCATCATCAGGAACAGCGCCACGGTCGCGACCGTCAGCACCGCCATCATCGGCGCGGCGATCGAGAAGTTGATCACCGCCGTACCCGCAATCAGCACACCCACCGGAATGCAGACCAGCAGGTCGAAGGTGTTGCTGCCGAGCACGTTGGCAATGCTGGTGACCGCCCGCCCCTTGCGGGCCGCCCGGATCGAGACGAAGGCATCGGGAATGGAAGTGCCGGCGGCGACCACCGTGATGCCCCACAGGAACGAGGGCGTGTCGAAGATCTCGCCGAAACTCACCGCTGCCCGGATCAGGCCCTCGACGCCGACCAGGATGACCAGCAGCGATCCGCCGAGCCTGGCCCATTCCCGGCCGGGACGGATCCCGGTCGTGTCGACTTCCTCGGGCTGGTCGATGGTGTCGTGGTACTGCACGAAGATGTAGAGCGCGTAGAGCGCCAACGGCATCAGGGCCAGCCAGCGCGTCATCTCGCCGCGGATCGAACCGTCGCCGGAAGAAATCGGGTGGTAGATCGCTGCGAACGAAAAGGTCAGCGTCAGCACCGCTACCGCGATCATGTAGAACTGCGCTTCCTTGTAGACAAGGTCACGGTTGGCGCGCAGTTGCTCCTTGCTGACGAGGCCAGAGATCGCGGGAATGATCAGGATGTTGAACAGGGCCGAGCCGACGATGGCCGCGACACCGAGCTCGAACTCACCGTGCAGCAGCGTCGACATCACCACGGTGGCCAGTTCGGGAAAGCTCGAGCCGATGGCCACCACGATCGCCCCCTGCACGATCTCGGGCAGCGAATACCAGGCCGAAAGCCGTGCGCTCGAGGATTCGAGCAGGCCGCTGCCGACCCAGACGATGCCCGTCGAAGCCAGGGCCACGATCAGCCAGAAAAGAACATCCATCCACGTTTCCGTCAGGGATCACATCCGCCAGCGTGCAAGGCCGCGCCGGCGCGCGGGCAGTCTAGCACCCATCGCGACCGGTGTCGGCGCGACCGAATGCAACCAAATGTCCTCTCCGGACGTCATAGCAACAGGACAGGCGGCAAAAATGGCCGCAAGGAGTTCAGCCATGCGAACGTTTCTCGTGATCTTCCTGGTACTGGTGTGCATGGCCCTGAGCATCCGCGTCGACGGGGTGTGGCCCCCGAAGTCGGTGCACGAACGGATCGAATTCGTGTTCGAGCAGGTTTCCGAACCGGGCAAGGCCCTGATGGCGTTGCTCGGAGACCGGTTATCGCCGAATCCCGAGCGCGAACGCCTCCGCCCGGTCCGATCCACGGCGGTACTCAAAGCGATGGTCGATGGCGACGGCGTGGCCGGTCAGTCGGGAACGGCCTGCAGCTGACCTTGCCTAGTCGGCCTCCCGGCCGGCATAGAACGCGCGGGTCCGTTCGAACAGTGGGCCCAGCCTCAGGACATACCGGGACTCCCCGGTGCGCTGCAGATCGAAGGGATGGATTTCTCCGTCCGGCAAACTGTTCCAGTACTCGGGCACTTCGAGGTCGCTTAGATCGAGTGCGGGGAGCCCGGAATCGATCGGCTCGAACACGCCGGGCGCCGCCACGACGTAGTCCACCGTCTGCGGCGCTTCAGCGGTCATGGCCTCCAGGCGGACCGACAGCGGGTGCGCAAGCGCCCCGACCGTTGCACCCAGCAACAGGGCAACGACCGTTCTCTCCCGCACGGGGGCGGCGCGCGGCAACAGCGCTCCGGCCAGAAAGACCGCGCTGCCGGCCAGCGCCATCATCCCCCAGGCGGGCGACCACAGCGGGCGGATCGGCGGCAGGACCATGAAGTGCAGCGCAGCCGCCACGGCAATCGCACCCATCAACGAAAGCATCAACACCAGCGACTTGAAATTGAACAGGTCGACCGGCGCATCGCCGGCGCCCGCCTCGGGTCGATCCTCGGACGGCTTGCCCATGCCCCATCGACCGCGAAAGCCCAGCGGCTGGTAATCGATCTCGATGCCGCGCTGTTCCAGGTGGCGGATCAGCGGATGTGTCTCGGTCATCTCGTGAAGCCGCGTACCCGGACGGAAGGCTGTGAGGCCGGGGCGCTCGAGCGGATCATCCACCGGATCCCAGAGCAGCAGGGCGAGGTCGTGCTGTCCCTGCCCGCTCTCGAGCGTGAGCGTGGTATTGATCCAGCTCTGGACGTGCTGGGCCTTCGGTCCGGGCCGCTGGACGATCGCCTTGTCGATGGCCGACCAGGGCAGCTGCCAGTCCTGGCGCAGCCAGTTCCGCGGACCATGGTGCTTGTGGGGCGAGCACTGAATGCCGCTCGAATCGACCGTCAGCCAGGCCTCGCGTGCCAGCGACACGATCCGGCCGATCAGCGCGACCAGCGCCACAATGCCGACGAGCGCGGCACCGAGCGCCCAGGCGGGCTGCTCCTGCAGGTCTTCCAGGATCGTCTCGCCCAGGCTCTCGGAGCCGAGCATCCCGAGACCGATCAGCACGGCCAGCGAAACGAAAACGATCCAGAGGCCGCGCTTCATGTTGACCGGGCTGAGGCGATAGCGGAAGCGCGTGGGGAGCACCGAGTTGCGCGCAGAACTCATTCGCCTCTCAGGTCCCACGCGTCGAGCCATTCGACGACCTCGAGTTCGAAGCCGAGCTCGCCGGTCAGGCGTCGGTGGAAATCGGGCAGGTGGCCGGCGCCGTAGAACAGCGCGAGATTGCGGGCGCCGTCTCCAAGCTCACGCTCGAGCACCGAAAGCGCCTTGCGATTGCGTTCGGTGATCAGCACCGAACCGTCCTCGCCGGCGAGCACCTCCAGCACGCGCGCCTGGTCGATCATCGATTCGGCCATGAGGCGCTTGAAGGCCAGCTGGCGGTCGCTGGCGAACAGCACTTCGAGCATCTGTGCCTGCTGGGCGGCGGCGTCCTGGGAAAGTACCGAGGCGGCCCAAAGCTGCACGAAGGTGCCGGTCCAGGACTCGTCGCGATCACGCATGCTCGCGCTGAACTCGCCGGCCGTCATGTCGGCGTGGACGAAGTTATCGCGTTCGTAGTCGATTTCCTCGAGCTGGAAGGCCAGGCCCATCGCCTCCTTCATGCCGCCCTGCATCAGCCCGACCAGGTTCAACCCGACGCCGGCGGGGCGCCTCTCCCCGCCGTCCGGGTCGCCGACGAGCTCGTAGAGCACCACGTCATAGTCCTCGAAACGTCGGTCGAGGTCCTGGAAGTAATCGCGGTCAGCCACGTGCACCGCGCCGACGAGATCGAGCGTGCGGCCGGCGTCGTCGCGATAGCGGGCCAGCCCCACCTGCAGGGCCTTCGGCTCGCCTTCGGCGCCCGTTTTCATGCGCATGAACGAGGGCGCCTCGGCGGCGACAGCCGGCATCGCCAGCACGACGCCCAACAGCAGCACCAGCCATGCTCGGCCCCGGCGCCCGTAAATGCTCGATTCAGTCCTTTCACTCATTCCATTCGCTCCAGTTCTGCCAACCGGGCCAACCGCCCGCCACCCATCTTATCTAGTGACAGCGCGACGGGGTGACAATTCAGCGGCGGCATGAAGATGTCCCGGATTGCGTATAGGGTGGATGGAAGGCTGCCTCGATTGCGGCCTATCGACATCAATTGCCAGAGATGACCCGGAGAACCCATGCGACAACGGAAGCCACTCCATTGCCCGCCGATCGCGGTATTCGCTTTCCTGTGCCTTGCCTGGGCAGGCCCGACCTTCGGCCAGTCGGCCACGATCGAGGGCACGATCACCGAGAGCGGCAGCGGCGACCCGATCGCCGGCGCCACGGTTGCCATTTCCGACCCGACAACCGGCGGCAACTCGCCCTTCATCACGGACACGACCAACGCCTCCGGTGGGTACTCGATCACCGTTTCGGTACCGGCGGGCGAAACCCGCGACATCATCGTGGAAGCCGCGGGCCCTGATCACGCGCCGGCCCGCCACGGAATTACGGATCCACTTCCCTGCTACTTCAAATGCGTGGCCGGCGGAGAGATCACGCTCAGCAGTGGGGACTCGCTGACCGGTATCGACATTGCGCTCGATGCCGGCGGGCGACTTTCAGGAACAATCACCGCCGAAGACACCGGCTCCGGGCTCGAGAATGCCCGAATCCGCGTTTTCCAGGAGGGCTCGTTCCGTGAGTACTCCAGTCATTTCGGCGCGACCACCGCCAGCGACGGAAGTTATTCGAGTTCACTGGCCATCGAACCCGGCGATTATCACGTCATTGCCGAGCCGCGAATTGGAGACTTCCCGCTGTACGTCGACAATTATGTAGCCGAGGCATGGAACGACCGGACCTGTGAACTGGGCAGTTGTCCTCTGGGAAACACCGACACCGTCCATATCTCGTCGGGTTCGACGACCACGGGTGTGGATTTCGTCCTCGCACCGGGGGCCACGATCACCGGCAACCTCAACCCTCCCGATATCGAGAAATTGATCTATCTGTACGACGGCTCCGGCCAGCACAAGACATTCCGCTTCATTGATTCGCCTCAGCTCCCCGAAACGGCTTGGGCGTTCAACGGCCTGCGTGGCGGCAGCTACTACATCCAGCTCGGCCCGATCAACCACAACCCCTACTTGCGCGAACTGCACAATGGGCTGCATTGTCCCTGGGGCGGCTGCGAACGCGCTCGCGGCACGCCGCTGACCGTTCCCGCCGGCGCCAGCCTTTCACTTCCGGCACGAACGCTCAGCCAGGGCGGGCAGGTCGAAGGCATCATCATCGATGCCGACACCAACGGCATTCCGGCGGGTTCTCCCGCAAATGCGGATCTTGGTTCCTACGACGTCATCGATGCAAGCGGTCAAGTGGTCGGTGGCGCCGATATCGTCACTGACGCTACCGGCGCGGTGTCGCTGGAACCCTCTGCCGCAATTCCGCCCGGCAACTACTTCGTTCGCACCTACGGAGAATTCCTCGGCGACTCAATCAGTCACCCCGATTTCTACTCGGACGAGGCGCTGGACAACTACACGGACGCCGTCTACCCGGACGAGCCCTGTGCCGGTATCGACTGCGACCTGTCGGCCGCCAGCACCGTATCGGTGACCGCCGGCAACACGACTTCGATCATCATGGAGATCACCACCGGCAGCCATATCGACGGCACGGTCGTGGATGCCGGCACGAACAATCCGATCGCAGAGACCATCGTCCGTGTCGTGGATGCCTCGGGGGAAACGTTGTCGGTCGTGATGACCGACGCCAACGGCGACTTCCGCTTCGGCGCGCTGCCGGCCGGCGACTACTACGTGCGCACTAGCATGAGCTCGTCGGTGGGTCCCGGTCACTACGGCGTCCAGTTCGCGTACTTCGACAAGGTTCACGGCGCTGCCGGCAACTGTTCCGAGGCGCTGTGCGACCCGACCACGGGCACCATGATCACGCTCGACGGCAGCACTGACCACTCCGTGGGCAACCTCGAAGTCACTTCGGGCCCGGTCATCTCCGGACAGATCCTCGAAGTGCCCAGCGGATTCGCCATTCCGCGCGGCAAGGTCGAGGTCTATACCGACACCGGCGATTTCGTGGGCAGCTACAAGCTCGAATTCTTCAACGCCCGCTACCAGACCACGGCCCTGCCGCCCGGCACCTACACGCTGGTGCCGGACGTCTCTCCGGCTTACAGTAGCGTGACCACGACGGGCGGCAACATGCCGACGAGCCGCGGTGTACCCGGGCCGGACGACGGCTTCCAGGTCACCATCGGCACCGAGAGCGTCGAAGCCGACCTTCAGGTCGTCGACCGCGCCATCGACCGCCTGTTCAACGACAATTTCTCCGGCACGAACTGAGCGTGCCGCATTCCGGGGAGAGAAAAAGGTGACAAGCGAACTGGTTTTCTACACCAACCCGATGTCGCGCGGCGGCATTGCCCACTGGATGCTCGAGGAAGTCGGGCAGCCTTATGAGCTGAAAGTCGTCGACTACGGCGCGCCCATGAAGTCCGACGATTTCCTGGCCGTCAACCCGATGGGCAAGGTGCCGGCCATCGTCCATGGCGGCAAGGTGGTCACGGAAGTGGCCGCCATCTGCGCCTACCTGGCCGACGCCTTTCCGGAGGCCGGCCTGGCGCCGGACCCGAAGAATCGAGCCGACTACTACCGCTGGCTGTTCTTCGCCGCCGGCCCGGTCGAGGCGGCGGTCAGCACGCGCGCCTGCGGCTTCGAGCCCAGCGAGGAGAACCAGCGGACGCTGGGCTTCGGCACCCTCGAGGCCACGCTCGACACCCTGGCCGGCGCGGTGCGCGACCGCCGCTACATCGCCGGCGATCGCTTCAGCGCCGCCGACGTCTACGTCGGCTCGCACATCGGCTGGGGCATGCAGTTCGGCACGATGGATGAGCGACCCGAATTCGTGGCGTACTGGGAAGGCCTCAAGGACCGGCCAGCACGGCAGGTCGCCGACCGGTTCATGCGCGAAGCGATGGAGCAGGCCGGACGCGAGTGACAAATGTCATGCCCGATTCCTGAGGCGCGTCACTGGGACGAAGCGGCCGGCTTGCCCAGACTGTTCCCGACACTTGATCGGGAGCAAACCACATGGACAAGCCAGTCGTCGCCGAGTGTTCGGCACTGCACCACGACTACGGGTCGACGCCGGCGCTGGCCGGCATCGACCTGACCCTTCACGGCGGTCGCGTCACCGCCCTGCTCGGCCCCAACGGCGCGGGCAAGACCACGCTGATCCACCTGCTGCTGGGCATCCTCTCCGTTCAGCGCGGGAAGATCAGCCTGTTCGGCGATCTCGAGCCGGGCCGCACCGAGGCGCAGCGGCGCATCGGCGTCATGCTCCAGGCCAGCGGCGTACAGGACAACCTGACGGTGTCCGAGCTGCTGGCCCTGTTCGCCAGCTTCTACCCCGAACCGGATTCGCAGATCGGCCTGCTCGATGAACTCGACCTGGTCGATCTCGCCGACCGCCGCTTCGACCGCCTCTCGGGCGGCCAGAAACAACGCGCGCTCTTCGCGCTGGCCGTCGTCGGCCGGCCGGACTGGCTGATCCTCGACGAGCCGACGACCGGCCTTGACCCCGCCGCGCGCCGGATCCTGTGGCGCGCCATCGAGGCGCGCCGCCGCGCCGGGGTCTCGATCCTGCTGTGCACGCACTTCATGGACGAGGCGCAGAAACTGGCCGACCACGTCGTCGTGCTCGACCGCGGCCGCGTTCTCGATCAGGGCTCGCCCGACGCCATCCGCCGGCGCGTGCCCAGCGACCGCATCCTCGCCCGCACCGCGCTGCCGAAGGAGAAACTGCGCACCCTGCCGGCCGTCCAGGCCGTGCACGCCGGCGAGGATCGCGTCGAAATCCTCAGCCGCCGCGGCATCGACACGGTTCGTGCCCTCCTCGCCGCCGACGACACCGTCGACGATCTCGAAGTGGCCGGCGCCGACCTGGAGACCGCCTTTCTCGCCCTGACCGACTCCGCCCAACCCGAACAGGAGGCCGCATGAACGCCGCCAATCCCTCGATCCAGCTCATCCGCGCGCAGTGGCTCAACCTGCTGCGCACGCCGGCCTACACCCTGCCCACGCTGCTCTTCCCGGTGATGTTCTACGTCTTCTTCGGGCTGCTGATGCTGCGCGGCCAGTCGCTGTGGCTGCTGTGCACCTTCGCCACCTTCGGCGTCATGGGCGCGGCGCTGTTCTCCTTCGGCGTGAGCATCGCCACCGAGCGCGCCCAGGGCTGGCTATTGCTCCTGCGGGCCTCGCCGGCCCCGGTGTCGGCCGTCATCGCCGGCAAGGCCTTCGGCGCGCTCCTGTTCGCGATCGTCATCGTGGTGATGATGGCCGCGCTGGCCGCGGCCTTCGGCGAAGTCCGCCTGGAGACGAGCCAATGGCTCGGACTGGCCGGAATACTCACCCTTGGCGCCCTGCCCTTCTGCCTGATGGGTCTGGCGCTCGGTCTGTGGCTGAGCCCCAACGCCGCGCCGGCGGTGCTCAATATCGTCTACCTGCCGCTGGGTTTCCTCTCGGGCCTGTGGATTCCCTCGACGGTCTTCCCGGGCTGGCTGCAGTCGGTGGCCGAGTGGCTGCCGCCCTATCACCTGGCCGCGCTGGCGCTCGACATCACCGGCGCGAAGCCGGCCGACTGGGGCCACTCCCTGGCCGTGCTGGGCGTCTTCGGGCTGGTCTTTGCCGTGATGACGGCGCTGGGCTGGCGCCGGCTCGCCGGCGTTTCCTGACAGGAGTCCAGGACCATGAGAAGCCTTTACGGAATCATCGCCATCGTGCTCGCCGCGATCGCCACCCTGCTGCTCCTGCCCGGGCCGGTCGACGGCAAGCGGGGCATGACGGCCTTCACCGACGTGCGCGTGTTCGACGGCGAGCGCATGATCGAACAAGCCACGCTGCTCATCAGCGATGGGCGAATCGCCGGGATCGGCCCGCAGGTAACCGTCCCCGAAGACGCGACGGTCGTCGAGGGCCGGGGCCGGACCGTGCTTCCGGGCCTGATCGACGCCCACGTCCACGCCTACGGCAATGCCCGCAGCGACGCCCTGCGCATGGGCGTGACCACCCTGCTCGATATGTTCCGCGCGCCCACCGACCAGCCGTTGATCATCAATCAGCGCGAGTCGCTGCAGCCCACCGACCAGGCCGACCTGTTCTCGGCCGGCTACCTGGCCACCGCCGAGGGCGGCCACGGCACCCAGTACGGATTGCCCGTGCCCGTCCCCGAATCGCCCGAGACGGCCGAAGCGTGGGTCGAGCAGCGCCTCGAGGAAGGCTCGGACTACATCAAGATCATCATCGAGGACGGCTCGACCTGGGGCCGGCCGCTGCCGACCCTGGACGCAGCCATGGTCGAGGCCCTGGTCGAAGCCGCTCACGCCAACGACGTGCTGGCCGTCGCCCACGCGTCGACGCAATCGGCCGCGAAGATGGCGGTCCGCGCCGGCGTCGACGGACTGGTGCACCTGTTCGCCGACCAGCCCGTCGACGATGAATTCATCGAGATGGCAAGCGAGGCCGGGATCTGGATCGTGCCCACGACGCCCGTGCTGGCCGCGAGCCACGGCCAGTCCGTCCCCGACTGGCTCACCAACGGCGACCACGCCGAGGGCCGGATCTCGCCGCAGCAGCAGACCATGCTCGCGCAGTCCTTTCCGGGTTCCGGAATGCGCAGCGCGCGCTGGCCGGTGGTCTTCGACAACATCCGCAAGCTGCACGAAGCCGGCGTGCCCCTGCTGGCCGGCAGCGACGCCGGCAACCCCGGCACGGCCCACGGCCCGAGCCTGCACCACGAACTGGCCCTGCTGGTGGAAGCGGGTCTGACACCCGCCGAGGCGCTGCGCTCGGCGACGGGCCTGCCTGCACGCGAATTCGGGCTGGAAGGTCGCGGCTGCCTGAAGCCGGGTTGCCGCGCCGACCTGGTCGTCGTCGACGGCAACCCGCTCGAAGACATCCGGCACACGGCTCGCATCGCTGCAGTCTGGAAAAACGGCTTTCCGCCCGGTGACTCGGTGGAATAGCCCGCGATGGCACTACAATTCAGGCAGGCCCGGGCCGACCGGGCCGTCGAAGGAAACCGTCGATGAGCGCCCGACAACGCCTCAAGAGAATTCACGAGTCCCTGGTGCCCCCCGAAAGCGGCCAGGGCTGGACGGCCTACGTCTGGCTGGTCTATCTGAGCTTCTTCTTCGTCGAGTGGTACTTCCGCCCTGTCGGCCCGGTCGAGATGACCCTGGGCATGGCGACCATTGCCGTTTTCCTCGTCCTGTACTTCAGCGCGTTCCGGAGCCGGACCCGCCGCACGGCGCTGGCGCACATCGTCGCCATCACCGCGATGGCCGCGGCCTGGAGCTGGGCCAACGCCGGCGCCAGCGTGCTGTTCATCTACGCCGCCGCCTTTGCCCACCTGGTGGGGCCACCGAGACGATCGGTCTGGGTCGTCCTCGGCGTGGCCGCCTTCGCGGGCCTGATCGCGCCCCTGGCCCGGCCCGAACCCTTCTACTGGCTGCCGGGCGTTTTCATCAGCATCATTATCGGCCTGACCAATATCTTCTTCGCCGAACAGGGGCGCAAGAACGCCGAGCTCAAGCTCAGCCAGGCAGAGATCAAGCGCCTGGCTCGCGTGGCCGAGCGCGAGCGCATCGCGCGCGACCTGCACGACGTGCTCGGCCACACCCTGTCGATGATCGCGGTCAAGAGCGAGCTGGCCGAGCGCCTGGTCGAGCGCGACGGCGACAAGGCGCGCGAGGAGATCCGCTCCATGGGCGAGAGCGCCCGCAAGGCACTGGCCGACGTACGCGAGGCCATCAGCGGCTACCAGCGGCAGACCCTTGCCGAAACCCTCGAACACATGCGCCTGAGCCTGCGCGCGGCCGACATCGACCCGGTCATCGAGGTCGACGGGGTCGTCGAGCTGCCCGCACAGACCCAGGGCATGCTGGCCCTGGTCATCCGCGAGGCGGTCACCAACGTCATTCGTCACTCGCAGGCCCGCCGCTGCCGCATCCGGCTCGAAGCTTCACAGGGTGAACTGAACCTGTCGGTCGACGACGACGGCGGCGGCAGCATCCGCATGGACGGCAACGGCATCCAGGGCATGCGCGCGCGCATCGAATCCCTCGGCGGCCGGCTCGACATCGGATCCGACGGCCCGTCCAGCCTGAGCGCCCGCTTACCACTGGAGGCCGCATGATCCGACTCGTACTCGCCGAAGACCAGACCCTTTTGCTGGGCGCACTCGCCTCACTGCTCGAGCTCGAGGACGACATCGAGGTGGTCGGGCGCGCCACCAGCGGCGACGAGGCTCGTGGCCTGGTCGAGTCCGAGAAACCCGACCTGCTGCTGACCGACATCGAGATGCCGGGCAGCACCGGCCTGGACCTGGCCGACTGGGCGCGCGGCAACGCGCCCGGCACCGCTGTGGCCATCCTGACCACCTTCGCGCGACCCGGCTATCTGAGGCGCGCGCTCGAAGCCGGCGTGCGCGGTTACCTGCTCAAGGAAACGCCGGCCGAACAGTTGGCCGACGCCATTCGCCGCATCCACGCAGGCCAGCGGGTGATCGATCCCGAACTGGCGCTGACCGCCTTCGACAGCAGCGACCCGCTCACCGACCGCGAGCGTCAGGTGCTCAGGCTGGCGGGCGAAGGCCTGGGCAACGCCGAGATCGGCCAGCGCCTGCACCTGGCCGAGGGCACGGTGCGCAACTACCTGTCGGAAGCCATCGGCAAGCTGCAGGCCGACAATCGCACCGAGGCCTACCGCATCGCCCGCGACCAGGGCTGGCTGTAGCGAACCGCTCGCGCGAGCGGGCCGGCGGCCCCACCCTGCCCAGCATCAATGGGTCGTCTACTGCTCGAAGGCGTCGAAGAACAGCAGACTGCCGAAGGGATGGGCGCCGATATCGACCGCCGGCGCCCCCGGCCAGAAACTGCGATCGCCCTGCCCTCGTGCCGGGCTGTCGTTGTTCAGGTGGAAATCCGAGGGCGCATTGACGAAGCTCGGGTCACCGGCGATGGAATCCACCTCGCGCCCGAAGGCATCGCGGAATTCGGCCAGCGAGTAGGGCGTGCCCGATGAGTAATTGCCGCCCCAGTTCGGCCGCAGATGGATATCGGCCAGGCTGTTGCCGAAGAAGAGGTTGTTGTCGGACACGAACTGGTCGAGATAGTCGGGCACCGTGGTGTCGGTGCCGCCGCTGCTCAGGTAGATACCCGCTTCGTTGGCCGAAAAGATGTTGTTGGCGAACACGTTGCCATAGGCACCATCCCAGCCCAGGTCGATCCCCGTTCGGCCCTGATGGAAGACGTTGTTGTAGACGCGATTGCCGTGCCCGTCGCTGGTGAAGCCGGGGAGCCTCACGCCGATCTCGGCGTTGACGATGACATTGCCGTAGATCTCCCACTGCCCCCCGGGACGGTACTCCTCGTCGGTCGATTCGCAGCTCGGATTGTCGGACGCCCAGACGCAACGCTCGTCGCCCGGCTCGATGGCCGCGTAGACGTCGTGGATGTAGTTGTGGCGCACGATCAGCCCCGACACACCGCCCTTGGTACCCACCGCGGCAAACCCCGGAATGTCGTGGATCTCGTTGTACTCGACGATGTTGGGGTCCCCGAGCTTGGACACCATGAACGTGATGCCCTTGCTGTTGGACACCCCGCCCCAATAGACCGAATCGAACACGCGGTTGTGGCGCACGATCGTGCCCTGCGAGTCCCAGATGCGCAGGCCGTAGCTGTTGTCGTTGCCGTTGGAGTTGTGGCCGAAAACACTGTGCTCGATCACGGCGTAGTCGGCGCCTTCGAAGAACACCGGCGACGACTGGGTGTAATAGAACTCGAGGTTGCGCAAGGTGACGTGGTCGGCAACGATCCGCGCCAGGCCGCGCTGGGCCAGCTCGTAGGTTTCCTCGCCTGGCGTCTCGCCTGCCGGCGGGTAGAGGTAGATATAGCAGCCGGCATTGTCGTCATCGCACTGCTCGCCGTTGACGTCCGCCTTGGTCCACAAACCGGGTTCGGTCAACTCGGAGACGTCGCTGTGATCGCGCCCGTTGCTGAAGTCGGTCGAGTGGGCAATGCGGCGGCTGCCGTTGAACAGGCCCTTGGGATCGCTGGACAGGAACTCCGCCGGAATACGCCAGACGTCGGCATTGTAGGCATCCCAGGTCATGCCGTCGGTGCTGGCCGATCCGAGCAGCACGGCGGTCTCGCCTGCGAACCCCTGGATCGTGATGCCCGGCACGTCGATGAAACCGGGGCCGTCCTCGTCCACAAGCCGGTACTCGCCGCCGCGCAGGGTCAGGGTGTCGCCCTCGGCAAGCTGATCTATGGCGTGCGTCATGGTCGCGAAGGGCTGGGACTCCGTGCCGGGATCGGCGTCGTCGCCACCCGGGGCGACGAAATACTCCACTGCCGGAGCAGGCGCCGCCCACAGGCCGGCGGCGGCCACCGACAGGGCGGCAATGATGCGCTGGGGAAATGACATTATGCTGGCCTCCAGAATGACTCGCTCAACGTCCCCCAACCGGAACGCAGTCTAGACGAGTGGACGGGGGCCGGTAAACGTGCCGCCGCTGCAGGCCGAAAACCGCATCGAAGCCTACCGCATCGCGCGCGACCAGGGTGGGATGTCGCCCGCTGCTTCGATCAAGCGAAACGCTTTCTCGCCACCCTTCGCTGGAAGAAATCAAAGGCGGGGCCGAACACGGCAAGGCCGCAGTAGATCCACACCGCCAGGGGCAACCAGTCGGCGTTCAGGGTCCATGCCAACAGGATCGACAGCCCACCCCAGCCGGCCACGATGGCCCAGGCCAGGCTCTCGGCCGCCGTGTCGAAGGCCTCCGGTGCCGACATCTCCAGCTCTGAGCGCTTTCGCCAGGCGTGCAGGTACAACGCGGCGATGATGCCGCTGAGGCAGGCAAAGCCGATGCTGAAGATCGTCGCGACCACCCTGAATCGGTAGTGCGTTTCGATGTCGAAGTTGGAAGGCAACCAACCGCCGCTGACCGAGCTCAATCCGGCACCGAACATGATCTTCAAGGGGTAGACGTAGATCATCACGACGACGATCAGTGCCGCGGTCAGCAACACGGACGGCAGGTCGTCAAGGCCGAAACGCTCGCTCCAGGTCTGGTGTGCGCGCCAGTACAGCAGCAGCATGGCGAAGCTGACGATGAAGGCGGGCGCGCCCTTGAGCGCCTCGATCAGTTCCGGATACGACCCGGGGATCTCGTCGATCGAGATGGCGAGCATGGTCACCGCAAACGCAAACGCCGCGTCCGTGAATGTGTCCAGGCGCGTCAAGGCCCGGCTGCGCCTCGGCCCCATCAGGACGTCACCCCGCGCGTCCGCACTTCGTTCATGTGGCGTCCCCTGCAATGTCGATGGCGTATCGGTACCGGCATCTTATCGGGTGGCGCAGGCAAACCCAAGCCGGTATCGCGGCGGCGTTTGAGCGAAATCACCGACCTTTGCTAGGCTCGCCCGCGGATCCACGCCAAGGGGAACGAAATGCAGAACACTCGTTGGCTCATGATCGCCAGCGCCGCCTGGTTTCTGGTGCTGGCACTCGCGACATCGTTCGCGGGCGTCGACCTGCTGGTCGCGACGGGGCTCGACATCAGCGTCGCCGCAACGCCCATGCTGAAACTTCTGGGCGCGGCCCTGCTGGGATTCGCCATCATGAACTGGATGGCCAAGGGAACCATGATCGGCGGGATCTACGCGCGCCCGCTCGCCTCGGGCAACTTCATCTACTTCGCCGTCGCCACGCTGTCGCTGCTCAAACCCCTGATCGGCGGCGTCCTGCCCGTGGCGATGATCGTGGCCCTCGCGATCCACGCTGCGTTCGCCGTGGCCTTCGGATGGCTGCTGTTCGGCCAGGGTCCGGCCTGCGTCGGCGGTTCGGGGGACTGACCCCCTCAGCGGCGACCGAGCAGACCGGATTCAACGAAGAAATCGCGTGCGCGGTCCACCGCGGGCAAGCCGGTTCGATTCCGCTGCACCGGGGGAAGTTCGCGGTCGGGGGCGACCAGCGTGAACAGGCACTGCTCCAGGGCGCGGCGCATGGGGTCGATGTGGTAGCCGCCTTCGAGCACCATCGCCAGGCGGCCCCGGCAGAGTTCATCGGCCAGGCGGAGCAGCCGCCGCGTCAAGTGCGCATAGACGGCCGTACTCCAGCGGCAGGCCAGGTGCTCACGCGTGCCGTCGAATCCGGCCGAGACCAGGATCAGGTCCGGCCGGAATCGTCGCGCGGCCGGTTCCAGGATCTCGTCGAAGGCGCGCAGCACGGCCTGGTCCCCCGCGCCTTCGGGTAGCGGGACGTTCAGGGTCGTGCCCCGCCCCCTGCCCCGACCCGTGTTTTCGAGAGCACCGCTGCCGGGGTAGTAGGGCGCGGCGCGATGAAGGTCGAAGAACAGGACATCGGGATCGGACTCGAAGATCGACTCCGTGCCGTCCCCGTGGTGTACATCCCAATCGATGATCAGCACGCGCTCGAGGCCGTGGGCGGCGCGGGCGTGACGGGCGGCGACGGCCACATTGTTGAGCAGGCAGAAGCCGCGAAAATGCGCGGCACGGGCATGGTGCCCGGGCGGACGCACGAGGGCGAAGGCACTTTTCGCCCTGCCTTCGACCACAGTGTCGACGGCCGTCATGGCCGCGCCCGCGGCGCGATAAGCGGCGTCGATGCTGCCGGGTGAGACGGCCGTGGTGTCCAGGGACAGCATGCGCGTCTTGCCGCGCAATCGGGCCAGATGCTTCAGATGGCCCGGTGTGTGCGCGCGCAGAAGGGCTTCGTCGTCGGCGCGCGGGGGTTCGATCCAGAGGGTGCGGCCATCGTCGATGCCACGGACGTGCTCGACCAGGTCCGACAGGCGCTCGGGCCGCTCCGGATGTTTCCAGGGGCCGGAAACGACGAGTTCACCGAGCAGCGCGCGCAACTTGCGGGCATGGTAGTCGCGCAGCTCCGGCTCCAGCCCCGGCGGGCGGTGTTCGAGCATTTCGTCGTGGTAGACCACTGCCAGCGGCGCGGTCATCAGCGGGTAACCACTTCGTGCCAGGCCCGTTCGCGGGCCCAGCTTTCACGAACCATTCGCGCGATCGACTCGACCGAATCGTCCGGTACGGCCAGCGGATCGCCCAGCTCACGCTCGTTGTAATGAAAGACGTACAGGCGCGCACAGAACTGCTCGAAGGGCAGCGACGACTCGCCGGGTATCTCGCCGCGACCGCGCGTGGAGGTGACGATCTCCTGCCCCCAGTCCTGCCGGCCCTCGTTGTTGGGATTGTAGAAGTAGACCCGCATCACGCCTTCGTCGTCGAGCTCGACGCGCTGGATGGCGATCGCGTGCAGGCCCACGTAGTTGCCGAAAGGGTCGGTCGCGACGATGCCGGCCGGCTGGGGATAGATCAGTTCGGCGCCGTCGTTGAAGTCGGGGTGATACGCAGCGTGGAACTGCCGGATGAAGCCCGCGAAATCCGCGACTGCGCCGGTGGCGTAGTCGATGGTCGTGGCAAACCCCCGATTGACCCACCAGCCGTGGAACTCGGGATTGATCCAGCGGTGCCCGTCCTCGCCGCGGCCGACGATGCGCCGACCCATTTCCCAGTAGATCTTGTCCAGGTGCGGCACGAGCACGAGCGAGACGGTATCGAGATCGGTATGGAAATCCTCGATCAGGCCTTCGGTCAATTCGCTCGAGCGGATCAGGTCGCCTTCGAAGTGCAGGTCGATTTCGTTGTCGCGCGCCGCCCAGGTCACCATTTCGAGCAGGAAACCCGGGTCGACCTGTGCCCACAGGCTGATGGCCCTCGCAGACTGGCAGGTGGGATTGTTGCCCTGGCCGACGCCCAGCGGCAGGCCGAGCACGCTGATCACGCCGGCCAGCAAAAGACTGTGCCCGGACGGCGGGTCGGCGTGTCCGAACTCCTCGCGCAGGTGCGCGGAGACCTCGGGCAGGGGTTCGAGCCTGGTCAGTCGCCACAGCGCTCCGGGCACAGGCGGGAAGAACAGCGTTCCCCGGTCCAGCAGGTTGCTCAATCCGACAAGGCACTGGGCAGTTGCCGGGCCGACCGCTTCGCGTATCAGGGCCCGCACCAACTGGTTGAATGCATCCAGGCTGTCGCTGCCGACGGCGTCCAGCCCCATCGCCAGGCTGAGCTGGCGGTCGCTGCCCTTGTCCGCCAGCAATGCCACGATAGCGCCGTGACCGGGACAGGCCAGTCCGGTCTCGCCCATCGACTCCCCGAGCGCAGCGAGCTCGGCCTCGCGCTCGTCCGCCGTCATCGCTTCGAAGCCGGTCATGCATTCGGCCACCGACGCCCGGGTCAGTTCGGTCGGACCGTGACAGGCAGCCAGCAGCTGGCGCCCCCGTCGCAGCGAGGCACTGTCGGGCAGGTCTTCCCTTTCGAGAAGGTACTCGACGTGATCGAGCAGCTGCCGCGGGGCGGATACGTCGATGGGACGCTGCTCGAGAATGCCATCGGCTTCGGCGACCAGGGCCTCGACCACGCTTGCACCACCGAGCCGATCGAGCTCGAAAGACAGCAGCTGGCGAACGGCCTCGCGCTGCCCCTTGCCGGCCCGGCCGGCCTCGGTATGGTCGGGCTGCAGCAGGTCCAGATTGACCACCAGGCTGCGCTGGAGGAAATCCCTTGCGCCCGCGGCGTCCAGGTCGGGGTGGTCGTAGGAGCCTTCGGCAATCGCGAGCATGCGCAATCGGCTCAGTGCCTCGACGGCCACAGCGTCGGCCGCCCCGGTCAGCGAGCCGCGGGAGAGATCGGGCTGGAGCCGCTCGGGATGGTCCCAGTCACTGCCTTCGAAAACACCCGCTTCGTCGAATCGCCCGGCATGACCGTGAATGCGCGCGGGCCCGCCGGGCAGCTTGAGCAACCTGAGCGTGGCGTTGAACAGGCGCGGCAAATGCCCCGCCCGGGCAATCGACGTCACCTGCGCGACGCTTTCCAGGGCGGACTCGAACTGTTCCTGGGCCCGGTTCAGGTCCGGGTCGTTGCGGGATGCATCCTGCAAGCGCTGGTACTCCATGGGCGGAATCTCGGGGCGGGGCCGTTCCCGGCCTGTGGCCACGATTATGGACTAGACGTAGAAGTCCAGGTCTTCCTGATGCTTGAGCAGGTCGCGCATCTTGTGCGGATCATCGCCGAAGAAGTAGACCAGGCCCCAGTGGGTACCGAAGGCCTCGCGTTCGGCCACGACCTCTTCCTCCAGGGGATAGAGCTCGTGGCTTTCGAAGTAGGGGTGCTCGGCGGTCTCGTCCGGAAACGCCAGTTCACTGACCACGCGCCGGCGGGGGAACACGCCGAAGCAACCGGCATGGCCCTTCGCGCCCTTGACCGGCTCGGGGAAGAAAGCGTCGACTTCTTCCTTCGTCGCCTTGGGATCGAACATCAGTGCCGTGGCCTGGTAGGCGTTGAATCCGTAGGCCCGTTCGATCAACTCGAAGGCCTTGAAGCCCGGCGGCCGATAGGCGACCTCGCCGAAATACATTGTGCCGTCGGAGGTCACGAAGTACTCGGGGTGGATCAGCCCGAACTTGA
This sequence comes from Wenzhouxiangella sediminis, assembly GCF_003410055.1. Lineage (GTDB taxonomy): Bacteria > Pseudomonadota > Gammaproteobacteria > Xanthomonadales > Wenzhouxiangellaceae > Wenzhouxiangella > Wenzhouxiangella sediminis. The sequence continues at coordinate 25,862 of NZ_QUZK01000033.1, read as the reverse complement.
TGTCGAAGGCCTTGATCAGCTTCTCGACTTCCCTGGTGATCGCGTCCCGCCAGCTCTCCAGTTCCGGCGTGGCCGGCACGAATACCGAATAGCCCAGCGTGACGTACTCGGAGATGTTGAGGAACTTGATCTCGCCGTCGTGAATCCAGGCCTCGACGGCGAATTCCCAGCCGTCGAGATGGGATTCCATCAGCAGCGGAAAGTCCGTGTCCGGAATGGACTCGATCTCCTCGGGCATGCGGATGACGCGATGGCCCAGGCAGCCGGCCTGGTCGAAAGCCTTAAGGTGAATCGGATCGTTGGGATCGCCGTCGAGCTTGAGCAGCGTCTGGTTGACCCGGCGCAGGAAGCGGTAGACGTCGTCTCGATCGTGCGCCTCCTCGAATACCCCGACGCGGATACCGCCCAGATGGGCGCGGCGCTTCATCAGGGCCTTGTCGCGGAACAGCACGGACTGACCGTGCAAGCGCGGCTGCCCCATCAGCACGGAGTTGATGGCACCGGCCCACTCGACCGTTTCCTCGAACAGGGGCACGGAGACATCGACACCTTCCTTCTTGAGCGTCTCGGCAATTTCAAGCGAACGCTCGTTGAGCCGTTCGAAATCCCACTCGATGAAGGGAATATCGTGCTCGCGGGCATAATCCGTGGCCCAGGACGGCGCGACGACGACATAGCGCCGGTCGAAACGCTCCATTGCGTCGATTGCATTGAGACTCCACCCGAGCAGGGCGATGTAGCCCTTGTTCGGGTCCTTGCCTGCGGAGCGCTTGCCGGCGGCCTGGGGATCGAGCGATGACGGGGTCGGTTGCTGTTCCTGGACCATGCGGTGCCTCCTTGGCAATCTGCGCGGAATGGATCGATATGGCTTCCAACCTAACACAGACCCCGAAAAATTGATGAAAAGGCGGCTGTTCGAGGCATTTCCCGGCAGATGCTGGCAAATTTACGCCATTTTTGCGCGCCCTCGCGCCCCCGGAGATTCGCGGCCAGCGACGGACCTTCAGGCCGCCGCCGCGCGGCGCCGGTGCAACACCCCGTAAATGTCCTCGAGCATCATGTAGAAGCACGGCACCACCACCAGCATGATCGAGGTGGCGAAAACGATGCCGAAGCCCAGCGAAATGGCCATGGGAATCAGGTGCACGGCCTGGATGGAGGTCTCGAGGATGATCGGCGCCAGGCCGCCGAAGGTGGTCAGCGTGGTCAGCACGATCGGACGGAAGCGCCGGATGCCGGCCTGCAGGATGGCGTCGTGCGCCGACAGCGCCTTTCGCTGCGAGTTGGCGAAATGGACCATGATCAGCGCGCCGTTGACGACCACGCCGGAGACGGCCACCACGCCGAGCATACTCACCAGCGACAGGTCGTAGCCGAGCAGGATGTGCCCGATGACCCCGCCGACGATGCCGAAGGGAATGGCCATCATCACGATCAGGGGCTGCACGTAGCTGCCGAAAGCGATGGCCAGCAGGGCGTAGACGGCGAACAGCGCCAGGCCGAACCCGCCCCAGAGCGCGGCGGTGGATTCGCGCAGCTCCGCCTGGCTGCCCTCGTAGGTCCAGGTGATGCCCGGGAAGTCCGCGCGCAGCTGCGGCAACACGTCGGTGTTGATCGCGGCCAGAACGCGACTGACCGCGCTCTTTGGCTCGACGTCGGTGCCAACGTTGATCACTCGCCGGCCGTCGCGCCGGTTGATGGACGTGAAGGCCTGTCCCTGCTCGACGCGCGCGACATCCGAAAGCGGCACTTCCACACCGTCGGGCGTGCGCACCATGAAATTCTCGAGCGTGCGGATGTCCTCGCGCTCTTCCTCGGGCAGCTTGACGCGCACCTCGATCTCGTTGGTGCCGCGCAAATAGCGCAGGGCGATATCCCCGTAGAAAGCGCCACGCAACTGGCGTCCGACCTCGACCGGCGTCAGGCCCAATGCGCGGCCCTCGGGCAGCAGGGTGAAGTCGAGCTGCGCCTTGCCGCGCTCGTAATTGTCGTTGACGTCGCGGGTGTTGCCGAACTCTTCGAGTCGCTCGACCAGCTCGGTCGCGGCCCGCTCGAGCACGCCGATGTCGGAATGGCTCAGGTCGATGCTGATGTCGTCGCGCCAGCTGCCCGGGCCGCGTTCGGCCTCGAAGGTGATCTGGTCGACGCCCTTGATGTCGCCGATCTGGTCGCGCCACAGCTCGATCACTTCCTGCGTGCTGATGTCGCGCTGGGCCGGCGGCAGCATCACGATCTCGACGTCGATGAAGTTGCTGCCGCGCACGTTGGTCTTGATGCCCTCGGCCGCCTCGTACAGGTTATTGTCCTCGAACATGCGGTGGGTGGCCTCGGTGATCTGGTAAGCCATGTCGGCGGCCACGTCGCGCGTGCTGCCCACCGGCAGACGCACGCCGGCCTCGATCTCGTCAGCCGGCTGCTCGGGCATCATGACCATGCCCAGGTGATCGCTCAGCGCATAGCCGCCGGTCACCGCCAGTAGCGCGACCGCACCGGTCAGCGTGACGTAGCGGTGCCGCAGGCAACGCTCCAGGAAAGGCCGGTATCGGGTGTCGATCCAGCGCCCGAAACCACGCGCGAAGCCGCGCTGCACCTTGTGCAGGCGATCACCGACCGCCGCGTGCGAGCGCTCGCGAATGTGAGCCAGGTGCGAGGGCAGGATGAACAGTGCCTCGAGCAGCGAAAGCGCCAGCACCGTGATGACCACCACGGGCATCGGCCACCAGTACTGCCCCATGATGCCGGGGATGAACATCACCGGCAGGAAGGCCACGATATTGGTCAGGATGCTGAAGGTCACCGGCCAGGCCATCTCGCGCGCCCCGACGATGGCGGCATCCATCATGCCCAGGCCCCGCTCGCGGTGCTCGTAGACGTTCTCGCCCACCACGATCGCGTCGTCGACGACGATGCCCAGCGCCACCAGGAAGCCGAACATCGAGATCATGTTGATGCTGATGCCGAAGCTCGGCAGGAAGTTGATCGCGCCGACGAAGGAGATCGTCATGCCCATCATGATCCAGAAGGCCAGGCGCGCCTCCAGGAACAGGGCGAGGATGGTGATGATGATCAGGACGGCGAAGGCGCCGTTCTTGAGCAGGAGATAGAGCCGGTCGCTGAATTCCTCGGCGCGGTTGGAGTCGATTCGCCAGGTCACGCCCTCGGGCAGGGTGTGGGTCAGATCGTCGAGCACGGCCTGGACGGACTCGGCGACCTCCAGCGGCGACTGCGTGCCCACGCGGAAGATCTCGAGTTCGATCGAGGGCGTGCGGTTGAACTGCGAGTGGAAGCCGACTTCCTCGAAGCCGTCGCGCACCTCGGCGATGTCGCCCAGGCGCACGGGCGCGCCGGTCTCGGAACTGATCAGCACGATGTCGTCGATGTCGCGCGCCCACTCCTTGCGCTCCTTCATGCGCAACAGGACCTCGCCCTGGCTGGTGTCGATTGCGCCGGCGGGCACATCGCGGCTGGACTGCTCGATCAGGTCGGCAACCTGCGCCAGCGTCATGTCGTACTCGCGCAGCACGTCCTGGGGAATCTCGACGTGCGTCAGGTAGCCGGGCACCCGGCCCATCTCCACCTGCGTGATGTTGGGCTGCGACAGGAGCTGGTCGCGCACGCGCTCGCCTAGCTGGCGCAACGTCCAGATGTCGACATCGCCGTAGATGCCGATCTCCATGACGTCGCGCTGCCAGGAACGCAGGCGCACTTCGGGCTCCTCGGCGTCGATCGGGAAGGTACGGATCTGGGCGACGGCCTGGTCGACGTCCTGGTAGACGCGCATCCGGTTGACGCCGGTGACCAGCTCCAGGCTGATCGAGCCCGAGCCCTCGCGGGCGGTGGAGGTGATCTCCTTGATCCCCTGCACGCCGCGCACGGCCTCCTCGACCGGCAGCAGGATGCCCTCCTCCACCTCCGACGGCGCCGCGCCGGGATAGGACACGCTGACATCCACGTAGTCCAGCTCGTAGCGCGGCTGGACTTCCTTCTGCATGGTAATGGCCGTCCACACGCCCCCGGCCAGCAGGATGATCATGGCCAGGTTGGCTGCGATCGCGTTGTTGACCATCCACGCGATCGGGCCGCCGGAGTGCGTGCCCGGAGCGGGCTGGGGAGCACTCATGCGTCGATGTCCTCCCCGGCGGCGTCACCGTCGGTATCCACGCGCAGGCGCAGGCCCTCCTGTACGGTCGCCAGGCGCGTGGTCACCACTCGGTCTTCGGCGGTCAGACCTTCGTCGATATAGGCGTAGCGCTCGTCCTCGAACAGGATGGACACCGGCTGGATCACCAGGCGCTGGTCCACCATCAACCAGACGGTGTCGTTCTCGCGGATGTAGTCCCGATTCAGGCGCACGACGTCGCTGAGCTCGCGCCCCTCGATGCGGCACTCGACGTATTCGCCGAGCATCAGCCGGGGCAGGTCTTCTTCGGTTTCGCGCGCGAGCGGATCGTCCACCGCCACCAGGATGCGCGCCAGGCGCGTGTCGCCTTCCAGTTCGCCGATGAGGCGAAACACCTCGCCCTGCCGGGTCACGTTCATGGGCCAGGCGTTGCGGTTGCGCACGGTCACGCTGGAGCCGGGCTGGTCGTCGTCGGGCACGCTCAGCCACTGCAGCTGGCCGACCGGCACGGTCGCCTCGATCCAGTAGGTGTCCAGGCCGACCAGGCGACCGAGCGCCGCGCCCGGGCTCACCTGTGAGCCCAGGTTGACCGCACGTCCGAGCACATGGGCGTCGAACGGGGCCTCGACGGTTGCACGATCGACGTTCAGTTCCGCCTGGCGCACGTCGGCGCGCGCGGCCTCCACATTGGCCCGCGCCGCCCGACCCTGCGGCTCGCGCAGCACCAGCGCCTCGCGCTCCGGCGGCAGCTCGCGATTGAACTGGCGATACTCGGCCTCGGCCGCGGCCCGCTCGCCGCGCTCGATCTCGAGGTCGGCGATGGCCTGGTCCAGCGCACTCCGGCTTTGCTGCAGCGCGACCTGGTAATCGGCGTCGTCGATGCGGACCAGCACTTCGCCGGCATCGACATAGCCGCCCGGGACGAAAGAATTGCCGATTTCGACGATTTCGCCGCTCACGCGCGCGCCGAGCGAGATTTCCCTGGCGGGACGGACGGTGCCCATGGCCTCGATGGTCGGGCGGAATGTGCCGAACTCACCCTGCGTGACGTCGACCAGGGAGGCCGACTGGCGGACCGCGCCGTCGCGCCGCGCCGTCGGCTCGGTATTGAAGATCACGAACAAGAGGACGCCGGCCACGGCCACCAGGGCCGCGCAAACCAGCACGGTCCTGATCACGCCGCTGCGTCGATCCTCTCTCACTGCCCCGGAATCGCTGCTCACCTGCTTGCCACCCTCTTGCTTGTCAGTGCTTGTCGTCCTCGGCCCCATGGACCGGCCCGCCCTGCAGCGGACAATCGGACATCGTGAAAGTTTCGACAGAAACTATCAGGCTCGAGAAAAGAAATCGTCAATGGATTTCGCCACCGGCGATCGATGACGAGAATAACCCACGGCGGCCGCCGCGGGTTGTTCAGCGCCCGGCGTCGGGGCGCGAACGCCGCACGGTCTCCGATTCGGAGTACCGCACGTAGAGGTCGAAGAGCACGCGACGAAACGGCTCGCTGTAGCCGGCGGCAATGCCGAGCCCCAGCGTCGCCATCGCGGCCTTGTCAGGGTTGTCCTGGATCCAGCGCGCCAGAACGGGGTCGGCGTGCTCGCGCAGGAAGCGCTCGAACTCGTCGTCCTGAGGCGGCCGGCCCTGCCGGGCTTCTGTGCGCTTGCCCGAGCCGTCGGCGATCTTCGCGACCAGCAACACGAGCGCGATCACGACAATACCGCAGGCCGCCGTGACCAGGGCGGCCATGGCCGGCGGCAGGGATTCCAGCAGGGCGAAGTAGCAGGCAACGCCCAGGAAGGCGAAGACGCACAGCGCCACGGGAATGACGATCGCCGCCACCAGGACGCCGGTCTCCATGCGTTTCTTGATGCGCTTCAGCATGCGGGTCGGGTCAGCCGTTCCCGGGGCCTAGCGGTCGAGCAGCTTGCCCAGAATGAAACCGATGCCCAACGCCACCGCGATGCTCGTCATCGGCCGCTCCTCGACCTCGTGCTCGAAGGCGCTCCAGGTCTCGCGCGCCTGCTGCCGCGAATGCTCGGCGGCCGAACGGAGGCGGTCGCGCCCTTCGTCGGTTGCGGTGTGGGCCAGCTGACGGACGGTCTTGCCGATGCCCGAGAGTTCGTCCTTCAACTGATTGAATTCTTCTCTCAGTTCCTGGAGTTCCTTGTCAGTGCCTGTCGCCATGGATCCTCCTGTTTTGACTTCGTTTTCGAGAAGTTGGACTGAACATTAACACACTGCCGACAGGAATCCTCGCCGCGCCTGTGTTTCAATTGATGGTCGCCGCGAGCCGCCTGATCGCTCCCGGCCGCAGCCATGAATGAACGCACATCGCCACAAATCGAGAGCCTCGAAGGCCTGATCGAGCGACTTCGCGCCATCGACGACGACGTTGATCCAGTCGAGCTGCACGTCATCCTGCAGCAGATCGAGCAGCGTTCCTTCGGCGCCATCCTCATCATTGCCGGCATTATCGTGCTCGCGCCGATCATCGGAGACATTCCCGGCGTGCCCACCGTCACGGCGCTGCTGGTCGTGATCACTGCCGGCCAGATCCTGGCCGGCCGCCGCTATTTCTGGCTGCCGCAGTTCCTGCTGCGCCGATCGGTAAAGCGCCGCCACCTGCAGGGTGCATTGGACTTCATGCTGCGCCCGGCGCGCTTCACCGACCGCTTCCTTTTCCAGCGCCTGAGCTTCCTGTCCGAAAGCGTGATGACCCTCGGCGTCGCTGCCGCCGCGCTGGGCGTCGGCCTGGTCATGCCCGTGCTGGAGCTGATTCCCTTCACCGCCAACATCGCCGGCATCGCCCTGTTCGCGTTCGGCGCGGCGCTGATCGCCCGCGACGGCCTCTTCGCCCTGCTTTCGCTGGCGCTGACCGGTACGGTCTTCGTGCTGGTCGTCGACTGGATCCTGGGCGCATAGAATCCCGGGCCGGCCATTGCGGAGGCTGCGCCTCCCTGAAGCCCAGTCGCGTCGGCCAGGAACGGGACGGGCCAACGCCAACCAGGCGCTCGCCAACGCCCGGCCAGCCGGCCAGCCACGACGAGCACCCTTGCCCGGCCGTGGTAGTCTGTTCGCCATCGAACATAAGGCCCGGCAATGCCTGCGGGATACTGTCTGCAAGGCCTGCTGGAGGGGGAGTTGGAATGGAGACCGGACCCGAACGAAACGAATTGCTGGCAGCGTTGCCGCAACCATCGAAGGACCGCGTGTTTCCACTACTGCGCGAAGTCGAGTTGCCCCTGGGCAAGGAAATCTATGCCGCCGGCCAGGAGATCAAGGCCGTCTACTTTCCGGCCGACTGCATTATTTCTCTTCTCTATGTGATGATCGACGGCGCTTCGGCCGAGATTTCGGTCGTGGGTCGTGAGGGAATCGTCGGCGTCGCGGTCTTCATGGGCGGCGACAGCACACCCAGCCGGGCCATGGTCCAGAGCGCCGGGACGGCATACCGGCTGCGGGCTTCCGACCTCAAGCGCGAGTTCAACAGCGAGCCGGCCATGCGCATGCTGATGCTCCGCTACACGCAGGCCCTGATCACGCAAATGGCCCAGACCGCCGTGTGCAACCGGCACCACTCCATCGACCAGCAACTGTGCCGCTGGCTCCTGCTATCCATGGATCGGCTGCCCACCAACGAGCTGACCATGACCCAGGAACTCATCGCAAACATGCTGGGCGTTCGCCGAGAGGGCGTCACCGAGGCGGCCGGCAAGTTGCAGAAGCTGGGTGTAATCCGCTACCAGCGCGGGCACATCACCGTACTCGACCGCAAGCGACTCGAGGCGCTCTGCTGCGAGTGCTACCGGGTGGTCAAGACCGAGACCGACCGGCTCTCTGCGTACGCCAGGAACCTCTAGGCCGCTTCCAGATAGTCGTGTGTGAGCGCCACCAGAGCGCTCGCAGCCTCCAACGTACCCTGGCGAACAGACGGGCAAGGCCGGGGCAGCCAGCATGGAACCCGGCAAGAATGCCGCAACACTCGCCCATCCGGCAGTGGCGGCGAGTTGCCCGGGAATCCTCATGCCCATCTCACCTGTACCAGCTTCCACCAATCAGTTGATCGACCGACTCCCTGCCGCCGACGCCAGGTCGCTCCTGGCCAAGTGCCGACCAGCCGACCTCGAGTTCGGCACCGAGCTCAATTCAGCCGGCGCGCCGATCTCCCGGGTCCATTTTCCGACGACGGCGGTCATCTCGCTCACGGCTGCCATCGGCGGCCACCATCCGCTGGAGATCGGCGTTATCGGTTTCGAGGGAATGCTTGGCGCCTCCATGGCGCTGGGCGTCGATCGCCACCCCCTGCGGGCGATCGTCCAGGGAGCGGGTCAGGCCCACGAAATATCGGCAGCCGACTTCCGCGGTCTGCTTCAGGACAGCAAACGCCTCGAGCAAACGCTTCACGGCTACCTCTTCGTGCTGGCGGAACAACTCGCTCATTCTGCCGCTTGCAATGCTTTCCATGCAGTCGAAGCCCGCCTGGCGCGTTGGCTGTTGATAATGGATGACCGCACCCGGGGCGAGCCCCTCGTGCTGACGCACCTGTTTCTGGCGGACATGTTGGGCGTTCGGCGCAGTGCAGTCACGATCGCAGCCGGTCGAATGCAGGACAGGGAGATGATCCGCTACCGCCGCGGGCACATCCGGGTGCTCTCGCGCCCCGGGCTGGAGTCGATCGCCTGCGAGTGTTATCCGGCCGCCCTCGCAGCCTACCGGCGCCAGTTCAACTGAAAGCAACCTGTACAGAAGACTGAATTCATGGCCTGTCCGAATGAGCGGGTTGGCTCATTCACCAACCCGGACGAGCGGCGGAACAACAGCATCCACGGACGCCGCCGGCTGTGCGATCCCGGAAGCTGAAGTCTCATCACGGCAGTACGGAGAATGCGCACAGACCGGGGCACCGAATGCATGGGCAACAGCATCGGCCCAATGATCATCCGCCCAGAGCGGGTCCCCGTAGTAGTGACCGATAGCGTGCGCCATTTCGTGCGCCATGACATAGTAGTAGCGCCCGTGAAGCCAGGATTCGGACCACTGACCCGAGTAAATTCGGTCGTGATTGATGCTGATGTAAGGTCCTTCCCCTTCCGGGCAAGACCGGTACGGACAGGTGATGCCCCAGTGGCGCGAGTCCAGGGCGCGCAGCCCCTGGCCATCGCAGATCTTGCGCCAGCGACCGGCTTCCCGCCACGGCGTACGCCAGGCCCGGGCATGGTCCGGGCCAAAACGATCGTGGGCATACTGCCAAACTGAATTGGCCGCCGCCCAGCACCGCTGACGGGGCACATCGTCGGGAAACTGTTTGGCCGCCCGAAGCAAGTTCTGCTCCAGATAAGAACGGGCTGGGAATTCCTGACCGGCATGGGCCAAGGAAATGACACACGCCAATGCCGAAGCAAACAGAAGACCTCCAAACCGCGTACACACGCTCCCGACACCTCTTCTCCTGGCCTGGGACAAACCATCCCGAGCCAATCACCAGATCGCATGGTCCACCTCATCCGACGTTAAGGTCAAGGTTTCTGGATGACGTTAGGAGATAAATGAGGACCAGAACACCATTTCGACCCAACAGCCGTGACCGATGTCCGGTGATCGCGTGTGCAAGCGAGCCCTGCCCGAGCGAAGGGCGGAATCTAGGGAGCCTGAATGACCCGTTTCAATTTGGTTCCGGCCGGAACGGTCACATCAGAACCGGACAACTGGTTGATCAAGGCCAACTGATCGATGTCGATAACCGACGGGAACCGTTCATTGAAAGACTTCAACGTCATGGCGACGGAGGTGCGCGTGATGGCGATGCGAGCGGGCTGTCGGGCCAGGTAGGCGTCCCGGCCGATACGCGAACCGTCCAGCGGCTGGTCCAGATCGCCCAGCCGCTTCTCGATACGGAGGATTCTTTCAGCCGGGTCAGGATGGGTTGCAAGCCAGCCGGGCAATGGGCTGTCGCCAGCGAGTCGGTCGGCATGCTGCAGCGATGCAAACACGTTCGGCATCTCGCGCACGTCAGAACCGTGGCTTAGCGCGTACTTAAAGCCGAGGTCGTCGGCCTGGCGTTCCGCATCACGTCCATAGCTGAGGAAAAGCAGCGACAATCCGCCCGCCGCCGCCTCGCTGAACTCGGCAATTTCGGGACTCAGAATACTACCCACCCCCAGCCCGATTTGAGCAACCTGCGAACGGGTCATCATGGCAACCGAATGGCGGGCAGTGACGTGCCCGATCTCATGACCCAGAACACTGGCGAGCTCCGCCTCGTTACCCATTAGGCCCATCAGACCTCGGGTAATGAAGATATAGCCGCCAGGAAAGGCGAACGCATTGGGAGTGGGGTCGTTGATAACGCCGAAGGACCAAGGCAGGCGGGGACGCTCCGAATCCATTGCCAAGCCCACGCCCAGTTCCTGAACGTACTCTTGAAGCGCCGCATTTTCCACAAGCCCTACCGACTTATGCACGCTCCTGGCTCCCTCCGAACCCATTGCAATTTCCTGGTTCTCGCTGATCAGGACAAACTCGCGATCACCGCTGACCGGATTGACGGCACACCCCTGTGACAGCATGACTGCGAACGCCAGGACAGTGAATAGCTGGGTCGATCTGATTGCTCTAACATTCATGATAAGGCACCTTCACGCAGCAAGACACTGATGGATTCGACCACAGGCTACCGACCATCATGACGGCCATCAGTACGCTATCGAACGGCTACCTGGCGTGCTCTGGTATACCCCGATTCATACACTAACGGCGCCGAGATCCGGCAGGTCGACGCCTTGCTCTGGGCGTCGACAATCAGGTCTGCTAGACGAATGGAAATGCAAATCGTGAATCTGGCAGCCATCTAGGCCATCCGGCGGCCACTAAGCAGCTGCAACAGTACCATGATGACGGCAAGTACCAGCAGGATGTGAACAAGTCCACCCAAGGTGGTTCCGGAGACCAACCCAACGGCCCAGAGTACGGCGAGAATGACAGCGATTGCAAACAACATCTTGACGTCCTTTCGGTTCGTCGACCGAATCAGTTATGCATTCACAGCATGCGCCAATGCTCCGAGGATCTCTGTTCGGTGTCAAACGCCCTTTACAAGCTATACCTGGGCAGGAAGGAGCGCGCCAACTGCATCCATCAGGAGACTTCAGCGTGACCGTAAGAGGAAGCCGAGGCGGAATCCTCCGGCAAGCACACCGTCCAAGGAGGCTACCGGATGCTCCTGTACATGCTTGCGGGAGATGGCGCGCCAATTACCCTGAAGGGCCTTCATCTCCTTGCCCGTGCCGATCAGGCTATCAGTCGCGTTGTTGGTTGCTTCAGCGGCCTAGTCGACCACCCCATGCGCGCTGGCTGATATGGAATCAACTCTTGGCGGCTTGGCATCAGCCACACCGGCCGCCCTCCCCACAGTTCCTACAGGCATGGGTGATCGTAGCGACCTAAGAGCAGAGGCAGCTGCCGACCTTAACCTGGCCAGTTCCACTCATGCCAGCCTCGACGACATTTTCCGGGTGGTATCCGGCTGCACTGGGCACGACGGCGCGGTCGAAACGCTGCCATCTCAGAGGATCTGAGCACCGAACATGAACAGGATTGTGGAACAAGCAAGAGGGAAACGCGTCTCGCACTACCTGCGATTCAGTCTGGCGTGGACTCTGGTACTCCTGTCAGCAGCGCTGGGGCTTATAGCAGCGGCTATTGCGACCTGGCAAGCTCAGCTGGCCGGCTCGATCTTGTACATGCCATTGGGCTTGGTAATCGCGCTTGCATTAATCCCGGTCGCACACAAGCACAAGCCAATCGACCTTCTACTCCTGGCGCTGATGTTACTTGGCGTTGCTTTCTGGTTCAGTGCAGAAAGCCCGCAACAGGCCGCATGGCGGGCGGACCTGTCGAACTGGATCACACTGCTCGGCTCGACGCGAGCAGCACTCTTGCTCATGGTTCTGTTGCTGTTATGGCTCTGGTCGAGCGGCCGGGTCAGCCTGGGGAAGAGCCGCCCAATCGCGAGCCCCGCGGACTCAGACTGAACTGCGACGGCCGGCCTGCCACTCCCGCTGCAGATCGGCAAGACGCCGGGCCTGTGCCTTAAGGCTCTGGTCCAGTTCCCGGCAACGGGCCCTGCAGCGATGCCGCTGCCAGCGATCGCTCATGGCGGAGACGCCAACCTGAAAGCGTTCGGCCTGAACAGCCTGCCACTGGCCAACCGTTTCCCTGAACTGCTGATACTCACGCTCGATGCACTGGGCCCGTGTTTCGTCGGCGTCAAGCGACTGCAGCTTGCTCTCGAGCTCATGAAGCTGCATCTGGACCCGAGCGCGCCGAACTCTGAATGCCGGAGTTCGCTTAAGCCCGCCGGCCAACCCGACACATGAACAGGAGGCGATCAGCCACTTGCCCGGGTCAAAATCCCACCAGCGCACACCGTTACGATAGTCGGCCTGGAAAGTGTGATGGAAGTTGTGATAACCCTCACCCCAGGTAAGCAGCGCAAGCCAGCCAATATGCGCATGCCAGATACCCCTTAGAATCGAGTGGGGGTGTCACCCGACGTCATCAACATAGCGGTGATGCACGCGGTGACGAGCGCTCCAGACCAGAACCGAGTTCTGAAGGGCAAAGGTTCCGAAAACGGCAAAGAACAGCTTGAGTGGCCAGGCTGCCTCGTAACTTCTATGCGACCACAGTCGATGGTAGCCGGCGGTAATGGAAAGCCCGCTTAACAGCCAGATCACGCCGGCAGCCAGCCAAGCCCAAGCACTGAAACCGACAAACAGACCATACAGCGTCGAGACGACAAGTGCCAGAAAGTGGACGGCGACGAAATAGGTCACGTTGGCTCCAGCCAACCGGGCCGCTTGGATATTCATGGCTGCAGTGTCTTGCCATGCTTAAGGTTCGGGAACTAGTAGACCGCGCTAGCGGACAATACCTCTGTTCGGCATCAAACGTAGGTCAGGGCCACTAAAGCAACGACTTCGATCCGTCCTTGAGCCTGCGATAATAATAGCGAACCTTGCCGGCCCATTGCTCGTCGGCCATATCCGGCCAGTGATCCTTGTCGAATCCCGGTGCGGATTTGATTCGATCAATATCGACATCGAGAAGAAAGCAGAGATTCTCCACATCGAGGTCGAGCGCAGTCCAGGGAATCGCCAGCAGCCTGTCACCCATGCCAAGGAAGCCACCGCAGCTCATGACCACATAGCGAATTCTTCCGCTGTCCATATCGAGCATCAGATCTCTGACGTAACCCAGTCTCTCGCCTTGCCGATTGCAGACCTCATCGCCGGTGAGCGTGGTGGCCGAAAGCAAGAGCGGCCAGGATTCGGGATTCGGTCCGGGGGCCGGGCCCGCACCGAGCATGTTTCGGCGAAGTTCCTTCATGACGTACTCCGCTTGGCCCCGACTTGTCTCTGGCCGGCAGCCTTGCCCGCCTTGCCCAAGCGCTGAGCCGGGCCTGGGCCATCCGGAGAACGGGAACTCATGCCGTCATGATAAAAGCAGGGACCTTTCTCCGGGTTGAGTTTGGCGTGATACATCGCCGTATCGGCCCGGTGCATCAGCGTTTCCATGTCGATACCGTCGTCAGGAAAGAGACTGATTCCGATGCTCAGCTCCAGGCCGATGGAGCAGCCCTGGGTTCGGCGAGGCCTGGCCACGGCCGCTTTCAGCTTCTCGGCAACCCGAGCGGCATCCTTGGGCGCCTTGATTTCGCTGAGAAGCACGACGAACTCGTCGCCCCCGTGACGGCAGACCAGGTCGGTGTCGCGTACGCAGGCAGTCATACCTCGAGCAACGCTCCTGAGAAGGCGGTCACCCGCCTTATGACCCAGACTGTCGTTGACCTGCTTGAATTGGTCGAGATCAATGAACAGAACACCAACCCGCTTGTCGTGTCGGCGAGCAAGCTTGAGAGCCTGCTCGAAGTGTTCGGCGAATGCAAACCGGTTCGGTAGCCCGGTCAGGTCATCATGTCGCGCCAGATGCGCCATCCTTGCCGTGTTTTCCCGCGACAGCCGGCGATCCCGAAAGATCACTACCGCACCGGCCAGCCGACCGACCTTGTCCAGAATCGGGGCGGCGGAGTCCTCGATGGCCAGCTGACTGCCATCGGGCCGCTGCAGCAGGCCGTTCGCCGGCATCTGCACGACCTTGAGCCTATCCATGGCTCGTTCGGCGGGGTCATAAATGGGCTGGCCGGTTTCGGAATCGAGCACATCGAAGACGCGGGAGAGCGGCTGCCCGATTGCCTCGTCCCGAAGCCAGCCGGTGAGCTGTTCGGCCACACCGTTGAGGTAGGTTACCCGCCCCGTGGGATCGGTACTGATCACGGCGTCGCCAATGGACTCCAGCGTCACACGTGCTCGCTCCCGCTCTGTCGCCAAGAGCTCCTGACTCGCGATTCTGGCCTTGTCGGCCGCCTTTCTGGCGCTGATGTCTTCAATGAGATGGATGTGACTGCCGGACGCCTGTTGAAGTGCGAGGACTGCAATGCTGTGCTTCGTCCAGATCTCCGCTCCGGAGGCAGTGACCATACGTACCTCGAAAATCCCGGGTTGACCGGCGCTGTTGCCGCTCACCGACGGGGCCGAAAGCGAGACGATATCCCGCGCATCGGTGCAGCGATACCAGAGGGCACCCAGCAGCTCGGCCGCCGAGACATCGTAGAGTTTCTGAATCGCGGGGTTGCTGTAGGTGATCTCACCGTCTTGGTTGGTGACCAGGACGCCCAAAGGCAGTGCGTCGAGGAGCAGATAATCCGGGGTGAGTGAACCGGTGGTCTCATCGCCACTGTCGGCCGGATCGGCCGCGGGACGCTGACAAAGGCTGCCGCCTTCATTCTCCCAGCTAGCCAGGGAATCGAAGCGTTGCTCGGGGTGACGGCGATGATGATCATATCCAGGGGACCGGAGATCAGGCATGGTTCCTCTCCTGCGGAGTTGGTCCTGACTGATCAGTCAGCCTACAGGCGGACCTGGCTGCCCTCAGTTCGCTGGCGCACGCTGTCGCCCGCTCCACGCTGGACCTGCCCTTCACCCGGTCATTCCAATGATCGGCATCTTCCCAGCCCAGCCGCATAAGCGCCCGTGTTCAAACCCGACGGCTGCTTGTGAAATTGCTCCAGGCTTCTCGTCAAGAAAGTGCCGGACGACCGACTTGCGATCGCCCGGAGCAGCTCGGCAGCAACGCCCGGGATTCAGGCACTCAGTCTCTGCGAACGACGGCGCATGGTGAGGCTGAACCCGCCCAGCAAGGACAGCAGTCCAGCCAGGGCGACGACCGGCAGTGGTCCCGCGGTGGCCGGCAAGGTGGCTGGCGGCTGGTCTGCGACGGGTTGGGCCTGGGCCAGTTGCGGCGTGGCAATTTCTGCATCCGTAGGCTCGACGACCTGGACGAGTTCACTGGCCGGCGCACCTGGCTGCGTGGTAAAGGCGTAGATATCTTCGGGCGCATAGAAGTTCAGCACCTGGCCGCGTTGCAACTGGGAGAACCGATAGGGGCGACCGTCCAGAAGTACCCGCTGATCTCGACCAGGCATCAGGCGGACACGGCCCAGCGACCGACCACGATCATTGCGAAACGTCGAAGTAATCGATCCATCACGATTGAGTCGATCGAACTCGGCTTCGAATCGCGCCCACTTCTCGCCGTCGACGATGATGGCTTCGTGACACGCCTCGACCACCCAGGGGTAATGTCGCAGCAAGTCGCGATTCCACTGGACTTCCTCACAACTCGCCCGGTCCATTTCGGGTCGCGGCATTTCGGATTGCTGACTCATTGCATGGCCAGTCCACGCCAGGTTCAGCAGCAAGGCCGCCGATGCCATGGCAAGTATTTTGAAACGGGTGTTCATGGTGTTTCTCCTGATGGTGGAGCGGTGGGAATCGCGTCCTGTGTTGACGCACTCCCGGGTGGATCATGGGCAACGGCCTGCACGATGTAGCGCTGCGGTGCGCTGCCAATGAAGTAGAACGGGTAGCAGGTGACCAACGTAATGGTGGAAACCGCGGCGTCTTCCAGAACCGAGACGTCCTCCGGATCCACGATCGCGATACTGGACACGCGAAATTCGCCTCGTCCTGAGAGGCTCTCCAGCACCATGGTGTCGCCGATCTGGATGTCCTTCAGTGGCCGAAAGTACTGGTCACGATGCGCTGCAATCGCCATGTTCCCGCCCGAATTCGGGGCGGCAGTGCCGCCGATCCAGCCCGCGCCGCGGCTCAGGTTCAGCTCGTTCAGTCCGGGATAGACAGGGACTTCGAGCCCAATCCTGGCGATGCGCAGAATGGCGACCGGCAGCGATTCTTCGTCGATATCCAGTGCCGGCGCGGCCGCACGCTCGACTTTCTCATCGTCGGAAGATGGTGCGGTCTGGCCAGGCAGCGGCAGTCGTTCGAGGCTGTGGCCAACCGAGGCCTCGGCCCTCGCCTGGGTGAACAATTCTATGCCCTGCTTGCGCTGCCCCTCCAGGTCGGCGGTTACCAGGAAATAGATCGCTATCAGCGCGATACCCGCAACCCAGCACCCCACCTCCAGGATCATCCGCCCTGTGCCATGGGCCAACAGCTCGCGCCCATTCAGGAGACGGGACCGTCGGGAGAGAGTCGGGGCGGAGCGATTCATCGCGGGGCATCCATTTGCTCTTTGCAACAGATGCCCATCATGGGGCCGTGTTCAGGAGCCGTCTGTTCGCAAGCGCACCCCGCAAGCTCGGCCAATGGTGCCCGCGAGACGCCGCGGGCAAAGTTGGCCAGTCAACAACGCCGGGGGCTAGCCGCCCGGTCGCTCAGACGAACAGCTCGCCGCTGGTCTTCGTGCGCCGCTCGTACTGCTGGGCGTCGACCACGGCAATCGCGGTCATGTTGACCACGCGGCGCACGGTGGCCGAGGGCGTGAGCACGTGGGCCGGGCGGCCGATGCCCATCAGCATGGGGCCGATGGTCACGCCCTTGCCGACCACGCGTGCCATCGAGAACGCGATGTGCGCGGCATCCTGGTTGGGCATGATCAGCAGGTTGGCTTCGCCCTTGAGGCGGGAGTTGGGGAAGATTCGCTCGCGGATGGCGGGCATCAGGGCGGCGTCGGCGCGCATCTCGCCCTCGACCTGGAGATCCGGGGCCCGTTCCTGGAGCATGTTGAACACCTTCCGCATCTTGGAAGCCGACGGATTGACGTGGCTGCCGAAGTTGGAATGCGAACAAAGTGCAATCCGCGGCGTGATACCGAACATGCGCAGGCGTTCGGCCGACATCAGCGTCAGCTCGACGAGCTGCTCGGCAGTCGGGTCGGGATTGACGTGGGTATCACAGACGAACCACACGCCGTTCTCGTTGGTCATGGCCGACAGCGCGCCCAGCGTACCGCTGCCGTCGCGCGTTCCGAAAACCTCGGTGATGTACTGCAACTTCTTCTGGTAGCGACCGACCACGCCGCAGATCATCGCGTCGGCCTCATTGCGGTGCACCATCACCGCGGCGATCACCGCCGTGCGGGTGCGCACGAGTGCCTTGGCCGAATCGGGCGTCACGCCCCTGCGCTGGGTAATTTCGTGGAAGGTCTGCCAGTATTCCTTGAATCGCGGATCCGACTCGGGATTGACCAGTTCGAAGTCCTCGCCCGGCTTGAGCCGCAGGCCGGCACGCTCGATGCGCATGTCGACGACCTTGGGCCGCCCGATCAGGATGGGTTTGGCCAGGCCGTCGTCAACCACGGTCTGCACCGCCCGCAGCACCGTCTCCTCCTCGCCCTCGGCAAAGACCACGCGCTTGGGATCGGAACGCGCAGCATCGAAAACCGGCTTCATCAGCAACCCGGTGCGGAAGACGTGCTGGTAGAGACGCTCGGTGTAGGCGTTGAGATCCTCGATCGGCCGCGTGGCCACGCCGGTGTCCATTGCCGCCTTCGCCACGGCCGGCGCCAGGTGCACGAGCAGTCGGGGGTCGAACGGCTGCGGAATCAGGTAGTCGGGACCGAACTTCGGTGCCTGGCCGCCGTAGGCCTGGGCAGCCACATCGGAGGCTTCCATCTGGGCCAGTTCGGCGATGGCGTGCACGCAGGCCATCTTCATCTCGTCGTTGATGGCCGTCGCCCCCACATCCAGCGCGCCGCGGAAGATGTAGGGGAAGCACAGGACATTGTTGACCTGGTTGGGGAAGTCCGAACGGCCGGTGGCGATCAGCGCGTCGGGCCGGGCCTCGCGCGCCTCGTCGGGCATGATCTCGGGCACCGGGTTGGCCAGGGCCAGGATGATCGGCTTGTCGGCCATGGCCTTGACCATCTCGGGCTTGAGCACGCCGGGCGCGGAAACTCCCAGGAAGACGTCCGCGCCCTCGATGACCTCGCCCATCTCCCGGGCATCGGTGTCGACGGCATAGGTGGCCTTGCGATCGTCCATGTAGCTATCGCGGCCGGTGTAGATGACGCCCTCGCGGTCGCAGACCACGATATTCTCGCGCTTGACGCCCATGGTCACCAGCAGGTCCAGGCAGGCCATGCCGGCCGCGCCCGCGCCCGAGGCGACCAGGCGAATGTCTTCCATCTTCTTGTCGACCAGCTTCAGGCCGTTGACCAGGGCCGCCGCCGCAATGATCGCCGTGCCGTGCTGATCGTCATGGAAGACGGGAATGTTCATGCGCTCCTTGAGCGCTTCTTCCACCTTGAAGCACTCCGGCGCCTTGATGTCCTCGAGGTTGATGCCGCCGAAAGTGGGCTCCAGGCTGGCGATGATGTCGATCAGCTTGTCGGGGTCGCGCTCGTCGATCTCGATGTCGAAGACGTTGATGTCGGCGAACTTCTTGAACAGCACGCCCTTGCCTTCCATCACCGGCTTGGAAGCCGCCGCCCCGATGTCGCCCAGGCCGAGCACCGCCGTGCCGTTGGAGATCACCGCCACCAGGTTCCCGCGCGCGGTGTAGTCCAGCGCCTTGAGCGGATCGGCCGCGATCTCCTCCGAAGCCGCGGCCACCCCCGGCGAATAGGCCAGCGCCAGGTCCTTGGCCGTGGTTAGCGCCTTGGTCGGCACCAGCTTGATCTTGCCCGGCGGATACTGCCGGTGATACTCGAGGGCCTCTTCGCGAAACTTGTCCTGATCCGACATCAACGACTCGCTGGTGTTTTTGTGTTTTTTGCCGGCTCCGACGTCTCCGGAGCCGGCGAACCCGGATTCAGGCTTCAGCAATCAGCGAAGTCGCGCCTCCCTGAAACCTGAAACCTTGAAGAAGAAGGCCAATCAGCCTTCTTCGTCTTCGCTCCACTCTCCAAGAGCCGCCAGGCCGTTCATCTTCGCGCGGTGGGCGAGAATCTGCTGGGCCTGTTCGCGATTGCCCTTGGGGTCGGCCGCCCAGGTCTTGAGGCACTCGGCCTGCAGGGCGCGGCCGTAGGAGAACGACAGCGGCCAGGGCAGGTCGCCCATCTTGTTCATGGTGTCGAGGTGCCGGGTGGCTTCCACGTCGCCCTGCCCGCCGGACAGGAAGACGATGCCGGCGGTGGCGGCCGGAACGGCGTTGAGCAGGCAATCGATCGTGGCCTCGGCCACTTCCTCGGGGCCGGCGCGATCGGAAGCCTCGGAACCCGAAATCACCATCGAGGCCTTCAGGATCGTACCCTCGAGCAGCACGTTCTGCTCGTAGAGCTGGGCGAACAGGGCCTTGAGCGTGGCCTCGGTCACGTCGTAGGAGGTGTCGAGGTCGTGGCTGCCGTCCATCAGCACTTCCGGCTCGACGATCGGCACGATGCCGGCTTCCTGGCACAGCGCGGCATAGCGGGCCAGGGCGTGGGCGTTGGCGTCCAGGCAGGCGCGCGAGGGAATGTCGTCGCCGATGGTGATCACCGCGCGCCACTTGGCGAACTTGGCACCGAGCTCGGCGTATTCGGCCAGGCGCTCGCGCAGGCCGTCGAGGCCCTCGGTGACCTTCTCGCCCTCGAAGCCGGCCAGGGCCTTGGCGCCGCGGTCGACCTTGATGCCCGGCAGGATGCCGGCCTTGTTCATCAACTCGACCATGGAGGTGCCGTCCGAAGCCTTCTGGCGAATCGTTTCGTCGAACAGGATCGCCCCGGAGATGTGCTCGCCCAGGCCGGGCGTGGACAGCATCATCGAGCGGTAGTCGCGGCGGTTGTCCTCGGTGGACTCCACCCCGACGGCCGACAGGCGCTTCTGGATGGTGCCGGTGGATTCGTCGATGGCCAGGATGCCCTTGCCGGGGGCGACCATCGCCTGAGCGGTTTCTACGAGCTGTTCGAGTTTGTCGGTCATGTCCTTGAGTCCCCTGCTACGCGGTTTGAGGGTGAATGAGAGTAGTCCGCTATTGTAGCCAGCCACGGGGCCGAGTTCACCCGCTTGTGCCTGCGTGAGCGCAAAAATCTTTGAAACGCAAAGACGCGAAGACGCCAAGAAAGAAAAAAGTGTATTTGAAAATGCGAGGAGAATCCCGGTCGCTCAGGGCTTCGCAAAAGATCAATGGAGCCCGCTCCATTTTTTGATTCCTTCGCGTCTTGGCGTCTTTGCGTTTGACAGGTTTTGATTTTCACGCCCCTCTCTACTCCACCGTCAGAACTTTCATCGTGTTGGTCCCGCCCATCACGCCCTGCTCGTCGCCCAGGGTCATCAGCACGCGGTCGCCGGTTTCGACCAGGCCGGCGCGGCGGGCGTGTTCGATGGCCGAGCGGGCCAGCTTGGGCGTGGCCATGTCCTCCGGCACGAACAGCAGCGGGCGCACGTGCTGGAACAGGCGCATCTTGCGCAGGCTGAAGCGATTGGGCGAGAGCGCGATGATCGGCACCGGCGAGCGCACGCGACTGAGCCACTGCGCGGTCGAGCCCGACTCGGTCAGGGCGATGATGGCCTTCACCGGCAGGTTGTGCACGGTCACCATCGTCGCCATCGCCACCGCCTGGTCGATGCGCTCGGCGTGGACGTTGAGCCGCCCCATGGGCAGGTGGGTGTCGACGTGGCGCTCGGCGCCCTTGCAGATGCGGCGCATGGCCTCGATGACGGTCACCGGGTGCCGGCCCACGGCCGTTTCAGCCGAGAGCATCACCGCATCGGTGCCGTCGATGACGGCGTTGGCCACGTCCAGCACTTCGGCGCGCGTGGGAATCGGCGATTCGACCATCGACTGCATCATCTGCGTGGCGGTGATCACCGGGCGGTTGGCCGCCAGCGAGGCGGCGATGATGCGCTTCTGCAGGCCCGGCAATTCCGCATCGCCGATCTCCACGCC
The DNA here is from genome assembly GCF_003410055.1 of Wenzhouxiangella sediminis. Lineage (GTDB taxonomy): Bacteria > Pseudomonadota > Gammaproteobacteria > Xanthomonadales > Wenzhouxiangellaceae > Wenzhouxiangella > Wenzhouxiangella sediminis. The sequence goes on along the minus strand of NZ_QUZK01000033.1, from coordinate 4,517 downwards.
CAGGTCGCCGCGCGCCACCAGGACCGCGTCGGAGGCTTCGATGATCGCTTCGAGGTTCTCGATGGCCTCGGCGCGCTCGATCTTGGAGACCAGGCCGGCGTGCCCGCCGGCGGCTTCCATCAGCTCACGGGCGCGCTGCATGTCCTCGGGCCCGCGCGGGAAGGACACCGCCAGGTAGTCCACCTGCCATTCGGCGGCGCGCTCGATGTCGCGCGCATCGGCCTCCGAGATCCCCGGCACCGAAAGACCGCCGCCGCGCAGGTTCAGCCCCTTGCGGTCCGACAGCTTGCCGGCGGTGAGCACCTTGCAGTGGATGGTGTCGCCATCGATGGATTCGACGCGCATCGCCATCAGGCCGTCGTCGAGCAGCAATTCCGAGCCGGGCTTGACGTCGTCGACCAGGCCCAGGTAGGCCACGCCCACGCCGTTCTCGTCTCCGGCGGGCGGATTCTCCCGGGCGTAGAGCGCGAAATCCTGGTCGGGCGCCAGCAGCACCGAGCCCTCCCGGAAGCGGTCGATGCGGATCTTCGGCCCGGCCAGGTCGGCGAGCACGGCCACGTCGGTGTCGAGCTCGCGGGCGGCGGCGCGCACCATCTTGATGCGCCGGGCGTGGGTTTCGGCATCGCCGTGGGAGAAATTGATCCGCACGACATCGCAGCCGGCCGTGATCAATCGCTCGAGTACGTCGGGCTCGTCGGTGGCCGGCCCCAGGGTGGCCACGATCTTGGTTCTTCTTGTCATGTCTTCGAGACTACCAGCAAGTCATGCCGGCCCGGTGACATCAGGTTTCTCCGGGCTTGCGAAACTTCAGCGTCATCCGGTTCGATTCGCCGATCGACTCGTACTGCGCCCGCAGCGCCTCGGCGTTCTCGGCATCTTCGGGCACGCTCAGCGAGGGCGGCAGGCGCCAGACCACCTCGTCGGTCGTGGGCTGGTCGTTGGGGTTGGCATTGATGGCGCTCGAATCGACCAGCTCGAAACCGGCGGCTTCGGCGCGCTCGATCACGAAGGCCTGCTTGAGGTAGCCGGCGCTGCCGTCGGCCCAGTCATCGGGCATGTCCTCGCGCGCCTCGTGCTGGACCACGCCCAGGATGCCGCCGGGCTTGAGCGCGGCGTGGGCGTCGGCAAAGGCCTGGTCGAGGTAGTTGTCGATACCGGAATTCTGGAAGGCGGCCATGTTGTGCAGCACGCGGATGAACAGCACCGCATCGGCCGCGCCTTCGACCTCGGCCGGCATGTCGCCGAACCAGAAGGTGCGCACGTCGGCGCAGTCACCGTCGCACCAGCCCTCGGTTTGCTGCGGGAACTCCTCCGGCCACTTGCGGATGTTCTCCAAGAACGCCTCGTCGGCGAATGGGAAGTTCGGCCACATGTCGAGCGGATAGTTGGCCGCGATCAGCTCGCCTTCCGAGCCCAGGTAGGGCAGCAGGATGCGGGTGTACCAGCCGCCGCCGGGCAGCCCCTCGACCACGATCATGCCCGGTTCGATGCCAAAGAACTCGAGCGTCTCGCGCGGATGACGCGCATCAAAGCGGGCCTGGATCTCGTCGGGCTGGGCGTCGAGCACCGACTGCAGCGGATCGGCGTGCGGCTGTTCGGATTCGGTTTCGGCGGCTTCCTCCTCGGGAGCGGAGGCCTCGGCCATCGCCTGTTCCTCGCCGGCGGGTTCGGCCGCCTGCGGCTCGGGTGCGCCGTCCTCGCCGGCCCGGCAGGCGGCGAGCAGCAGGATGGTCGACATCAGAACGATAGTGCGCATGACAGTCTCCCTGAATTGGAATCCCAGACCGGGGATTATCACGCCGCCCGCGCCCCCGGGCAAATGACGCCGGCATGAACCGCCGTTGACGATCCCGGCCGCCGACCGCACCTATACTGCTATTGACCAATCCATAGTTCGAGCGATTTCCGGATCGCGATACCCAACCAATCAAGGGAGCCCGATCATGAGCGAGAACGAATACGTACCGCCGAAAATCTGGAAATGGGAAAAGGGCGAAAACGGCGGGCAGTTCGCCAAGATCAACCGCCCCGAGGCCGGGCCCACACACGAGAAGGCCCTGCCGGTCGGCAAGCACCCGCACCAGCTCTATTCCCTGGGCACGCCCAACGGCGTGAAGGCTTCGATCATGTTCGAGGAGCTGCTCGAGAAGGGCCACTCGGATGCCGAGTACGACGCCTGGCTGGTCCGCATCGGCGAAGGCGAGCAGTTTTCCTCGGGCTTCGTCGAGATCAACCCCAACTCCAAGATCCCGGCCATGGCCGACCACAGCGTCGACCCGCCCAGGCGCGTGTTCGAATCGGGCGCGATCCTGCTCTACCTTGCCGAGAAATTCGGCGAGTTCCTGCCCGCCGACGCGAACGGCCGCACCGAGACCCTCAACTGGCTATTCTGGCAGATGGGCTCGGCCCCCTTCCTGGGCGGCGGCTTCGGCCACTTCTACAACTACGCCCCGGTCAAGATCAAATACGCCATCGACCGCTTCACCATGGAGGTCAAGCGCCAGCTAGACGTCCTCGACCGCGAACTGGCGAAGAAGGAATACATCGCCGGCGACCACTACACCATCGCCGACATGGCCATCTGGCCCTGGTACGGCTGCCTGGCGCTCAACCGCGTCTACGAAGCGGCGGAGTTCCTGCAGACCCACGAGTACAAGAACGTCATGCGCTGGGCGAAGGCCATCGACGAACGGCCGGCCGTCAAACGCGGGCGGATGGTCAATTCAGTGTTCGGCGAACCGAAGAACCAGCTGCGTGAGCGGCACGACCCGAGCGACTTCGAGCATCGGACCTGGGACAAGGTGGGAGACGAGGACTAGGCAAGCGCACCCAGGCGACCTCGCGGACCGGAGCCGCCCAGCCCCTGCTACAGCACGTAGGCGAAGTAGTCGGTCACGCCCGGGTCGTGGCCGAGTTGCGACAGCAGGGTGGTCACCTGCCCCCGATGGTGGGTCTGATGATTGAACAGGTGGGCAACCGCCACCCAGACGGGATGCTCGCGCACCTGGCCACTTGAATTGCTGTAGCGCATGGTCTGAGCGAGCAATGCATCGCTCAGCTCCTCCGCCCAGTCCGTAATCACCCGGTCCGTGGCCTGGCGTTCAAGAGACAGTTCGTCGAAGTCGGCACAGATTTCCTGCGACAGTGACGAAAACTCGTGGACCAGATCCGCGTCGGCCAGCGAGGTCATGTCGGGAAACGCTTTCGCAAACCGGCCAAGCCAGATCCTGTCGGCCAGCAGGATATGATTCAGGGTGCCGTGGATCGACCCGAAGAACGCGCCCATATCCCGCTTGCGCTCATCCTCTCCCAGTTCCGCCACCTTCCCGTACAGAACCCGATTGAACTCTTGGTTATACCTGGAGAAACCACGCATTTGCTCTTGGTGTGCGCTCATCAAGTCCCCTTCGGACACAGTCATGATTTGGCCAGCGGTCTTGCCAGGATCATTCTGGCTTCTAGCGGCAGCAAAAATGGGCGGCGGGTCAAACGTCCGCTGCAACGATTCGTTGGGCACCAGCGCACCCACGCCCGACTCATGGATCCCCACGTTCAAGCAACCGAACCATTTCCTCTGCCACCAACGCCGCCGAAGGCAGGAACATACTTGAAACAACGCGTTGATCGACAACGACAGCATGCTTGTCGGCCAACGTTTCCTTGTTTTCAGCCTGCGCCCCATTCCTGCGAAGTTGATCCTCGACAAGAAAGGGCAACAAGCTCCCTTGCTTCGCCCAGGGCTTGGATCGTTCGGTCGAATTCGGGAATCCGGCGACGCGCTTGCCATTGACCAGATAGTCTCCGTTCCTCAGCCTGGCGTTGGCGAAACCGCCCGGACCATGCCCGCAGCCGCCCACAACGCCACCTTGCTCGTAAATCTCCCCAATGAGACTCATCAACGTTGGGTTCGGGGCAACGTCGAACAATGTGCCGTAGCCACCACCAACATATACCGCCGCATACTGGGCCGTATCGACTTGGCCGGGCTCTAGCGTGCTTCCGGCCTTCCCGAGGAAGTTCTCGTACTTGATTGCATAACTACTGATACCCAGGGGGTCCATCATGAACTCAACTGGACCACCTTGAGGTGAGACGAAATCAACCTCGTAACCATGCATCACGAAGATGTGGAAAGGCGGCGCATATTCCCAGAGGTTGTTACGAGCATCGTGCCGCTCGGCATCGCCCATATCGAGCACATTCGATGCTACGAATAAAACCTTACTCTTCTCCGAAGCGAATGTGGTAGCCGGGCCAGCTAATGCTGCAATCAGGCAGCAAGCAATCGCAAAAGCATAGGCTTTCTTCGCAATAAGCTTCACGTTCAACGGATTCCTTCCTCTGGTGCCCAATGCTTTTATCCAAGCGGCGCGGCGCTAGCCGCGTCCGGTGGAGGCCCGAAGGGCCGAGCGTACTTGAGTGATGAAATGGACTCCTCCCGCGTTTTTACCGGCATGAACCGCCCCGGGTTTCGCGGAGGCTCGTTGGCTTAAGTCAGGCGGCGATATCGACCTGAC
>NZ_QUZK01000024.1 GCF_003410055.1 Wenzhouxiangella sediminis | reverse complement strand
CAAACAGCCGCAAATCGAAGGCCGCCTCGCCGGCATCAAGGGGCAGTACCTGATCTTCGACGACAATCGAGTGCTGAATATTCGCAAACACAACGGGTATCGGATTGTAATGGAGGCGTGATCCTCCGCAAGAACCTGGTAGCGAAAACCCGTGATAACCCGGAGCTTCAGGTGTCGCGGTCATTCTGGCAATTCACGGTGTCTTGGTTTTTTCTCTGGCTTTTTTACACCTGGGGCGAGCTGATGGCAACCGCGATCGCGAAAAAACCACCGACGACTTTTTTCATGGGCATATTTACCAGTATGAAGGGCGGCGCTGATTGGAACAAAATATGGCGGAGTCGTCAATCACGCTGTACGCGATGGAGTCGCGGCCGTTCACGAGGTACGGAAATGATCGAGAACGGATACCGGCGGCCCACTGAGCCCCTCTCCAGGCCGGGATATCCTTGGGCCTCCTGGTTCCTGCCTGAATCATCTGTCATGCAGTCTCGCTTTCACCTGCGAAAGATTGTCCAGACCTTTCGCCATACCCTGGACTCCCATGCCATCAACTTGGCAACCCAGGCTGGAACCCCCTCTTCTTCCGCCTTTTGCTGTATGGCTGCATCGCTTTCGCTATTGCTCCCTGAGCGAAACGCCAACTTGAATATTTCAACGCCAATCCGGATTTCAATGGCGACGAGAACAGCCAACCCGATATAGCGGAGAAAGCCCACTTCGCTTAGGATTGCATGATTTTCGTCAGGCACGATGTGCCCCGCAGCCCAGATACCCAGACATGCCATGGCAAGGCACCTAACAAGAGCCCTTTTACCCGTGCCCCGATAACAGATCAGGTACAGGAGCGGCAAAAGGATGGCCAAGTCAAACAGGACACCAAATTCCTTGAGTTGCGGTGACCGCCAGCCGTCCAATACAAGCACGGATGCATCAAAAACGCATACCGCAACTGCCACTGGCCAAAACCAATGGCTTTTCAAGAATGAGCTTTTGGCTAAGCTGACTTCGTTCATGCTTGGCTCCTGCATATCGTCTGCGCTAAGCGGCGCGCCCTTGGAGCGGATCGCCGCCTTTAGAAGGGTGCCCCGGCTTTCCTCACTCAGAAGATCTCGACGACAACCGGCTCTCTTTCTTCTGGGGGGAGCACAATCCGTTTCATTTCGCCGTCGGTATCACGTACTGAGCCGATCGCGAACCTCAGTCGCCAGGACCCTCTTCCGAATCGAGCCTTGGACAGCTGAAGTTCGCGGCCTTCGGACGCCCGGAAATTCTGGCGCGGGCCGTCATCCGTCTCCCGCGTTCCGTTCCAGGACACTGCATTTGACCACCAGCCCTGAACTTTCCACCAACGATCGCTTGCCGCGCTCGTTGGAACCTCTTCGGGGTGATCGACCCGCCACTCACCGAGTTGCGCGGAGACATGCAGGTTGACCGGGTCGGCCAAGCCCGGCGAATCCACCTCAAGATCGAGCGTGCCGTAGCTGTCGTCCGGAAGCGTGTAGCACAGCCACACGTAATCAGCGTCCTGGAAGAAAAGCACGGAGATAATCTCGCTCTCAGCGACGACACGGGCACCAAGATCTGGATACTCGTCGCACCGGCCATCCAGCAGGGGATATTGGGCCGCGCCGACCTGGGTTGCGGCGAGAAGTCCGGCCAGTCCGAGCAATAGAAAATTCAGGTTCAAGTCACACCTCCAATGAAGAGGGCCGTAGCAGCCTAACGGTTTGCAGGATTGCCGTGGTTATCAGTCGAATAAGTACTTGAAAACGTGGGTTGCAGCCTCAGCGCCCTATTCACTTCAAGAACCATCACCTGCTCAGGGAGTTCATCGCGCGCGAAGCGAGGAGCGCTCGATCACCGCGCCATGCAAAATTACGAACTCGATTTCTTGCCAGGCGGCGACGTCCTCTAAGGGATTGTCGTTCAACAGCACAAGATTGGCCGCGAAGCCCGTCGCGACACGTCCATAAGTGCTGTCCACGCCAAATTGCTCGGCGATGGTCAGCGTGCCAGAGCGGAGTATGTCTGCCGGGCTCATCCCGGCTTCGGCCATGGCTTCCATCTCATAAAGCGTGCACAGGCCAGGCTGGTTGACGGCGGTCGGGCTGCCGGGGCAATCGCTGGCGAGCATGATTGGGTGATCCTGACCATGAACATAGCCAAGCGCCTGATGTCCGCGCTGCACGCCGAACCCGAAAATGTCGGCGATCTCGTCTCGCGGCATTTCGGCGGGAAAGTCGGACGCCAGCTCATCGGCGAACCAGTCCGCACCGCCTGCGCGATAAAACGCCATCAAAGGAGCCGGGGTGACAGGAGCCAGATCCGGGTTATCCAGCGCGCCAGGCCGCACATGATCCGCCAACCCCGCCATCACCCTCAAGGTTGGCATATAGCCCGCCCCGCTCTCGATCACCCGGTCCAGCGTCTCCACAACGGGCGGCTCGCCATCCGGCCATTGCCAATTCCACAGACCGTGAGCCATGACGCCAACGCCGTGGTCAAGTGCGATCTGATACATATCGATGGCGTTCGCATGAACCAGAACAGGCATGGAGCGTGCCTCCGCCTCGGCGACGATGGCGTCCAGGGTCCCATCGCTCATCAGCGGCCATTCGCTGGCCGCGCCGAAACCGTCTTCAAGGTAGATCTTCACACAGACCGCACCGTCCGCCTGGATTCGCGCGATCACCGAAGCCGCTTCTGCGGCGGTGTCGACGGCATAGGGATAGACAGCGTGGGCCCGTTCGCCCTCGCGCTGGTTCAGCGGATAGCCGTCATGGGGGCCTGGAATCTCACCACAGCGCAAGAGGTCAGGATGCTGAGGCTGATCGGTGAAGGCCTCCCACCCGGTCAGCGGCGCAGGGTCCAGAACCTGCGTGACGCCATGATAGAGCAGGCTGCGGGGCTGCTGCGCCAGGTAGACGGCCACCAGTTCAGGATACTCGCTGGCGGGCGGCAAACCGGCCGCGCCCATACCCGGCACAAAGGACACATGGTGATGGCTGTCCGTCAATCCTGGAGCCAGATAGCGCCCCTTGCCCTCCAGCACCGCCTCTCCCTCCGACACGATCAAGGGGCTGGCTCCGATTTCGACGATGCGGCCATCAATGATGCGCACCGCCTGCCCAGGGACTGCCACTGCCAGCTCAGGGCTTACGATACTGACGTTCTGGATCACCAGGCTATCCGACGCAGCTGCCGCTTGAGCGGCGAAAAGTCCGGCCAGTCCGAGCAATAGAAAGTTCAGGTTCAATTCGCACCTCCAATGAAGAGAGCCGGAACGGCCTATCGGTTTACAGGATAGCCGTAGTTATCAGTCGAATAGTCGCTTGAAAACGTGGGTTGCAGCCTGAGCGCCAGTGAAAAGGTCTCCCGGGCTTGCCTGGCATCGCCCGACCGGAAGCGTGCATAGGCCAGGCTGTCATAGGCCTGGGGCGCATCCGGAAACAACTCGACGAGCGTTCCGAAGATATTGAACGCGTCATGCCATTTCTCATCGTTGACCAGTGACATGCCCAGTTCATTCAGCGTCCGCCCCACGAAGCGGTCATAGCCTGCAGACTCATACCTCGCCACAAACCCGGCCGTGAAGGCATCCGCGCCCATTTCGACGTACTGCTCCCACGCGTAAACGACGGGCGGAAGCCGTATGGGTTCATAGGTGCCCGTCTGGATGTACGAGTAGATTCTCCCCGAGATCTCTTCAGCAACCAGCCCGTCTGTATTTGCCAGGACGATTACCTGGTAGTCATTGGCGAGATCGAGTTCGACCGCAGAACTGACGCCCGCACCACCGCCGAATGAGGACCAGTATTGACCGTGGATTGCAAAATACTCGGCGACTACGGGGTTGGCGTGAGAAAGCAGCACATCTCCGTAAAACAGGGCTCGATAGAAAGTCAGCACGTCTGCTACCGTCGACTCGATACCACCGTCTGGACTGTGGTGTTCGGTGACACCGACGAGAACCTGCTCCTTGTCATAATTGAATGTGTAGCGCAACGACTGGTTGGGAGCGCTCGCCCGGTAGGGATAGACGGAGTCGTGAAGCTTCAGGGGATCGAAAATATTCTTCCGCAACAGATCGGAGAACGATTCGCCGGTGGCCTTCTCCAGTATCGCGCCGAGGACCACATAGCCGTAATTCGAATAGCGATGGTCCGTTCCCGGCTCGAACAGCAGCGGAGCGTCGCGCAGAAGTGCGATTTTTTCGTCGATCGTCCTGAACGCCAGCGGGTTCTCCCGGTACGCGGATGGGAAGGCACCCGTAAACCCCGACTGGTGATTGAGCAAATGACGCACTGTCACCTTCTTTGCCACGTCGGCGGGAAACCCGAGGTCGAATGAATGGAGGCTGTCGTCCATGCCGATCGCCCCTCGCTCGACTTGCTGGAGGACCAGTACGGCCGTGAAATTCTTCATGATCGAACCGAGGTTGTACCTGGTTTCGAGCCGGTTCGGTACCGCGGCTTTCCGGTCCGCAAACCCCACGGATTCCGTGTAGATCGGCTTGCCCTCCTTGGCCAATAGCACCGATCCCGAAAACCAGCCCAGCTCGTGATAGGAACGCACTATCTCGTGCGCTTCGGCAACGATGCGCTGGCTGTCCTGGACGGGATCGACCGATCGTGGAGCATCCGCGATTACCGGCCCGGGGATAGCGATCAGTGCCAATGTCAATATTGCGGTTTTCATCGTTCTGGAAGTGAAACTACGCCGAGCTGACGAAACATACCAAGCAGGTCCAGGATTTCCCATTCCTCGATGATCTTCCCGTCCTCAAGACGACTGAGCACCATTCCGTGCACTCTCAGCAGCTTACCCGTGGCGGGAATCCCCAGAAGATCGCTGGAATGTGTGCCGGTCAGCCTTATGGAAGTCACGACCTTGTCTCCCGACACCACCAGGTCGTCGATCACCACGTTCAGATCAGGCAGGCCACCACGGTAGTCGTCGAAGAGCGCCTTCAGGCCATCCCGCCCGCGCAACTCTCCGTCTGGAGTCAGATGGCGATAGTCCCGATGCACCAGATCCGACATGGCAGAATCGTCGTCGTTGTTTAACACCTCGTCTACGAATCGACGAACGATCATTTCGTTGGGGACGGCCTGTGAGGCCGGTGTAGAGCTGGTCATGCGACTTTCCTCCAGACACCGCTTGCCGCGGACGCCCGCGCAAAATCCGTGAAGTCTCGTGGAGGACGCCCAAGCGCGCGCTGCACACCATCCGTCAGGTGTGAATTGCGGCCGTCCATGACCGTTGAGAACAGGTAGTCCAGCATCCACACCACGTCTTTCGGTGCACCGGATTCTGCAACGCCTGTGATGAACGCATCATGGGGAATCGGCACGTAGGCAATGTCCTCGCCGGTTGCCTGCGATAGCTCGGCGGCGATTTCAGAGAGGGTCAGCATTCGGGGCCCGGTCACCTCATAGATCTCGCCCGCATGGCCGGGTTCGGTAAGCGCGGCCACTGCCACCTCGGCAATATCGTCCGCATCGACGTACGGCTCCGGCGTATCGACGTCCGGCAGCGTGATCTGTCCCGACTGGACCATTTCGAGGAATGCGCCCTCGGAAAAGTTCTGATTGAACCAGCTGGCACGGACGACGGTCCAGTCGATGCCGCTGTCCTGCACGATCCGTTCGCAGGCCTGGGCCTCTTCCTCGCCGCGACCGGAGAGCAGAACCAGGCGTTCGAGACCGTGGCGGCGGGCCTTGTCGACAAACGCCCGGATGGAATCGCTCGCTCCCGGCATCGCCAGGTCCGGCGAATAGCTGATGTACGCCGCTTTTACGCCATCGAGGCACTCGTCCCAGTTTGCCTCGTTGCTCCAGTCGAATGCCGGAACAACGGAGCGTGATCCGATTCGGGTCGGAATGCCCCTTGCTTCCAGCAGTGTCGCGATTCTATGGCCGGTCTTTCCCGTACCACCCAGGACGAGGACCAGGCCTTCCTGAGGCGCATTCGTGATCGAATTCAGGTTCATGATTTGTTCCCGTTGATTCAGGTTGCGGGCAAATCATCTCCTGATCAGGCGGGTCATTCTTGATGGCGTGCGCCGGCTTTTTGACTCAGCGCGCCAATTGGACTAGTCGTCGGTCGCATCGTGGACAGCGAGGCGGTACGAACGCGGTGTTTGCCCCGCCCAGCGCTTGAACGCACGATTGAAAGCGCTTTGCTCCGAGAATCCGGTCAGAAAGGCGACCTCGGCGAGCGGGTAGGCCGTGTCTCTCAACAGGCGCTCTGCCAGTTCCCGTCGCGATTCGTCAACGAGCGTTGTGAATGAGTTCCCCCTGTTCGAGAGACGTCTCTGCAAGGTGCGACCGCTGATCGCGAAACAGGACGCTACTTCCGAAATTTGCGGGGTGCCCTGGCTAAGCAATTGCGCAATCTGGTTGCGCACGCGCCGTTCGAAGGACGAACCCTCTTCGAACCGGGACAACTCCGTATCCAGTTGTGTGTCAAAGAATTTGACGATATCCGGGTCGCCCAGTTTGTTCGGCGTCTCCACCATTTGGCGCGAAACCAGCAGGGCGTCCCTGTCCGCGCCAAAGTGAACGGCGCATCCGAAGTGATTCTCGTGGACGTGTGGCGTCTTCGGCGCATCGTGCTTGAAAAAAACCGCTTCAGCCTGAAACGTCCTGGACGAGACTTCTTGACTGATCGCGACGATACTTGCGATCGTCGCCTCGTTGGACAACCTGAGCCCCGCATTCGAACGGTCACCGTCGCGGCGCAACTCCATATAGACGCCGTCGTTGTCTTCCCGGACGTGGTAGGTCGAGACACTCGAAAGTACGCGAGCGTAGCGTTCGGCTCTCCTGAATGAACCCCGCAGATCCAACGCGGACTTCCATGCAAGCCCGAATGCCCCGTATTCCGCACAACGCATCGATGCGCCCGTGCGCAGCGGCAATAGCGTTCCGTTCGGGTGGCTTCGGGCGACCCTTTCGAAGAAGGCGTAGTAATCAGTGTCCGCGACCATCATCCTTGGGTCCACGGGGGCATCAGGATCGATGCCAATGGACTCCAGCAACTCGCGCTTGTCTTGCTCATGGTGAGCCTGGTCAATGACCTTGTAAACAAATAGCGAGGTGATCTGGCCCATGCCGGATTTGTATCATGGATTGACACAGCTCGGCGACCTGAGGGAATCCAGCTCCATCGATCTGATCCGCTGGACCGGGTTCCAGGCCCATCTCGAAGGACGCCGCAAGCTGTCTGCCACCGAGGTGGCCTCGCTCCGCGGGGATTCTGACGCGTCACCACCCGGCACAAAGGTTACTCCGTCAGGCGTTTCGTGGGTGTCCTGGATTTTGGGCCCTGGATTTTGCTGGTTTCGGCTACCAAGTCACCATCCGAAAATGGCATGACCAGGTTGTGCAAGGCAAGGCGCTACGAACGAGAGTCGTGGGTGTCCTGGCTTTTGCCACTGCGAGCTTCAAGCGCACGGTGGATTCTACGAAAGACCAGGTAGCCGCCTTCGGCCAGGCCGATCGTCAGCAAAATCATGCCCAGATAGTGCTTGAATGTATGGACATCCTCCGGGCGGATGAGCACGGTATTCATCAGACCGACAGTGATAAAGAGCGCAATTCGTGCGCTTGTCCAGGAAATGATCGAGTACTGCATATCGCGACTAGCTCCTTCCAATAATGAAGTAGAACAGCACCGCCAAGCCGGAGAGCACGAGGATCAGGAGCATGAGAAAAAGGCGATTAGACCCGGAACGGTGCGCGCTGATGCGGTCTGCATCGAGCTCTTCGCCTTCCAGCTCGCTGAGATTGGCTGTGATGTAGCGGCGTTGACGTTGGCTGATACCCCTCAGCGGAAAGAAAGACAAAGCGAAACTGAGCAGCGTTCCGCTGCCGAAGACCATGAAGTCCTGGTGATCGAACTGGGGGAATCCGGCGTATTTCCAGAGGAAAAACAGCATCGTGCCCGTGACGAAGAGCAGGGGCCCGGTCATGGACTGAACCAGCGTGGCCATCAGGGCGTGGCGCTCGTAGAAATCGACCAACTTTCGATGAACATCAACCGTCGTCGAGCTGCCGAGATTCAGACGAGGAATGGCGGCGATGACCCTTAGCTGAGCGACCAAGCCGACGGCACAGGCGGACCAGACGACAAGAAACGGAACTATCGCCTCTCGCGCATTGCTGGAAACCAGAAACGCCAGAATCAATGTCGCCAGAATGGCGACTTTCAGTGCAAAGTCAAACCAGGCATTTCTCAGGAGCCCGGACCCCAGCGTTCCAGAGCTGGAGCGCAGGAACAGCGACAACCGCCTGTCGCCCAGGGGTTCCGGCGCGCTCTGATCGTGGCCCTTCCACCACTGCTTGAAGTCGTCCAGGTCTCTGTCCGCCATCCTGACTCCGTTCGACGGTCTCAGCGAGCTTCGTCTTGATTCTTGAAAGCTTGACGCCAACGTTCTTTTCGGACAGGCCGAGACTCGCCCCGATCTCCCGGTAGGTGAGATCGTCGAGCCACAGTAGAACAATGGCACGATCTACAGCATTGAGGGCCCGGATCGCACTGTACATCTTCGCGATCTTGTCCGGACGATCCGAATCGGCAGGCGGTGCTGGAAACAAGTCGAGATCCCCTGCCTCCATGAACTGCATGGGAGCGGGCTTGCGCACCCGAGTCAGTGCCGTATTCAGGGCCACTCGATACATCCAGGTCGAAAATCGGGAGTCTCCGCTGAATGATGGGTATGACCGCCAGAGCTGCAGCACGATATCCTGATGCAGATCTTCTCGGTCTGCGTGCGATTGGGCGTACACCGAGCAGACCTTGTGCAGGATTCCGATGTTGTCTCGGATCCTGGCCATGAAATCTCGCCGATCAGCTTGAGAGCCTGCCATGAGGCATTCTATTCAACGAACTTGCGAGGTGGGATTGACTTGAATCAACCGCTTTCAACGCACAAGGACGATGATGGATCCGAATGCAACAATGCCTATCAGCACGGCAATACTCAGGAAAAGTCTCTTTCGTCGACCGGGTCGCTCTTGAATCGGTTGTTCGGCGAGAGCGATTCCCAGCGTTAGCCCGATCGGGACCGAAGCCGCAATCGCGACGACGACTTGCTCGGTCAGCGCGAATATCGCGATTGCGAACACAAATCCGATGATGGCGCCAATCAAGTACCCCATCTCCCGGCTTGGCGCGGGGATCTTCTGGCTAGAGTCTGCTTTCATGGTGTAGTTCTCCAGGATTTCTCTGTCTTCTACAACATTAGTTGCAGCAGCGCCCGATTCACTACACTCGGAGTAAAAAATCAGGACTCCGTAAACTCGGAAACCCAGCGGAAATCCGGAGCACTCGGAAATCCGGAAGGAAATCCGGAACACCCACAGTCTGTAGGACTTTTCCTACCGCCCGACGCGGCATTCTTGCGATTTCCCGTGCCCGAGCGGGTGGCAGGAGCATGCCATGGCTTATCCACGCAGCCAACTGGTCAGCGCCGAGGAGCCCGGCTTCTCCCATTGTGTGAGCCGGTACGTGCGGCGGTCATACTTGTGCGGCATAAACGAGCGCTCTGGCAAGCACTTCGATAACCGGCATCAGCATAGGCAATGGAGTAGTTGCGCCTTGCGCGAGAAGCGCAAGAAGCGAATGCCGAATGGCGTCATGCACGGATGAAGGGCGTGTCTGGGGAGTTCGCCCTGAACCCGCCGATCGCATCAGCAGGTCAGAGCGCCTGCAGCGCCTCCCGCGCTGGCTCAAAATCGGGATTGAACTCCAGCGCCTTTTCGAAAGCCTCTCGCGCGGCCTCCGTGTCACCGCCCAGGCTCTCGATCATGCCCAGACGCCACCAGGCAGGCGCCAGTGGAACGGCCAGGTCTTCATCCGCTGCTCTCATTTCGATATAGCGCGTCATTGCCGCCCGGCCTTCGACCAGGTTCTCACCTGATAACGCCGCTGTTCGGCCAAGCTGGTAAACCACCATCGGATCCGTCTCTGGGCGGCCGGCATACGATTCAAGCACTTCGAATGCCTTGGCATACTGCTCCAGCTCCTGATAGCCAATACCCAGGGGCACAACGAGCGAGTCCCAGTCCGGATGCTCCGAAAGCGCGGCCTCGAGCAACGCAACCGCGTCTTCCGTCTCGTCGTCTGCCAGGCGATTCTGCGCAAGCACCCTCACTCCACGCTCTGCATCGTGCTCGCGGATGAACTCGGCTTGTTCGTCCGCCTCGCCCATGTCACCCCCCGCGATCCAGGGCGCACCGGCGAGAAAGCCGGCCAGGGATTCGCGCGCGTCCAGGTTCATGGGATCGATGTCGACCGCCTTGCGCAGACGCTTCCTGCCTCTGCGCGCGTCCCCCAGGGAGGACTCCATTCCGGCGCGCATCAGATAGATTTCCCCCAACATCCGCTGCAGTTCCGAATTCGGCGGCATCCGTTCGGCGGCGGCCTCAAGGTGATCGATGCTTTCATCAACTGTTTCCGACGCATAGGTCATACGCCCCAGCGTGAGGTGAGCCTTCCCGCAATCGGGTTCCGCCTCGAGCACCTGTGCGACAGCCTGTCTGTCCAGGTCGTCCACATTCCCGTCGATCCCCGGCAGCTGGGCACAACTTAGGCCCGCAGCCAACGCGGCTTCGATAATCATTGAAACTCCCTTATCTTGTCAATAAAGCCTGTCGGCCAAGAGCCTGGAATTGTGACACAGGAGAAATCGTGGATGCCCTAGATTCTCCGCTGTTCCGGCATAAACACTCGATCCGGCTCAGCCCTCAGCCTGAAACCGATCCTTGAAAACCTCCTGCAGCTCCTGGGGCGTCAGCTCCACCGCACCCAGGTCGCATGACACACCCGAAGGTCTCGGCTGGCCGCGCTGGTCATTGGCGAAAATGCAGCTTGCCGCATCGACTGCCGCGCCGTTGGCGCCGGGAAGCAGAACGGTTCCGAACGCCGGCGAGCTTTGCGGCGGCCCGAGCATGGGGTCGCCGGAAACGGCTTCGTAGCAATTGTTCGGGCAGCTACCTTGCACAACGGAGTTCGTCACGGTCATCCGGAGCGGGTCATTCCTGAACTGGAAACCGGCCGGGCCGGACGTCGCGGTATTACCCCAGATGATCATGCGATTGAACACGCCGCCGCGTGCCAGCGTCTCGCTGTTGAAGTTCTGGATCGAAATCGCGCCGCCGCCCGATTCGGCGTGGTTGCCGGACACCGTCACATTGGTCAGATAGGGCTCGGCACCGCTGGTTTCAGGGATGGTGCCGCCGGTTTCGCCCGACACGTAGGTGGCGATCGCACCGCCGAAGCCCGATGTCGAGTTGCCAAAGAACGTTGTATTGGTGATCTCGGGGGCCGCAAAAGCCCCACTCGCACGCAGGGACAGGCCGCCACCTTCGTCACCGGCCTCGTTTCCACGAAAAGTCGCGCGGCTGATCGAGCCCGTCAACACACTGCCGCTGCTCGCCCGAAGAAACAGCCCACCGCCACTGGACACGGCGCGATTGCCGATGAAGCGAACGTTCACCAGGTCGGGATTGGCCACGCCCGAGGTGAGCACGACAACGGCCAAGCCGCCGCCGGCGTCCGAGGACCGGTTGCCCTGAAAGATTACCCGGCTCATACGGAAACTGCAGACGGGACCCGCAAACAAAACCACGGATGGCGGATAGCACTGGAAGCCCCCGCCAGGTTGGAAATTGACGGTCGTTCCCGCGGTGACCGTGAGGCCGTCGATCAGCGTATCCGGGCCCGCCGGCGAAGCCACACCACCGAAGACCGCACGGAGCACGTGGGTCGTATTCGAACCCACGATATCGCTGAAATGCGCCGTCACGCCGCGCGAATCAACCGTATCGTTGTCGTCGATATCGCCGGACAACACCGTGACGTGGGCGGCCGGATCACGCTGGTCCACGTCCGTCTCGTCGCCCGAGAAGCCGCCGTAGAGGCGCACTGGCCGGACCAGCTCGAAACTCGTGGCCCGCTCCGCCGGCGTCACGTTCTGCGCATCGGCTGGTACGACCGGCTTGTAGACCCCTTCGGCGATCCAGACTTCATCGCAGTCGGCATTCGTCATGGCCGACTGCAAGTCGACGTAGGCATCCGCCCAGGAGGTGCCGCCGTTGGCACCGCCCGCATCGACGTCGACGTAACAGACGGCGAAAGCCAGCGAACTCAGCAGCCACGCAAGTACGGCAAGCATCAGTCTTGTGAACATGGTTCAGCCCACCGGGCCGGGAAGCCCGTGCGACAGGTTCTCCGAGACTACCCGCGCCGCCCACGAAAACGCAATTGGACTAGAAATCGTGAGTGTGCTGATTTGCCCCCTCAAGAAGCTTCGAGAACAGCCGATACCCTGGCAGCGGCTTCATGCGCAACACTTCGCCCGGAGCCGACGGCGCCGGGCGGCTCCTCACGGGCAATCCCGGGCCAGGCACCTAGATCCAGAAATTTTTGGGCGATTTCCCACCCCACTAGCCTCCCCATCAGCAGATCCAGACGTGCCACCACCTGGGACAAGCGCCTTTCGGTCAGGAATTTCGTGGGTGTCCTGGTTTTTCATCCCGACAAGCGCGGGAAGCTGTCTGGGGCCGAGGAAGAACCGCCCGAGGGCCTCTGGAGC